>NZ_CP049872.1:2096691-2795589 GCF_011302915.1 Thermomonas sp. HDW16 | reverse complement strand
CGGCGGTCAGTGCCCAGTTGCCGTAGTCGCGTGCGTAGCTGGCGAAGTCCGCCAACTGGTTGGACAGCATCCGCTGCAGGCGGATGCTGTCGTTCTGCGCGTCGCGTACTTCCAGGGTGCGCGTGCTGCGATCGATCGCCCGCATCGCCAACGGCAGGCCGATGCCGAGTACGAGCGCGGCCAATACCGCGCCGCCGATCAGCAGCCGCTTGCGAATGCCATGCATGGCCCTGCCACTCCTTGCCGAATTCGCCGGCATGCCGGCGAACCCCTATCAGACCCGTCGCAAGGTGTGCCGTCAACCGCCTTGGCCGGATTTCGCCTTGCTGTGCGCCCGTCGGGTGCCGGCGATGCGGGTCGGGATGCGCAGCCCGCGCTTGACCGTATCGAACACCAGCCGGGTTTCGTAGCGCTTGATGTTGCCGTCGACCTTGAACAGGCGCTCGGCGGCCTCGCGATACGCACCGACGCTGGTGGTGGCCATGATCACCAGGTAATCCCAGTCGCCGGCCAGCTGGTAGCACTGTTGCACTTCCGGTGCGGCGCGCATGCGTGCGTAGAACGCATTGAGCGTGCGCACCGACTCGCGTTCCATGGTCACCCACACCGCGGCCAGCACCACCGCCGGGAATGCTTGCGCGTCCAGTATCGCCACCTGTTGCAACAAGCCTTGCTTGCGGTAACGGGTCAAGCGCCGCTGCACCGCACTGGGCGACAAACCGACCGCTTCACCGAGTGTGGTCAGCGTGCGCGAGGCATCGTCTTGCAGCAGGGCCAGCAGGCGGTGGTCGAAATCGTCGAGCAGGATGGGAACGGTCACGCAAAAATTTTGCGTGAAGGCGCATGATTTTTCAAACGGCGTCCGTTCCGCGGGCGTAGCCTGAACGCATGAACAGCACGGTCCTCGATACTTCTCACAGCACCACGGGTAGTCGCGTCGCCCTTGCACTGGCGGCGGTATACCTGATCTGGGGCTCCACTTACCTGGGCATCCGTTTCGCGCTGGAAGGCGGTTTCCCGCCGTTCCTGCTCGGTGGTATTCGCTTTACCATCGCCGGCGCACTGATGTTCGCTTTCCTGCGCCTGCGCGGGATGCCGGCGCCGACCCGCGCGCAGTGGCGCAACGCGGCAGTGCTCGGCGTGCTGTTGATGCTGCTCGGCAACGGCATGGTCAATCTGGCGGAGAAGACCGTCAGCTCCGGCATGGCCGCGGTGGCGGTGGCGTCCGCACCGTTGTGGATGGGCATTTTCGCGGCGATGCGCGGGGAGCATCCGACGCGGACGGAATGGATCGGCCTTGGCATCGGCTTCCTCGGCGTGCTCTGGCTCAATGCGGACAGCAGCCTGACCGCATCCAAGACCGGTATGGCCGCGTTGCTGGTCGCCACCTTGGCGTGGTCGTTCGGTTCGATCTGGAGCCGTGGCCGCGATCTCGCCCCGCCGTTCATGAACGCCGCCGCGCAGATGCTGTGCGGTGGCGTGGCGATGCTGGGCGCAGGCCTGCTGGCCGGCGAGCGCATGCACGCGTTGCCGACGCCGCACGCGCTGGGTGCGTTCGCCTACCTGATCGTGTTCGGTTCCTGGTTCGGCTTCACCGCCTACATCTGGCTGCTGCACCATGTACGGCCGGCGCTGGCCAGCAGCTATGCCTACATCAACCCGGCGATCGCGGTGGCGCTGGGTGCATGGCTGGCGCATGAGCGCTTCGGTGCGCATGAGCTGATCGCGATGGGCGTGATCCTGTCGGGCGTGGTTGCGATCACTCTGGCCAAGGCGAAGAAGGCGAAAAAAACGTGACATCGCAAGCCGAAATGCGCCGAGGCCTGTGGATCGGCATGCTCGCCTTCGTCGTCTGGGGCGTCGTGCCCCTCTACTGGCACCTGCTGAAGGCGGTGCCGTCGCTGCAGATCGTGCTGCACCGGATCGTGTGGAGCACGCTGTTCGTCGGCGCGTTCCTGTTCTGGCGCGATGGTCGCCACTGGCTGAAGGACACCTTGCGTGGCCGCCCGGAACTGCGCTGGATGCTGGCACTGAGCGGCGTGCTGATCGCCTTCAACTGGGGGCTGTACATCTGGGCGGTGAATGCCGGCCACGTGGTCGAGACCGCGCTGGGCTACTTCATCAATCCGCTGCTCAACGTGGTGCTGGGCGTCGTCTTCCTGCACGAACGCTTGCGGCCGGTGCAGTGGCTGTCGATCGCCATCGCCGCGGTTGGCGTGCTGTGGCTGACCTTCAACTACGGCAGCTTCCCGTGGATCGCGTTGGCGCTGGCGGCCTCGTTCGGCCTGTATGGCTTGCTGCGCAAACTGGCGCACGTTGACTCAGTGAGCGGGCTTGGCGTGGAAAGCGCCTATCTGTTCCTACCTGCGCTGGCGTTGTTGCTGTGGAGCGAGGCGCATGGAACGGGCGGCTTCGGCGCGGGATACGGCGCATGGTTGAGTGCGCTGCTGGTGTTCGGCGGCATCCTCACCGCGTTGCCGCTGATCGGTTTCGCCTATGCGGTGCGCCGCATTCCGTTGGCCACGGTCGGCCTGATGCAGTACATCGCGCCGACCCTGCAATTCCTGATCGGCGTGTATGTCTTCCACGAACCCTTCGATCGCGACCGCTTGATCGGCTTCGCCTGCATCTGGCTTGCCTTGGCGATCTTTGTCGGCGAAGGCCTGTGGCGCGGTGGGCGTCGACAGGCCGCACCGCGCGAAGGCTTGGGCTAGGCCGCGCGCAACGCCTCGGTCACCGGCAGGCGCGCCGCGCGCAGGGCCGGGAACAAGCCGCCGACCAAACCGATCCCCAGCGCCCACTTCAATCCCGTCCACAGCAGTTCCGGCGAGACGCGGAACTGGAACACCACCTGGCTGAAGTTCTGGCCCAGCGTGCTCACCGTGTAGCCGTTGAACACCAACCAGGCCAAGCCCGCGCCGAGTAGTCCGCCGAGCAACGCCAGCAGCATGGTTTCCAGCATCACCGCGCTGACCACCGGTAATCCGCGGAAGCCGAGCGCACGCATGGTGGCGATCTCGCGGGCACGGCCGGCGACCGCCGCGTACATGGTGTTGAGCGCGCCGAAGATCGCGCCGATCGCCATGATCGAGCCGATCACGATGCCGAGGATGCGGATCAGCTTGTTCAACTGCTCGGACTGCTTGCTGTAGTAGTCGTGGGTGGTCTCGATATCGAGCTTCAGCCGCGGATCGGCGGCCAGCGCCCCCTTGAGTTGTTTGAAGCCGTCCTTACCGTCCAGCTTCACCGTCATCGACTGGTAGGCCTGGCGCTGGTAGGCCGGGCCCAGCACTTCGGCGTCGGCCCACAGTTCGGAATCGTGCGAATCGCCGGCATGGAACACACCGACCACCGTCCACTGCTGGTTGGCCAGCTTCAACTGCTTGCCGAGTTCCAACCCGCGGAACTGTTTTTGCGCACCGCTGCCGACCACGATCTCGCGCAGGCCGGGATTGAACTTGCGGCCTTCCACGATTTTCAGCTGCGGGCGGATCGCCCAACCGGCCGGGCCCACGCCGCGGAACTGCACATTGGCATCGGTGCCATCGGCCATGCTCGGCAGGTTCACCACCTGCGACAACTCCGGCGATGCCAGCGGCTTGCCGTCCTGGCCCTTGGCGATGCCCGGCAGGGTGGTCAGCAGCGGCACCTGGTCGCGGCTGATCACCGAGTTGGTTTCCGCCTGCGAACCGGCACGCAGCAGGATCGCGCTGTCGTCGCTGCCGGTGCTGGCCAGGGTGGCCTTGAAGCCTTCGCCCATCGACAGCATCGCCACCAGCACCGCGACCACGCCGGCGATGCCGACCACGATCACCAGCGAGGCGCCCCAGCGCTGCGGCAGGCCGGCGATGCCGATCTTCGCCGCTTCGCGCGCCAGCCGCCCGCTGCGAGTGAGGAACAGCCACAGTGCGATGACCACCGCCGCGCCGAGTACCGCGTACCACGGCAGCACGATCCACACGCCGAGTAACGCCGCCAGCAGGAGCACGGTGAGCAGGCCGGAAAAAAATCGCTTCATGTCGTCGTCCCCTTATCGGCCGGCCAGTGCATCGACGATGTTCAACTTCATCGCGCGCAAGGCCGGCAACAGGCCCACCACCAGGCCAATCAGCAGCGCCAGGCCCAGGCCCATCGCCCAGGTTTCCGGCAGCAGCGAAGGCAGCTGGATCATCCCGCCGCTGCCGGCGCTGACCGCGGGCACCAGCAGGGCCGCGATGCCCAGTCCGATCATCCCGCCCAGCACCACCAGCAACATCGATTCGGCCAGCACCAGCCACAGCACGCTGCGATTGCTGAAACCGATCGTCTTCAGCACCGCGAGTTCGGGGATGCGTTCGCGCACGGCCTGCGCCATGGTGTTGCCGGTGAGCAAGAGCAGGGTGAAGAACACCGCGCCCATGATCGCGGTGACGATCAGGCCGATGTCGGCGAACTGCTTGGCGAAGCTCTGGTTGAACGCGGCCTCGGTCTGGGTCTTGGTTTCATGGTCGGAATTGGCGCTGAGCTTGTCGATGACGTTCGCCACCTTGTCGGCGCTGCCGGATTCGGGCTGCACGATGAACCAGCCGACGCGGCCCTTCACGTAGTCGTTGGCTTCATCGAAGTATTTCCAGTGGAAGAACATCACGTTCTCCTGGCCCTTCATCTTCGGGTCGTCGATCTTGTAGATGCCGCGCAGGGTGAACGGCCAGTCGTTGCTGCCCTTGGTCGGGAAGATGGTGGCTTGCAGCGGGATGGTGTCGCCCACCTTCCAGCCGAAGCGCTTGGCCAGCGATTCGCCGACGATGGCGCCGCGCTGATCGGCCAACCACGCCTGCTTCTGCGCTGCCGGCAGCTTGAATTCCGGATACAGGTCCAGGTAATCCGGGCTGACGCTGAAGTTGGCGAAGAAGTTCTTCGGGTCGCGGTAGATGCCGCCGAACCACGCCGCGTACGCGGCTTTCTTGACGCCCGGCACGGCGCGGATCTGCTCGGTGAGGCTGTACGGCAGCATCTGCGTGATCGACAGCCGCGACATGGTGATCATGCGGTCGGCACCGGCCACCTGGCCGCCGGAATTGAACGCCACCCGCACCGAATCCAGCATGCCGAACAGCAGGAAGGCGGCGACCACGGACAGCAGGGTGAGCAGGGTGCGGGTCTTGCTGCGGAACAGCGCGGCCCAGATGAGGTGCAGGTATTTCATCTGCGTGCTCCGTCAGGCGGCGTGCGCGGTGTGTTCGACCAGGTTGCCCTTGTCCAGGTGCAGCGTGTGCGTTGCGTACTCCGCGGCCTTGGGGTCGTGGGTGACCATCACGATGGTCTTGCCGTGCTCGCGATTGAGCGTCTGCAGCAGGGTCAGGATTTCCTCCGCCGATGCGCGGTCGAGGTCGCCGGTGGGTTCGTCGCAGATCAACAGGGTGGGATCGGAAACGATGGCGCGGGCAATCGCCACGCGTTGCTGCTGGCCGCCGGAGAGTTCCGCCGGGCGGTGCTTGCCGCGTTCCTTCAGGCCCACCAGTTCCAGCGCGATTTCCGCATTGCGCTTGCGTTGCGCGGCGGACAGCTTGGTCAGCAGCAGCGGCAGCTCCACGTTTTTCTGCGCGGTCAGGGTCGGCATCAGGTTGTAGAACTGGAACACGAAGCCGACATGGTTGCTGCGCCATTGCGAGAGCTGGCCGGACTTCATGCCGTCGATGCGCTGGCCGGCGATCTCGATGCTGCCCGAGGTCGGCGAATCCAGCCCGCCGATCAGGTTGAGCAAGGTGGTCTTGCCGGAACCCGAGGGGCCCATCAGCGCGACGAAATCGCCCTGTTCGATGTCGATGTCGATGCCGTGCAGCACGTCGACCTTCTCCGGGCCACGCTGGTAGGTCTTGTGTAGGTTGCGGATGCTGACGAGGGTGGACATGGCGGCTCCGTGGTTGCGTGCTGCGTTATTCGTTGTTCGTGTCGGAAGACGATTCCTCACGCGCGATGCGCACGCGGGAACCATCGGCGAGTTGTTCGGGCGGATCGAGCACCACGGTGTCGCCGCCACTGAGGCCTTGCAACACTTCGCGGTCGTCGCCCAGGCTGCGGCCCAGCGTGAGTGCGCGCAGCTGCACGGTCTCGCCATTCATTACGAAGGCCACGTCCTTGTCGTCGCGCTGGACGACGGCGGCGGCTGGCACCAGCACGCCGGGCTTCACGTCCGCCTGCGCCGGCTTGGCTTCTTCCAGGAAGCTCACCCGCACGCCCATGTCGGGAACGATGCGCGGGTCGCCCTTGGCGTCCAGCCCCACCCGCACCTTGACCGTGGCCTTGCCGCGGTCGGCGGCGGGGATGATCGCGATTACCTTGCCGGGAATCTTCCAGTCCTGGTACGCATTGAGCACGGTCTCGGTCGGCATGCCCGGCTTGACCCGGCCGATGAAGGCTTCGCCGACTTCGACTTCCACTTCCAGCGACTCCATGTCGACGATGGTGCCGATGCCGGTGCGGGTATAGCCGCCACCGGCGGAGAACGGCGAAACGATTTCGCCGGGCTGCGCGGCCTTGGCGATCACCACGCCGGCGAACGGCGCACGCACGATGGTGTTGTCCACGCCCTGCGCGGAAATGCGCAGGCTGTCGGCGGCGACTTGTGCGTTGCGCTGCGCGGCGGCGAGCTGCGCGCGCAGCGCATCGCGCTGGGCGACGGCTTGCTCGAATTGCGCGCGCGAGATCAGTTTCTGCCCGACCAGCGCGCCCAATCGCGCGGCATTGGCCTCGGCTTCCTTCAGCTGCGCCTGCACGCCAACGGCCTGGCTACGCGCCGCCTGCAACTGCGAGGCGGACAAGGCGCGCTGCTGTTCGGCATCGATCGGATCCAGGGTGGCGATCACCTGCCCGGCTTCGACGCGCTGGCCTTCCTCGATCAGGATCTCGCGCACCTTGCCGGTGACCTTGGCGCTGACCGTGGCCATCCGCCGTGCGACGACATAACCGGTGGCATCCAGCACCGACGCGCTGGCGCTGCCGCCATTGCCGATGGCGACGACTTCGGCGGTGCGCACTTCGATGCCCTTGTCGCGGCCGAACAGGAGCCAGCCGGCCACGGCGAGCACCAGCAGCGTGGCGACTACCGCCAACGCGATCCACAAACCCTTGCGGGAACTCGGCGGCGGCGGCGCGCTGCGGTCGATCTTCAACGATTTGAGCAGGTCGGCAGAGGTGTTCATGAGGTCGATGCGATCCGAAGTGCGCGCAGTGTGGTGGTCGGCAAGCGGGCTGGCCAGTGGCCGGAAGTCACCTTCGCGTCTGCGAATCGGGTTGTCAAGTTTCCTTTACACTGCGTGGGCGGTCGTTCGGCGTGACAATTCCGCTGCACGCAGGCTAGGCGGCATCGCCGGTGGCGTCACGTGATGCTTGTCATGTGTTTTCGCTGACGGTGGGGAATGCCGCGGCGCGCGCGACGCCGGCAGGATGGCGGCACGATCCTCACGGGAGTTATCGATGCAAACCGCAACCATGCCGCTGGCGCGGCTGCAGGGCGTACGCAAACGCTACGGCAAGGTGCAGGCGCTGGACGGCATCGACTTGGCGTTGCACGGCGGCGAACTGCTGGCGCTGCTCGGCCCGAACGGTGCCGGCAAGACCACCGCGATCGCCTTGCTGCTGGGGCTGATCCGCGCGGATGCCGGCGAGGTGGCCTTATTCGGCATGGATCCGCAACGGATCGAGGCGCGTCGCCACATCGGCGTCATGTTGCAGGACGCGCAGTTGCCGGCCACCTTGCGCGTGGGCGAATTGATCCGCCTGACCGCGAGTTATTACCCCACGCCGCGCAGTGTTGCGGAAAGCGCGGAACTGGCCGGCATCACAGATCTGTTGCAGCGGCCGTACGGCAAGTTGTCCGGCGGCCAGCAGCGGCGCGTGCAATTCGCCTTGGCCCTGTGCGGGCGGCCGAAACTGCTGTTCCTGGACGAGCCCACCGTGGGCATGGATATCGAGGCGCGGCAGAAGCTGTGGCAGGCGATCCGTCACCTGGTGGCCGAAGGCAATTCGGTGGTGCTGACCACGCATTACCTGGAGGAAGCCGAAGCGTTGGCCAACCGCGTCTGCGTGATGGCGCGCGGCCGCATCATCAGCGAAGGCAGCGTGGATGCCCTGCGTGCGCGCATCGCATTCAAGCGCGTGTGGTGCGCCACGCGCTTGTCGCTGGACGAAGTCGCGGCATGGCCCGAAGTGGCCGAGGCGCGCATCGACGGCGAGCGCCTGTGCCTGTCCACCGAACATGCGGAACTGCTGGTGCGCCGCCTGCTGGCGGAAGACATCGGCCTGTCCGCGCTTGAAGTGCGCGCGGCGGGACTTGCCGAAGCGTTCACCGAACTCACCCGCGACGATGCCGTCGCCGATGAGAACAACACATTGCAGGAAGCCGCCTGATGAACGCCATCGCCCAAGCCGTCGACACGATGCCGCGCGCCCGCCTGTTCAACGCCTACCTGCAGGAAGCGCGCAGCGAAATCCTGCGCTACCTGCGCAGCCCCGGCTTCCTGCTGCCGACCCTGTTGTTTCCCACCGTGTTCTACCTGATGTTCGGCGTGCTGCTGGGCCATGGCAGTGGTGGGCAACAGGCGCGTTACATGCTGGCCGCGTATTCGACGTTCGGGGTGATGGCGCCGGGCCTGTTCGGCTTTGGCGTGTCGTTGGCGCTGGAACGCGATGGCGGCCTGCTCACCCTCAAGCGTGCGCTGCCGATGCCGCCCGCCGCTTACCTGGTCGGCAAGATGGCGATGGCGATGCTGGTGGCCGCGGTGATCGCATCGCTGTTGCTGTCGCTGGCGTTGTTCGTCGCCCATGTGCCGCTGACGGCATCACAGGTGCTGCGCTTGTTCGCGCTGGAAGTGGCCGGCGTGTTGCCGTTCTGCGCGCTGGGTTTCCTGCTGGGCACGATCATCAAGGGTCAGGGCGCGCCCGGCCTGGTCAACATGATCTACCTGCCGATGGCCTTCCTGTCCGGCCTGTGGTTCCCGCTGTCGATCATGCCGAAGTTCCTGCAACAGCTCGCGCCGGTGTGGCCGAGCCATCACCTGAATCAGTTGGCCTTGTCGGCGGTGGGCATGCCGCATGCGGGTTCCGACCTGGTGCATGCCGTGGTGCTGTGCGCATTCACCGTTGTTTGCCTGTGGTTGGCGGTGCGTCGCCTGCGTCGCATCGGTTGACGCGGGCGGCTGCAGTAGCATGATCGCCATGCATCTCGACCCAGGCATCGCGCGATGATCGCCAGCCCGCTTGCGCGCTGGTTCAAGCCGGCTGCCGATTCGGCGGTGGCCCAGGACTTGCGCAGGGGCCGTTCGCCCTGGACGCATGCGATCCACCTGCTGTGGTCGATCTGGCTGTTCATCACCCCGTTGATGGGCGGCGGTGAGTACAACGCGCGTTGGTTCGCGCTCACCTTTGCGTCGTATCCGCTGTTCCTGCTGCTGTACGCCAAGACCCTGTTTGCGCCGACGCGAAGCGCCTGGTGGTATCCGCTCGGGATGGTGGCGTTGTGCCTGCTGCTGATGCGGTGGTATCCCTCCGGGCTCAGCTATTTCGTGTTCGGTTGCGTGATGCTGGGTGCGGTGCGCAACGATTCGCTGCAGCGCTATCTGTCGATCCTGCTGCTGCTCAATGCGGTGCTTGCGGTCGTGGGACTGCGGCTGCACTACCCGTGGCAGGTACTGGCCTGGCTGTTGCCGATGACCATGACCATCGGCGTGATCACCCGGATCGAGGCGATCAACCAGGACAAGGACGCGGCGCTCAGGCTGTCGCAGGACGAAGTGCGGCGGCTGGCCGCCACTGCCGAACGCGAACGCATCGGCCGCGACCTGCATGACCTGCTGGGGCATACGCTGTCGCTGATCACCCTCAAGCTGGAACTGGCGCGCAAGCTGGCCGAACGCGATCCGCCGGCATCGCGCCTGCACATGGAAGAGGCCGAGCGCGTGGCGCGCGAGGCACTGGCGGAAGTGCGCAGCGCGGTGACCGGGATCCGTTCGTCGAACCTCGCGGCGGAACTGGCCTCGGCGCGGCTGATGCTGGAAAGCTCGCATGTGCACCTGGACTACGACGCGCCGCCGCAGGAACTGCCGCCGGAGGTCGAACGCGGCCTGGCGCTGCTGCTGCGCGAGGCGGTGACCAATATCGCCCGGCATGCGCAGGCATCCTGCGCGCGGATTGAATTCGTGCGCGAAGCGAAGACCGTGCAGCTGTGCGTGGGCGACGATGGCCGCGGTGGCGTGGATGCGGACGGCAATGGGCTGGCCGGCATGCGCGACCGCGTGCGCGCGTTGGGCGGCACGCTCAGCGTGGACTCGCCGCGCGGTGGCGGCACCCGCGTGCTGGTGCGCGTGCCGCTGGCCTGGCGCGAACCCATTCCGCCATTGCGCGCGGTGCCGGATGCGCTCGACGCGACGGCGAATGCAGGTGCGCGCGCATGATCCGCATCCTGCTGGCCGAAGACCAGGCGATGGTGCGCGGCGCGCTGTCCGCGTTGCTCGGGCTGGAATCGGATCTCGAGGTGGTAGGCAGTGCCGCCGATGGCGAAAGCGCCTGGCGCGAAGTGCAACGGCTCAAGCCCGACCTGCTGGTCACCGATATCGAAATGCCCGGCCTGACCGGTTTGGAACTGGCGCAACGCATACAGCGCCATGAGCTGCCGGTGAAAGTGGTGATCGTCACCACCTTCGCCCGCACCGGTTTCCTGCGTCGCGCGCTGGAGGCCGGCGTGTGCGGCTACCTGCTGAAGGATGCGCCGGCCGAAGACCTGGCCGAAGCGCTGCGCAAGGTGCAGCGCGGTGGCCGCGCCATCGATCCGCAACTCGCGGTGGATGCCTGGGGCGAAGCCGATCCGCTCAACGACCGCGAACGACAGGCGCTGCGTCTGGCCGGCGAAGGCCTGTCCGCCGGCGAGATCGCGTCGCAACTCAATTTGTCGCAAGGCACCGTGCGCAATTACCTGTCGGACGCGATCGGCAAGCTCGGCGTCGGCAACCGGATCGAGGCGTATCGGCTGGCGCGGCAGAAGGGTTGGTTGTGATGCCGGCAAATGGGGAGGTCGCGATGACCACGGTTGCCACTGCAAAGCCGTTGGTCATCGATTGATCGATGACCACAGCGGTATCTGTGCCGTCCACCGGCTGGCTCGCGTGGTGTCCAGGTTCGGCATCGCCCTGTAAGTGCCTATATCAAGCCGATTCGTGTTGCCTTCCTGTATGAGGCAGGTGCCTGCTGCAGATTCATAACGGGCGGCCCAGGCGTTTCTCGACCTGGCGCTTTTCCCAGTCGGGGCCGAGAAACGGTAATACATCAAACAAAGCAGAGGCCCACACCAGCAGGCTGAAGCCCCAGATGAGTGCAGGCCATGCCACCCACCAATTCGGCAAATACTTCCAGCCTGCCCATGCGTGGGGCATGTAGAACATGTTGGCGATGACCATGGCGCCTATGACGACCACATATGTCATCAACTGCTTGTAGAAGGCCTTGAGTTTGCGCACATGCGCGAAGGCCAGCATTTCTTCGGGGCTGTGTTTCAGGCCTCTGGCGGTATCGTTGCTGTTCATGTCGGGCTGCTCACTGGAAAGTTGGTTGAAGTCGATCTCGAAGATCGAGGCCAGTGATTTCAGGGTTTCGGTACTTGCCGGCATCCCGCGTTCGATGCGCTGGATCGTGCGTACGCTCAGGCCGCTGAGTTCAGCCAGTTGTTGCTGCGACCAGCCATATTGGAGCCGGAGTTTCTGTACGAGCATTTTTGATTCCCTGATTTCACCGCTATCCAGTCTTGCTAGCGCCATGGGAAATGGGAACGACAGCATGCCGACAGTCGCTGTCATGACGCCGACGGCACGCCCCATGCATCCCGCATATCGAAAGAATCAGCCGCTGCGCGCCTTCAACATCGCGTACGTCGCGCGCAAGCTCTGCGCTTCGCCGCCGGCGGGTTTGCCGGGGCGGTCGGCATCGTTCCACGAATACACATCGACATGGCCCCAGGTCTGGCCTTCGCGCACGAAGCGTTCCAGGAACAAGGCCGCGGTGACGCTGCCGGCCATGCTGGAACTGCTGCCGTTGGCGAGGTCGGCGATGCCGCTGGTGAGGTAGCGCAGGTACGGCCGCCACAGCGGCATCCGCCACAGCGGGTCGCGGGTGTTATTGCCTGCGGATAGCCAGTCGTTCGCCAGCGTGTCGTCGTTTGCGTACAGCGCCGGCAGGTCGGGGCCGAGCGCGATGCGCGCCGCGCCGGTCAGGGTGGCGAAGTCCAACACCAATTCGGGCTTGAGTTCGCAGGCACGCGCCAGCGCATCGCACAGCACCAGGCGGCCTTCGGCATCGGTATTGTCGATCTCGATGCTGACGCCCTTGCGGGTGGCGATCACTTCGCCGGGACGGAAGGCATTCGGGCCGATGGAATTTTCCACCGCGGCGATCAGCAGGGTGATCCGCAGCGGCAGCTTGCGCGCCATGATCAGTCCGGCCAGCGCCAGTGCATGCGCCGCGCCGCCCATGTCCTTCTTCATGTTGCGCATGCCGACGGCGCCCTTGATGTCCAGGCCGCCGGTGTCGAAGCAGACGCCCTTGCCGCAGATCGCGACATGCGGATGCGATGCGTCGCCCCAACTCAGTTCGATGATCCGTGGCGCGCGATGCGACGCGCGGCCGACGGCATGGATCGCGGGATAGTTCTGCGCCAGCAGTTCATCGCCGGCGATGACCGTGATGGATGCGCCGTGCGCCAATGCAACTTCGCGCGCCGCGGCTTCCAGTTCGTCCGGGCCCATGTGCTCGGTAGGCGTGTTGACTAGGTCGCGCACGCGTACGCAGGCGGCGAGGATGTCGAAGACTTCCGCATCGAAGCGGTCGGCCACCAGCCGCGCCGGTGCGCGCTTGTTCGCCTTGTAGCGGTCGAAGCGGTAGCAGCCCAGGCCCCAGCCGAGTTGCAGGGCGTGCTGCGCGTCGGCATCCAGCGTGCTGGCGAGAGTCCAGTCGCCGCCCGGCAAGGCGTTCGGCGCGTGCGCATAGGAGTACGGATCCAGTGCATCGCCGATGCCGATCACCCCGCCCGCAATCGCGCCTTCGGCATCCGCCCATGTCAGCGCGCTGCCGGCGCTGCCGTCGAAGCGCTGCGCGGTGAGCCATGCCTGCACCGATGCAGGCTGCGCATCGCGCCATGCGGCGTAGCCGTCGCGGGTGACGATATGCAGGGGATGCGCCGATGCGGCATCGGCAGTGGTGGCGAAACCGGTGGGCAGGGTCATGCGGCTTCCTCGGTTGTCTGCGTGGCATCCAGCCAATCGGCCAGCGCGGTGAGGGTGGTGACGTGCAGGTCGGCTGGCGGCAGGCCTTGTGGCCAGGCATGGTCGCCGCGGTCGATCCAGCAGCTGCGCAGGCCCGCGTTGACGGCGCCGGCGACATCCATTTCCGGATGGTCGCCCACGTGCAGCACGTGCTGCGGTTCGACATCCAGCCTGCGGCAGGTTTCCAGGAAGATGCCGGGATCCGGCTTGCCCGCGCCGTATTCGCGCGCGCCCAGCTGGAAACGGAACAGCGGGGCGATGCCGATTTCCGTAAGGTCCGCATTGCCGTTGGTCAGCGCGGCGATCGGCAGGCGCGCGGCGATGCGTTGCAGCGCGTCCGGCACGTCCTCGTAGAAATCCACGCGGTTGCGTTCGCGGAAGAAGATCGCATGCGCGGCGCTGGCCAATGCGGGGTCGCTACCGCTTTCGCGCAGGGCATGTTCGATGGTCAGCCGGCGCAGCAAGCCCAGGTCATGCGCATGCTGCGGAAACTCTTCGAACACGCGTTCGCGCAGGGCGCGCATCTCGGCGATGGGGAAGCGCTCCGCGGTGGCGGGGCTGTGCTCGACGAACCAGTCGTGCAGGGTGCGCTCGATGCGCACGCCGATTGGCGCGAAGGGCCACAGGGTATCGTCGAGGTCGAGGCTGATGGCACGGACGGGGAAATTCACCCGTCCATTCTAGCGGCCGCGGCGGCGTCTTATTCCAGCAGTTTCGCCCAGCCGTCCAGGCCTTCCACCTTGGTCAGCACGATCTTCACGCAGACCAGCAGCGGCACTGCCAGCAGCAGGCCAACCAGGCCCCACAACCAGCCGAACACCATCAGCGCCAGGATCAGCACCAGCGGCGACAGCGCCATCCGCTTGCCCAGCACGATGGGCGTGACGATCTGCCCTTCCAGCGTGTGCAGGCCCAAGTAGATCGCCGCGGGCACGAGTGCGCGCAAGGGTTCGTCGTAACTTGAGAAGCCCATCAACAGCATCGCCACGATGCCGATCAACGGGCCCACGTAAGGCGCGAAATTGAGGATCGCCGCCATCGTGCCCCACAGCAGGGCTTCGTCCAGCGGCAGGCCGAGGAAGAAATACAGGCAGGCGGCGAACACCAGGCCGACCACCGCATTGATCACGCTGATGGTCAGCACGTAGCGGCTGACCTCGGTTTCGATCGCGTGCAGGATCTCCACCGTGACCCGTTTCTTCTGCCGGTCGGGCAATAGCGCGATCGCGTTGCGCTGCAAATCCTGCCCGTAGACCATGAAGAAGAAGGTCAGCAACACCACCGCCAGCACCGAGGCCACCATCATCGGCGTCGCGGTCAGCGACTTGTACGGATCGTTGACCTCGGTCTTGACCACCTGCACCGGCTTGCTGCCGGTTTCACCACCTGCGGCGCGGGCGATGTTCTCGGCGGCCTTGTTCGCCTCCTGCACCGGCTTGGTCAGTTTCTGCAGCTTGGGCGTGAGGTTGCGCAATTCGCGCGGCGCTTCGCGGATCCATTCGCCGGCCGGCTGCACCAGTTGCTGGCCGAGCAGGACGACCAGGGCGATACCGCTGCACAGCACGGCGAGTGCGCCGATGAAACGCGGGATCCGCATCCGCTGCAGCAGGCGGATGATCGGGTTGCCGATCAGGGCGAAGAACATCGCCAGCAACACCGGCAGGATCAGGTCTTGCGTGGCCCACAGCGTGTAGCCGACGGCGAGCACGGCCAGCACGATCAACGCGGTGGATGCACGCGGGCGAGGCGGTGTTTCCGTTTCCGCGGCCGCCACTTGCTGCTGCGGATCCGCCGCCCCGTCCGGTGTGTTCATGCGGCGTCCTGGTGGATGTCGGTGGATGTTGTTGCAACGGTTTGCGCGGCATCGGCAGCGTCGCCAGCTTCTTCCGCGGCCACCTGTGCACTGCCACTGGCGATCAGGCCGGACAGCGCGCTCAGCATCTGCAAGACGCCGCCTCCATTGGCCGCTGCGCGCAATGGTCGCGCGCGACCCACCATGAAGCCGGCGGCAAGCCCGGCGATCACGATCCGTCCCGGGGTCCAGCTGCTGCGCCAGGTGGTCTTCAACTGCTGCCATTGTTCGCCGGTGCGGCGCTCGCGCGATTCCAGCGCGGCCTCCGCCTGCTGCACCTTGGTGATCAGCGCATCGAAGCTCATCGGGTGGCCCTCGTCGCGGATGTCGTCATGGCTGGCGCGCTCATGGCGGGGTGACGTTCACGCCCAGCCCTTTCTTAATCGGCGTGCCGGCTTCAGCCTCGGCTTCGGCCAGGCGTTGCGCTGCCTCGGCACTGGAGACTGGGCTGTCGGTATCCGGCATCAGGTCGGCCAGTTCGCCGAAACCCAGCCGCGCGAACTGCCGGCGCGTGGCCTTCAGCCGGGTGTGCTCGAAATAGCGCATCGCACCGATGCCGGCACCCACGGTGATCGCGATGCTGAGCAGGGCGGCGATCAGCAGCGACACCAACCAGGACAGGCCGGCCGATTGCATCGCCGCGATCATCGCCGCCATCAGCAGCAGCCAACTGGACGCGCCGAATGCGATGGCGACGCCCGTCAGCGCCAACGCGCGCCCGAAGGCACTACGCGCCAGCGAGATATCCGCGGCGACCAGGATGCGCAGCGCCTTGGCGGCATCGCTTGCAGCCTTCAGGCCGGCGCGACTTTCCGCGCCGAGCTGATGCAGCGCGTCTTCGATGCCGGGCGCGGCCTGCGCAGGCCCCTGTTCGGCATGCGCCGACGGTTCCGCTTGCGGGGCGTCCTCGCCGGTCTGCATCGATGCGGCTTACTTGTCGCTGCGGCCGAGCTTGCTGATGATCCAGCCGGCGGCGAAGGCGGCACCGAACGCCGCCAGCGGACGCTCGCGGATCAGTTCTGCGGCGCTGTCGATCAGGTCGCGGCCTTTTTCCATCAGCACGTCGACTTGCTCGCCGGTGGCGCTGCCAAGATGTTCGGCGGCGGTCAGGCCGGCCAACGCGCCATCGGCCAGTTCGGATTTCATCTGCGCCTTGCCCAGCTTCATTTCGCCACCGGCGGCGCTCGCCGCGCCTTTCAGCGCATCGCCCGCCGCCACCGCCGCCTGCTTGAGGTGGCTGCCGGCTTCGCCCAGGTTGGTCTTCAACGCATCGGTATTGGTGCTCATCGCGGATCCTCGAACGTGGGCGGAACCTGCAGTTTCGCAATGTCCGCGTGATGCGCCTGTCACGGCGCGAAGGTGTCGCCTGAATGCAATGCTCAACGCATCTGCAATTGGCCACTGTTGCGGCCGCGCAGCACGCGCAGCACCAACTGCTGCGGCTCGCTGGCGAAGGAGGCGCGGAAGCCACCCAGGTCGGTGAACTCGCCGCTGCTCGCGGCCAGGATCACGTCGCCTTTCTGCAACTGGTTCTGCGCCGCGCGGCTGCCGCGCGCCACGTCTTCGACCAGCACGCCGGACAGGCCCTGGCGGCGTAGCGTTTCCGGCAGTTCGGCGAAGCTGGCGCCCGCCATGCGTTCGTCCAGCTGGCTGCCGGGCAGGGCTTTCGGTGCCTCGCGCAGGCCGGTGCTGAGTTGCAGCGGCTTGCCATCGCGACGCACGTCCAGCGTCACCCGCGCATTCGCCGCCTGCAGCCCCTGGAAGTTACGCAGTGCTTCGGCATCGGCGATCTGCCCGCCATTGGCGGCCAGGATCACGTCGCCGACCTTCAGGCCTGCGGCCGCGGCGGCAGAACCCGGATAGACGCGGGTCACCACCGCGCCACGCGGTTCGGCCAGGCCCAGGCCCTGGGCGATGCGCGCATCCACGTCCTGGGTGTCGATGCCCAGGGTGCCGCGCTTGACCACGCCGCCGGCCAGCAACTGGTCCTTGATGTTGTTGGCCAGGTTGGACGGAATGGCGAAGCCCAGGCCGATATTGCCGGCCATCGAACCGCGCGGATTGAAGCTGGCGGTGTTGATGCCGATCAGCTCGCCATTGAGGTTGAGCAGCGCGCCGCCGGAATTGCCGGGGTTGATCGACGCATCGGTCTGGATGAAATTCTGGAAGCCGGCGCCGGGCAGGTTGTTGCGGCCCACCGCGGAGACGATGCCGCTGGTGACGGTCTGCCCCACGCCGAACGGATTGCCCACCGCCACCACGAAATCGCCGATCTGCAGCTGGTCGCTGTTTGCGATCGGGATCGCGGTCAGGTTCTGCGCGGGAATGCGCATCAGCGCGATGTCGGTATCCGCATCGTTGCCGACGAATTCGGCCTTCAGCGTGCGGCCGTCGGCCAAGGTAACGGAGACTTCGTCCGCATCCTCCACCACGTGGTTGTTGGTCAGCACCAACCCGCGTGCCGCATCCACGATCACGCCCGAACCCAGCGACTGCGCGATGCGCTCCTGCGGGATGCCGAACATGCGGCGGAACACCGGGTCGTCGCCGAACGGCGTGTTGACCCGCACCCGCTGCTTGGTGTTGACGCTGACCACGGCCGGCAACACGCGCTTGAGCATCGGTGCCAGCGATGGCATCGGCGTGCCGTTGACCACGTTCGGCAATGCGCCGGCGGCGGGCACGGTGGCGGCGGTACCACCAGCCGGTGCCGCGGAAGCCGGCTGTTCGACCAGCAAATTCAGCGAGGTGGCGGCAAAACCGCCGAACGCGGCGGCAGCGGTCAGGGCGAGCAAGGTCTTGGTAGCGGTCTTCATCGGCATGGGTGGGGACGGCCAGGAATGCATTCAGTTTGACGTGGATCCTGCAATCCCGGCTGAAGGCCGGCAAACGGGCGTTGCCGGGGCGGGCTTGCTGCGCCGCAAAACGAATTCGGCCGGTACCAGCGCCGGCCGGCGCATTCAGCTTGGCCACCACGAAATCCGCAAATCCCGTGGAACCGCGATGGCGTCGCGCTCTGCCCTGTGGAACACAGGACGAACGTGACCTTCAGGTAATTTTTCCGTTGACTCCGCCCCGGGGCCTCGCTAAGGTCATTTCCCGCGCTTCCACTACATCTTGTGGTTGAAGTCGTGAAACAGGCCCAAGCCTTGTGTCTCACGGTTCAGGAAGATCGGCGTCCGTTGGGGAGCGGCGCAGGATGGAAGAAGCGGCATAAACAGGACAAATCGGCAGCGCGCCACCGGCGCGGGGCCCCGTCGTCGCCTCCGCGATGGCGAAACCAGACAACACGGATGCGGCATTGCATTGCCGCGATACCACACGGACAGGAGCAGGATCAGGCATGAGCACGGTGAGGTTGGAAGCGGTGGCCACGGACGCAAAGCAGGACATTCCGATGCAGCCGGCATCGACCGATATCTGGGACAAGAAGTACCGCCTGAAGACCAAGCAGGGCGAGGCGCTGGATGCCGATATCGACGGCACCTACCAGCGCGTCGCCAAGGCCCTGGCCGAAGCCGAACCCACCACCGAACTGCAGCAGTACTGGGTGGAACGCTTCACCTGGGCGCTGCGCCGCGGGGCCATTCCCGCCGGCCGCATCACCTCCAATGCCGGCGCGCTGGAACACAAGCCCGCCACCAGCACGATCAACTGCACCGTGTCCGGCACCATCGAGGATTCGATGGACGGCATCCTCGACAAGGTCCACGAGGCCGGCCTGACCCTGAAAGCCGGCTGCGGCATCGGCTATGAATTTTCCACGCTGCGCCCGCGCGGCGCGTTCGTCGCCGGCGCCGGTGCCTACACCAGCGGCCCGATGTCCTTCATGGATATCTACGACAAGATGTGTTTCACCGTGAGCTCGGCCGGTGGCCGCCGCGGCGCGCAGATGGGCACCTTCGACGTGTCGCACCCGGACGTGAAGGACTTCATCCGCGCCAAGCGCGAAGACGGCCGCCTGCGCCAGTTCAACCTCAGCCTGCTGATCACCGACGGCTTCATGGATGCGGTCAAGACCGACGCCGACTGGCCGCTGGTGTTCCCGGTGAACGTCAAGGAAGCCGACGACGTCGACGTCGGCAACCCGGAACAGGTGGTCTGGCGCGAATGGCCCACCCACAAGAACTACGTGACCCGCGACGATGGCCTGGTCGCCTGCCGCATCTACGGCCACATCCGCGCGCGGCACCTGTGGGACATGATCATGGTCTCGACGTACGACTACGCCGAACCGGGTTTCATCCTGATCGACAAGGTCAACGAGATGAACAACAACTGGTGGTGCGAGAACATCCGCGCCACCAATCCCTGCGGCGAGCAACCGCTGCCGCCGTACGGCGCCTGCCTGCTGGGTTCGGTCAACCTGACCAAGTTCGTCAAGCATCCCTTCACCGACAAGGCCACGTTCGACTGGGAGGAATACAAGGAAGTCGTCCGCGTGTTCACCCGCATGCTGGACAACGTGGTCGAAGTGAACGGCCTGCCGCTGCAGCAGCAGCGCGACGAGATCATGCGCAAGCGCCGCCACGGCATGGGCTTCCTGGGCCTTGGCAGCACCATGACCATGCTGCAGATGAAGTACGGCAGCGCGGAATCCTGCGAGTTCACCGACCGCATCGCCCGCGACATGGCGGTGGCCGGTTGGGAAATGGGCCTGGCCCTGGCGAAGGAAAAGGGCGCCGCGCCGATCATGGACGAGCGCTTCACCGTCACCGCGGCGATGCTGCGCCAGCGCCCGGAAATGGTGCGCGACGGCTGGAAGATCGGCCAGGACATCGAAGGCAAGACCCTGCACGCCAGGTATTCGCGCTACATGCAGCGCGTGGCCGAAGTGGCGCCGGAACTGGTGGAGGAACTGGCCGAAGTCGGCGCCCGCTTCACCCACCACAGCTCGATCGCGCCCACCGGCACGATCAGCCTGAGCCTGGCCAACAACGCCAGCAACGGCATCGAGCCCAGCTTCGCCCACCACTACAGCCGCAACGTGATCCGCGAAGGCAAGAAGTCGAAGGAAAAGGTCGACGTCTGGTCGTTCGAGCTGCTGGCCTACCGTGAACTGGTGAATCCGAAGGCGATGCCCTTCGCCGAGGACGCCGCCGCCAAGCTGCCGGACTACTTCATCAGCGCCGACGACATCACGCCGAAGGAACACGTGGACGTGCAGGCCGCCGCGCAGAAGTGGGTGGATTCCTCGATCTCCAAGACCGCGAACGTCCCCACGGATTACCCGTACGAGGACTTCAAGGACATCTATCGCTACGCCCATGAAAAGGGCTTGAAGGGCTGCACCACCTTCCGCTTCAACCCGGCCGCCTTCCAGGGCGTGCTGGTCAAGGAAGCGGATCTCGAGAACACCACCTACCGCTTCGAACTGGAAGATGGCCAGGTGGTGGAGGTCAAGGGCAACGAACAGATCGAATACGACGGCGAACTGCACACCGCGGCCAACCTGTTCGATGCCTTGAAGGAAGGGTATTACGGCAAGTTCTGATCGCGCCGGCGCGCGCGCCGCGGACTGAACGTGAATCGACGTTCGCCATGCTGCACGCACGCCGCTTGCGGGTATAGGATCGCGCTGTTGTACCCACCCACCCACGCCCATCCGAGGAGGGGCATATGAGCAACGGAAATGGAGTGACGGCGACGCTGTCCGACGCCGCAGAAAGCGTGAAGGAAAAAGCCGCGGAAATCGGCGATGCCGTGGCCAGCACCGCCAGCGCCACCGTCAAGAAGGCGAAGAAGGCCGCCAAGTCCGCCGAGAAGTCGGTGAAGTCCAAGGTTGCCAGTGCGAAGAAAGCGGTCGGCAAGACCGTGGCCAAGGCGAAGAAGAAACTGGCCACCGCCAGCGCCGATGCCAAGAAGGAAGTCGCCAGCCTGAAGAAGAAGGTGGCCGGCAAGAAGGCAGCCGCCAAGAAGGCGGTGAAGAAGGACGTGGCCAAGGCCAAGAAGGCCGTGGGTGCCGCCAAGAAGACCGCCAAGGCCGACCTGGCCAAGGCGAAGAAGGTGGTGAAGAAAGACGTCGCCAAGGCCAAGAAGGCAGTGAAGAAGGCCGTTGCCAAGAAGGCTGCGCCGAAGAAAGCCGCGCCGAAGAAAGCCGCGAAGAAAGCGGTGAAGAAGGCCGCGCCGAAGAAAGCCGTTAAGAAGGCAGTGAAGAAAGCCGCGAAGAAGAAGTAAGCACCACGCCCGCCCGGTGCATGCGCCGGGCGGGTGGATACAGCAACGAATTCCAGAACAACAACACAGCACAGCAACCGGAACGCACATGGCCGTCAGGATCGAAAAGAAAATCAAGGGCTACGCCGTCGTCACCCCCGAGGACAAGGCGAAGGAAGCAGCGGTCAAGGCGGATTCCATCAGCCGCGCCCAGGCCGAGGCCGAACTGCCCGTGGCCGACGTGATCCAGATGCACGAGCGCATCGAGCGCCCGGAAGTGCTGATCGGCTCCACCTACAAGATCAAGAGCCCGCTGGTGGAACACGCCATGTACGTGACCATCAACGACATCGTGCTCAACGCCGGCACCGACCACGAACACCGCCGCCCGTTCGAGGTCTTCATCAACTCCAAGTCGATGGACCACTTCCAGTGGATCGTCGCCCTGACCCGCATCATGTCCGCCGTGTTCCGCAAGGGCGGCGACGTGACCTTCCTGGTCGAGGAAATGAAAGCCGTGTTCGATCCGAAGGGCGGCTACTTCAAGGCCGGCGGCGTGTACATGCCCAGCCTGGTGGCCGAACTCGGCATGATCATCGAGGACCACCTGAAGTCGATCGGCATGATGCACGACCCGGAGATGAGCGAGCACCAGCGCGCGCTGATCGCGGAGAAGCGCCGCGCCTACGAGCAGCGCTCAAAAAAAAACAGTGATGTAGGCAGCGCCGGGGAAATGGGCGGTGCGATGAGCAGCGCCGCCGGGCATCCCGAAGACATCGAAGTGACCGGCGATGGCGCCACCTTCCCGCCCACGGCGACGATGTGCCACAAGTGTTCGACCAAGGCGCTCGTGCTGATGGACGGGTGTGCGACGTGTTTGAATTGTGGGTATAGCAAGTGCGGGTAAAAGAGATCTGATTGCTCCATTGGACGACTCTCAAATGTTGGAGCAAATCTACTGGTGGTTGAATAGATGGGTGCCGTCAACGGCGCAGACAATGGCTGACTTGCTCACCATAGTCATAGCGTCGATCACTCTCTATGGCATTTTCAAATATAAAAAGAAGTTCCCATCCATAGTGAGAGCCTTGATTGCTCATCACTTAACAGAGCGGTTTTCAAAAGTTCGAGAAACGCTGTCGCTAATCGATCAAGAAAAATTCACAAAGAGCTCGACAAGGCTGCGCACATTGTTTTCAAAGCTGAACGGGCAGTTGCTTCCTTTGCTGGTAATTGCACCGGAGTTGAAGGATGTGCAATTGGCAGTCGAAGAAATAGCCGAGCGCAACGGCGTCTTGAACGAAGGAATAAAAGCAAAGCTGGTTCATCAGGTCGAAGGCGTGCTTGAGAACAGTCGAATAAATGGTCTGATTGATATTGCGGGTGAGGTGACCAATGGAAGATAAGGCTCAAATTGTCTTGAAGGCAGTAATCGATCGGATGGATGAGATCGATGAAATTCTTCCGTCTGGGGATGAAGAGTATTACTTCAAGTTTCGTAATCGTTGCTTCTCGGTAGTTAGGTATCCGGATGAGGAGGAGTACGTTTTCTATGCGTATCCTCGATGGAGGCGAGACCTTCTGACGCTTAAGACGATATTTGAGCGAAGCCAGAATCAACCTGATGCAGTGAGTGTTTCCGTTGAGGGCGAGATGGCAAAGACCCTCTTTGTCCAGCTAAAGGATCGGTTCCTTGGGCTTGATGAGCTTATTAAGGATCTTGGCGTTGGTTAAAGAACGGGGCAAAACGGCAACAACCAAAACGGGGTCAGGTTCACTTCCCGAAAAGGGGTCAGAGAACATTTCCGTTTGAAACGCGACACGATGTGAGTGTTCGCGCAGGAAAAAGGTGTCAGGGACAATTTTTGTTGGCGCAGGAAATGTTCTCTGACCCTTTTCGCACGTTGAAAGTCGACAGCGGCACGTTCATGGGCGCCGTCCGGAAAAAGGTGTCAGGGACAATTTTTGTTTCGAATCCAAAGGCGGCCTTGTGTCGCCTTTCGCGTTTCTGAAAGAAGGGACCGAAACGAGGTCAGGTTCACTTCTTGAAAGGCGGACATGTCTCGCCCTTTCCGTTGTTCCCTTGTCGGGCTTCGGCTCCAGCGATCCCGAATCGCGCTCGAAGCGTGTTGCAGAACCAGAACGGGGTCAGGTTCACTTCCTTGAAAGGCGGGCATGTCCCGCCTTTCGTTTTTCTTTTTCGCTTTTCGTCGTTTTCGTGGCCCGAACGGCGCAGCCGCTAAACTGCAGTCACGATAACCAAGCCACAAGGACCCTCCCATGCCCTTCACCACCACCGCCTCCGGCCTGCAGTACGAAGACACCGTCATCGGCACCGGCGCCGAAGCCCAGCCCGGCCGCAATGTCGTCGTGCATTACACCGGCTGGCTGTACGAGAACGGCGAGCAGGGCGGCAAGTTCGATTCCAGCAAGGATCGCGGCGAACCCTTCATCTTCCCGCTCGGTGGCGGCATGGTCATCAAGGGCTGGGACGAAGGCGTGCAGGGCATGAAGGTAGGCGGCCAGCGCACGCTGATCATCCCGGCCAACCTGGGCTACGGCGCACGCGGCGCGGGTGGCGTGATTCCGCCGAATGCCACGCTGAAGTTCGACGTCGAATTGCTGGGCGTCTGATTCCGGCGTAATACTTCTGGGCCGCAGTGCCATCCCGCAGGAGCATGCCGTGAGCCAGCGCAGGATCGAAACAATCGTGGCATCGGATCGCGTCATCGACGATGGCGACATGCGGTTGTTCCGCGCCTTGCCGATGGATGGGCAAGAGTCGCTGGGGCCGTTCGTGTTCCTGGATCATTACCGCCACCATAGCCGGCGTGGCATCGGCGACAAGCCGCATCCGCATGCCGGCATCGAGGTGATCAGCTATCTGCTGGATGGCAGCGTGGAGCACCGCGACAGCGTCGGCTTCCGCGATCGCCTCGGCCCGGGCGATGCGCAGTGGATCCGCGCCGGGCGCGGCATGCTGCATGCGGAGCAACCGGACGGAGGTCGCCACGGCCTGCAGCTGTGGACGAGTTTGCCGCCTGCGATGAAATTCGCGGATCCGGATTACGCCTCGTTCCGCGCCGCCGATATCCCCGAACTCGACCTGCCGGGCGCCACCGTCCGCGTCATCGCAGGCACGGTCAACGGCACCACCGGCCCCATGCGCAATGCCACGCACACGGTGTTCGCGCATGTGCGCCTGCAACCCGGCGCGGGCATCGCGTTGGACATCGATGCCAAGCAGCTTGG
The DNA here is from genome assembly GCF_011302915.1 of Thermomonas sp. HDW16. NCBI lineage: Bacteria > Pseudomonadati > Pseudomonadota > Gammaproteobacteria > Lysobacterales > Lysobacteraceae > Thermomonas > Thermomonas sp. HDW16. The sequence continues at coordinate 2,771,043 of NZ_CP049872.1, read as the reverse complement.
CTTCTACGTGCTGGAAGGCGAGATGCAAGGCCCCGAGGATGAAGCGCTTGGCCCGGGTACGTTGGCCACCTTCGGCCCCGGCACCGGGATCACGCTGCAGGCGGCGGAAGGGCAGGCGGCCAGCATCGCGCTGGTGGGCGGCGATCCGGTCGAAGGCGAACTGGTGTTCGCCGGCCCCTTCGTGATGGACACGCCGCAACACGCGCGGCAGGCGCAACAGGATTTCATCGACGGCAAGATGGGCCGGCTCGACGGCGTGCCGTTCTGAGGGTTTTTCGCCAGCCATCCAGCTGGCGCGCAAGCCGGGCGGAAATGCCCTGATCGTTCCCAGTCAGTGTCCCATCCGCATGGATTGCACCGTTCCATGCGTGGAGCGACGTGCGGATTGAGCGCGGCGCGGGTATCCCCATGTCATGGCGACAAGATTCAATCCCGCTCGCAAGGAGCACGTCATGAACAACAACGAAAAGATCGCGCTGGTGACCGGCGCAACCCGTGGCATCGGCACCGAAACGGTGCGCCAATTGGCCGAGGCCGGCGTGCGCGTGGTCTTGGCCGGGCGCGATGCCGGCAAGGCAGAGGCGGCCGCGACGCCGTTGCAGGCGCAAGGCCTGCCGGTGGAGTCGATCGCGCTGGACGTCAACGATGCGGCCAGCATCGATGCGGCGGCCAAGGCCATCGGCGAGCGCTTCGGCCGGCTGGACATCCTGGTCAACAACGCCGGCATCATGATCGACGACATCTCCAAGGGCGTGTCCGGACAAGGCATGGACACCTGGCGCACCACCTTCGATACCAACTTGTTCGGCGTGGTCGCGGTGACCAAGGCGTTCCTGCCGCTGCTGCATAAGTCGCAGGCCGGGCGCATCGTCAACGTGTCCAGTGCGCTGGGCTCGATGGCGCTGCATGCCGATCCGGCGTCGCCGATCTACCACTTCAAGGTGCCCGCGTACGACGTGTCCAAGACCGCGGTGAATGCATGGACCGTGCACCTGGCCTACGAGTTGCGCGACAGCGCGATCAAGGTCAACACGATCCATCCCGGCTACGTGAAGACCGACATGAACGCCGGCGAAGGCGACCTGGACGTTGCCGATGGCGCGCGCACCAGCGTCCGCCTGGCGCTGATCGATGCCGATGGCCCGAATGGCGGTTACTTCCACCTCGACCAAGCGTTGCCGTGGTGATGGGCCGGCAGGGAGCCTGTCGCTAATCGATCACCCAAACAAAAACCCCGCGCGTTTCCGCACGGGGTTTTTTGTTGCCGCGTTCGCGGCGCAAGCAGCGAGTAGAACTTACTCGGCCTGCACTTCTTCGGCCTGCAGGCCCTTCTGGCCCTGCGCAACCTTGAACGAAACCTTCTGGCCTTCCTGCAGGGACTTGAAGCCGCTGCCCTGGATGGAACGGAAGTGGACGAACAGGTCAGCGCCGCTTTCCGGGGTGATGAAGCCGAAGCCCTTGGCGTCGTTGAACCACTTGACGGTACCGGTTTGACGATCAGACATGGTGTTACTCCTTGGAACAGTTGAATGAACCTGGCCCGCAAAACGCGGTGCCGGGACTGTATCGAGCAAGGGGTAACGCGAAGCGATGGAGCGGATCGTCTGGACAGGCCGTTTCCGGCCCTGGAACCTGCTGATCTACCGCATCGGAGCCACGATGTACCGTGATCCCGCTTTGAACAGTGCTCGCACCCTACCTTAATTTTGATGAACGCGGGCTCGAAAAGGGATAAAAATCCTTTCCGCCCGACAGGCGAAGCCGTTGCGAACGGCGAATATTCAGGTTGCCCGGCCCGGTTCATCGGTGTCCGGCGCGGGTGTAAATTGCCATGGCCTGCTGGCTGCGACGCCTTCATCCGCCGGATCGCAGGCATCACGAATGAGCGATTCCGCACGGGGAGAATGTCGATGCACGAGGAAGCCTTGCTGGTCGCGCGCCTGTTCCTGGGCGTGCCTTTCATCATCTGGGGCGTGATGAAGCTGCGCGGTGGCGAGGCCAAGCTGGTGCCGGTACTGGCCGGGCTTGGCCTGCCGGATGCCAAGTTCCTGGCTTACCTGGTCGGGTTTTGCGAACTGGTCGGCGGCATCGCGGTGGTGCTGGGATATCCGGTGCGCATCGTGGGCGTGCTGCTTGGCCTGTGGTGCCTGGTGACCGGCTATGCCGCGCACAAGAGCGACACCAACCAGCTGTTGGCGCATGTGGCGATGGCCGGTGGTTTCTTCCTGCTGGCGGTGGTCGGTGCAGGCACGCTGGCGTTGTTCGGCGGCGCCCCCACGGGTGTTTTCGCCCATCTCCAATAAACCGACGACAGGGCGGCTCGCGCCGCAGACGAAACGTCCGGTTGCCCGCCGGGGCGGTGCGCGCTAGCGTGCGGGAACGGCTTCATCGGCTTGTTTGTTCGACGCATCGGAGGCTTGCATGAGCGGAACCCGCGACAACGTGCAAATCGGCACCACCCAGTCCGATCCCGACATCTGGATCGACGTGACCGCAGACGGCCCCTACGTGGTGCATGGCGCGCCGCCGCTGCACACGCAGACCATCGTCCAGAACGCATCCGGCAACTCCGGCAGTTATCGCCAAGGGCAGGCGTTCGCGGTGAAGGACGGCAGCATGCTGTGCCGCTGCGGCCATTCCAGGCACAAACCTTATTGCGATGGCAGCCACAAGACGGCGGCCGTGGACCTGGCCGAGACCGCCTCGTTCGCGCCGCTGCTGCAGGGCTCGGAGGAAATCGACGGCCCGCAGGTGGCATTGACCGACAACGAGGACTACTGCGCGTTCGCCCGTTTCTGCGACAACGGCCAGCGCATCTGGAACGAGGTGCAGATCCCCGGCAAGGAACACGCGGAGCTCGCGGTGGAGATGGCCCATCACTGCCCGGGCGGACGCCTGCTGGTCTGGGATGCGCAGACGAAGCAGCCGATCGAGCCGGCGGTGCCGGTGGCGCTGGGCCTGATCGAGGATCCGGCCGAAGGCTGCAGTGGCCCGCTGACCTTGCAGGGCGGCGTGCGCGTGCAAAGCGCCAGCGGCCGTTCCTACGAGATCCGCAACCGGCAGGCCCTGTGCCGTTGCGGGGCCTCGTCGAACAAGCCGTTCTGCGATGGTAGCCACGCCTCGATCAAGTTCCAGGACGGACTTTGATGCGGCTTGGCCTGGTGGCCGTTCGTAGCCTGCCCGAGGAGCTTTCGTGAACATCCTGCATGTCGGTGCCACCGGACTGGTCGGGAAATTGGTGCTCCCGCGCTTGCTGGACGCGCCGCAGGTCACCCGCGTGGTCGCGCCCACGCGCAGGTCGCTTGGCATCGAACATCCGCGCCTGTTCAACCCGGTGGTCGATTTCGATGCGCTCCCGGGCAGCGCCGATTGGTGGGCGGTGGACGCGGTGATCTGCACGCTGGGCACCACCATCGCCGATGCCGGCTCGCAAGCTGCCTTCAAGCGCGTGGATTACGGCTATCCCCTGCAGGTGGCGCAACTCGCGCGCCGGCATGGCGCGCAGACCTATGCGCTGAACTCGGCGATGGGCGCGAACGCGCGATCGAAGATCTTCTACAACCGGGTCAAGGGCGAACTGGAGGATGCGTTGATCGCGTTGGGCTATCCGTCGCTGGTGCTGGTGCGTCCCGGCGTGATCGACGGTGAGCGCGGCACCTCGCGCCCGGGCGAAGCGCGCATGTTGGCGGTCTCGCGCTTGCTGCGCCCATTGCTGCCGATGCAATGGCGTCCCAGCCGTGCGCAACGTATCGCCGATGCGCTGGTCGATGCCGCGCTGGATCCGCCGAATGGCGTCAGCGTGGTGGAAGCCAGCCGGTTGGCGTAACGTTTGCGCCTACGCCCGCATGTTCCTGTTCTTGCGCGATGTCGACTCCCGCGATTCCTGCCTCCCACGTTCTGCTGAAACGCGCCTACGTAGCGGCCGAGTCTTCCGATGGCGTGCGCATCCTGGTGGATCGCCTGTGGCCGCGCGGCGTGAGCAAGCAGAAGGCCGCGCTGGACGACTGGATGAAGGATCTCGCGCCCAGTACCGAACTGCGCCAGTGGTTCCACCACGAACCTGCGCGATGGTCGGAGTTCGAGGCGCGTTATCGGGTCGAATTGCGCCAGCATGGGCCTGCACTGGCGCAACTTCGCGCGTTGGCGAAGACGCGCGTGGTGACGCTGGTCTATGGCGCGCGCGACCAGGCGCAGAACCAGGCCGTGGTGTTGCGCGAGGTGCTGTTGCACGGCGACAAGGGAGAGGGCGATGACTGAGCGTTTCAAGATCGGCGACCACGTGCGCTGGAACTCGGAGGCTGGCTGGGTCTCGGGCACGATCATCGCCATCCATACCAGCGACTTCGACTACAAGGGTTACACCCACCACGCCAGCCCGGATGATCCGCAGTACTCGATCAAGAGCGACCGCACGGAGCACGTCGCCGCGCACAAGGGCGGCGCGTTGCACCTGGCATGACCCTGCGACGCATGTCGCACGCAACCAGCGCGTAAAATCGCCGTTTCGCGCATCGACACGGCATCGCAATGACCACGTTTCCCCCTTGCCCGCAATGCAGCTCCGCCTACACCTACGAAGACGGCGCGCTACTGGTCTGCCCGGAATGCGGGCATGAATGGGCGCTGCAGCAGGCAGAGGCCGTCGACGAGGCGAAAGTGGTGCGCGATGCGGTGGGCAACCTGCTGCAGGACGGCGATACCGTTACGGTGATCAAGGACCTCAAGCTCAAGGGTTCCTCGCTGGTGGTGAAGGTGGGCACCAAGGTGCGCAACATCCGCCTGGTCGATGGCGACCACGACATCGATTGCAAGGTCGACGGCATCGGCCAGATGGGCCTGAAGTCCGAGTTCGTGAAAAAGGCTTGAGCGCCAGGCACCGGTGCTGCGCTGCGATGCGGGTATAAGCTGCGACGCGACGCCAGGATCGGAGTTGCTACCCATGCGCGCGATATTCGCCACCCTGCTGCTGACGGCATTGGCCATTTCTGCATTCGCGGCAGAGCCGCCCACGCTGCAGTCCTATCACGACAACACCAAGCAGCCCGATGCCTGGTCCGGTGGCGTGCGGATGATCCCGATCCACACGCCGCACGGCGATTTTCGGGTGTGGACGAAACGCGTCGGCAACAACCCCACGCTCAAGCTGCTGTTGCTGCACGGTGGGCCGGGCGCCACCCACGAGTACTTCGAGGCCTTCGACAGTTTCCTGCCGGCGGCTGGCGTGGAGTACTACTACTACGACCAGCTGGGTTCGTACTACAGCGACCAGCCGGAGGACATGACTCCGTTCCTGAGCATCGACCACTACGTCAACGAAGTGGAGCAGGTGCGGCAGGCGCTGGGGTTGGATCGCGACGACTTCTGCGTGCTCGGCCATTCCTGGGGCGGCATCCTCGCCATCGAATACGCGCTGAAATACCCGCAGCACCTCAAGTGCCTGGTCGTCTCCAACATGATGTCCAGCATCCCGGCCTACAACCGCTACGCCCACGACGTGCTGATGCCGCAAATGGATCCGGCGGCGCTGAAGGAAATCCTGGCGCTCGAAGCGGCGAAGAAATACGACGAACCGCGTTACGAGGAATTGCTGTTGCCGTTCTACGAGGCGCACGCCTTGCGCCGGCCGGCGGCGGAATGGCCGGAGCCGGTCGTGCGTTCGCTGGTCCGCCACCTCAACAAGAAAGTCTATGTGCCGATGCAGGGCCCCAGCGAGATGGGCGCCAGCGGCATCCTGGTGGACTGGGATCGCACCAACGATCTCAGGAAGATCGCGGTGCCCACGCTGGTGATCGGCGCGCAGCACGACACCATGGATCCGAAGTACATGCAGATGATGAGCGGGCAGTTCCCGAACGGCGAGTACCTGTACCTGCCCAACGGCAGCCACATGGCGATGTACGACGACCAGCAGGCGTATTTCGATGGCTTGCTGAAGTGGCTGCACAAGGTGGATGCGGGCAAGCCGACGAAGCACGAGTAGCTGCACGGGTTGTATCTTTCGCTGCAGCAATGAAAAAGGGGACGGTTGACCGTCCCCTTTGTCGTCCAAGCGTTGCGTGGGGCTTACATGCCCAGCACGCTTTCCGCACTGACGTAAGGCAGGCCGTGCGCTTCGGCCACCGGTTCGCAGGTGACTTTGCCTTCGCACACGTTCAGGCCTTCGCGCAGGTGAGCATCCTGGATCAGCGCCTGCTTCCAGCCCTTGTCGGCCAGTGCCAGGGTGAACGGCAGGGTCACGTTGTTCAGCGCGAAGGTGGAGGTGCGCGCCACTGCGCCCGGCATGTTCGCCACGCAGTAGTGCACCACGCCATCGACAACGTAAGTCGGGTCGGCATGCGTGGTTGCATGCGAGGTTTCCACGCAGCCGCCCTGGTCGATCGCCACGTCCACGATCACCGAACCCTGCTTCATGGTCTTGACCATGTCGCGAGTCACCAGCTTCGGTGCGGCGGCACCCGGGATCAGCACGGTGCCGATCAGCAGGTCGGCGCGGCGCACCAGTTCCTCGATGGTGGCGCGGGTGGAGAACACGGTGGAGATCGAGGTACCGAACTGGCTGGCCAGGCGCTTGAGCGCATCGGCCGAACGATCGACCACGGTGACCTTCGCGCCCATGCCCACCGCAATGGTCGCCGCATGCGTACCGGATACGCCGCCACCGAGGATCACTACTTCGGCGGCAGGCACGCCGGGCACGCCACCCAGCAGCACGCCGCGGCCGCCCTGGGTCTTCTCCAGCGAGTGCGCGCCGACCTGCGGGGCCAAGCGACCTGCGACTTCCGACATCGGAGTCAGCAACGGCAGCGAGCCATTGGCGGCGGTGACGGTTTCATAGGCGATGCACACCGCGCCGGAATCGATCAGGTCCTTGGTCTGCGGTGCGTCGGGAGCAAGGTGCAAATAGGTGAACAGGATCTGGCCCGGGCGCAGCTTCTTGCGCTCCTCGGCCAGCGGCTCCTTCACCTTCACGATCATGTCGGCGCTGGCGAAGATTTCATCGGCGGTATCGATGATCTTGGCGCCGGCGGCGATGTAGTCCGCATCGCTCAGGCCAGCGCCGATGCCCGCGCCCTTCTGCACGATCACTTCGTGGCCGTGGTGGACGAGTTCCAGCACCGACGACGGGATCAGGCCCACGCGGTATTCGTTGTTCTTGATTTCCTTGGGTACGCCGACGCGCATGATGCTCTCCTCCCGGGTTGAGGGCGGCAGTATGCGCGCCGGATCGCGCACTTAGTCGCCGAATTCGTTGCGATGAATGCGCAGATGTCGCATTGTTGGCGAAATATCGGCCAATCAATCGAATGTCATGCGTGCCAACGAAGTCCCCCTCGACGACCGCGACCGCGCCATCCTGCGCCTGCTGCAGGCCGATGGCCGGCTGACCAACCTGGAACTGGCGCAGCGCATCAACCTGTCGCCCTCGGCCTGCCTGCGCCGGGTCAAGTTGCTTGAGGAATCCGGGCTGATTTCGCGATACGTGATGCTGCTGGACGAGAAGCTGGCCGGTTTGCCGGGTACCGCGTTCGTACTGGTCACGCTGGACCAGCAAGGCCGCGCCGCGCTGGATGCGTTCGAGGCCGCGATCAATCGGCATCCGGAAGTCACCGAATGCTGCCTGCTCGCCGGCACCGCGGATTACATGGTGCGCGTGGCCTATGCCGACGCCGCCGATTTCGAACGCATCCACACCGAGATCCTCACCCAGCTGCCCGGCGTGGTGCGCGTGCAATCCACGCTGGCCTTGCGCACGGTGAAGAAGACCACGGCATTGCCGGTGTGAGCATGATCGTCTCGCCATTCAGCAGCGCACTCTAGAATTCGCGCGATGCGTCCGCGAATCGTCGCCACGACCCTGTTGCTGCTGACTGCCTGTGCCGCCATCGGCGATGCACAGGCACGCACCGTCTATCGCTGCGTGAAGGACGCCACGGTCAGCCTGTCCACCGCGCCGGAACCCGGCAGCAAATGCGAGGCGAAGACCATCGACGACAACGCGGCGATGCTGCCCAACCTGTGGGGCGAACTCGGTGTGTTCAGCGGCACGTTGTACGAATGGAAAGCGCCGGACGGGCGCATGGTCTACACCACGCGGCGGATGCCGGGCGCGGTGCAGTACCTCAAGTTCACCGTGGAGACGCCCAAGGCCTCACCCGCGCACGTGGGGCTGGGCAAGCTCGGCAAGCCACGGCTGGATGCGCATGCGCAGGAGTTTCGTGCGGCGGCAAAGGCGCACAAGGTGGACGATGCTTTCCTGCGTGCCATCGCGCATGCGGAAAGCGGATTCGATGCGAAGGCGGTTTCGCCGAAGGGCGCGCAGGGCGTGATGCAGTTGATGCCGGAGGTGCAGCGCGAGTACGGCGTCGCCGACCCGTTCGCATCGAAGCAATCGATCGACGGCGGTGCGAAATTCCTGCGCGCGTTGTTGCGTCGTTACAAGGGCGATTTCAACCTGGCCGCCGCCGCGTACAACGCCGGTATCGGCGCCGTGGCGAAGTTCCGCGGGGTGCCGCCGTATGCGGAAACGCTGGCCTATGTGGAAAAAGTGCATGTCCTGCATGAGCGCTATCGCAGCGCGATGGGCTTGAAGCCGCTGGATCCGCCATTGCGCGCGGCGCAGTGACCGGCGGCATGGATGCACCGCGTGGGTAGCGCGGATTTTGCCAGGCGTGGTTAAACAATCGTTGTCGTTCAGGCTGCGCGGCGGAGTGGATTCAGACGGGATGCGTAAGGTGCGTGCTGCGGCTTGTGCTGGGGTTGTGAGCAGCACGCGACGCAGCAACACCCGTTTTGATCCCCCGCAGAACGAAGACGAGGTACCAATGTCGAAATCGAAACTCCTGTCGTTGACCATCGCCGTGGCCGCGTGCCTGGCGGCCCCTGTCGCATTCGCGCAAAGCCTGGGCGTTGGCGTGAATGCCGGCGCGAAGGCGCGCGTCGAAGCCCCAGTCATGGCTGGGCAGTCGCAAGGCAACGTCCAGGCCGGTGCGCAAGCCGCAACGCCTGCCGTTTCGGCGACTCCTGCAGTTCCGGTGAAGGCGGACACGACTGCCGGCACCGCTGCACAAGCAGCCGTGCCCGCAACACCGGCAACCCCCGCGACGCCGGCAAAGAAGAGTTGGTCGGAACTGGATGCCAATGGCAATGGCAGCCTGAGTGCCACCGAGGCAGCAACGATGCAAAGCCTGTCCAAGGTATTCGTGAAGGCCGATGCCGATGCCAATGGCGAGTTGACCCAGGACGAATACAAGACTTGGCTCGCGGCGAGCGGCAAGGCCAAGACGAAGGCCGGCAGCTGACCGAAAAAACCAATAACAACGATGTTGTGGCACGAAGGGCGGCCTTGGCAGCCCTTCGTATTTCCGCCGTGGTGCCCGACGCTTACACTTCGTGCATGGACAGCACGCGCGGCGGCATCGCACTGGTCGGCTTCGATGCCGACGACACCCTGTGGAAGAGCCAGGATTATTTCGACGAGGCGCAGGCGGAGTTCGAGCGCATCGTCGGCGCCTACGTGGACCTGACGGATGCGGGCGATCGCCTGTACGCGGTGGAGAAGGGCAACCTGGCGCTGTTCGGCTATGGCGTGAAGGGCATGGTGCTGTCGATGATCGAAGCAGCGGTGGCGATCACCGAGGCCCGCATCAGCGCCGCCGATGTGCACCGCATCGTGGAGCTCGGCAAGGGTTTGCTGCGGCATCCGGTCGAACTCCTGCCGGGCGTGCGCGAAGCGGTGGAGCGCATCGCCGCCGACATGCCCGTGGTGCTGATCACCAAGGGCGATTTGTTCCACCAGGAAGCGAAGGTGCGCGATAGCGGTTTGTCCGACCTGTTCCGCCGCATCGAAATCGTCAGCGAAAAAGATCCGCGTACCTATGCGCGGCTGTTCGCGGAATTCGGCGTCGAACCCGGGCAATTCGTGATGGTGGGCAATTCGCTGCGTTCGGACATCGCGCCGGTACTGGAGCTGGGCGGTTGGGGCGTGCACGTGCCCTACCACACGACGTGGGCGCACGAGGCCGAGGCGCAGTTGCTCCACGGCGGGGAACGCATGCGCAGCATCGCGGGTCTTGGACAGTTGCCGATGGCCATGCAGGAATTGACGGCGCTTGCACGCAGCTGAACGCGCCATGTGCGCGTTTGGCGCGTTACCTCGAAATTAGAAAAGCGTTCACCTGCGGGGGCGCAAGGTCGTAACCGAATCCGCGTTGGTGCGGATGTCGAGGAGACCAACATGATGAGCCTGTCCCGCTATCTTGCCCCCGCCGTCCTGGCCGCCAGCCTTGGCGTTGCGGCCGTCGCCGCGCCGGCCCCGGCGCAGGCACAGTCCGACGACTTGGTGCGCGTGCTGGTGAACGTGGCCGACGTGGTCCTGCGCGGCAACCAGCCGTACTACCGTTACGGCGATTACGGCTACAACGACCGCTTGGTCATGCAGCGCGACCGTTACGGCAATCCGGTCTATTACCGCTACATCCCGCGCAATACCTATAACAACGGCTACCGCAACGGCCCCCCGTACGGCAATGCCTATGGCTACAACCGCAATCGTGGTTACCCGGTCACGGGCCAGCGCAACGTGAAGTGCAACAAGCACGGCAAGTGCAAGACCTCGTACTACGATTCCCGCTATGACCGCGACGGTCGTTATGACCGCAACGACCGTTACTATGATGGCCGCCGCTGGCGTGATCGCGACGACCGTGACTAAGCCGCGTTGGCTGTAACCCGAAAGACGACGAACGGCGCCCATGCGGCGCCGTTCGTTCGTGTATGGCTGTCGCGATTGCGCCACAATCGCGACATGCGCATGCCACGGATTTCCCGCTTTATCGCGTTGATGCTGGTTTCGCTGGCCGGCTGCGAGATCGCCGCGCCGCCCGGCGGCAGCCCCGGTGCGGTAGGGTCCGCCTCCAATAGCGCGATAGAATTCCGCGGACAGCGGCCGTGCACGGATTGCAACGGCATCGAAGCCTGGTTGCGGCTGGAGCAGGAGGGCGGCAAGCAACCTTACCGCCTGATCGAGCACTATCGCGGCGCTGGCGGCGACCGCCAATTCGACGATGAAGGCGAGTGGCTGGCCGAAGGCGACCTGCTGCGGCTGCGTTCGCGCAATGGCGGCGAGCGCGTCTATGCCCGGCTGGCCGATGGCACGCTGCAGGCGCGCGATGCGCATGGCCGAGCATTGCCTGCAGCAGCCGATGACGTGATGGTCCCCGTCACCTTCGACACCATGCGCTGACCGTTCGTAACCGGTGGGTGTGTCCTTCACGAGTCAGTTAACCGCTGTCGTGGACACTGACGCCATCGACCACGCGGGTACCAACCTGCACCAGGAGTAGCGCATGCGTACCAGCCGATTGCTGCAACCCATCGTCCTTGCCGGTCTGATCGCCGCCGGCATCGGCAGCGCGAACGCCCAGACCTTTAGCCTCAACTGGAACCCGCGCAGCGGCGACGTCTGGGTAGACACGCAACTGGCGGACATGAACCGCTATGGTTCGCAGTACCGCGACCCCTTCATCGACGAGATGGTGCGTTACCGCGGTGCGCCACGCGATCTGGTCACCGACCTGCTGGTCAATCGTCGCTGGGCGCCGGGCGACGTGTATTACGCCTGCACCATCGCCCAGATCATCGGCCGCCCCTGCGGTTACGTGACCGATTACTGGCAGGAGAACCACGGCCAGGGTTGGGGTGTGGTGGCCAAGCAGATGGGCATCAAGCCGGGTTCGGCGGAATTCCATCGCCTGAAGAACGGTTTCGTGCCGACTTACGATCGCTGGTCGCGGCCGATCGTGCTGGATGCCGAGCTCAAGCGCGCGTACCCGAACCACGGCAAGGCGAAAGGCAAGCCATCCGCCTCTGCGCATGCGGACCATGGCAATGGTGACAAGGGTGCGAAGGGCGGCAAGGGGTTCAAAGGCGACAAGGGTTCCAAGGGTGGCAAATCGGATGGCGGCCACGGGAACGGCAAGGGCAAGCACTGATCCGTGACTAGAATGCGCGGATGAGCCAATCCGCGCATCCACCACATGTCACCCATCGCGGCGGCTGTCATTGCCGCCGCGTGCGTTTCGAAGTCGAGGCCCCGGCTGCGCCCGAAGTGCTGGAGTGCAACTGCACGATCTGCACGATGACCGGCTACCTGCACCTGATCGTGCCGGCTTCGCGCTTCCACCTGTTGTCCGGCACGGATGACTTGGTCGAATACGCCTTCAATACCGGCACGGCGAAGCACCTGTTCTGCCGTCACTGCGGCATCAAGAGTTTTTATGTGCCGCGCAGCCATCCGGACGGTTTCAGCGTCAACGGACGCTGCCTCGATGCCGGCACCGTGTCGTTCTTCCATATCACCCCGTTCGACGATAACGACCGCGATGCCGCGACGGCGGCGTGTGCGCACCTCACCGACGCATGAACACCAATGCCATCCGCATCGTCGGTTTCGAACCGCGCTGGCGCGCCGACTTCGCTGCCTTGAACATCGAGTGGCTGGAGCAGTGGTTCGAAGTCGAAGCCTACGACCGCGAAGTGCTGCAGCACCCGGAACGTTACATCCTGGCCGGTGGTGGCTACATCCTGTTCGCCGTGGATGAAGCGGATCGCGCGCTCGGCACGGTTGCGCTGATGCATCTTGGCGACGGCATCTACGAACTCACCAAGATGGCGGTGTCGCCGGAAGCGCGGGGGCTTGGCATCGGTCGCCTGCTGATGGACGAAGCCTTGCGGCTATATCGAAGCCTCGATGCGCGCGAGCTGTTCCTGGAATCCAGCAGCAAGCTGGCGCCCGCATTGGCCTTGTACGAAAGCGTCGGCTTCCGCCACCATCCCGCGCCGCGTGCCGGTTCGCACTATGCGCGCGCTGACGTGCACATGATCTGGGAACCTCAAAAGGACTGAGTCAGTCCTGCGGCACCCGCACCGTGCCTTCCATCAATACGCGCGCGGAGCGCGACATCACCGCCTTGGTCGCCACCCATTGGCCGTCGACCTGCTTCACGTCCGCGCCAACGCGCAGCGTGCCGGAGGGATGGCCGAAGCGGACTGCATCACGGGTGCCACCACCGGCCGCGGCATTGACCACGGTGCCCGGCACTGCCGCCGCCGTCGCGATCGCCACCGATGCCGTGCCCATCATCGCGTGATGCAGCTTGCCCATCGAGATCGCGCGCGCCAGCAGGTCGATATCGCCTGCGTGCACGGGCTTGCCGCTGGACGACACGTAATCCTTCGGCGGCGCGACGAAGGCGATCTTCGGCGTTAGCGGCCGCGCGGCGGCTTTCGACACATCATCGATCAGGCCCATGCGCACCGCACCCGCGGCGCGGATCGCTTCCAGCTTCGCCAGCGCGGCCTTGTCCTCGTTGATCGCCGGTTGCAGTTCGGTGCCGTCGTAGCCTAGCGAAGCGGCGTCGATGAAGATCGTCGGTACGCCCGCATTGATCAGCGTCGCCTTGAACCTGCCAATGCCGGGCACGTCGATTTCATCGACAAGATTGCCGGTGGGAAACATCGCGCCACCGTCTTCGCCTTCGTCCGCTGGGTCGAGGAATTCCAGCGCGATCTCCGCCGCGGGGAAGGTCACCCCATCAAGTTCGAAATCGCCGGTTTCCTGCACTTCGCCATTGGTCATCGGCACATGCGCGACGATGGTCTTGTGGATATTCGCCTGCCAGATCCGCACGCTGCACATGCCGTTGTCCGGCACGCGCGACGGATCGACCAGCCCGTTGGCGATCGCGAACGGCCCCACTGCCGACGACAGGTTCCCGCAGTTGCCGCTCCAGTCGATGAAATTGCCATCGATCGGTACCTGGCCGTAGAGATAGTCCACGTCGTGATCCGGCATCGACGCCTTGGCGATGATCACCACCTTGCTGGTGCTCGACGTCGCGCCGCCCATGCCGTCGGTGTGCTTGCCATACGGATCCGGCGAGCCGATCACCCGCACCAGCAGCGCATCGCGCGCCTTGCCAGGTGCGCGCGCAGCTTCTGGCAGGTCATCCAGCTGGAAGAACACGCCTTTCGACGTGCCGCCACGCATGTAGATGGCGGGGATGCGCAGTTGCGGTTTGTGGCTCATGTCAGGCCGCCTTGTTCTGTGCGAGGAAGTCCTGCGCGAACCGCTGCAGCACGCCGCCGGCTTCGTAGATGCTGACTTCCTCGTCGGAATCCAGCCGGCACAGCACAGGCACTTCAACGATGCCGCCGTCCTTGCGATTGATCACCAGCGTCAGCATCGCGCCCGGACTGAGCTTGCCAGCCACGTCGAAGGTTTCGCTGCCGTCGATCTGCAAGGTGTTGCGATTCACGCCCATCTGCAGTTGCAGTGGCAGCACGCCCATGCCGATCAGGTTGGTGCGGTGGATCCGCTCGAAACCTTCGGCGACGATGGCCTCCACGCCCGCCAGACGCACGCCCTTCGCCGCCCAATCGCGCGAGGAGCCCTGGCCATAATCGGCGCCGGCGATGATGATCAACGGCTGCTTGCGCTGCATGTAGGCTTCAATCGCTTCCCACATGCGCATGTGCTTGCCTTCCGGCTCCACCCGCGCCAGCGAGCCTTGCTTCACGTTGCCGTCGGCATCGCGCACCATCTCGTTGAGCAGTTTCGGATTGGCGAAGGTGGCGCGCTGCGCGGTGAGGTGGTCGCCGCGATGCGTCGCGTACGAATTGAAGTCCTCTTCCGGCAGGCCCATCTGCGCCAGGTATTCGCCGGCGGCACTCGAAGCGAGGATCGCGTTGCTTGGCGAGAGATGATCGGTGGTGATGTTGTCGCCCAGAACCGCCAGTGGGCGCATGCCGCGCAGCTCGCGTGCGCCGGCCAGCGCGCCTTCCCAGTACGGCGGGCGGCGGATGTAGGTACTCATGTGGCGCCAGTCGTACAGCGGGCTCACCGGCCCGCCGTGCTCAACGCGCACATTGAACATCGGCTCATACACCTTGCGGAACTGCTCCGGCTTGACGCTGGCCTTCACCACTGCGTCGATCTCCGCATCACTCGGCCAGATGTCTTTCAGCCGCACTTCGTTGCCGTCGGCATCGATACCGAGCACGTCCTTTTCGATGTCGAAGCGCACCGTGCCGGCGATGGCATAGGCGATCACCAGCGGCGGCGAGGCCAGGAACGCCTGCTTCGCATACGGATGGGTGCGGCCATCGAAATTGCGATTGCCACTGAGCACGGCGGTGGCATACAGGTCGCGGTCGATGATTTCCTGCTGGATCTCAGGGGAAAGTGCGCCGCTCATGCCGTTGCAGGTCGTGCAGGCGAAACCGACGATGCCGAAGCCGAGTTGTTCCAGCTCCGGCAACAGCTTCGCCTCTTCCAGGTACAACTGCACCGCCTTGGAGCCCGGCGCCAGTGAGGTTTTCACCCATGGCTTGCGGGTCAGTCCCTTCGCATTCGCGTTGCGCGCCAGCAGCGCGGCGGCGATCACGTTGCGCGGGTTCGATGTATTCGTGCAGGAGGTGATCGCGGCGATGATCACCGCGCCATCCGGCATCAGGCCCAGCGATTCTTCGACCTTGCCGGTGGTGAGTTTTTCGCCATCGGCGATGCCGCGTTCGGCCAGGTCGCTGACCGGCAGGCGGCGGTGCGGGTTGGACGGGCCGGCCATGTTGCGCACCACGCCGGACAGATCGAACTGCAGCGTGCGTTCGTACTGCGCATCGGCCAGATCATCGGCCCACAGGCCGGCGGCCTTGGCATAGGTTTCCACCAACGCCACTTGCTCATCGGTGCGCCCGGTCAGGCGCAGGTAGTCCAGCGTGTTGTCGTCGATGGAGAACATCGCGGCGGTTGCGCCATATTCCGGCGCCATGTTGCTGATGGTGGCGCGGTCGCCAATGGTCAGTGCCGCAGCGCCTTCGCCACGGAATTCCAGATACGCGCCGACCACTTTTTCCTTGCGCAGGAATTCGGTCAGCGCCAGCACCACGTCGGTGGCGGTGATGCCCGGCTGCGGCTTGCCGCTGAGTGCCACGCCCACCATGTCCGGCGTGCGCATCCACGAGGCGCGGCCCAGCATCACGTTCTCGGCTTCAAGACCACCCACGCCGACAGCAATCACGCCCAGCGCATCGACGTGCGGCGTGTGCGAATCGGTGCCGACGCAGGTATCCGGAAACGCGACACCGTCCTGCACATAGATCACCGGCGACATCTTCTCCAGGTTGATCTGATGCATGATCCCGTTGCCCGGCGGAATCACGTCCACGTTCTTGAACGACTGCTTGGTCCATTCGATGAAGTGGAAACGGTCTTCGTTGCGGCGGTCTTCGATGGCGCGGTTCTTCGCGAACGCCTCCGGATCGGCGCCGCCACATTCCACCGCCAGCGAGTGATCGACGATCAACTGTACCGGCACCACCGGATTCACCTGCGCCGGATCGCCGCCCTGTTCGGCGATGGCATCGCGCAGTCCGGCAAGATCGACCAGCGCGGTCTGGCCGAGGATGTCGTGACAGACCACGCGCGCCGGGAACCACGGGAAGTCCAGGTCGCGGCGGCGTTCGATCAATTGCGTCAGGAACGCATCACGCATCGCAGGATCGGCCCTGCGCACGATGTTCTCGGCATGCACGCGGGCGGTGTAGGGCAGGCCGGCCCAGGCGCCGGGCTTCAGCGCGTCGATGGCAGCACGGGCGTCGTACCAGTCCAGCGTGGTGCCGGGCAGCGGTTTGCGGTAATCGGTGGCAGTCGTGTTGTTCATCCAGCGATTTTACGCCTTCGCCCGCCGCTAAAATGACGGGATGCCTGCTGCATCGCCCCTGATCGCCCCCGACCTGCTGCGCCTGTCCGTGGCGCCGATGATGGACTGGACCGATTCCCACTGCCGCGCCTTCCACCGCGTGCTGGCACCGCATGCGCGGCTGTACAGCGAGATGGTGCATGCCAATGCGGTGATCCATGGCGACCGCGCGCGGCTGTTGGCGATGGATCCGTCCGAACATCCGGTGGCCTTGCAGCTGGGTGGTAGCGAGCCGGCCTTGCTGGCGCAGGCGGCGTGGATTGGCGCCGAACACGGTTTCGACGAGATCAATCTCAACTGCGGCTGCCCGTCCGATCGCGTGCAGGCCGGACGCTTTGGTGCCTGCCTGATGCGCGAGCCGCAACTTGTGGCCGACAGCGTGGCGGCGATGATCGAAGCCGTGCCCGAGGTCCCGATCACGGTGAAATGCCGGCTCGGTGTCGATGATGACCACGAGTGGTCGCGCTTCATCGCCTTCATCGACACCATTGCCGATGCCGGCTGCCGCACCTTCGTGGTGCATGCGCGCAATGCCTGGTTGCAGGGGCTTTCGCCGAAGGAAAACCGCGAAGTGCCGCCGCTGCGCTACGACTGGGCCTATCGCTTGAAGCAGGAGCGGCCCGCGCTGCAGGTGATCGTCAACGGCGGCATTGCCGATGCGGCGGAAGCGACGAAGCATCTGGATCATGTCGAAGGCGCGATGCTGGGCCGCGCGGCGTATCACACGCCGTATCTGCTGCACGAGCTCGATGTGGCGTGGTTCGGTGGTGAACTGCGCACGCGTGGCGAACTGCTGCGTGCTTACCGGCCTTACGTCGAAGCGCAATTGGCGCGTGGCGTGTTCCTCAAGCACATCGTCCGCCACATCCTGGGCCTGTTCACCGGCCAACCCGGCGGCCGCGCATTCCGCCAGGTGTTGAGCGAAGGCGCGCACAAGCCCGGTGCCGATTGGGCTTTGGTGGAACAGGCGCTGGCGCTGACCGAGCGTCGGGAACGGGCGGCATGATCACGCGCGATATCGAAGCCTTCCTCGCGTTTGCGCGCGAACTCGCGCCGGATTTCGGCCCACCCACGGCATGTGCCGCCTTCCTGGTCGCGCCGGATGGCTTCCGCCTGGCCGAACAATCCGCGCAGGACAACATCTACATGGCCGATGCTGGCGCGTTCGATGCGCAACGTGCGTCGATGCAGCATCGCGACTTGCAGCGCGCCATCTCCACCGCGTTGCCCACGATTTGCTTCGCCGGCGATCCGGCCACGCCGGATGCGGTATTCCCCAACAATGTGTTCGGCACTGCCGCCGGTCGCTATATCGTCGGACGCATGCGCCACCAAGTGCGCCAACGCGAAGCTGCGCGCGACGACATCCGTGGCTTCTTCGGCGGCGTGCTGGACTATGCCGAGATCGACCTGTCCACCCAGCCGCATCCTTGCGAACTCACCGGCGCACTGGTGATCGACCGCGCCCGCGGCCTGGGCTTCTGCGGCCTGTCCGAACGTTGCGACGAAGAGGGCGCTCGCTTGATGCATGAAGCCTTCGGCCTGCGTGCGACCCTGTTGTTCGATCTCGCGCCCGGCGAGTACCACACCAACGTGGTGCTGGCGGTGCTGGCTGGTCGCGCGGCGGTGGTCTGCCCGCGCGGATTTGCCGATCCAGTGGTGCCGGCGGCCATCGCCGGACTGTATGCACCGCATGCGGTGACCTGCAGCGAGGCCGAGCATGCGGCCTTCGTCGGTAACTGCATCGCGTTGTCCCATGAGACTGTCTGGATGAGTGCGGATGCCGGCGAAGCCTTGTCGCCGCTGCATTGCCGGAGGTTGGCAGATGCAGGATTCCGGGTCGAAACCGTGGCTCTGGATGCCATCGAAGCGGCTGGTGGGTCGTTGCGCTGTTGCATCGGAGAGATCTATTGAGCCTCGTCACGTCTTCACCACCAATCTGAACGCCACGCTATCCTGTTCAGGAAACTTCAGGGGCGATTCACCCGCCGCGTACAGAATTGCCCCATCGAATCCGAGGTGCTGTTGCCATGTCCCGCCGTCGCCCGCCCACGCTGAAGCTGCTGACCATCGCCGTCCTGGCGGTGCTGCCGGTCTTGAGCGCGCATGCGGGGGAGCCGCAGTCGCAGGATCGCGGCAGCCAGCAGCGCGACGACAGCCGCGACAACCGCCAGGATTCGCGCAGTAGCCTGTCCGATGCGGTGCGCCGGGTCGAACGCGACACCCGTGGCGAGGTGCTGTCGGCCGAACGTGTTCCGTTCGACGGACGCGAGATGCACCGAGTCAAGGTGGTCGACGATCAAGGCCGCGTGCGCGTCTTCATGCAGGATCCGCAGCGCAGCCGCAATGACGATGCGGGCACGAACCGCAACAACAACCGGGGCGCTTCCAACCGCCAGAAGCCTACACGCGACGATGACGATTGATCGCGCACCGTAAGGCGCGATAGCACGCCCGCACCATCCCATTCCAAGGAGTCTCCATGCGAATCCTGCTCGTCGAAGACGAAGCCCCGCTGCGCGAAACCCTGGCTGCGCGCCTGAAGCGCGAAGGCTATGCCGTCGATGCCGCCCAGGATGGCGAGGAAGGCCTGTATATGGGCCGCGAGGTGCCGTTCGATGTCGGCATCATCGACCTCGGCCTGCCGAAGATGTCGGGCATGGAGCTGATCAAGGCCCTGCGCGACGAAGGCAAGAAATTCCCGGTGCTGATCCTGACCGCGCGTTCCAGCTGGCAGGACAAGGTCGACGGCCTCAAGCAGGGTGCCGACGATTACCTGGTCAAGCCGTTCCATGTGGAGGAGTTGCTGGCGCGCATCAACGCGCTGGTGCGGCGCGCCGCAGGCTGGAGCAAGCCGACCCTGGAATGCGGTCCGGTGATGCTGGATCTGGCCGCGCAGACGGTGAGCGTGAGCGGCGGCAACGTCGACCTGACCAGCTACGAATACAAGGTGCTTGAGTACTTGATGATGCATGCCGGCGAACTGGTTTCGAAGGCAGACCTGACCGAGCACATCTACCAGCAGGATTTCGACCGCGACTCCAACGTGCTGGAGGTCTTCATCGGCCGCCTGCGCAAGAAGCTGGATCCGGACGGCGCGATGAAGCCGATCGAGACCGTGCGTGGTCGCGGCTACCGCTTTGCCATCCCGCGGAGCGGGGATTGACGGCATGTTCGCGCAGCGGCGACTGATCCAGTCGACGTAAATGGCATCGGCCACTCCCGCCGTACCACCCGACGACGGCGCCGCAAGGCGCCGTCGTTTGCGTATCGCGCAGCCGCGTTCGTTGCAGTCGCGCCAGCTGTGGGCGGCCAGCGTGGGCCTGATCGCGTTCCTGGCGCTGGCCGGTTACGCGCTGGACTTCGCCTTTCAGAGCACCGCGCGCAGTGGCATGCGCGAGCGCCTGCACAGCTATGCCTTGGCGTACGCCAACAGCGACTTCGCCCGCGACGGCAGCGTGGTGCCGCCTTACGTTCCGCCGGATTCGCGCTTCATGCGCCCGGGCAGTGGCCTGTATGCGCAGATCGTGTTGCCGGCGGGCGAATGGGATTCGGATTCCGCGCAGGGGCCGCGCCTGCCGGACGGGCCGATGTTGCAGGCCGGCGAGCAGGTGTTCGAAGGCCCGTTGCCGCTGACCCAGATCAATGGCGAGCCGGGCCAGGTCTTCCGCTACGGCTATGGCTTGATCTACAGCGGCAGCAACGATGCGCGCCGCGAATTTCCCTATACCGTCTACATCCTGGAAGACACCACCGCACTGGGACGCCAGGTGGCGGCGTTCCGTTCGGCCTTGTGGATCAACCTGGGCGGCGCCGGCCTGGTGTTGCTGCTGTTGCAGATGCTGGTGTTGCGCTGGAGCCTGCGCCCGCTGCGCGACGTGATTTCCGAATTGAAGCGTGTGCAGTCCGGCACGGCATCGCGGATGAGCGAGGCGCACCCACGCGAATTGGAGCCGCTGACCGAGAGCATCAATGCCTTCATCGAAACCGAGCGCGAGAACCTCGATCGCCAGCGCAACACCCTGGCCGACCTGGCGCACAGCCTGAAGACGCCGCTGGCGGTATTGCGTTCGCGGCTGGACAGCGATACCGGCGAGCAGGAGCTGCGCGAGGAAGTCGATACCCAGTTGCGGCGCATGAACGACATGGTGGGCTACCAGTTGGCGCGCGCGGCGCGTTCGGGCCACCAGCTGTTCGCCGCGCCGATCGAGATCGAGCCGCATGCCGAGCAGATCGTCACCGGACTGGAAAAGGTCTACGCGGCCAAGGGCGTGCTCTGCGAATTCGAGATCGCGCCGCAGGCGCGCTTCCATGGCGAAATCGGCGATTTGCAGGAATTGCTCGGTAACCTGCTGGAAAACGCCTTCAAGTGGGCGAAGTCGCGGGTATTGCTGACCGTGGCCGAAGGCGAAAGCGCGCCGAACCGTCGTCCGGGCCTGTCGATCCGGGTCGAGGACGATGGCCCGGGCATCGCCGAGGATCGCATCGCCCACGTCCTGCAGCGCGGCGTGCGCGGCGATGAGCGCGTGCAGGGCCACGGCATCGGCTTGGCCATCGTGCAGGACATCGTCAAGAGCTATCGCGGCGAACTGCATGTGTCGCGTTCGCAGGAACTGGGTGGCGCGAAGTTCGAGATCGTGTTGCCGCCGGGGCTCTAACCCTCGACGACATTGATGCTGCGACCATGCGGCCTGCGCTTCGGGATATGGATCCGAGCGGGCCATGGATGGCCCGCGCCCGCGGCATCAGTCCTGGATGACTGGATGGAGCGGCGAGGCCTTGCCCCGAAGCGCAGGCCGCATGGCTGTGGTGGGTGCGTGCTACATCAAGCCGGGCAAAGGCGCTCCGTAAAACCGCTGCAGATGCGCCGCCACTTCCGGCATCGCGTTGCGCAGCGTCACCACGTCGCTGAAGTGATATTCGCTGCAGACCGCGAAGAACTCCTCCGGCGATTCGGCGGCATAGGGGTCGATCGGGGTATCGCGGCCGGCACCGACCTCCGCGCAGAACCCGTCATACGCGCGCTGGAAATCTGCTGCCCATTGTTTCTGCCACTCGCGCGGCAACGGCGGGGTGCCATCCATCGCACCATCGAGTGCGTCGAGCTTGTGCGCGATTTCGTGCGCGACCACGCAATAGCCATCACCCGGCTCTGCGATATCCGCGCGCACGTCGGCCCAGGACAGGATCACCGGGCCGCGTTCCCAGGCTTCGCCGATCAGTTCGTCGTCCCATTCGTGCAGCACGCCGTGCGCGTCCTGGTGGCTGCGTCGCGCGCGGAAGGCGGCCGGATACACCAGCAATTGCGACCAGCCGTGCAGGCCTTCGCGGCCGAATTCGAGCAAGGGCAGGCAGCAGAGCATCGCCAGCCGCAGGCGTTGCACTTCGTTCAAGGCCAGGCCGTGCAGCGGGGTGATGTCGATGCGCTGCAGGAACTCTGCCGTCAGCGCTTGCAACCGAGCATTGCGTTCGTTGTCGATGCCGCGCAGCCACGGCAAACCGGCGGCGGCTTGTCGCCAGCTGGATGGATCGATGTCGGGGGCGGCCGCCTTGCGGCGCGGCCAAGGCCAACGCACTTTCTAGAGCCGCGCCTGCTTAGCGGAACATGCCCGGCAGGAAGCTGTGCCAACGCGGCGCGCTGCTACGCTGTCCACCGCCGCTGCCACCACCACGCACCGCAGGCGTGGGCTTGGCGGCTTTCTGGGTGCTGCGACGCGCTGGCGTGGCGGCTGCATCATTGTCGGCTTCGTCCGCGGTGTCGTTATTGGCCACCGTGCTTTCCGGGCAGCTGCCGCTGCCGTCCGGGCCCATCTGGCGTGCTTCCGCCGCCAGTGCCTGGCTGGAGGCGCAAAGCAGGGCAACGCTCAACAGGATCGGACTCAGGCGCATGGGGTTCACCGGGATAGATGGAGGCGCACGGGAGGCACCCTTCCACCTCCTACTATAACGTGGATGCGGCGGGGGTGCGAAAGGTTGCAATGCTGCGTCGCAGCAGGCGTTGCGATGCAGCCGGCCGCAGACTCCGGGCATGCCCGAATCCGCCAAACCAGTACCCGCCGTCACCGCTGCTGCCTTGCGACGCGCCTTGATCGCCGGTACCCGCCGGGTGATTGCCGCGCGCGACGAGCTCAACCGCATCAACGTGTTCCCGGTGCCGGATGGCGATACCGGCAGCAACCTGTCCTCGACCCTGGGCCATGTGCTGCAGGGTGCGTTGAGCCGTCGCAGCCGGCATATCGGCGAGTTGCTGGTGCGGATCGGCAACGATGCCATCGACGGTGCGCGCGGCAATTCCGGCGCGATCATGGCGCAGTTCCTGTACGGGCTGGCCGAACACGCCCGCAACGCGCCCGCGCTCGATGCGCAAACCCTGGCCGACGCGGTGCGTCGCGGTGCCGACAGCGCGCGCTCGGCGCTGGCGCATCCGGTGGAAGGCACCATCCTCAGCGTGATCGCGGCCTTCGCCGATGCATTGGAGGAGGCCGCCCGCCAGCACTCGGCAGATCCGCAAGGCGGTTTCGCGACGGCGCTGCAACGCGCCCGCAGCGCACTGGCCGACACCCCGAAGCAGATGGCCGTGCTGCAGAAAGCCGGCGTGGTCGATGCCGGCGCCCGCGGCTTCGTCGATTGGCTGGAAGGCATCGCCGAATACGTCGAAGGCGGCCCGCGTGCATTGCGCATGCGCGGGGCGATGCCGGCGGCGAACGATGCCGGCGAAATGCCGGCGCATGTGCACGAAGACGTGGATCCCGCGCGACGCTATTGCACCGAATGCCTGGTGCTGGGCGAGGGTATCGATCGTGCGGCGATGCAGGCCGCGCTGGCGGCGCTCGACATCGACTCGCTGGTGGTTGCTGGCGGGGCCACCCGGGTGCGCGTGCACGGCCATGTCGGCACGCCGCAAACCCTGTTCGATGCCTGCGCGACGTTCGGCAATGTCGAGGCGATGAAGGCCGACGACATGGTGCTGCAGCAGCGCAGCGCGGAATCGCCGGGCAAGGTCGCTGTGGTCGCCGACAGCGCGGGCGACCTGCCTGCCGAAATCGCGGAGCGATACGGCATCCACATCGTGCCGGTACGCGTCAGCCTCGACGGGCGCGATTACCTGGATCGCCTTGGCCTGACCGCTGGCGAGTTCTACCGGCGCATGGCAATCAGCGAGAAATTGCCGCAAACCAGCCAGCCGCCAACCGGCGATTTCCGCCGCCTGTTCGAGCATGTGCTGGCCTACCAGCCCGGTGCGGTGTACGTGGGCCTGTCGCGGCCGCTATCCGGCACCCTTCAGGCCGGCGAAACCGCCGCGCGCGGATTCAGCAAGCCGGTGCGGGTGTTCGATACCGGTCATGCCTGTGCCGGCGAGGCCTTGCTGGCATGGCGCGCGGGCGAGATGGCCGATGCCGGCGCGGACGCCGATGCCATCGAAGCCGAGCTCGTGCGCCTGAAACCGTTGACTCGCACCTGGGCGCTGGCGCGCGACATCTCGCATGCGGTGCGCGGTGGCCGCATCCCGCGCTGGGCGGAACCGATGGTGCGTTACAGCGGCCTGCTGCCGATCGCCGCGATCAAGCCCGACGGCAAGCTGTCCATCGCCGGCGGGTTGTTCGCGCGCAAGCAGGCGCCGGAAGCCTTCGCCCGCTACATCGCCAAGCGCACGCCACGGGCGCAGGGCTGGCGGCTGATCGTGGGCCATAGCGATGCGTTGGCCGATGGCGAACGCTTGTTGGCCGCCTTGCGCGAACGCTTGCCCATCGCCGAAGCGCATCTGATCGAAGTCGGCCCGGCGGTCGGCGCACATGCAGGGCCCGGCACGTTGGTCGTGGGACTGCAACCCGCGCCGTTATGATGCGGCCATGTCGCCGCATCTCCTGACCGCATCGCTGCTGCTGTTCGCGTATCTGCTCGGCTCCGTCTCGGGCAGCCTGGTGCTGGGGCGCCTACGCGGCGTCGACATCCGCCAGCACGGCAGCGGCAACGCGGGTGGCACCAACGCGTTCCGCACGCTGGGCTGGAAATTCGCGCTGGGCGTGGCCCTGTTCGATATCGGCAAGGGCGTGTTGGCGACATGGATCGCACTGCGTTACGCGCCCGTCGGCCAAGCGTTGAGCGTCACCGCGCATGGCTACCTGGCGGCGACGGCGGCGGTGCTCGGTCATGTCTGGCCGCTATGGCACGGCTTCCGCGGCGGCAAGGGCGCGGCGACCGCGGTCGGCGGCCTGCTGGTGCTGTGGCCATGGTCGATCCCGGTGCTGCTGCTGGCCTGGCTGCTGGTGCTGACCAGCACCGGCTACGTCGGTCTGGCCACGGTGGCTGCCGGTGCCTGCCTGCCGTTGCTGGCATGGTGGAGTGATGCGGAAGCGCCACGCATGTGGTTCGCGATCGGCATCGCGCTGTATCTCGCCTTCACCCATCGCAGCAACCTGCAGCGCTTGTGGAACGGCAACGAATCGCGCTTCGAACGCGCGCGCCTGTTGCACAAGCTGTATCGCGGGCAGGGTCGATGAGCGAAGCGTCGGTCGAGCGCGCCCTGCTGCAACGCCTGGCCGCAGGCCCGGTCAGCGGCGATGTGCTCGCGCGCGAAGCCGGCCTGACCCGTGCGGCGGTGTGGAAGCGCATCGATGTGCTGCGCACGGCCGGCATCGCCATCGCCGCATCGCCGGGGCGTGGCTATCAACTCGAACAGCCGCTCGACCTGCTGGAGGCCGATGCGATCCGCGCCGCGATATCGAAACCGGCGCGCACACAACTGACCGCATTGGATGTCGCCTGGTCGCTGGACTCGACCAATAGCGAACTGCTGCGGCGCGACACGCCTTCGCATGGTTGCGCGGTGCTGTTGGCCGAGCGCCAGACCGGCGGTCGCGGGCGGCGCGGGCGCGCATGGACATCGCCGCTGGCTGCGCATGTGTACTTGTCGCTGGCACGACGGTTTGAAGGCGGGCTGGCGCGGTTGGGAGGGCTCAGCCTCGTCGCCGGCATCGCCGCCAGTGAAGCGCTGCGTGAATTGGGTTACTCCGGCGTTGGCCTGAAATGGCCGAACGATTTGGTCGTCGCCGAGGGCAAGGTCCTGCGCAAGCTTGGCGGCCTGCTGGTCGAAGGTGGCGGCGAAGCGGCCGGTGCCGCGCGTGCGGTGATCGGGCTTGGTCTCAACGTGCGAATGCCGGCGGATGCCGCGAAGCAGATCGACCAGCCGTGGATCGACCTGGTATCGATAACGTCGCCGCAAGCGCCATCGCGCAATGCCGTCGTCGCGATGCTGTTGTCGCACCTGCTGCCGGCGCTGCAAGCGTTCGATGCCGAAGGGCTGGCGCCATTCCTGCCGCGCTATGCGGCGCTGGATGCCTTGTCCGGTCGCACGCTGCAGGTACACGAAGGCGATGGCGCATGGCCGGCGACCGCGCTCGGCATCGCCGCCGACGGCGCATTGCGCGTGCGCGATGGCGACGGTCGCGAATGCTCCGTGCATGCCGGTGACGTGAGCGTGCGCGCATGAGCCGTCTGTCATGAGCATGTGGTTGTTCGATCTCGGCAACACGCGGCTGAAGTTCGCCGGGTTGCGTGGCGATGGCGCTCCGGACGAAACGCGCGCGCTGGCGCACGGCGATGGCGGCGCATGGCTGGATGGCTTGCCGCACGGTGATGCCGCCTGTATCGCCAGCGTGGCTTCGGATGACCGCCGCGTGGCCCTGCTCGATGCGTTGTGCGAGCGATTCGGAAGAATGCATCTGGTACGCACGCAGCCACGCTTCGCCGGCCTGCGCATCGCCTATGAAAATCCGCAACACCTCGGCGTCGATCGCTTCCTTGCCTTGCTGTCGGCGCTGGAGGCCGGTGACGTGCTGCTGGTCGGCATCGGTACCGCGCTGACCATCGATCTGCTCGATGGCGATGGCCTGCATCGCGGCGGCCGCATCGCGCCGTCGCCGATGCTGATGCGCGAAGCGCTGCATGCGCGTGCCGCAGTGTTGCCGGAAACAGGTGGTGTCTACACGGAGTTCGCCACCGACACCGACCACGCATTGGCCTCGGGTTGCGAAGGCGCGGCGCTCGCGCTTGTCGAACGCAGCATCGAGCAATCGCGACAACTACTCGGTGCTGCGCCCACCTTATGGCTGCACGGCGGCGGTGCGGATGCGCTGCGCGAGCGCCTGCCGGCGCATCGGTTCGCGCCGGATGCGGTGCTGCGCGGCTTGGCCCGTTGGCAGGCGCATGCCTTCGCATAAACTGACCGCATGATCCTGCGCGCCGCCATCGTGTTCCTGCTGGTCCTCAACCTCGGCATCGCCGCGTGGTGGCTCAGTGGCGGCAATGCCGCAACCACGCCTGCCGCCGCGCCGATGCCGGCGGGTGTGCCGAGCCTGCGATTGGCCGCCGAAAACGCCGTGACAGCGCCATCCATCACGGCGACTGCAACGACGCCAACGCCAGTGCCGAGCACTTTGGCCAGCGAAACGACCGAAGAAGCCATCGCCCCCCCGATTGCTGTCGAGCAATGCCTGCGCTTTGGCCCGTTCGCCGATGCCGCGACGCGTGATGCGGCGCGCGCTGCGCTGTCTTCGGATGGGGTTTCGGCCGTGTCGCGGGACACGGCAGCGCGTGCCTCGCGCGGCTGGAAGGTGCATATCCCGGCCTTCGCCTCGCGCGCGGAAGCCAATGCGATGGGCGAGAAGATCAAGGCCGCCGGCATCAGCGACTGGTACGTGATGAACCAGGGCGACGCCGCCAACAGCATCGCGCTGGGGCGCTATGGCAGCGAGGAATCCGCGCGGCGACGCGAAGCCGAGCTCAAGGCCAAGGGCATTCCCGCGCAAGCCGAAGCCATCGGCGACAACGCGGCACAGGCGTGGCTGGAAGCACGCCTGCCGACGAACGCGAACCGCAGGGCGCTGGCCGCCATCGCGCCATCGAAATCGATCGACTGCGCGAGCTTGCGCTGAGTTTCAGACGGGGAACACCCGATAGCGCAAGGCCTGCACGCGCACCTCGTCGCCGATGGCGGGCACGCGAATATCCGCGCGATCGACCAGGTCGAGTTCGAGCGCGCGCTCCTGTCCGACCAGTGCGAGTTCGAGGGTGATGCGGTCTGCGAGGCGGTGCAGCGTTTTCACTTGTGCGGGAATGCCAGCGTCGCCGTCGGCGAGGACGAGATCGTGCGGGCGCACGTACAGGCGCGCATTGCCTTCGGCCACATCGTCGGCATCGAGCTGCAGGTTGCGTGCATGGAATCGGCCTTCGCGCACCTCGCCGGCCAGCACATTGGCGCGGCCGATGAACTCGAACACATAGGGCGATGCCGGCTCGCGATAGATCTGCGACGGCGTGCCGATCTGCTCGACCCGGCCTTCGCGCATCACCACCACTCGATCGGCCAGTTCCAGCGCTTCCTCCTGGTCGTGGGTGACGAACAACGTGGTCTGCCCGGTCGTCTCGTGCAGCTTGCGCAGCCAGCGGCGCAGTTCCACGCGCACCTTCGCGTCCAGCGCGCCGAACGGTTCGTCAAGCAACAGCACGGAAGGCTCGATGGCCAGCGCACGCGCCAGAGCGACGCGTTGTTTCTGCCCGCCGGAGAGTTGTTCCGGATAGCGTCCGCCGAGTTCCGGCAGCTGGATCAGCTGCAGCAGTTCCTGCACGCGCCTGGCAATCGTTGCCTTGTCCGGGCGCGTGCGTCGCGGCCGGCTGCGCAGGCCGAAGGCGATGTTCTCGGCCACGCTCATGTGCCGGAACAGCGCGTAATGCTGGAACACGAAGCCGACATTGCGTTCGCGCAGGCTGAGTTGCGTCGCATCGATGTCGCCGAACTGCACCGTGCCGTGGTCGGCATGCAGCAGCCCGGCGATCACCCGCAGCAAGGTGGTTTTCCCGGAGCCGGACGGCCCGAGCAGGGCGACCAATTCGCCGGAAGCGATATCGAGATCGACATCGTCCAGCGCGGCGACACCGGGGTAACGCTTGCCGAGATTGCGAAGTTGCAGTTCCATCGATCAGTGCCGTTTGTGGGATTGCGCCAGGGCGTCGCCATGGCGGGCTTCGAGCCAGAATTTCAGGATCAGCGTGACCAGTGCGAGGCCGGCGAGCAGCGATGCCACCGCAAACGCCGCGGTGCTGTCGAATTCGTTGTAGAGGATCTCGATATGCAGCGGCAGCGTATTGGTCAGCCCGCGGATATGGCCGGACACCACCGACACCGCGCCGAACTCGCCCATCGCGCGCGCGCTGCACAACAACACGCCGTACAGCAGGCCCCATTTGATGTTGGGCAGGGTGACCCGGCGGAACATCGTCCACGCGCCGGCGCCAAGCGAGCGCGCCGCCAGTTCTTCGTCCGCGCCCTGCTGCTGCATCAACGGCAACAGTTCGCGCACCACGAACGGGAAGGTGATGAACAGCGTGGCCAGCACGATGCCCGGCCGCGCGAACAGGATCTTGATGTCGAACCGCTGCAGCAGTTCGGCGAACCAGCCTTGCGAGCCGAACAGCAGCACCAGGCACAGGCCGGCGACCACCGGCGACACCGCGAACGGCAGGTCGATCAGCGACAGCAGTACCTGCTTGCCGCGGAACTCGAAACGCGCCAACGCCCAGGCCGCGAACAGGCCGAACACCGCGTTGACGGGAACCACGATCGCCGCGGTGAACAGGGTGAGTTTCAGTGCGGACAGGGCATCCGGTTCGCGCAGCGCGGCAAGCCACACGCCGGGGCCTTTCGCGAATGCGGCAGCCAGCACCATCGCCAATGGCAGTACCACCAACGCCAGCATCGCCAGCACGGCGAGCGCGATCAGCGTGCGTCGCACCCACGCCGGTTCGTGCAGCACGTCGCGCGACTCAGCGACATTCGCGTCAAACATCGGCACGCTTCCCGTGCGAGAACAGGGCCGGGATCGCATTGATCGCCAGCAGGCAGAGGAAGGATGCGATGAGCAGCAGTGCGGCGATCGCCACTGCGCCGTCGTAGTCGTATTCCTCGAGCCGGATGGTGATCAGCAGCGGTGCGATCTCGGTCTTGAACGGCAGGTTGCCGGCGATGAAGATCACCGAGCCGTATTCGCCCAGTCCGCGCGCGAACGCCAGCGAGAAACCGGTCAGCGCCGCCGGCAGCAATTCCGGCACGATCACCCGCCGCAAGGTGGTCAGCCGCGATGCGCCCAGCGAGGCCGCGGCTTCCTCCTGCTCGCGGCCCAGCGTTTCCAGCACCGGCTGCAGGGTGCGCACCGCGAACGGCAGGCCGATGAAGACCAGGGCGATGACGATGCCTGGCGTCGCGTAGGCGATCTTGATGCCGTATTCGGCGAACAGCTTGCCTACCAAACCGTTCGGCGCGTAGATCGCGGTCAACGCGATGCCGGCCACTGCCGTCGGTAGCGCGAAGGGGAGGTCGACCAGCGCATCCAGCAGGCGGCGGCCGGGGAAGCGATAGCGCACCACCACCCAGGCCACCAAGGCGCCGGCCACCGATGCCAACAAGGCCGCCACCAGCGCGGCGCCGAAGCTCAGCTTCAGCGCCGCCTGCACGCGCGGATCGCCGATCGCGCGCAACCAGCCTTCGGCACCCAGGCCGGCTGCGCGCACGCTGAGCGCGGCCAACGGCAATAGCACCACCACGCCCAACCAGGCCATGCCCAGGCCGAGGCTGATGCCGAAGCCGGGCAACGGCCGGCGATGTGCGCGTGCGCTCCGCATCGGCGTGGCTCAGTTGCCCGGCTTGTAGATGCGGTCGAAGAAACCGCCGTCGGCGAAGTGTTCGGCCTGCGCCTTCTTCCAGCCGCCGAACGCGCCATCGATGGTGACCTGGTTGACCGCCGGGAAGCGCGCCAATGCGGCCTTGTCGGTGACTTTGTCGGGTTCCGCAGGGCGGTAGAAATGCCGTGCGGCCAGGGTTTGCCCCTGCGGCGAATACAGGAAGCGCAGGTAGGCCTCGGCCTGCTTGCGGGTGCCGTGGCGGGCCACGTTCTTGTCCACCCACGCCACCGGCGGTTCGGCCTTGATGCTGATCGAAGGCACCACGATCTCGAACTTCGCGCGGGTGTCGGCATCGTTCAAGGTCAGCAGCGCTTCGTTCTCCCACGCCAGCAGCACGTCGCCGATGCCGCGTTCGACGAAGGTCGTCGTCGCGCCGCGCGCGCCGGTATCCAGCACCGGCACGTTCTTGAACAGGCGGCTGAGGAAGTCGACGACCTTGCCGCCGTCGCGGTATTCCTTCGAGGCCCAGGCCCACGCGGCCAGGTAATTCCAGCGCGCGCCGCCGGAGGTCTTCGGGTTCGGGGTGATCACGCCGACGCCGGGTTTCGCCAGGTCGCCCCAATCCTTGATGCCTTTCGGGTTGCCCTTGCGGACGAGGAAGACGATCGTCGAGGTGTAGGGCGCGCTGTTGTGAGGCAGCCGCGATTGCCAGTTGGCTGGCAGCAGCTTGCCCTTGTCGGCGATGGCGTCGATGTCGGCGGATAGCGCCAACGTCACCACGTCGGCTTCCAGGCCGTCGATCACCGAGCGCGCCTGCTTGCCGGAACCGCCATGCGAGGCGCGGATGGTCAGGGTTTCGCCGGTCTGTTGTTTCCATTGCGCGGCGAAGGTGCGATTGACGTCGTCATACAGCTCGCGCGTCGGGTCGTAGGACACGTTGAGCAGGGTCTTGTCGGCGGCGTGGGCGAGGCTGGCGCTGCACAGCGCGGCCAACAGCACAAGCGTGGCAAGCCTCATCGGGTGTCGTGCGTTCATGGCATTTCCCTGTGGGTGGGGCGGCGGTGCGGTGGTCGTGCAATGAACCTGAATGCGCAACACGTCGCGCAGTGTCGGGTTGCAGCTGGTGCTTCGGGAACCTCCGGTTCGCCATGCGCCCAGAACGCCCGGTTATGACCGTTGCGGCGCAGCCGGTAGAATGGCCGCCTGCGCCGCTTTAGCTCAGCAGGTAGAGCAACCGCCTTGTAAGCGGTAGGTCGTCCGTTCGATTCGGACAAGCGGCACCACTTCCGACCGCGATGGCGTGTGTCCGCCGCTTCGCGCCGACCGAGGATCGCCATGAGCCGCAGCTACCCACCCGTTTCCGTGTTCGGCGTCCCTACCGATATCGGCGCGTCGCGTCGCGGGGCATCGATGGGGCCGGAAGCGCTGCGCGTGGCGGGCCTGGTCGAGGCGATCGCCGCACGCGGCATCGACGTGCGCGACCTGGGCGACGTGCATGGCCCGCGCAACCCGACCAGTCCGCCGGTCGATGGTTATCGGCATCTGGACGAAGTCGTGGCCTGGAACCGCGCCGTGTTCGATGCCAGCACCCGCGAGCTGCAGGCCGGACGCATGCCGATCATGCTCGGCGGCGACCACTGCCTGGGCATCGGCGCGATCGCCGCGGTGGCCGCGCATTGCCGCGCCACCGGCAAGAAGTTGCGGGTGCTGTGGCTGGACGCGCATGCGGATTTCAACACGCGCGAGATCACCCCGTCCGGCAACATCCACGGCATGCCGGTGGCCTGCCTGTGTGGGCTGGGCCCGGAACCCCTGACCACGCTGGGTGGCCACGTGCCCGCGATTACCCCCGACGAAGTCCGGCAGATCGGTATCCGCTCGGTCGATGCCGGCGAGAAGCGGCTGGTGAAGGAATACGGCCTCGACATCTACGACATGCGCTACATCGACGAAGTGGGCATGCGCCGCGCCATGGAAGCGGCGCTGGCCGGCGTGGACGCGGACACCCACCTGCACGTCAGCTTCGATGTGGACATGCTGGATCCCAGCATCGCCCCCGGCACCGGCACCCGCGTGCCGGGCGGGGTGAACTACCGCGAAGCCCAGCTGATCATGGAAATGGTGGCCGATACCGGCCGCATGGGCTCGCTGGACCTGGTCGAAGTGAATCCCGCGCTGGACAAGCGCAACGCCACCGCCAGGCTGGCGGTGGACCTGGTGGAAAGCCTGTTCGGCAAGTCGACGTTGATGCGCGATTAGCGCATCGAAGTCGTGCTCGCCCAAGCGAGCACCCTAGTCCACCCTGATGCGCGACTGAAGCATTGCCTAACAGGCAATGCCGCGCGGTTCATCCGCGGTTTGGCCTGATGCGGCGTCATCCACGCCGGCTTCACGGCGCGGTGGGTTTGATGGATCGCGTGGATCGGGCGCCGTGCCCGGCCGCTGGATCCATCCCTCAGGAGACTCCCAATGAAGCGTGCATTCGCCCTGTTGTTGCTCGTCGCGTTTTCCACCACTGCCTTGACTGCTTGCAACACGATTGCCGGTGCCGGCAAGGACGTGCAGAAGGTCGGCGAGAAAGTCGAAGACAAGGCGCAGGACTGCAAGGACGCCAAGTGCTGATGCACTGAGGCTTGGCGCCCTCCACGGACAGGGAGGGAGCAGGGCACGGAAGCCAGCGGGCCGGGATCGCTCCCGGCCCGCATCTATTGGCTGAACCGAGCGCAAGCCGGCGTTGCGTGCTTGCCGCGCTCGTCGCTAAGCTGACGACTTCACGGTCGTCCCCTGGAGAATGCGATGGTGCGTTTGAGCAAGCTGGTTATGGTGGCCTTGGCTTGCATGGCGGTGCTGACCGCCTGCAATACGGTGAAGGGTGTCGGCAAGGATGTGCAGAAGGCCGGCGAAGTGATCGAGGGCGCGGGCAGCAAGTAATCGCCTGCATTCCGGACGGATCGAATGGCCGGCAAATGCCGGCCATTCGCGTTTCCGCTGACGCGTGATCACCAGCGCGGCGGATCCGCCACGAACCCGTTCGGGAAGGCATTCGGCGTGTTGCGCGCGTACGGTGTGTACGGCTGCGGCAGTACCCCGATCGCCACCAGCGTGTCGGCATCGTCGTAACGCAACTGGCTGACTTGTTGCGGGTTGCGGCTGGCACGCACGAATTCGGTCTGGCCGACCGGAGCCCATTCGCGCTGGCCATGGCCGGTGCCCAATCGCTGTGGCGCGGATTCCGCCATCGCACTGTCGGCCGCCGCAGGTGCGGCAGCCTTGGCGCTATTGCCGGCGCGTTCACGAGCAGCACTGGATTGCGCTGCGATCGGCGGCGAGGGCGGCGGCGCATATACCGGTCGCACCTGGCGTTCGCGGAACACGGCAATGCCGATCACGCCCACGTTGTCCGGCCGCCCGGTGCGCGCGGCATAGCTGTCCGGCAGGTCGGTGAACAGGAATTGGGCGATATCGTCCAGCGACTTGCGCCAACCGGCGATCTCCGCGGTTTCCCACGGCTCCAGCACGTAACCGGCTTGCGAGGGCGACGCGTTCTGTCCGGTCACGGCGTTGACCCCATCGACCGAGAGCACCACCAGCACGCGCTGGCCGGTGGTATTGGTGAGCTTCACCGAATAACGATGGCCGGGTACGCCGGGGATCCAGGTCTGGCCGCGATGGCCGTATTCGGGAAGCCATTGGCCGCTGTCGCGGTCGATGACGTCCATTTCGACGATGTCGCGGGCCGACAGCGGCATGCAGGCTGTGGCGGAAGTGAGGGCAAGCATGAGCATGAGGCGGCGGAACATGGCGGGTCTCCCGGTTGGGTGAGGCGCGCGGCGCGCGCTGGGTGCCTGCATGCGAACGCACGGGGCTGCGGAACGGGGTTGTCGCTGCCGCCAGTTAGAATGACGGCCGACTTCGCATCGCCCCAAAGCCGTCCCGCATGAGCAAGACCCGCGTCCTCACCGGCATCACCACCTCCGGCACCCCGCACCTCGGCAATTACGCCGGCGCAATCCGCCCAGCGATCGTCGCCAGTCGCGCACCGAACGTGGAGAGTTATTACTTCCTCGCCGACTACCACGCGCTGATCAAGGTGCAGGAACCGGCACGGGTGCAGCGCAGCACGCTGGAAATCGCCGCCACATGGTTGGCCTGTGGGCTGGATATCGAGAAGAACTGGTTCTATCGCCAAAGCGATATCCCCGAGATCCCCGAGCTCACCTGGCTGCTGACCTGCGTGGCCGGCAAGGGCCTGCTCAACCGCGCGCATGCCTACAAGGCGGCGGTGGACCGCAACCGTGCCGAAGGCGAGGACGACGATGCCGGCATCAGCGCCGGCCTGTTCATGTACCCGGTGCTGATGGCCGCGGACATCCTGATCTTCAATGCGCAGAAGGTCCCGGTGGGCCGCGACCAGGTGCAGCACATCGAGATGGCGCGCGATTTCGGCCAGCGCTTCAACCATCTGTACGGCGAGCACTTCACCTTGCCCGAGGCGGTCATCGAGGAGCAGGTCGCCACCTTGCCGGGCCTGGACGGCCGCAAGATGAGCAAGAGCTATGACAACACCATCCCGCTGTTCGCCCCGCGCGACGAGTTGAAGAAGCTGATCGCCGGCATCCTCACCGATTCGCGCGCGCCGAGTGAACCGAAGGACACCGACGGCTCCGCGCTGTTCCAGCTGTACCAGGCGTTCTCCAGCAAGGACGAAACCGCCGCGTTCGCGCAGGCCTTCGCCGACGGCATCGGTTGGGGCGATGCCAAGCAGCAATTGTTCGAGCGCATCGATGCCGAAGTCGCGCCGATGCGCGAAAAGTACGAAGCGCTGATGGCCAAGCCGGCCGAGATCGAGGCGATCCTGCGCGATGGCGCGGCGCGCCTGCGGGCGCAACACGCCACGCCGACCCTGCAGCGTTTGCGCGAAGCGGTGGGCCTGCGCGACCTGTCGCAAGTCGCGGTCGGTGCGAAGCCGGCCGCGAAGAAGGAAGCGAGCACGACGGTACCGACCTTCAAGCAATACCGCGATACCGACGGCAAGTTCTATTTCAAGCTGATGCAGGGCGAGCGCGTCTTGTTGCAGAGCACCGGTTTCGCCTCGCCGCGCGATGCGGGGCAGCGCATCGCGGCGATCAAGCAAGGCGAGATCGGCGACGGTGCGAGTGATTTCGCGCTGGGCGAAGGTGTCAGCGACGAGGAAGTGAACGCCGCGCTGGCGGCCTTCGTCGCCGCGCAGCTGGAAGGCGAAGGCCGCCACGCATGAACGACGTGGCGGGCCTGCCGGCATTGGCGTTGATCTTGTTCACACCCTGGTTCCTGATCCTGGCGGTGCTGTACTGGCTGTACCCGCGTCAGCCGCGCAACACGTGCCGCCGCGGGTTCGACATCGCCGCACTGACGCTGGCGTTCGTCGGCTGCCTGCTCAGCCTGCACTGGAGCTTCGGCTACGCGGATCGCAGTTACGGCCACCTGTGGCCGCAGATCCTGGCCACATCGGTCGGCTACGGCGTGTTCTTGCTGGTACTGACCGTTGCGTTCTTCCTGCGCAGGCGCCTGTTCCAGGCATTCGGGGCGTCTGTTCGACCCTGATCCGGAATGTGAAGACCGACCTGCCCGGGTTTCTGGCATAGTCGCGCCAACCACGGGCTGGATTCGCGGTTCCCAATGCCAAACGTTCTGGAAATCGAACGCGGCCGGCAGGATGCACTTGACCGCTTGTTCATCGTCGATACCCGTGCGGAAGACGCGTACGACGATATCGCCAGGCTCGCACAGATGCTGTGCGGGACACCCATCGCGTTGGTGTCGCTGGTGGATCGCGACCGCCAGTGGTTCAAGGCGCGCGTGGGCACCCTGCTGGAATGGATCCCGCGCGAGATCTCGTTCTGCGACCACACCATCCGCGATCCGTCGTCGGTCATGCAGGTGCATGACGCCCGCCTCGACGACCGCTTCCACGACAACCCGCTGGTAAAAGGCGAGCCGTACGCACGTGCCTATGCCGGGGCACCGATCGTCACCCGCGATGGCCACGCGATCGGTGCGGTGTGCGTGGTGGACTATGAGCCGCGCCGACTCAACGAGGCGCAAGTGACCGGCTTGCAGGCCCTCGCTCGGCAAGTGACGTTCCTGCTCGACGTTCGCGCCTTCCTACAGGAGGAGCGCGAACGGCATGTGCAGAGCGAGGACATGACGCGCCAGTTGCTGGACGACCGCAGCCAGCTGCAGCGGCAGAACCACGACCTCATGGAGCGCGTGCTGCACGATCCATTGACCGGCTTGCTCAACCGGGCCGGCATGCAGGCATTGCGTGACTCGCCGGAATTCATGGCGCGCATCGAGGATGGCGCGTACTGCCTGGCGCTGGCCGACGTGGACCATTTCAAACGCATCAACGACACCTACGGCCACACCATTGGCGACGAAGTCCTGCGCGCGGTGGCGGCCATCGTCCGCGATTGCCTGCGTGGGGGCGACCATGCCGGCCGCTATGGCGGGGAGGAGTTCATCGTGCTGTTCCCGCAGACGCGTATTGCGGACGCCATGCGGATGGCCGAACGGATCCGCAAGCGAGTAGCCGCAATGCGGCTGCCCTGCCAGGTCACGCTTTCGATCGGATTGGTGGAAGGGCGCCGGTGCCTGGAATCGCGGCTGATCGCATTGGCACGGGCCGACCGCGCGCTGTACGAAGCCAAGCGCAATGGCCGCAATCGGGTCTCAGTGGGCGAAGCGCTGATCGGTTGACCGGCCCTGCCGTTCAGTTCCACTCGCGCGGCGCTGCGCCGCGCTCGGGATACTTCATCTTGACCACGCAGAAACGCTGTCCGGTCGGCGCTTCCAACACCCACCAGCGTTTGACGAAGGCGATTTTTTTCGCGCCCAGCTTTTCTAGCCGATCCGCTTCGGCATCCACGTCGTCGGTTTCGATATCCAGGTGCACGCGCGAAGGGTGCGCGACCTTTTGCACCTCGATATGCAGGTCGCCGGGCGTATCGCCCAGCATCTGGTACTCGGCGGTCGCGTCGCCGGCATCGTGGTTGGCGATGCTGCAGCCCAGCGCCTGCGACCAGAAATCGGCGGCGGCATCCAGGTCGTCGGTGTTGCAGTCGATGATGAAGCCGGACAGGCGGCTGCGATGGCTCATGGCGGATCCTTGGCGGGAATCGGCTGCCCGAACTGCAGCAGGAAGCCGTTGCAGTCGTAGATGGCGAATTCGCGCATGCCATAGCCGAAATCTTCGATCGGGTAGCAGATGCGCGCAATGTCCTGCAATCGCGCCCACCACGCATCGACATCGTCGCAATGCAGGTAGAGCGAGCCGGTGAAGGCGGGCGCGGCATCGCCTTCATGCGCATTGAAGGCCGACAGCATCAGTTCGATGCCGTCGCGCTGCAGCGACGCCGAGGAATCGCTGCCATCGAAGTCGGCCTCGAAGCCGAGCACGTCGCGGTACCACGCCACGGATGCCAGTACATCCGGCACCCGGAGCATCGGTACCAATGCGCGCAGCATGCTCAGCTCGGTTGGGCGAGATCGTCCAGCAGCGCTGCCAGGAAACGCGCTGCTTCGCCGCCGGTGCAGGCGCGGTGGTCGAAGGTCAGCGAGATCGGCATGCGCCGGTGCACCTCGATGCCGCCCATCACCGCGACCACGTCGTGCGACAGCTTGCCGGCGCCAACGATGGCCACGCACGGTGGCACCACGACGGGCGTTGCATAGCGGCCGGCGAACATGCCGAAATTCGACAGCGAAATCGTGTAGCCGCTGAGTTCGCCGGACGGGATCGAGCGATCCTCGACCTGCGCGCGCAGGCGCTTGATCGCGGCGCGCACGCCGCCGGCATCCAGCATGTCGGCATTGCGCAGCGCGGGCACGAACAAGCCGTCGTCGGTGTCCACTGCAATGCCGATGTCCACGTGCGGATGCAGGGTGCGGGTGAGGTTGGCGCCGTCGAACCAGGCGTTCAATGCCGGCACGGTCTTGCATGCAACGACAATCGCGCGGACAAGACGCGCGGTGATGTCCTGGCGACCGCTCCATGCGTGCAGGTCGGCATCATCGACCAAGGTGGTCGGCACGACTTGTGCATGTGCGTCTGCCATCACGCGCGCCATGTTGCGGCGCACGCCTTTCAATTGTTCCGGCTGGCCGGTTGCGGCCACGCCCGGCGGCTGGGTGCGCATCGGCTTGCCGGATTGCGACAGCGTGCTGCGCGATGCCGGTGCAGGCGCCGCGACTGACGCGGCGGCGACCTGTGCGCCGGTGCGTGCGGGCGCGGCACCAGGTTTGGCCGAGCCATCGGCGGCGGCGCGCTTCACATCGTCCATCGATACCGTGCCGTCGGCGCCACTCGGCGCGACACGGGCGATATCGACGCCGAGCTTGCGCGCCATCGCGCGCACCGCCGGCATCGCCTTGACGCCGCCGACTGCAACCGCGGCCTGCGTGACCACCGCATCGCCGACCTGCATCGCGCCGACCACGGTGCCGGCATCGCCATCCGCCTTGGCGGCAGGTGCGGCGGCAGGTTTCGATTCCTCGTGCGTCGGCCCGTGGTGATGGCCGGTGTCCTGGCCTTCCGCGCGCTGCGGTAGCGAGGCATCGACCTCGAATTCCGCCAGCATGGTGCCGGTGACGATGATGTCGCCTGCGGCGCCAGCGAGTTTCAGCACCTTGCCGCTCACGGGCGAAGGCACGTCGACAACGGCCTTGGCGGTTTCCATCGAGACCAGGTTGTCGTCCAGGCGGATCACGTCGCCTTCCTTGACGTACCACTCGACGATGGTCGCGTCCGGCAGGCCTTCGCCGAGGTCGGGCAACAGGAATTTCTTCGACATGCGGGCTCCTTTAGGAATGCGCCATCGCGCGCTTGGCGGCGGCGATGACCTTGTCGGTGCTCGGCAGGTATTTCATTTCCAGCCGGAACAGCGGGATGTGGGTGTCGTAGCCGGTGACGCGCTCGACCGGGGCGACCAGGTCGAACATGCATTCCTCGGCGCAACGCGCGGCGATCTCGGCGCCGAAGCCGGCGGTCTTCGCCGCTTCGTGCACGATCACGCAGCGGCCGGTTTTCGCAATCGACTCGGCGATGGTGGCGAAATCCAGCGGCTTGAGCGTGGCGACGTCGATCACTTCCGCGCTGATGCCATCGGCGGCGAGTTTCTCCGCGGCTTCCAGCGTTTCCTTGACCTGCGCGCCCCACGTGACCAGCGTCACGTCGCTGCCATCACGCAGCACGTAGCAGACATCCAGCGGCAGCGCTTCGCCATCGTCCGGTACGAGCTCCTTGTACTGCCGATAGATGCGCTTGGGTTCCATGTAGATCACCGGATCCGGGTCGCGGATCGCGGCCAGCAACAGGCCGTAGGCACGCTGCGGCGAGGACGGCATCACCACGCGCAGGCCGGGCACGTTGGTGAAGATCGATTCGTTGGCCTCGGAATGATGTTCCGGTGCGCGGATGCCACCGCCCCAGGGCACACGCAGCACCATCGGGCAGGTCAAGCGGCCGCGGGTGCGGTATCGCATGCGCGCGGCGTGACAGACGATGAAATCCACCATCGGGTACATGAAGCCGTCGAACTGCGCTTCGGCCACGGGCTTCATGCCTTGGCTGGCCATGCCAACGGTGAGGCCGGCGATGGTGGTTTCATCCAGCGGAGTGTCGAGGATGCGTTCTGTACCGAAGGTCGCCGACAAACCGGCGGTGGCGCGGAACACGCCGCCGTTGACGCCGACGTCCTCGCCCAGTACGACCACGCTTGGGTCGTTGCGCAATTCGTAGGCCAGTGCCTGGGTGATCGCTTCGATCAATGCAATGGGTTGGTCGCTCATGCGCGCTTCTCCGCGGCGATGGCCTGTTCGCGTTGCGCCATCACGTCCGCCGGCATGTCGCCGTACAGGTAATCGAACATCGCCTCCACCGGCTGCACCGGGGTTTCCAGGTAGGCGTTGATCTCGACATCGACCATCTTGCCGCATTCCTCGATCCAGGCTTTTTCCTGTTCCTCGTCCCACAGTTTGTTGTCGGTGAGGAACTTGCGCAGGCGCAGGAAGGGTTCCTTCAGCCATGCGGCTTTCACTTCTTCCTCGCCACGATAACGACGCGCGTCATCGGCGGTAGTGTGGTCGTGCAGGCGATAGGTCATGAATTCGATCACGCTGCCGCCTTCGCCGTTGCGTGCGCGTTCGTGGGCGCGACGCAGGGCTTCGAGCACGGCGACCAGGTCGTTGCCGTCCACCTGAAGGCAGTGTAGGCCGCCGGCCAGGCCCTTCTGCGCCAGTGTCTGCGCGCCAGTTTGCGCCTTGCGCGGCACGCTGATCGCCCAGCCGTTGTTGATCACGCACAGCACCACGGGCAGCGAATAGGCACCGGCGGAATTCACCGCGGCGTAGAAATCGGTCTTGGAGGAGCCGCCATCGCCGCAGGTCGCGACCGCCACCCGCTTCTCGCCCCGCAGCTTGAATGCCAGTGCGGCACCGGAGGCCATCAGGCACTGGGTGGAGATCGGCACGCACCACGGGTAGTCGTTGCGCGGGCCTTCGAAATCGTTGCCGCGTTCGTCGCCGCCCCAGTACATCAGCACCTCGCGCGGGCGCACGCCGCGCATGAACTGCGCGCCGTATTCGCGGTAGCTGGGAGCGAACACGTCTTCCGGCTGCATCGAGGCGCCGATGCCGACATGGGTGGCCTCATGCCCCAGGCAGGCCGCATACGTGCCCAGCTTGCCGGTGCGCTGCAGGGCGATGGCCTTGGTGTCGAAGGTGCGCACGAACAGCATCTGTTTGAACAAGGGCAACAGCGCTGCCGCGTCTGGCACCGCCGGTGGCAACGGCGCGGCAAGGGTGCCGTCCGGCTTGAGGTATTGCAGGTATTCGATTTCGAAACTGGCCGCCAAGGTCATGCGTGTTCCCGGTCTGCGAATGTTTCGAATGATACGGTTTGCGGGTGAATGGGGCGTTGCGCGGTGCGGCAAACGCGCAAAAGAAAGCCCGGCTGCGGGCCGGGCTTTCTGGACAATGCCGTTTAGCGGATGAACTCAGC
The DNA here is from genome assembly GCF_011302915.1 of Thermomonas sp. HDW16. Taxonomy (NCBI): domain Bacteria; kingdom Pseudomonadati; phylum Pseudomonadota; class Gammaproteobacteria; order Lysobacterales; family Lysobacteraceae; genus Thermomonas; species Thermomonas sp. HDW16. Next base: position 2,729,571 of record NZ_CP049872.1, on the reverse strand, counting down.
GGCCGCTGACGATGGTTCCCTGGTAGCTGGCGTTGTTATTGCCCGATGCGGGGTCGCCGGTCGATGCGCCCGCACTCAAACTGAGCGTCAGGTCGGGGTTGGCGCGGCCACGAACCGGGATGCGGATGGTGGAAGTGAAATTCGCGCTTGCGCCTGCTGCGAGCGTCTGGCTGGATGCGCAGTTCAGTTCGAAATCACTACCGATCGCGAAGGTGTTGCACGTCCAGCCCGAAGGAGGGGTGACCCTCACGTTGCTGGCGGGCGCATTGCCGCGCAGCACAACGGAAGGTTGCGAAGCGGGATTCGGGCCCGAATTCGAGATTGAGAAGGTGAAATTTTGAACCGTGCCGGTATGCAGGGCCGTGGATGGTCCGGACAGGCTAGCCGACAAATCCGCTGAGGGTGCGGACAGCTTGATCGACAGGCGCACCGGGTCATGGTCGGATGTGCGCACCGGCAAGTTGGTGGTCATGTTGTATGGAGCATTGAACACTTTCTGCTGGTTCGTGCGGAAATCCGAATTGACGCGCGCGTGATCCACGCTGATGTCGTCGATCGAGGTGTCCGCCAGCAGCGACTGGTTGAACAACACATGGTCGAGCGCCTGGTTGATGCTGTCGAAATTGTACGAGTACCGTTCTTCCGGGTCGGCGATGAAGTTGTACGTGTCGTCCTCGTCCACCACCAGTCCATTGGCCGGGGTGAGCGGGCTGGTGTACGGCAGCAGCACTTCCGCATCCGGCGCGGGATGGCCGGTGGTAATGCCCATCGCGTCCACGTAACCGTCATTGAAACCGAACGAATTGAAGTCGCCCACGAGAACGACCTTCTCTCCCGCGCTGGTACCAGTCAGGTTGCCGACCTGGGCGTCCTTGACGAGCTGTGCCAGCTCGTAGGCCTGTTCGGCACGTTTGGCCCGTGACTGTGCGCCGTAGTCCTTGTAGCCGAGAGGGCTCGAAGCCACATTGGTATTGTCGCCCAAGGCCTTCTGGTGCACCACGATCACCGTGATCGGGTACTGACGGCCGTCCGCGAAGTTGACGACGGCCTTCAGGCGCAACGGTGGGCGGTCGTTCAACAGTTTGGTGCTTTCATGCGTCGGATTCGCGACATGGTCGGTGAACGGGTAGGGGCGTAGCTTGGCCGCATCGGTTGGATCCGCCAGCATCTGCAAGGTGCCTGCACCGTGCTGCTGCACGTACTGGATGCCGGCGGCAGGGTCCACGTCCTGCAATTGCACGCGCGGGGCGCTGCCCACGCTGGCGGTCTTGACCAGGAAGCCGAGGCTCTGGTCACCGGTGCCCAGCATGTACGCCACGTAGTTCGGCGCACTTGCGCAGTTGGCATTGATGTAGTCGGCCAATGGCTGCAAGGCTTCGATCGCGCCACCCGGATTGCCATCCACCTCGACCGTACCCAGGATGTCGGGGGTCTTCAGCCAGTCGCAGATCACCGCGCCCGCCTTGGCGATGCGGTCACTCAATGTGCCGTATTCGGACACGCTTCCGCTGCCGAACCATTCCAGGTTGTAGCCGGCGATGGTGACGTCGTCCGCGCCCTGTGCCATCACTGGTGCCGGCAGGCCGGACGTGATGCCGATCTGCGCCGGATCGTAGTAGATCTGCCAGGAATTCTCCGCGGTGCTGGCACCGTAGTAGGTCAGGGTGCCATAGACATTGCTCACGGTGCCGCGCGCATCGACCTGCTGTGGGAAGCCGGTCGCCGGGTACAGCTTGATGCGTTCCTGGTTGGCGTCGAAGTACACCGGGGAGAACGCCCGCGGGAAAGCGTAGTTGTCGAAGATGCTGACGCCTGCCTCGCGCATCGGGCGTTGCACGCCATCCACCACGATTTCGAATTCGTTCGCGGTGCTGGAGCCGGTGAAGCGGGTCGGCGAGATGATCCTGCCGGAGGCGATGTGGACGTACATGCCTTCGAGATTTTCCAGCACATCCGGCGTCAGCAGCGCCGCACTGAAATCCGCGGCGGTCAGTTCCTTCGCCGCGGGCAGCGGGGCATCACCGACATCCACGATGTTGGACGCGGCTCCGAACTGGGTGACCGGGAAGGTATTGGGAACCGGCAGGTATTCGATCACCGGGCCAGTGACTTGCACCACGTCGCCTACGCCCATGCCCGACGGCAGGGGATTGAACACCAAGATGCCGTCCGAAGTGGCCGGGTTGCCGTCGTCGCGGGCAGGGAGGGAACCACTGGGAGCCGCGAGGGACTGGATATAGAAACTGTTGCTGCGAACCAGGGTTACCACGCCCTCGGTGGTCAGCTCTTGGCCTGCGAATGGGGACGCGGTGCCACTGCCCTGGATCTGGTTGATCGGGGTGATGATCACGCCGTCGTCGTTCTGGATGGTGCCCAGGCCGCTGGCATCGCCCACGGTGGCGCCAACGATGTTGCTGAGGGTGACATTGAAGCTTTGGTTGACTTCCGCCACGGTATCGCCGTTCACGGTGACGGTGAAGGTGTAGCTGGTCGATCCCGCCGGGATGGTCTGGGAGGTCAGGCTACTGGCGACGTAATCGTTGTCGGCGGTGGTCGCGGTGCCGTCGCTGGTGGCGATGTCGAAGGTCACCCCGCCTGCCGGCGCCGGGGCGCTCAGGCTGACAGTGAAGGTGAACGTCGAAGTGCCGCTGTTGCCTTCGGCCTGGGTGACGTCGTCGATGCTGATGGCTGGAACGCCGCCGCTGCAGGTTATTGGGGTGCTGCCGCTATTTCGCGGGCTCGGGGGTGATATCCGCTCGAAATCAGCACCGTTTCCCGTGTATGCATTCGCACCAGTATCGGTGCAGCCATTGTCCAGGCGCCGAGCGGACTGATTGTTGGTCAAGGCCGTAGTCGTGCCGGCACATGTACTGGCCGCGCCATAGCCAGCAATGTCCACAATGCTCGCATTCGATGGACATGCAACGGCATCCAGCGTCGTCGAATTCTTGACCAGGGCCACCTTCCCCGCACCACCACCCATGGCGATGGTGCCGGTGGTGTCAGGGGCTGCCAGGGCGGTTCCGGCGTTGTCGCCGCCAGTGCCGTCAGCTTCCTTGATGAGGTAGTAACCGCCCGGTTGGATGGTGCCGCTTAGTGAGGTCTTGTTCGACCAACTGGTACCCGTGGCAGACGCATATGCCACGTGCCAACCAGTCAGATCCACGGGCGCGCTGCCGTTGTTGTGCAATTCGATGAAATCGCTTTTCAACGTGGCGCCACTGTTGCCACCGCCACCGTAAACTTGGCTGATGACGATGGATTGCGCCTGCGCCGCGCCAGCGGCCAACGCAAGCGAAACGGAAATAGCCAGCGCACAGCGCCGGCGAGCAAGACGAGTCATTCACAGCCCCCAGAGATATTGAAGGCCCCAACACAGGCCCGAACCCGCATCTTTACCCAAATTCGTGACAAATGCATGGCGCATTGCAGCGTCCGCCCGCGCGGGGCATCCGGCATGCGAAAATCCACGCATGGGCATCGAAAACAACCAGCGCGACCTCGAATCCGGCATCCACACCGACCTGAATGGGCGGCTGACCTATGGCGGCTACCTGCGGCTGGATCAGTTGTTGTCCGCGCAGCAACCGTTGTCGAGCCCGCCGCACCACGACGAGATGCTGTTCATCATCCAGCACCAGACCAGCGAGCTGTGGCTGAAACTGCTGATCCATGAGCTGACGGCCGCTGTCGGCCACTTGCATAACGACCGGGTCTGGCAGTTCGGCAAGGCGGTGGCGCGTTGCAAGCGGGTGCTCGACCAGTTGACTTCGCAATGGTCGGTGCTGGAAACACTGACGCCATCGGAATACATGGAATTCCGCGACATCCTGGGCCCTTCGTCAGGCTTCCAGTCGTTGCAATACCGCACCGTCGAATTCCTGATGGGCAACAAGAACGCGGCGATGCTGAAGGTGTTCGCCCACGATGCCGCCGGCCATGCCGCGCTGGAAGCAGTGCTGCGCGCGCCCAGCCTGTATGACGAATTCCTGCGCTACCTCGCCCGCTGGGGCCATGTCGTGCCGGACGCGCACTTGCAGCGCGACTGGTCGCAGTCGCATGTGCTGGACGAGGCGCTGGTGCCGGTGTTCGAGCGCATCTACGAGGACACCACTCGCTACTGGCGCGAATACGCGCTGTGCGAAGACCTGGTCGATCTGGAAACCCAGTTCCAGTTGTGGCGGTTCCGGCACATGCGCACGGTGCAGAGGATCATCGGCTTCAAGCCCGGCACTGGCGGATCCAGTGGCGTGGCGTTCCTGCGCAAGGCGCTGGAACTGACGTTCTTCCCGGAACTGTTCGAGGTGCGTACGGCGATTGGCCCTGGCCGCGACTACGGCAAGCCCGCCGGCGCCTGAGCCCAAGGCTGCTGCATTGCAGCAGTTGTCCTGAATGCGCAAGGTTTGACGTGGCGACGCCCGGTCGGTGATCCTCCCCCGGTTCCGCGTCAGGCGCGGTGCGTGTTCCGACTTCCTTTCAACGAATCACAGACGGGGGAAACCGCATGAGCGGTGCCGCAGATCTTTCCAACCCGGCGAACCCGCCGGACTATCCGCAACTGATGGGCCATCCGCGCCCGTTGTGGATGCTGTTCATGGCGGAATTCTGGGAACGCTTCGCGTTCTACGGCATCCGCTGGGCGATGGTGCTCTACATCGTCGCGCAGTTCCACGGCGGCGACGCTTCCGGCGAGAAACCGGCCAGCGAGCTCTACGGCGCTTACCTGGCGCTGGTCTATGCCGGCGCGATCTTCGGCGGCTTCATCGCCGACAAGCTGATCGGCCACCAGCGTTCGATCTTGTTGGGCGCCATCATCATGGCGTCGGGCCTGTTCCTGCTGGCGATGCCCTCGGAAACGATGTTCAAGCTGGGCCTGGCCACGATCATCGTCGGCAACGGCCTGTTCAAGCCGATCATCTCCACCCTGGTCGGCAAGATCTACGCGCCGAACGACGATCGCCGCGATTCGGGCTTCACCATCTTCTACATGGGCATCAACATGGGCGCACTGTTGGCCCCGCTGATCACCCAATACCTGGCCAAGAAGATCTTCGGCATCGAGGACACGCCGGCCTACAAGGTGGTGTTCATCGCCGCCGGCATCGGCATGTTGCTGAGCCTGGTGTGGTTCTGGTTCGGCCGCCGCCAGCTGAAGGGCGTGGGCCTGCCGGCCGCGCACCAGGAAGGCATGCGCAACGTGTCGCTGGTGCTGCTGGGCGGCGTGCTGATCGGCGTGCCGGTGTTCTACACGCTGCTGACCATCGATGCCACGCTGCTGCAGTACATCCTGATGGCGCTGTTCGTGGTGCCGGCGGTGATGCTGCTGCGCGAAGGCATGCGCGAAGGTGCCGTGCCGCGCGACAAGGTGTTGGCGATGCTGACCATCTTCGTGTTCAACGTGCTGTTCTGGATGTTCTTCGAACAGGCCGGCAGTTCGTTCAACTTCCTCGCCGAGAAGATCGTCAATCGCGACATCGGCATGCAGGGCCTGTTCCAGGCGCTGGCCGGTACCAATGACTTCCCGGTGTCCTGGTTCCAGTCGGTGAACTCAGTGGCGATCATCGCGTTGGCGCCGGTGCTGGCCTGGCTGTGGGTGAAGATGGGCAAGAACAACCCGATCATCCCGCGCAAGTTCGGCCTGGGCCTGGTCTTCAACGGCCTGGCCTTCCTGCTGTTGATGGTCGCGTTGTCCAGCATGGTCGACGGTGCCGGCAAGATCCCGTTCTGGACGCTGTTCATGGTCTACGTGATCCAGTCGGTCGGCGAGCTGTGCCTGTCGCCGATCGGATTGTCGATGACGACCAAGCTGGCCCCGGCCAAGTTGACCGGTTTCGCGATGGGTTGCTGGTTCCTGTCGATCGCCATCGGCAACAACCTGGCCGGCATCTTCGCCGGCAAGGTCAGCGGCGAAGGTGGCATGACCGTTGAATCCGCGCATGCCGGTTATACCTTCGGCTTCTACGCGCTGGTGGGTTCGGGTGTGGTGCTGTTCCTGATCGCGCCGCTGATCCAGAGGTGGATGCACGGCGTGAAGTAAGCGTCGCGTATCGGCACAAAAAAACGGCGACCGATGTCGCCGTTTTTTTTTGACGCGGATCAGGCCGCAGTCAGCGGAAGTGCGCTTCGATCTGCTCCAGCGTCTTGCCCTTGGTCTCCGGCAGCAGGAAGGTGGCGACCAGGAAATACACCACGGTGCAGCCGGCCCAGAAGAAGAACATGCTGGCATAGCCGTGGCGGCCGACCATCGGCAGGAACACCGCGGCGATCGAAGTGGAGACGAACTGGTTGATCAGCAGGGCGATGCTCATGCCGTTGGAGCGGATGCGCGTCGGCATCAGTTCCGACAGCGCCAGCCACACGCACACGCCGGGCCCCACCGCGAAGAACGCGACGAAGAACAGGATGCACACCGTCACCGCCCAACCATGTGCGGGCGAGGGCACGGCACCGAGGTCGGCGCGTTCCAGCACCAGCGGCGCCTGCGCGGCGCTGGCCGGATCCGCGAACGGGTTGAGGTGCAGGCTGCGGAAGAAGCGGCCGATCACGCTGTCCGGCTGCACCGTGTCTTCGCGGCGGATGTTCAGTTCAGGCGTGCCGGCGGCATCGCTGCGCAACGAGCGCACATTGCTGAAACCGCCGTAGCGATAAGCCACGGTGAGCTGCTGCGGCTGGGCGGGGTCGGTCACGCCGAGGCGCTGCCATTGCGCGGCATCGAGCTTGAGGGTGAGGCCGTCGCCTTCGACCTGCTGCACCAGCGCAGGGCGCACATCGGTTTGATTGCGCTCGGCTTGCACGAACAAGGTGGCCATCGCCAGCAGCGCCAGCACGATGCCGCCGCTACCCAGCATCAACAGGAACTTGCGGCCCTTGCGATCCACCAGGATCAGCGCGACCACGGTCATCAGCGCGTTGACCACCTTCACCGTGACATCGCCCCAGTTGGCGACGGAACCGGGCAGGCCGGCATGGTTGAGGATGTTGACCACGTAGGCCAGGATCGAATTCATGCCGGTCGCCTGCGTGCAGGCCAGGATGATGCAGGCGAGCAGGAACGGCTTCACGTAGCGACGGCTGAGCAAGCTGTCGCGCGGGTGCGTGCCCGAATTGTCGGCATCCGATTGCGCCTGCATTTCCTGCAAGGTCGGCTCTACCTGCGCCGCAGGCAGGGTGCGTTGCAGCGCGGTCTTGGCCTGCGCGATGCGGCCACGCTTGGCCAGCCAGCGCGGCGACTCGCTCAACAGCAGGGTGCCGGCGGTGAAGACCAGGCCCGGCAGCAGGCAGCTCCAGAAGATGGTGCGCCAGGCCTGGTCCTTGACCTCGTACAGGATGCGCTGCTGGTCGGCCTCGGCGAGTTGCCGCACGGATTCGGTGGCGGCATCCACCACATGCGCCTGGTACAGGCCGATGATCGCGGCCACGACCAAACCGATGGTGAGCAGCAACTGGAACATCGCCATGCCGCGGCCGCGGCGTTCCGGACTGAGCACTTCCGCCAGGTAAAGCGGCACCGCGACGCCGATCAGGCCACCGCTCACGCCTTGCAGCAACCGGCCCAGCAATAGCGGCCAATAGCCGGAGGCCAACGCCATGATCGGGATGCTGGCGGTGAACAGCGCGCCGCTGAGGAACATCACGTTGCGCCGGCCGATCAGGTCGGACAGCGCGCCGGCGAACAATGCGGAGAGCACGCTGCCCAACAACACGGCGGCGACCACGAAGCTGAGTTGCTGCGTGCTCAGGTGCCAGCTCGCGCTCGCAGTGGCCTCGAGATACGGCAACGCGCCGGCGATGATGCCCAGGTCGATGCCGTACAGCAGCCCCCCCATGCCGGCGATGAACAGCAGATAGCGGATCTGCCAGCGCGGATCGCCACGTTCGGCATGCGGGAGGATCGCGGCGGAAGCCTGGCTCATCGTGACGTTCCTGTGGTTGTGGGTGGCGCGTTGTGGTGATCAGTGCAGCGCGATCTGTTCGCCTTCGACGAACACCTGCTGCACTTGCAATTCGTGATCGAGCACGACGATGTCGGCCCACGCGTTCGCCTGCAATCGGCCGCGGTCGGCAAGACCGAGGTAATCCGCCGGATAGCGCGAAAGTCGATTGGAGGCATCGGCCAGGTCCAGGCCGATCGAGACCAGGTTGCGCAGTGCCTGGTCCATGGTCAGCGCGCTGCCCGCCAGCGAAGAGCCATCGGCCAGCCGTACGCAGCCCAGGCATTTGTGGACGCGCTGCGAACCCAGTGCGTATTCGCCGTCCGGCATGTCGGTGGCGGCGGTGGCATCGGTGATGCAGTACAGCCGCGGGATCGCGCGGATCGCGGCGCGGATTGCGCCCGGATGCACATGCTGCAGGTCGGGGATCAGTTCGGCGTATTCGCCATGTGCGAGTGCCGCAGCGGCGATGCCGGGCTCGCGATGGTTCATACCGGTCATGCCGTTGAACAAATGGGTGAAGCCGGCGGCACCGGCTTGCAGTGCGGCCACGCCATCGTCGTAGCTGCCGGCGCTATGGCCGAGTTGCACGCGGATGCCCAACGCCGTGAGCGCGGGAATCAGCGTGGTGTGTTCGCCGATTTCCGGCGCGAGCGTCAGCACCTTGATCGGCGCGATGGCGAGCAGGCGTTCGACTTGCGCCAGCGTGGCTTCGACCACCAGCGGTGGCTGCGCGCCCAATCGCTCGATGCTGAAATAGGGGCCTTCCAGGTGCACGCCGAGCATGCGCGCGCTGCCGGGTGCGCGCGATTCGATTGCTGCCGCCAGTCCTTGCAGCGCGTGGACGATCTCATCCTCGCCCGCGGTCATGGTGGTGCCGAGCATCGCCGTGGTGCCGTGCCGTGCATGCGTGCGCGCTACCGTCCGTGCGGCATCGCCGCCATCCATGATGTCGACGCCGGAAGCACCGTGCACATGCAGGTCGATGAAGCCGGGCAGGATCCACGGGGCTTCATCGTCCACTGCATCGTCGGTGGTGCGGATCTCGAGCACGTGGTCGTCGAACACGATCTCGCCTTGCGCCACGCCGGCTGGCGTGAGGATGCGTCCGCGCAGGCTGCGTGGCGCGCTCATGCCGGCGATCCGGCGATGATCACTTCGATGCCGAGTTTCTGCAGGCCTTCGCGGTATTCGGCATTGATGCCGTCGTCGGTGATGATGGTGTGGACGGATTCCAGTCGCGCGATGCGGTGCAGGCTGACTTTTCCGAACTTGGACGAATCGGTGAGCACCACGATCCGCCGCGCGCGTTCGACCATGCGATGGTTGAGGCTGGCTTCGGGTTCATGGTGGGTGGTCAGGCCGAACTGCAGGTCGAGGCCATCCACGCCGAGGAAAAGCGTGTCGAAGCTGTAGCTGCCGAGGCTGGCTTCGGCCTGGCTGCCATGCAGCGACAGCGAAGCATGGTGCAAGGTGCCGCCGGTCATCAGCAGCTTCACGCCGGGCGCCGCCGCCAGTTCCCAGGCGATGTTAAGGCCATTGGTCATCACCGTGACGTCGCGCTGCACGCGCAGGTGACGCGCCAATGCCATGGTGGTGGAGCCGGAGTCCAGGATGATGTTGTCGCCGGGTTTCACCAGCTGCGCCGCCTGCGCGCCGATGGTTTCCTTCAGCGGCAGGTTGAGCACATCCTTTTCGTGGATGTCGTGTTCCTGCGGCGGCATCCGCTGCAGGCTGGCGCCGCCGTGGTTGCGGGTGGCCAGTCCCTGCGCTTCCAGATGGGTCAAATCCGCGCGGACGGTTACCGCCGATACGCCATAGCGATCGACCAGGTCGCCGACCTGCACGCTGCCATGCTGCAGCAGCTGCTCCATGATCTGTTGTCTGCGTTGGCGGGTATTTCGCATGGTCGGTTCGACTCGAAGAGGGAGTGGCGATTAGCGCGCGACAGCGGCGGCGCTGCGGTGTGTTTCTTTGCTCGTGCGCGCACCCGCTTGGTTGCGAGCACAGGCGCGGGCATATTCGCCGAGGCGCGCAGCGACCTTGTGGCGAATCAAGGGCAGGGGTTCGGCTTGCAGCCGGCCTTCAAGCACTTCGGCATGTTGTTCGGGCATGAACTGACTGAGCAGGATCGCGGGAATCGGTTGTTCCTGCAGGTTGCGCACCAGCGTTCCTGTCGCCGCCTGCAATTCCGGCTCGCCCCAGTAATAGCGGCAGCGGTCGCTCAAACCATAGGCGCGCAGGATGCGCAGGGTGTTGGCATCGCCGCTGTAGTGATGCTGCCAGTATTTCGGCTGCGCCAGCATGCAGCGTTCCAGCGTTTCCACCAGTTGCGAGCGTTGTTCCTGCGGCAGCAGTTCGCGTTCGATCGCGGCCAGCGCGAACAACGCTTCGCGATAGGCGAAGGTTGCGGCAGGTCCAACCTTGAGGATGGCGAAGTGGTCGCGCACGAGCGCATGCAGCGAAGCTTCGGTCTGGTAGTCGGTCGAATGCGCTTCGAACACGATGCGCGGCTGGGTTTCGACGAAATCCGACAACGCCGTTGCCGCCTTCGCGTCGTAGTGGTGGACGTTGCCGTGGTCGAAATCGACGCCGGGCTGCACCACCATCGCGATCACGCGCTCCCATGCGGGTGCGAGGTCGGGCGCGGTGAAGGCTTCACGATGGATCTCCAGCGTCTTCGCCGCGGCGTCCGGGCGCGTCACCTGCAAGCCATCGACCGAAGTTTCGCCACCCGGCACCGGCACTTCGGTGCCGATCACGTAGACGGGCGGCGGCAGTCCGGCCTCGGCGGCGGTACGTTCGGCGATCCGCGCCAGTTCAGCCGAACGCGCGGCGACGATTTCGTCCGGCAGCGGCAACGGATCATCGGCGCAGGACATGCTGCAGTCCAGGTGGATCTTGTGGAAACCCGCGGCCACGTATTCGGCGATCAGCACGCGCGCATTCGCCATCGCCTCGGCGGCCGGCAGTTTCTGCCAGGCATTCGGACCCAGGTGATCGCCGCCCAGGATCAGCCGTTCGCGCGGGAAGCCTTGCGCATCGGCAAGCGCGAGCACGTAGTCGCGGTACTGCGGTGGAGTCATGCCGGTGTAACCGCCGAACTGGTCGACCTGGTTGGAAGTCGCTTCGATCAACAACGGCGTGTCGTAGTACAAGGCAACGTCCATCGCGGCGCGCAGCACCTGTTCGTTGCTGCAGCACACGCTGTACAGGCCGGTGTTCTCGCCTTGGCGATGGGCAGCGATGATCGATTGCACGGCGGACAAGGCGATGGTCTCCGGGAAACAGTCAGTGGGCTTGGCGCGCGAGCAAGGCGGCGCCGCGTGCACCACCGGCGTCGCCGAATTTCGGCGGCAGGATCGGCGGCACGCGCACGCCGCGGAACAGATGGGTTTCGATGGCCGCGGGCAATGCGCTGTACAGCGCTTCGTATTTCGACAGGCCGCCGCCGATCACGATCACGTGCGGATCCACCACCATCACCAGGCTGGCGAAGGCATGGCCGAGCAGGTCGAGGTGGATGTCGAGTGCGCGTTGCGCGGTGGCATCGCCGGCCTGCGCCGCTGCAATGGTGGTGGCGGCTGCAGCGGACGCACCGCCGAGATGCCGATGCAGCGCGGCCATGCCGCTGCCGGAGACGTAACGCTCCACGCATCCACGCAGGCCGCAGCCGCAGTCGAGCAGCGGCAAGTCGTACTTCGCCAGCAGGGTGGCCGGAATCGTCCAATGCCCCCATTCGCCGGCGATGCCGTTGCCGCCCGCGACCAGGCGACCTTCGACGCAATAGCCGCCGCCGGCGCCGGTGCCCAGGATTGCGCCGTACATGCTGGGATAGCCCTCGGCCGCGCCGCCATGCGCTTCCGACAAGGCGAAGCATTGCAGGTCGTTGCCCAGTTGCAGCGGGCGTTGCAGTCGCGCCTGCAAATCGCTGCCGACGTGCTTGCCGGTCAATGCCGGCACATTGGCGCTGAGCTGCCGCCCAGTGGCGCGATCGCGCACGCCGGGCAGGCCGATGCCAATGCTTTCGCAGAACGCACCAGTCGTGGCATCGGCATTCGCGACCAAGGCCTGCACCGCGTCGAGGAAAGCGCCGTAATCGTGTTGCGGCGTGTCGATGCGTTGCCGATGGACGATCTGCAGCGACGCATCACAAGCTACCAGCTCGATCTTGCTGCCACCGATATCGATGCCGTAGCAAATTCCGCTGGTGGCGTTGTGCTCAGCCATGTTGATGGATGGTGACGCCTTGCACGACGCGATTGACGGTGCCGTCCGGGAATGGATTGTCCGGCGTCAGGCCGAGTGCCGCCGAACGATACAGTGCATAACGCTGGGCGAAAGTCAGCCACAACGGCGCAAGCCAGGCATCGGGCAATGCGGGTGCGGCCAAGGGAAAGTCATCGTCCGCCTGCGGGCCAACCGACACCACGCGCCCGGCCACGCCGTCGCGGCGCAGTTCATCCAGAAGATCCTGCTCGTAGCGGCGCGACAGCGGCTGCGCACTACGCAACATCACCACCAGCGTCTCGGCATCCAGCAATGATTTCGGGCCATGGCGGAAACCCAGTGGGGTTTCGGCGAAGGCGGGCACGCGGCCAGCGGTGAGTTCCAGCAATTTCAGCGCGGCTTCGTGCGCAGCGGCTTCCAGCGGGCCGCTGCCTAGATAGATCACGCGTGCGTACGGCTGTTGCGCCAATGCATGCACGCCGGTATCCCATTGCGACAGAGCCTGTTCGCCCAGGGCGGCAAGACTGCGCAACTGTTGCAGCCGCTGCACCCAGGGTGCGTCATCGAATACCGCCAATGCGGCCAGCGTCATGCAGGTGAGGCTGCTGGTCATCGCGAAGGCGCGGTCGCAACTGGCCGGCGGCATCAGCAGGGTGTGGGTATCGGCGCGGTCGCGACCCAGTCGTGCCAGTTCGCCTTCGGCGTTGCAGGTGATGTCGAGGAACCGCGTTTCGTCCACCGAATCGCGCACCAGCTGCACTGCCGCCACGCTTTCCGGGCTGGAGCCGCTGCGGCCGAAGGAGACCAACAAGGTCGGCCGATCCCGCTGCAGATACAGCTGCGGATGCGTCAGCAGGCTGGTGGTGTGCAGCGCACGTACGTCAGCGGCGCAGCGTGCGGCGATCTGATCCGCGACAAGGTCGGCGATGAAACCGGAGCTGCCGGCGCCGGTGAAGATCACCCGCGCGCCGGGCCGCTGCAGCCATTCGCCGAGGAAGGCATCGAGCTGCGTTTGCGTCCGTTCCAGCGAATCCGCGAGCTCAGCCCACAGTGCCGGCTGCTGGGCGATTTCTTCGGCGGTGTGCTGTCCGCCAAGGCGCTGCCAGGCGGACACGTCGGGTAGCAATGGGGTATGCATTCGCGATTCCTGTGAGGCAGAAGCAAGATCGGACTTTTCTTTCGAAATGTCAAATATAGAAAGATTATGGAAAGTTAACGAACTATCCATCACTCGAGAATATTTATGCGTTATCGCCCAATCTCGGATTGCGTTTCGACGGAAACCGACGCAGGGCAAGAGCTTCACAACAACCTGAATGCGTTGTTTAGAAAGTGGTGCTCTGCAGCAACTTTCTTTTATTGCGAAAAACCTTCATTTTTCTTTTCAATTAATTGACTTTTTTCAAATCGCTGCCCTAGAGTCGACTGCAATGGTTTCGATCCCTGTCAGATGACGGGTTGGGGGCAAGGTGACATCACGCGTCCGGGGGCTTCGCGCTTCGCTACTCGCACTGGCTTGCGGCTGCCTGTTGGCGGCCACGCCGGCGATGGCCGAGAGCGTGGGCAACCTGCGTGCGATCACCCCAGCGCCTTCGGCGGAAGGCGTGCCCGGCTGGGACATCCAGACCGACAACGGCACTCGCCTGCGCATCGACCTGCTGCGTGCGGACACCCTGCGGGTGCGGGCCGGGCGCAACGGCAAGCTGGTGCCGGCCAGTGACAAGGCCGCACCGATCGTGCTGCCACAAGCGGCGGCGAAGGTCGCGTTCGATGTCGAAGAAGACGCGAACGAGCTGCGCATCCACACCGACGCGCTGGTGCTGCACATCCAGCGTCAGCCGCTGCGCCTGGCGCTGGAGCGCATCGAAGCGGGCAAGGCGATTCCACTGTGGCGCGAGCTGCAGCCGCTCGACCTGGCAAAGGCGCAAAGCGTGCAGGTGCTGTCCAGCGAGGCGAGCGAACAGTTCTACGGCGGCGGCCAGCAGAACGGGCGTTTCGCATTCAAGGGCCGCGAAGTGCCGATCTCCTATTCCGGCGGTTGGGAAGAAGGCGACCGCCCCAGCCCGGCGCCGATGCTGCTCAGCTCGCGCGGCTGGGGCATGTTGCGCAACACCTGGAGCGATGGCGATTACGACCTACGCCAGGCGGATGCCGCCACCCTGTTGCACAACGAAGACCGTTTCGATGCCTACTACTTCGTCGGCAACGGCCTGACTGCGCTGCTCGATCGCTACACCGCGCTGACCGGTCGCGCCGGGTTGTTGCCGCGTTGGGCGTATTCCTACGGCGACGCCGATTGCTACAACGACGGCGACAACAAGAAGAAACCCGGTACCGTGCCCGCCGGCTGGAGCGACGGCCCCACCGGCACAACCCCGGACGTGATCGAGTCCGTGGCGAAGAAGTACCGCGAATTCGACATGCCCGGCGGCTGGATCCTGCCGAACGATGGTTACGGCTGTGGTTACACCGACCTGCCGAAGGTGGTGCAGGGATTGGCGAAATACGGCTTCCGCACCGGGCTGTGGACCGAGAACGGCGTCGACAAGATCGCCTGGGAAGTCGGTACTGCGGGCACCCGCGTGCAGAAGCTGGACGTGGCGTGGACCGGCAAGGGCTACCAGTTCGCGATGGACGCCAATCAGTCGGCCTACAACGGCATCCTGCACAACTCGGACTCGCGCCCGTTCCTGTGGACGGTGATGGGCTGGGCCGGCATGCAGCGTTACGCGGTGGAGTGGACCGGCGACCAGAGCGGCAGCTGGGATTACATCCGCTGGCATATCCCGACGTTGATCGGTTCCGGCTTGTCCGGTTATGCGTATGCGACCGGCGACGTCGACGGCATCTTCGGCGGCAGCGCCGAGACCTACACCCGCGACCTGCAATGGAAGGCGTTCACCCCGGTGCTGATGGGCATGTCCGGCTGGTCGGCGAATTCGCGCAAACACCCATGGGCATTCGACGAACCGTATCGCAGCATCAACCGCGATTACCTGAAGTTGAAGATGCGCCTCACCCCGTACATGTACGGCTTGGCGCGCGATGCCGCGCAGACCGGCACGCCGATCGTGCGCGGCCTGATGTGGGATTACCCGCAGGATCCGCAGGCGCAGACCGAGGCGCACAAGTACCAGTTCCTGCTCGGCCGCGACCTGCTGGTCGCGCCGGTGTATCGCAGCCAGGCCGCCAGCCGCGGCTGGCGTCGCGACATCCACCTGCCACAAGGCCGCTGGTTCGATTACTGGGATGGGCGTCAACTCACCGCAGAGGTGCAAGGCCGCGATCTCGACCTGCAGGTTCAACTCGCCACGCTGCCGCTGTTCGTGCGCGCTGGCGCGATCCTGCCGATGTATCCGTCGATGCTGTTCGATGGCGAAAAGCCGCTCGATGAAGTCACCTTCGACCTGTATCCGCAGGGCGAATCGCAGTACACCCTGTACGAAGACGACGGCAACACGCGCAAGTACGAGCAGGGCGAATCCAGCGAACAAACGATCCACGTGAGCGCACCCGAGCAGGGTAGTGGCAGCGTTGCGGTACGCATCGATGCGGTGAAGGGCGGCTATGCCGGTCAGTTGCCGCAGCGTCGTTATGCGCTGCGCGTGTTGAGCCGCACGTCGCCGGAGGCAGTCGAACTCGATGGGCGCGCGCTGCCGAAGCTGGCCGACAAGGCTGCCTTCGACGCGGCGAATGAAGGCTGGTATTTCGATGCCGGCGAACGCAAGGGCAGCGTGCATGTGCGCACCGCGCCGATGGATATCCGAAACGCACTCGCCTTCCGCCTCGATATTCCCGCCGCGAAGGTCGCCGTCGACGATGTATTCCCGGCCGCGCCGGAACTCGGCCGCAGCTTGCCGGCCGACAGCCTGCTGGTGGTGAATCGCCCGGCCGAAGAGCCCGGGCATCCGCTGGAGAACGCGTTCGACGATGACGCTTCCACCTGGTTCCGCAGCGTGCGCAACCAGGCGGTGCGCACCGGTGCGCACGAATGGACGGTCGGTTTCGGTGATCGCAAGTTGATCGACGGCATCGAGATCGCACCGCGCAACGACAAGAACTGGAAACACGGCCAGATCCGCGATTACGAGGTCTACCTGGCCGACAGCAATGGCGAATGGGGCAAGCCCGTCGCAACCGGCCGCCTGAAGCTGGAACAGGGCACGCAGACCATCACGTTCGCTCCGCACGCCGGCCGCCTGCTGCGCTTCCGCGTGCTCAGCGTGCAGAACCCCGAAGGCGATGGCGCCAGCAGCGCCGATCCGATGGTCACTGCGGCGCAGGGCGGTGCGCGTGCGGTCGATGCGCTGCAGCCGCGCGACGTGGGGCCGATCGCGCTGTCCACTTTCCACATCCTCGAACACCAGGCCGACGAGCGCCCGCAACAGCAGCGCTACCTGTCCGAATTGCCGATGCCCGAGTCGTTGGCTGGCAAGGTCGCGCGCGATCGCGCCTTCGGTGGCGCCACCGAGATGCGCATGAACGGCCTGCTGTTCCGTCGCGGCCTGGGCGTCGGCGCGGATAGCCGCATCGACATGAATCTCGGTGGCGGTTGGAAGTTGTTGCGCGCCGACCTCGGCGTTGACGACAGCTGCCGCAGCCACGGTGGCCTGCAGTTCCAGGTCTGGGGTGATGACCGCCTGCTCTACGACAGCGGCCTGGTGCAGGCCCCGGGCGTGGTCAAGCCCGAACTCGATGTCCGCGGCGTGCGCCGCCTCAGCCTGCGCACGCTGGGTGCGCAGTCCGCGCAGGGATGCGGCAATTGGGCCAATGCGGCCTTGATCGGGCGGGAAGGCGACATCGCGGAATGGGCGAATCAACCGTGAACCGGCATTCGAACGGGCTTCCGACGACCGGCGAGAAGTTGGGATTCCTCCGGACGACCCATCAATTGCATTCAGTGGAAACAGCAATGAAAGAACCATCGCGACGAGTCGGATAACGCGATCAATCCTGCGGAAGCGTCGTGCGCTATCCGCCGAGTACCAACTTGGTCTATTGACTTCACGGGGAGTGGAAGAAATGTCGAAACAGAACAAGAGCACGCGTTCCGGCCAACTGCGCCGCCAGACGTTGTGCATCGCATTGGGGCTGTCGCTGGCAACAGGGGCGGTCTTCGCGCAGAGCGCAGTCGGTTCGATCTTCGGCACTGCAAAAGCCGGGGCCACGATCACGATCCAAAACGTCGGCAGCGGTGCGTCGCGCACCATCACTGCGGATAGTCAAGGTCGCTATGCCTTCAGCCAGTTGCCGCCGGGCGAATACAAGATCAGCACGGATGGCGTGTCGCGCAACACGCGCGTGCAGGTCGGCACCGGCACGGAGGTCAGCCTGGTGGCGAAGGGTGGTGGTGATGCAAAAACGCTGGATGCCGTGACCGTCACCGGTAGCAGCATCAATCCCATCGACGTGTCGTCGGTGGAATCGTCGACAGTGTTCACTGCGCAGCAACTGCAGAAACTGCCGGTGGAGCGCGAGATCAGTTCGGTGGCGCTGCTGGCGCCTGGAGTGGTCGCCGGTGACGAAGCCTACGGCAAGCTGGTGTCGATCGGCGGCTCATCGGTGGCGGAAAACGGCTATTACATCAACGGTTTCGACATCACCAACCCGCGCAGCATGATGTCGTACTTCGATGTCCCGTATGAGGCGGTCGAAGAAGCGCAAATCAAGACCGGCGGTTATGGCGCCGAATACGGTCGCTCGCTGGGCGGCGTGCTGAGCCAGGTCATCAGGCGCGGTAGCAACGAATGGCATTACGGTGCCGCGGTGTATTACACGCCGGACCTGCTTCGCGAAAAGCAGATCGTTAACAAGTCGTTTCGCGAGCTGGACTTCAACAATGGCCGCGTGCAGACCAGCAACGCGGACGATTCCGCGGACTACCTGAAGTACAACGTGTACGCCAGCGGCCCCCTTATCAAGGACCGGCTGTTCTTCTTCGCCCTGTACCAGGGCAAGGACGACATCGTCAAATCGTATGGCAATACGTCAGGCAACACCTACCGGGACAAGACCCCGCAGGAAGTGGTGAAGCTGGACTGGAACATCACCGACAACCACCTGCTGGAATTCACCGGCATCAACGCCCCGGTCAACATCAACTCGGATATCTACCGCCGCGATCTGGATGCGAACAACAAGCCGGTCAATCCGTACACCAACAAGAACCTGACGTTTGTCGATCGCAACGATTTCACCGGCGGCGGCAAGATGGCTACGCTGCGCTATACAGGGTGGTTCGGCGACAACTTCACCTTGTCGGCGCAGGCCGGTCGGCTGGAGTACACCAACGGCAACTACCGGAAAGAGCCGTCCTATGCCAAGTGCCCTTATGTCGTCGACACGGGCCTGGGTGGGGTGGAGAAGTACGACGAAATAGGCTGCGCAGTGGCCGACCCGTCGTATTCCTTCTGGTACAAGCCGGTGGGTAAGGTGGAGAAGGATATCCGCACGTCCTTCCGCGTCGATGGCGGCTGGACGATTGGCGACCACGAAATCAAGTTCGGCTGGGACTCGGAGAGGATCCAGTCCAACGGCACCCAGCCACACTTCCAGGGGGAGGCCTGGTACGACTACTTCACGCCGGATGCAAACGGCGAGGCGCTCGACTATCTGTACTCCTATGCGACCTTCGGCGGGCTGAGCAGCTACGGCAGCAACCTGGTCCTGAAGCTCGCCGATGACGAAGGCGAGGGCACTTTCCGCTCGAAGAACACCGCCATCTACCTGGACGACAACTGGCACGTCACCGACAACCTGTTGCTGTACGGTGGCCTGCGCAAGGAGGCCTTCGACAACCGCAACCAGCTTGGCCAGGAGTTCATCCGCGGGGACGCTCAGTGGTCGCCGCGATTGGGTTTCTCTTGGGACGTGAACGGCGATTCCAGCTTCAAGCTCTACGGCACTTTGGGCCGCTACTACATTCCCGCTCCGGGCATGCTGGCCATCACCAACACCCGTTACAACTACTACACGGCCACGATTCATACCTATACCGGCAGGGATCCCGAGACGGGTGCGCCAACGGGCCTCTCGGCGCCGCTGCGTTTCGACACGGTCGATGCCGGTGGTGCTGTCTGGACCGAAGGGCTCGTCAACGGCGTCACGGCGTGGAACTTCTCGACGAACCCGCCACAGGACACGCGAACCGTTGTGTCGCAGAACCTCAAGCCCATGGGCCAGGACGAGTTGATCCTGGGCGCGCAGTGGGCAGTCGGCAACGACTGGACCTTCGGGGTGAAGGGGACCTATCGCAACCTGGTCAACGGCGTGGACAACTACTGCTACTCCCAGTCCGGTTATGGCCCGCTGGTGGAGTGGATGCATGCGAACGGCCATCCCGAGTACACGGCAGCCGACGCAAGTAGCAGGGGCCAGGCGCGATGCATCTTCGTCAACCCCGGCGAGGATGCGGTGATCGCCGTCAAGCTGGACGCTACCCCCGGCAGCCCGCTGGTCGAGGCCACCCTGCCCAACAACACGCTGGGCCTGGGCACCGGCCTGCAGCAGTACAAGCGCAAGTACAACGCCTTGCAACTGAGCCTGGAGAAAAACACGTCCACCTGGTACCTGCGTGCGGACTACGTGTTGTCGCATGGTTACGGCAATGCCGAGGGCTTCGCCAATTCCACGTTCGGTACATCCCTGGGCAACTCCGTCGGTTTCCAGAACAAATACAGCGGCGGTGGCTCGACGGTCGGGCAGGGCATCAATTTCAACCATCCGATCGTGGACGTGGGCGGTAATGGCGACCTGCCCAACGACCGCACCCACAGCCTCAAGGTCTATGGCAACTACACGCTGTGGGACCAGTTCCAGCTGGGTGGCAGCCTCATCCTGCAGTCCGGGCAGCCGCTGAACTGCCTTGGCGCCTCGCCTTACACGCGGGATGACTTGCGCAATGGCTATACCTACACCGATGCGGCATACAACGCCGCGAATCCAGCCGACCTCGCCGCGCTGAAGAGCTATGCGACCGGCAGCAGGACACACTTCTGCCACGACAAGCCGTACACCACCACGTTCACCACCGCGAGCGGCTACAAGTACGACTACACCGCGTTCGCACCCAGCTTGCACCCTGCAGGATCGGAGGGACGTACGCCGTGGTACTGGAACTTCGATCTCTCTGCCGCATACATCCCCAACTGGGCGGACAAGAAGCTGACGTTCCGCATGAACGTGTTCAACCTGTTCAACCACCACGGCGTGTTGGCCACCAACCAGGCCCACGACATCACAATGCTCCCAGCCGACGCGGCGGCTGCCGGTCATGCGCAGACGGTCACTCGCCCCAACGGTACGGTGATTACTGCCGGGGATCCGAACAACACTGCAGCTGACAAGGCGGCGCTCGCGTTGTACGGTGGCGGCGGCGTGCTGGGCCCCAGCCCGAACTACGGCAAGCAGCCCAGCTACCAGTCGCCGCGCTACGTCCAGTTCTCGGTGCGGTACGAGTTCTGAGCAGCGTAGATAGATAGGATGACCACCCCTGTCGGCGAACAACTCGCCGACAGGGGTTTCCTATCGCCCTCATATGTCCATGCCGCAAGAAACTCCGATCGAAACCCGTCTTGCGCAAGCGGCACGCCTGCTGCAGGTCGATCCCGCACAGGCGCAGGCACAGCTGCGCGACATCCTTGCCGTGCACCCCAAGCATCCTTTCGCACGGTTGCTGTTCGGCGCCTCGCACAATCGGCTTGGCGATGAACTGGATGCTCTTGCCGTGCTGGAGCCGCTGCTCGACGCGCAGCCGAGGTTTGCGGAAGCGCACTACGAAGCCGGCGTGGCGCTCGGCAAGGCGGGACGTTACGACGAAGCCGTGGACGCATTGCAAACCGCCACCGGGCTGAAACCGGAGCTGGCGCAGGCGTGGCGCGTATTGGCGGCGTTGCACGCACAGCACGGCAATCCACGCGCAGCAACGTTGGCGACGTCGCAACTGCAGTATTGCGCACGCGAACCACGACTCCTGCGTGCCGCCGAGGCCATCGCCGAGCAACAGTTCCCGCAGGCCGAAGCACTGCTGCGCGAACACCTGCGGAACAACGCAAACGATCCGCAGGCGATGCGCCTGGTCGCCCGCCTTGCATCCGAAGCGGGTGCGCACGAGGACGCCGCCAGGATGCTGCAGAACTGCCTGCGCCAGCTTCCCGACTTCCTGACGGCGCGATTCGAACTGGCACTCGCATTGCAGCAACTGAAGATGCCGCGCGAGGCGCTTGCTGAAACCGAAACATTGCTGCGCGAAGATCCGGACAATTCCGCCGCTTGCTACCTGAAAGCGGAACTGCTGCACGGCTTGGGCGATCACGATGGCGCTGCCGATTTGCTCAGCGCACTGGCGCAGCGGCACGGCGAGCGCTCGCGGGTCTGGGTCAGTCTTGGCAACGCGCTGAAATACGCGGGGCGGCAGGCCGAGGCCGTGCAGGCGCTGCGCACTGCGCTGGAAAAGCTGCCTGGCCTGGGCGAAGCCTGGTGGGAACTGGCGAACCTCAAGACCTACCGTTTCGACGATGCCGATATCGCTGCCATGCAGGCGCAAGTCGAGCGACCGGCACTGGCCGACAAGCATCGCGCGCCAATTGAATTCAGCCTTGGCAAGGCTTATGAAGATCGCGGCGACCACGCTGCATCGTTCCGGCATTACGCGCAGGGAAACGCGGTGCGCCGGCGGCAACTGCCCTACGATGCCGCCGCCGAAACCGCCAACGTGCAACGGGCGAAACAGCTGTACACGCCGGAGTTCTTCGCTGCGCGGTCGGGTTGGGGCAGCGCCGCGCGCGACCCGATCTTCATCGTCGGCCTGCCGCGTTCCGGCTCCACCCTGGTCGAACAGATCCTGGCCAGCCACTCGCAGGTCGAAGGCACGGCAGAGTTGCCGACGATGAACGCCATCGCCCAGCGTTTGACAAAGGGGAAGCCTTACCACGATGCGGTCATCGCGCTGGACGCCGATGAATGCCGTCGGATCGGCGAGTACTACCTAGGGCGCACGCGCGACTATCGCAGCACCGACGCGCCGCTTTTCACCGACAAGATGCCGCACAACTTTGCCCATGTGGCGCTGATCCGGCTCGCATTGCCGAATGCCAGGATCATCGACGTGCGCCGCGATCCGATGGCATGGGGCTTCTCCGTGTTCAAGCAGTGGTTCGCGGGTGGTGCCACCTACAGCTACGACCTAGCCGACATCGGCCGCTACTACCGCGACTACGTCGAGCTGATGGCGCATTTCGACGCAGTCCTACCCGGCCGCGTGCATCGCGTGCGCTACGAAGCGCTGGTCGATGATTTCGAGACGGAAGTGCGCAAGCTGCTGGACTACTGCGCCCTGCCGTTCGAACCGCAATGCCTGCGTTTCTTCGAGAACGCCCGCCCGGTGCGCACCGCCAGTTCGGAGCAGGTCCGGCAGCCGCTCTATCGCGACGCGCTGGAACAATGGCGGCACTACGCGCCGTGGCTGGGGCCGCTCGCTGAAGCACTCAATCCCGACTTGAAGTAGCTCGAGAGAACCAGCAGATGCCAGAAACAAGTGCAGTCCGACGGAACACCGCCCGGTCATCCAGACCCAGAATCGATCCACGTCCTGTTGAAGAGAGGTATCCGTGAAAAGACGCGACTTCCTGATCTCCACCGCTGCCGCCGGTATCGCCACGGCGACCACAGGCTTCACACCCGCATTCGCACGACCGCGCGAGCGACTGCGCGTGGCGATGATCGGCACCGGCATGCGCGGACAATCGCAGCTGGGTCCGCTGCTCAGCCGCGATGACGTGGAACTGGTGGCGATCTGCGACACCCAGCAAGTGATGCTGGACCAGGCGTTGGCAGTCATCGACAAGGCCGGCCGCCGAAAGCCGAAGGTGTATGGCGGCAATGGCGATGCCAATGCGTGGAAGGCATTGCTGGCGCAAAAGGGCATCGATGCGGTGTTCATCGTCACCCCGTGGGAATGGCATGCGCCGATGGCCATTGCGGCGATGGAGGCAAGGGTTGCGGTGGCCTGCGAAGTGGTGGCCGGCATCACCCTGCAGGACCATTGGGACGTGCTGCGTACCCAGCAGCGCACCGGCACGCCGTACATGTTGATGGAGAACGTCTGCTACCGGCGCGACGTGATGGCGGTGCTGCAGATGGTGCGCGCCGGCGTGTTCGGCGAGTTGATCCACCTGCAAGGCGGCTACCAGCACGACCTGCGCGCGGTGAAATTCAACTCGGGTAATCCCAGCGAACCCTACGGCAGCGGTGTGGAGTTCGGCCCCAAGGCATTCTCGGAAGCGCAGTGGCGCACCCAGCATTCGGTTGATCGCAATGGCGAGTTGTATCCCAGCCACGGCATTGGCCCTTGCGCGATGTACGCCAACATCCACCGCGGCAACCGCTTCACCCATATCAACTCGTTCTCGACCAAGGCGCGTGGCCTGCACGATTACATCGTCAACCACCCGAAGGGCGGGCCGGATCATCCGAACGCGAAGGTCAAGTTCAAGCTTGGCGACGTGGTCACCACCACCCTGCGTTGCGAGAACGGCGAAACCATCCTGCTGCAGCACGACACCTCGCTCGCCCGCCCGTACTCGCTCGGGTTCCGCGTGCAAGGCACCGACGGCATCTGGATGGACGTCAACAAGTCGATCCACATCGAGGGAAAGAGCGCGCCGCACAAATGGGAAGACGCGCAGAAGTACTACGACGAATACGACCACCCGTTGTGGCGCAAGTACGCGGACAAGGCCGCGGGTGCCGGCCACGGTGGCATGGACTGGTTCGTGGTGCATGCCTTCATCGAGGCCTTGAAGGCCGGCGATCCGATGCCGATCGACATCTACGACGCGGTGGCCTGGAGCGCGATCACCCCGCTATCGGAACAGTCCATCGCCGAGGACTACCGCACCCTGGCGTTCCCGGATTTCACCGAAGGCAAGTGGAAGGATCGCAAGCCGATCTTCGCGTTGAACGATCGCTACTGATCAAATGCCGCGCACGGCTCAGTCGTGCGCGGTGTCGGCCTCGGCGCGCAGTTCCAGTTCGTCCAGCCGATCCAGCAGGCGGAACAGCAGGTCGCGTTCGTCGGCCGGCATGCCTTCCAGCACGTGGCGTTCGAAGTCCAGCGCCAGCGGTGCGATCTCGTCGTAGACCGTGTAGCCGGCCTCGGACAGGCGCAGCACCGAGCGGCGTCGGTCGTCGTCGTCGAATTCGCGTTCGATCCGCCCGGCCTCCAGCAGGCGCGCCACCGCGCGGCTGACCGCCACCTTGTCCATCGCGGTGCGTTGCGCCACCTTGCTGGCGGACAGGCCGGGGTAGCGGCCCAGTACCGCCATCACCCGCCATTCGGTCACGCTCAGGGCGAATCGCTGCGAATACTCGCGGGCGATCGCGCTGCTGATCCGGTTGGACAGCACGCTGAGCCGGTAGGGCAGGAAATGCTCCAGGTCCAGCTCTGCATGAGCGTGTCCGGCTTGGCGGGGTTTGCGGGGTCGGGTCATTTGGTCGCTACCGCTTGAGATGGTTGCAATTGAAACTATAATGGGCAATCCACGCGAGGAACCGTCATGAACGCCCAGCCCAATCTTGGCATGCAAGTCACCACGTTCGAGAACCCGATGGGGATCGACGGCTTCGAGTTCGTCGAATTCGCCGCGCCCGCCGGCCAAGGCGAGGCCATGCATGCCTACCTGCGCAGCATGGGCTTCAGTGCCACCAAGCGCCACAAATCCCGCGCAATCACCTTATATCGCCAAGGCGGGGTGAACTTCCTGCTCAACGAGGAGCCGGATTCCTTCGCGGCGGATTTCGCTGGCGCGCACGGCCCGTCCGCCAGCGGCTTCGCGATCCGCTTCCACAAGCCGGTGGGCGAGGTGCTGGAGACCGTGATCGGCAACGGCGGCGAGGCGATCGCGCACAAGGCGGACAGCCGCGCGATCGATGCGCCGGTGGTGAAGGGCATCGGCGACTGCATGCTCTACCTGGTCGATGCCAATGCCGGCGACCTGTATGCCGACTATGTCGCCATCGAAGGCGCGCAGCAGGAGCCCACCGGCTTCGGCCTGACCTTCATCGACCACCTGACCCACAACCTCTACTTCGGCAACATGCAGAAGTGGTCGGACTACTACGAGAAGCTGTTCAACTTCCGCGAGATCCGCTACTTCGACATCAAGGGCGCCAAGACCGGCCTGGTGAGCAAGGCGATGACTGCGCCGGACGGCATCGTGCGCATCCCGCTCAACGAATCCAGCGATCCGAAGTCGCAGATCAACGAATACCTCGACGCCTACCACGGCGAGGGCATCCAGCACATCGCGCTGTTCACCGACGACATCTATTCGACGGTGGAAGCGATGCGCGAGCAGGGCGTGGCCTTCCTCGACACGCCGGACACCTACTTCGACGTGATCGACATGCGCGTGCCGAACCACGGCGAGGACGTGCCGCGCCTGGCCAGGAACAAGATCCTGATCGATGCCGATCCGGAGACGCACCAGCGCAAGCTGCTGCAGATCTTCACCCAGAACGCGTTCGGCCCGATCTTCTTCGAAATCATCCAGCGCAAGGGCAATGAAGGCTTCGGCGAAGGCAATTTCCAGGCGCTGTTCGAGTCGATCGAACGCGACCAGATGAAGCGCGGCGTGCTCTGAACCAAGCGCCAACCGTCACCGCATAATCGGTGGGCAAAGCCCACCTAACGGACTTCCGATGCAATCGAACGGTTACCAGAGTGGTTTCGGCAACGAGTTCGCCAGCGAAGCGCTGCCCGGCACCTTGCCTGAGGGCCGCAATTCGCCGCAACGCGTGGCGCATGGCCTGTATGCGGAGCAACTCAGCGGTACCGCGTTCACCGCGCCGCGCCATAGCAACCGTCGTAGCTGGTTGTACCGGATCCGTCCGGCGGCGATGCACGGATCGTTCTCGCTGGTGGAACACGCCACGCTGACCAACGAGTTCGATACCGGCCCGATCACGCCCGACCAGTTGCGCTGGAGTCCGCTGCCGATGCCGCAGGCGCCGACGGATTTCGTCGATGGCCTGGTCACCATGGCGGGTAACGGTTCGCCGGCCTCGCAATCCGGCATCGGCATCCATATGTATGCGGCCAACCGCGACATGCAGGGCCGCTATTTCTACGATGCCGACGGCGAGTTGTTGATCGTCCCGCAGCAGGGCCGTTTGCATATCGAAACCGAACTTGGCGTGCTCGATGTCGAACCACAGGAGATCGCGGTGATCCCGCGCGGCATCCGTTTCCGCGTCGCACTGCCCGATGGCGAAGCGCGCGGCTACGTCTGCGAGAACTTCGGCGCGTTCATGCGCATTCCGGACCTGGGCCCGATCGGCAGCAATGGCCTGGCCAATCCGCGCGATTTCCTCACCCCGAATGCCGCCTTCGAGGACATCGAAGGCGAATTCGAGCTGCTCGCCAAGTTCCAGGGCCATCTGTGGCGCGCCGATATCGGCCATTCGCCGCTGGACGTGGTCGGCTGGCACGGCAACCACGTGCCGTACAAGTACGACCTGCGCCTGTTCAACACGATCGGCTCGATCAGCTACGACCATCCGGATCCGTCGATCTTCCTGGTGCTGACCTCGCCGACGGATACGCCCGGCGTCGGCAACATGGATTTCGCGATCTTCCCGCCGCGCGTGCTGGTGGCGCAGGACACGTTCCGCCCGCCGTGGTTCCACCGCAATATCGCCAGCGAGTTCATGGGCCTGGTGCATGGCGAATACGACGCCAAGGCCGAGGGTTTTGCGCCTGGTGGCTGCTCGTTGCACAACTGCATGACCGGGCATGGCCCGGATGCGGCGACCTTCGACAAGGCCAGCAATGCGGATACGTCGAAGCCGGACTACATCGTCAACACGATGGCCTTCATGTTCGAAACCCGCAATGTGATCCGGCCCACGCGCGTGGCGATGGATGCGGCGCATCGCCAGCGCGATTACCAGGCGTGCTGGGAAGGGTTGCGCAAGAATTTCGCCGGGTAAGGTGGCCGGCGGCTCAGCCGCCGACCACTTTCAACTGTGGGGCCGGCATGCGCTCCGGCGTGCGGCATGCGGCGACATCGAGTCGATGCAGCAGATCCTCTGGCAGCACTTCGCCGAGCAGGGCCATCACCTCGTTCAAGCTGCGCTTGCCGTCGGTCATGATCAGGATGCGGCGTTCCGGCAGGCTCAATCCGGCGCTGGAGCCGGCTTGCAGGGCTTCGCGCGAGTGCGGTCTTGTTGAGCAGCATGACGATGCCTTCTTCGAGTTGCGGGCAGGCTAGCCGGCGTGGATGTCGCTGGCATGACGCGCAGGCGCCGCCGCATCGGATTGCACGCATTCGCGAAACCTTCACCCGCGATGGCGAGACTGCAGGGCAACGCGAACCAACGGAGTCCCCCCGATGCGCAAGCTGCTGTCCATCACCCTCATCGTCGCGCTCGGCGCCTGCACGGCCGAACATGCGTCGACGACAACGGAAAACGAAGTGCCGGCTGATGTCGCGGGTGCAACGCCGCCCGTATCTCCGCCGCCGGTCGCGGCAGAAGTGCCAGCGCCCACCGCGCCTGCGGCGACGCCCGATGGCGATCTTGGCATGGCTACCTTCGCCGGGTATGGCGACATCAAGTTCGGCACCCTCGCCGCCGACATGGGCAAGGCCTGGGGTGGCGAATTGAAGGAGGTCGGCAAGGACTACAACGCAAGCTGCTATTTCATGACGCCGGCCTGGGTGAAGGCGCCGGCCGAGTTCGCTTTCATGATCAGCGACGGCAAGTTCGCCCGTTTCGGCACTGAAAGCACGAAGTACGTGGCGCCGGGCGGCGGCAAAGTCGGCATGCGCGAGGCGCAGCTGCAGGCCCTGTACAACCATGCGTTGAAGGCATCGCCACACAAGTACACCGACGGCAAGTACCTGTCGATCGCGGCCAGCGGTGTTGCGGCCACGAAGCTGGTGTTCGAAACCGATGCGCAGGGCATCGTCACCGAATGGCGCGTTGGCCTGCTGCCGGAAGTCGATTACGTCGAAGGTTGTTCCTGATCGGCTGACGCAGGCTGCATGCAGCGGCATTTATACTGGGGGTGATGACATCCAAAGCCCCACTCCTCGGCCGCGCGCGTCGCGCACTCGCCAACTTCCTGCGCCTGGAGGCATCGGGCGGCATCCTGTTGATCCTGGCCTCGATCCTGGCGCTGTTCTGCGCGAACTCCATGTTCGAGGGCGCCTACGAGGGTTTCCGCGACCTGCCAGTGGCGGTGAAAATCGGCGCGCTGGAGATCGCCAAGCCGCTGCTGCTGTGGATCAACGACGGCCTGATGGCGGTGTTCTTCCTGCTGGTGGCGCTGGAGATCAAGCGAGAGGCGCTGTCCGGCCAGCTGTCCAGCAAGGAACAGTTGATCCTGCCGATGGTGTGCGCCGCGGCCGGCGTGCTGGTGCCGGCGCTGCTGTTCTGGTGGCTCAATCGCGGCGATGCCGATTCCATGCGCGGCTGGGCGATCCCCACCGCCACCGACATCGCCTTCGCGCTGGGCATCCTGGCCTTGCTGGGTTCGCGCGTGCCGCTGGGGATGAAGCTGCTGCTGTCGACCATTGCAGTCGTCGACGACCTGATCGCGATCATCATCATCGCCGTGTTCTATTCGCATGGCATGTCGTGGGTGGCGCTGGGCTGGGCTGGCGTGGCGATCGCCGGCATGATCCTGCTCAACCGCCGCGGCGTCACCGCGCTTACGCCGTATTTGCTGCTGGGCGTGGTGCTGTGGATCTGCGTGCTGAAGTCGGGCGTGCACGCCACCTTGGCGGGCGTGGTCACCGGCTTGCTGATCCCGCACTACGACAAGAACAACACCATCGACGACGCCACCGAGCATTCGCCGCTTGAAACTCTCGAGCACGCACTGCATCCGTGGGTGGCCTACCTGATCCTGCCGGTGTTCGCCTTCGCCAATGCCGGTCTCGCCTTGGGCGGCCTCAAGCTGGACGACTTGCTGCAACCGCTGCCCGCCGGTATCGCGCTGGGTCTGGTGCTGGGCAAGCCGATCGGCATCGTCGGCGCGGCCTTGCTGATGCGGGCCACGGGCCTGGCGCGGTTCCCCGATGGCATGGACCTTCGCGCGATGATCGGCCTTGGCCTGTTGTGCGGCATCGGTTTCACCATGAGCCTGTTCATCGGCTCGCTGGCGTTCACCGCATCGCCGCTGCACTACACCGAAAGCGTGATCGGCGTGTTGATGGCCTCGGTTGTGGCCGCGCTGCTGGGATTGGGCTGGTTGCGGCTGGTGCTGCCGAAGAACGCCCGCGCATGAAGCGGGCGCTGGTGTTCGGCGCCAGCGGGCAGATCGGCACGCCCTTGCTGGAACGCCTGAACGATGCCGGTTGGCGCGTGTTTGCGGTGTCCCGGCAGGTGCGTTCGGATTCGCCCGGGCGGCACTGGCTGCAGGGCGATTTTTCCGGCGTGCGCGACCTGCCGGAGTCGGTGGAAGCGATCTTCAGCTGCGGCCCACTGGATATGTTCGCGCGCTGGCATGCGAATGCGTCGATCCGTGCATCACGCGTGGTCGCGTTCGGTTCCACCAGTGCCGCGACCAAACACGGTTCCGATGATGGCGATGAGCGCGATGTCGCGCGTCGTCTGTTGGGCGCGGAAGCGGCACTGTTCTCGCAGTCGGAACAACGTGGAGCGAATGCGACGATGTTGCGACCGACATTGGTCTACGGTGCCGGTCGCGATGCCACGCTGACCCGGATCGTCCAGCTGGCGCAGCGCTGGGGCCGTTTCATCTTGCCGCGACACAGCGATGGCCTGCGCCAGCCGGTGCATGTGCAGGATCTGGCCGCCGCGGCATTCGCGGCCTGCACCGCTACCGCCACTCATGGCCGCAGCTACGACCTGCCTGGTGGCGAAGCGCTGCCGTATCGCGAGATGGTGCAACGCGTGCTGGCCAGCCTGCAGCCACCGCCGGCGCTGCACGAATTGCCGATGCCGCTGTTCCAGCTGGCGTTGAAGACGGCGCAGGCGCGCGGCATCGCACTGGGTATCACCGCCGCCGCAGTGGAACGCATGCGCCAGGATCTGGCCTTCGACCTTGGGCCGGCGCGGCGGGATTTCGCGTATGCGCCACGGCTGTTCCAGCCGGAAGCGCGGATGTTCGAGAGCCCCGTGACGATTCGCGACTGATCACCGGCAGAAGCGAATGCCAGCCCCCTTCGCTTCTCCAGCTCGATTCACCACGACCAACCGAGCTTGCGATACAGCTTCGCCAGCACCCAGGCCGGGCCGATCAACAGGTACTTGAGGTCGGTGAAGAAGCTCGGCTTCTTGCCTTCGTACAGCTTGCTGTGGCCGATGAACTGGGCGATCCAGGCGACGATGAACACGCCCAGCGCGAGCTTGAACAGGCCGGGCGTGCCGTACAGGTCGTGCAGCCAGCGGGTCAGCCATGCCATCGCCACGAAGATCGCCAGCATGCCGAAGCCGATCGCGCGCGAGGCGCGGTAATAGAACATCCACGCCAGGAACATCGCGAGCGCCGCCCACAAGCCGGGCCGGAAGTAATCGCCGACCACCGGGATGCACCACAGCAGGCCAATCACGCTCCACAGGATCAACGGCACCGCGATCACGTGGATGCGTTGGTTCATGACGTTCTGGTGGTCGCCCGAGTAATGGGCGAACCACTGGTCGATGGGCCGTTCCGCCGTCGTGTTCATGCGCTGTGCCATTGCCCCCGTAGTCGTGCGGCGAGCATAGCGCAGCGTGGTAGGCGGGGGCTCAGTCGACCGAGATTCCGGCCAGCTTCTCCAATGCCTCGGCGTACTTCGCACGGGTCTTCTCGATGACTTCCGCCGGCAGGCGCGGGCCGGGAGCAGTCTTGTTCCAGTCAAGGGTTTCCAGGTAGTCGCGCACGAACTGCTTGTCGTAGCTCGGCGGGCTGGTGCCGACCTGGTATTCGTCGGCCGGCCAGTAGCGGCTGGAGTCCGGGGTGAACATCTCGTCCATCACGTACAGCTTGCCGTCGGCATCGGTGCCGAATTCGAACTTGGTGTCGGCCAGGATGATCCCGCGCTGCGCTGCGTAGTCGCGGGCGAAGGCGTATAGCGCCAGCGTGGCATCGCGCACCTGTTCCGCGCGCTCGCGGCCAACCAGGTTCACCGCGGTGGCGAAATCGATGTTCTCGTCGTGGTCGCCCACCGCGGCCTTGGTCGATGGCGTGAAGATCGGCTGCGGCAGCTGCTGCGCCTGCTGCAGGTCTTCGGGCAAGGTGATGCCGCTGATTGCGCCCGTGCGCCGGTAGTCCTTCCAGCCGCTGCCGATGATGTAGCCACGCGCGATGCATTCCACCGGCACCGGGGTCAGCTTCCTGGTCACCACTGCGCGCTTGGCATACAGCGCGGGATCCACGCCCACGGGCAATACGGATGCGACATCGATCCCGGTCAGGTGGTTGTCGATGATGTGCGCGGTCTTGTCGAACCAGAAATTGCTGATCTGGCAGAGCATCTCGCCCTTGCCGGGGATCGGATCCGGCAGCACCACGTCGAACGCGCTCAGGCGGTCGGTGGCGACCATCAACAGATGACCATCACCCAGATCGAACACATCGCGGACCTTGCCGCGGTGGATCAGGTTCAGGCCGGGCAGGTCGGACTGGAGCAGGGTGGTGGCCATGCGCATCGGGAAAATCGAGGGATGCCTAGTTTAAGGCCGGACGCCGCCCCGCGCCCTGTAAACTGACGGCATGACACGACGCTGGTACGGCAAATTCTTCGGCCTGATCGCCGGTTGGCTGCTGCTGCGGCATCCGGC
Source organism: Thermomonas sp. HDW16 (assembly GCF_011302915.1). Lineage (NCBI taxonomy): Bacteria > Pseudomonadati > Pseudomonadota > Gammaproteobacteria > Lysobacterales > Lysobacteraceae > Thermomonas > Thermomonas sp. HDW16. Next base: position 2,697,619 of record NZ_CP049872.1, on the reverse strand, counting down.
GGGTGGCCTGCTGGGCCTGTTGATCGGCCATGCCTTCGATGCCGACTGGCTGAAGACCACCCGCGACAATCCCTACCGCGTGTTCGGGCTGACCAGCGAGGCCAGCGACGCCGAGATCGAACAGGCCTATCGCCGGCTGATTTCGCAATACCACCCGGATCGCGTGGCCGGTGCGGCACCGGAGCTGCAGAAGCAGGCCGAGGACAAGGCGCGCGAGATCAATGCGGCCTATGACCGCATCCAACAATTGCGGAAGAAATGAGCATGCAAAGCACTGTCATTGCCCCATCCATCCTCTCCGCCAACTTCGCCAAGCTGGGCGAGGAAGTGGAAAACGTGCTGGCCGCCGGCGCGGACTGGGTGCATTTCGACGTGATGGACAACCACTACGTGCCCAACCTCACCATCGGCCCACTGGTCTGCGAGGCGCTGCGCAAGCACGGCGTGACCGCGCCGATCGACGTGCACCTGATGGTCGAGCCGGTGGACCGGATCATCCCGGACTTCGCCGCCGCCGGCGCCACCCACATCAGCTTCCATCCCGAAGCCAGCAAGCACGTGCATCGCAGCGTGCAGCTGATCAAGTCGCTGGGTTGCCAGGCGGGCCTGGTGTTCAACCCGGCCACGTCGCTGGATGTGCTGGACTACATGCTGGGCGACATCGACTACGTGCTGCTGATGTCGGTAAACCCCGGCTTCGGCGGGCAGGCCTTCATCCCGTCCACGCTGGACAAGCTGCGCCAGGTGCGGGCGATGATCGATGCCAGCGGCCGGCCGATCCGCCTGGAAATCGACGGCGGGGTGAAGCCGGACAATATCGGCGAGATCGCGAAAGCGGGCGCTGATACCTTCGTCGCCGGCAGCGCGATCTTCGGCAAGCCGGACTATGCCGGCATCGTTGCGCAGATGAAGGCAGCGGTCGCCGCGGCGCGCTGAAAAAAAGCCGACGCCGCAGGGGGTGCGCGACATCGGCCCGGGGAATGGTTGGGCGTCCTGCCCGTCAATCGTCCCTGCAATGGCCTTCCATGCTCCGGGCATTGCGTGACGCTGTCGTGACAGATCGCGTGTAGTCGCGTTCATGTGCAGCGGTTAGCCTAGCGGCATGGATTCAACCCCGCACTGGCGCCTGATCCTCAACGGCAAATCCGCAGGCGACGATGCCGTGCGCGCGGCCGTCACCGGCATGCGCGAAGCGGGCGTGTGGCTGGAGGTGCGCGTCACCTGGGAAGGCGGCGATGCGCAACGCTACGTGGCCGAAGCGGTCGCCGATGGCGTCGATGCGGTGATCGCCGGTGGCGGCGATGGCACCTTGAACGAAGTCGCGTCCGCGCTGGCGCATTGCGATGCGCCGGCCGAGCGGCTGCCCGCGTTGGCGGTGATTCCGCTGGGCACGGCCAACGACTTCGCCACCGCCGCCAATATCCCGGTCAAGCCTGGCGATGCACTGCGCCTGCTGCACACGCCGGCGGTGCCGATCGATTTGCTCAAGGTGGAGGCCAACGGCCGCTCGCATTGGGTCGTCAACCTGGCCAGCGGGGGCTTCGGCACCCAGGTCACGGCCGAGACCAATGAAGGCCTGAAGAAACTGCTGGGCGGCCTGGCGTATGTGTTGACCGGCTTGTCGCGGCTTGGCCAGATCCAGCCGCAACAGGCGCGGATGCGCGGTCCGGGTGCGGATTGGGAGGGCGGGTTCATCGCGCTGGGCATCGGCAATGGCCGCCAGGCCGGCGGCGGCCAGGTGCTGTGCCCGGATGCCTGGGTGGACGATGGCCTGCTGGACGTCACCATCGTCCTGCCGCTGCAAGGCGAAGTGCTTTCGGCGGTCGGCGCGGCGATGCCCGATGGCAAGAACGCCATGTTGGAGCAGGTGGCGGTGCGCAAGGCCGTGCCATGGGTGGAAATCGAAGCAGCGCAGCCGTTCACGCTGAACCTGGACGGCGAGCCGGTCAAATCCGCCCGTTTCCGCATCGAATGCGTGCCGGGCCGCATCCGCATGCACCTGCCAGCCGATTGCCCGCTGCGCCGGAACGCGGCTACAGTAGGGCCATGAATCGGGCGAACCCGTCTTTCGAACATGGCTGGCGATGGTGGCGAGATTCCGCCGCCCAGATCGCCCGTATGCCCATGAAGGACGCCCCGCTTGATCACCCCCGCGAAGTTCGACCAACACGCCTTTGACCGGCTGGCCGCTGACGGCCATACCCTGATTCCCGTCGTGCGCGAGGTCCTCTCCGACCTCGATACGCCCTTGTCCGTCTACCTGAAACTGGCCGACGGTCCGCATACCTATCTGTTCGAGTCGGTCGAAGGCGGCGAACGCTTCGGCCGTTATTCGATCATCGGCTTGCCCGCGCGCCGCGTGTACGAGGTGCATGGACATACGCTGCACGTGCGCGAAGACGGCGAGATCGTGGAAACCCGCGAACTCGACGACCCGCTGGCCGAAGTCGAACGCCTGCGCAGCGAACACCGCGTGCCCAAGCTCGATGGCCTGCCCGGCTTTACCGGCGGGCTGGTCGGCTGGTTCGGCTTCGAGTGCATCGAATACATCGAGCCGAAACTGCGCGCCACGCCGCTGCCGGACGAACTCGGCACGCCCGACATCCTGCTGATGCTCAGCGAGGAACTGGCGGTCTTCGACAACCTCAAGGGGCGGCTGTACCTGATCGTGCACGCCGATCCGCGCCAGCCGCAGGCCTGGGCACGCGCCAATCGCCGGCTGGATGCGCTGAGCCATCGCCTGCGCCACGGCGGCGCGCCGTATCCGGAAACCTTGCACGGCAGCGCATTGGACGAGGCCGATTTCGTCAGCGGCTTCACCCGCGAAGGTTTCATCGATGCCGTGCATCGCAGCAAGGAGTACATCGCTTCCGGCGACGCCTTCCAGGTGGTGCTCAGCCAGCGCATGAGCGTGCCGTTCCGCGCGCGCCCGGTGGATGTGTACCGCGCGCTGCGGGCGATGAATCCCTCGCCCTACATGTATTTCCTCGATACCGGTGCGACGCAGGTGGTCGGTTCCTCGCCTGAAATCCTCGTCCGCCTGCAGGGCGATGACGTCACCGTGCGTCCCATCGCCGGCACCCGCCCACGCGGCAAGACGGTGGAAGAAGACATCGCGCTGGAAGCCGAACTGCTGGCCGACCCGAAGGAACGCGCCGAACACCTGATGCTGATCGACCTGGGCCGCAACGATGCCGGCCGCGTGTCCGAGCCGGGCACGGTGGAAGTGGGCGAGCAGTTCGTGATCGAACGCTACAGCCACGTCATGCACATCGTCAGCGAGGTCACCGGCCGCCTGAAGGATGGGTTGAGTTACATGGACGTGCTGCGTGCGACATTCCCCGCCGGCACCGTCAGCGGCGCACCGAAGATCCGCGCGCTGCAGATCATCCGCGAGCTGGAACCGGTCAAGCGCAACATCTATTCCGGCGCGGTTGGCTACATCGGCTGGCATGGCGATGCCGATACGGCGATCGCCATCCGCACCGCGGTGATCCAGGACGGCCGCCTGCACGTACAAGCCGGTGCCGGCATCGTCTACGACTCCGATCCGCAGTCCGAGTGGGACGAGACGATGAACAAGGGGCGTGCGTTGTTCCGCGCGGTGGCGGAAGCGGCGAGGGGGTTGTGATGGATTTTCATGGAGGAAGGGCAATGAAGCGAATCGCATTCGCCGCGGTGTTGTTGCTGGGTGTATTCAACGTGCAGGCGCAGTCCATCGGCGGCTCGCCGTTCATTGCCGTGCATGGCAAGGCGAAAGCCGAGGTGGTTCCAGACGTATTCCCGCTCGAAATCACGTTGAAGGACACAAGCCTCGACTCGGCGAAGACACAGGCATTGATCGAGGGTTATGCCAGCAAGGTAGTCTCTCTCACGCAAGAAATGAAGATGGAAGACCGCGACGTCACTGTCTCGAACCTCAGCGTATCGCCCGAGTATCGCTACGACGACAAGGATGATGAGCAGGTCTTTCTGGGAAATACCTACCAGCGCCAGATCAAGCTCAGCTTTCACACATTGGAAGCGCTCAAGAAAATGATCGAAGCGTTACCACAAGCCAAGCAAGTGCAGCTGGATACCGGCACGTTCGTGTCATCGAAGGCTGACGAAATTCGTCGCGACCTGCTCGCGCAGGCGGTAGACGATGCGCGAACGACCGCAGAGATCATGGCCAAGGCGGTTGGCAAACGGCTAGGTACCGTCCACAACGTCTCTAACCAGGGATTCAACGTGCGCTATGTCGAATCCAGTGATTCGTACTCGCTGGATCGCGTGACAGTCACAGGATCAAGGTTGAGTGCGAATGCCCCGGCGCCGGTTGTTTTGAGCAAGGGAACCATTCAGTTGGATCAAAACGTCTACATCATCTACACGCTGATCGATTGAGGACACTGCCGTGTTGCTGATGCTCGACAACTACGACTCCTTCACCTACAACCTCGTCCAGTACCTGCAGGCGCTGGGCGCCGAGGTACGGGTGGAGCGCAACGATGCGCTGACGGTGGAACAGATCGAAAAGCTCGCACCGCAACGCATCGTCATCTCACCGGGGCCGTGTACACCGAACGAAGCCGGTGTCTCGCTGGAACTGATCGAACGCATGGGTGCCAGCACGCCGATCCTCGGCGTCTGCCTGGGCCACCAGAGCATCGGCCAGGTCTACGGCGGCGACGTGATCCGTGCGGGCCGCATCATGCACGGCAAGACTTCGCGTATCCGCCACCAAGGCAAGGGCGTGTTCGCCGGCCTGCCGGATGGTTACGAGGCCACCCGCTACCACTCGCTGGTGGTGGACAAGGCCACGCTGCCGGCTGTGCTTGAAATCACCGCGTGGACGGAGAACGAGGATGGCTCGATGGAGGAAATCATGGGCCTGCGCCATCGTGAGTTCCCGGTGGAAGGCGTGCAGTTCCATCCCGAATCCATCCTGACCCAGCACGGCCACGCGTTGCTGAAAAACTTCCTGGAACGCTGACCATGGCTTTCTCTCCGCAGGACGCGTTGCAACGCGCCATCGAACACCGCGAAATCTTCTTCGACGAAATGGTCGAGCTGATGCGCCAGATCATGCGCGGCGAGGTGTCGCCGGTGATGACGGCCGCCATCCTCACCGGCTTGCGGGTGAAGAAGGAAACCGTGGACGAGATCGCCGCCGCCGCCAGTGTGCTGCGCGAATTTTCGCGTCCCGTCGAAGTCGCTGATCGCACCCATCTGGTCGATATCGTCGGCACAGGCGGCGATGGCGCGCATACCTTCAATATCTCCACCGCCTCGATGTTCGTGGTGGCTGCCGCTGGCGCAAAAGTCGCCAAGCACGGCAACCGCAGCGTGTCGTCGAAGTCTGGTAGTGCGGATGCGCTGGAAGCGCTGGGCGCGAATATCGAACTTCAGCCGGAACAGGTGGCCGCCTGCATCGAGCGCTGCGGGATCGGCTTCATGTACGCGCCGATCCATCACCCGGCGATGAAGGTGGTCGCGCCAGTGCGTCGCGAAATGGGCGTACGCACGTTGTTCAATATCCTTGGCCCGCTGACCAATCCGGCCAATGCGCCGTCGATCCTGATGGGCGTGTTCCATCCGGATCTGGTCGGCATCCAGGTGCGCGTGTTGCAGGAACTGCGCGCCGAGCGCGCGCTGGTGGTCTGGGGCCGCGACAACATGGACGAATTCTCGCTGGGTGCCGGCACATTGGTCGGCGAGCTGCGCGACGGCAAGGTGCGCGAGTACGAGTTGCATCCGGAAGACTTCGGCATCGCCATGGCGCATAGCCGCAACCTGCGCGTGGCCGATCCCGAACAGTCCAAGGCCATGCTGCTGCAGGCGCTGGACAACCACGACGGCCTGCCGCGCGAGATCGTGGCCTACAACGCCGGTGCAGCACTGTACGTGGCCGGCGTGGCGGAGGACATCCGTGACGGCATCGCCCGCGCACGCAAGGTGATCGCCAGCGGCGCGGCGCGGGCCAAGCTGGACGAATACGTGGCCGCCACCCAGGCACTGGCCGCCGCTTGACGCTGCCGCACCCGACCCGCACCCTGCCGCGATGACCGCATCCCTGCTCCTGCTCCGCAATGCCGACGTGTACGCGCCCGACGCGCTGGGCCGGCGCCATCTGTTGATCGGCGGCGGCAAGGTGCTGTGGATGGGCGAGTCCGAACCGGTGTTGCCGGACATGCTCGGCATGGAAACCATCGATCTCGCTGGCGCGCGCCTGATCCCCGGTTTCATCGACGGCCATGTGCATGTCAGTGGCGGCGGTGGCGAAGCCGGTTACGCCAGCCGTGTACCGGCGCCGTTGCTGTCGCGCTACACCAGCGCCGGGGTGACCACGGTGATCGGCTTGCTCGGCACCGATGACGTGTCGCGCAGCACCGCCGAACTGCTCTCGCATGTGTACGCGCTGCGCGAGCAGGGCCTGGGCGCGTGGGCCTATTGCGGCGGTTACCACATCCCGCCGACCACGCTGACCGGCACGGTGCGCGGCGACATCGTGTTCAGCGATGCGTTGATCGGCGTAGGCGAAGTGGCGATCAGCGACCACCGCTCCAGCCAGCCGACGCTGGATGATGTGCTGCGGCTCGCTTCGGAAGCGCATGTGTCCGGCCTGATGACCGGCAAGGCCGGCATCGTCCATCTGCACCTGGGCGATGGCCCGCGCGGCCTGGAACTGGTGCGGCAGGCGCTGGACACCAGCGAACTGCCGCCGCGCGTGTTCCAGCCGACGCATATCAACCGCAAGAAAGCGCTGTTCGAAGAGGCCGTGGCCCTGGCGAAGCGCGGCTGCCATGTCGATATCACTGCCTTCCCGGTGGAAGAGGGCGAAGACGCCTGGCCCGCCGCCGAGGCGCTGATCCGCTACCTGGACAGCGGCGCGCCGCCGGAACGGGTCAGCATCAGTTCCGATGCCGGCGGCTGCCTGCCCTGTTTCGACGAGCACGGCCGCGTCTGCGGCATGGACGTGGGCCATTCCGGCGCGTTGCTGGAGACCCTCAACGCACTCGTCGCACGCGGCCTGTCGCTGGAACGTGCGCTGCCGGCGTTCACCAGCAACGTGGCCGACCTGCTGCGGCTGGCCGGCAAGGGCCGGATCGCGGTCGGCGGCGATGCCGATCTGGTCGCGCTGGACGCGCAGGGCGCAGCCAGCGATGTCTGGCTGGGCGGCGTACCTCATCTGCGGGCGGGCGAAGTCCTGCGCCGTGGTATGTTCGAGCGCTGATTTTTCAAGGTTTCAGGAACCCGTAGCACATGCCAAGCAAGGTGGCCGAAGGCGCGCAGCGCGGCTGGATCGTCCCCATCGGTGGGGCCGAGGACAAGGAAAACGACAAGCGCGTGTTGCGCCGGTTCTTCGAACTGTGCGGAGGTGCGGGCGCGGACATCGCGGTGATCCCGACCGCGAGCCGGCTCAACGACACCGGCGACCGCTACGAGCAGCTGTTCGGCGAGATGGGCGCGCGCAATGTCAGCGTGCTCGATTTCGATACCCGCCGCGATGCGCACGAGCGCAACCGGGTGGCGGCCATCGAGCAGGCCAGCGGCATCTTCATCACCGGCGGCAACCAGCTGCGGCTGTCCACCATCCTCGGCGGCACGCCCATCGCGCAGGCGATCCGCGCCTGCAACGCGCAGGGCATCCCGGTCGGCGGCACCAGTGCCGGCGCCGGCATCCTCAGCGAGCACATGATCGCCGGTGGCGAGAGCGACAGTTCCACGCCGCATGCCAACAGCGTGCGGCTGGCGCCGGGCCTGGGCCTGACCAATCGCGTGGTGATCGATCAGCATTTCCGCCAGCGCGACCGCCTCGGTCGGTTGCTGGCGGCACTGGCCTACAACCCGTTCGCGATCGGGCTTGGTGTCGATGAAGACACCGCTGCGCTGATCGGCCCGGACAACGTGATCGAAGTGGAAGGCAGCGGCGCGGTCACCGTGGTCGATGCCGACGACCTGCAGTTCTCGTCGATGGCGCAGGTGGATGGCAATGCGCCGGTGTGCATGCTGGGCGTGCAGATCCACATCCTGACTGCCGGTGCCAGTTACAACCTGGAAACACGCAAGGCCTCGGCCGGTTCGCTATCGCCCGTCAAGGAATGATCGTCGTCGCAAATTGAAGCAGCAACGAATTGAGCGGAGGGCTCGATGCGCATCTTGAACCGCAACGTCTACGTGGGCCCCTCGCAGTACGCGAAGTTCCCGGTCATCCGCCTGGAGCTGGATCTGGGTGCGCTGGAGCAATGGCCCACCGCGAAACTGGGCAACGGGTTTATCGATGCGCTGGTCGCCGCCTTGCCGGGACTGGCCGAACATGGTTGTTCGTATCGCGAGCCCGGCGGCTTTATCCGCCGCATGCGCGAAGGCGATGGCACTTGGCTCGGCCATGTGCTGGAGCACGTCGCCATCGAGCTGCAGAACGTGGCCGGCGAAGACGTGACCTTCGGCAAGACCCGCAGCATTTCCGACGACCGCCCCGGTGTGTATTCGGTGGTCTACGAATACGCGCAGCGCGAGGAAGGCATCGCTGCCGGCGAGCTTGCACTGAAGTTGCTGGATTCGCTGCTGCCGACGGAGCTGCGTACCGCGACCGACGATTCGTGGAATTGGGAAGAAGAGCGCGACGGCTTCATCCGCTATGCGCAGCGCCGCGCACTGGGGCCGTCCACGGCTTCGCTGGTGAAGGCGGCGGTGGATCGCGGCATTCCGTGGCTTCGCCTGAACGAGCAATCGCTGGTGCAACTGGGCCATGGCAAGTACCAGCAACGCATCCAGGCCACGGTGACTGGGCGCACCCCGCATATCTCGGTGGAACTGGCCAGCGACAAGGAAGAGACCAACAAGATCCTGGGCTCGCTCGGTTTGCCGGTGCCGCGCCAGGAATTGGTGCAGAACGCCGATGCCGCCTGGCGTGCCGCGCGCAAGCTGGGCGGCACCGTGGTGCTGAAGCCGTACAACGGCAACCACGGGCGCGGCATCACCATCAACATCAGTGAGGAAGCCGATGTGCGCGCCGCGTTCGAGGCTGCGCGCGAGCATTCGCGTTCGGTCATCGTGGAAACCTATCTGGCCGGCGACGACCACCGCCTGCTGGTGGTCAATGGCGAACTGATCGCCGCGACCAAGCGCACGCCCGGTCATGTGGTCGGCGACGGCAAGCAGACGGTTGCCGAGTTGGTGGAGATCGTCAACAGCGATCCGCGCCGCGGTGTCGGCCATGAAAAAGTGCTGACCAAGCTCAAGCTCGACCGCGAGGCCGAACTGATGCTGGAAAAACTCGGCTACACCGCCGATTCCGTGCCGAAGGACGGCGAAGTGGTGCCGTTGCGCTCCACCGCCAATCTCTCCACCGGCGGCACCGCCACCGACGTCACCGACATCATCCACCCCGACAACCGGGCGATGGCCGAACGCGCGGTGCGCGCGATCGGGCTGGATGTCGGCGGCGTGGATTTCCTCAGTACGAATATCGCCGAGAGCTACAAATCCATCGGCGGCGGCATTTGCGAAGTGAATGCCGCGCCCGGCTTCCGCATGCATATCGCGCCGAGCGAAGGCACCCCGCGCGATGCCGCAGGCCCGGTCATCGACATGTTGTTCCCGCCGGGCACGCCGACGCGGGTGCCGATCGCCGCGATCACCGGCACCAATGGCAAGACCACCACCTCGCGCATGCTGGCGCACATCGCCAAGATGGCCGGCTACACGCCGGGCCTGACCACCACCGACGGCGTCTACATCGACGGCCAACGCACGGTGGAAGGCGACATGACCGGGCCGGTCTCCGCGCGCATGGTGATGGCCGATCCGCAGATCGATTTCGCGGTGCTGGAAACCGCACGCGGTGGCCTGGTGCGCGCCGGCATGGGCGTGGGCGAAGTGGACGTGGGCGCGGTGCTCAATGTCGCTTCCGATCACTTGGGCCTGCGCGGCATCGACACCCTGGAGCAATTGGCCGAGGTGAAACGCATCGTGGTCGAAGCCGCGACCGAGTGCGCCGTACTGAATGCCGACGACCCCAATGTGCTGAAGATGTCCGGCTACACCGATGCCAAAGTCATCTGCTACGTGACCATGAATCCCTCGCACCCGCTGGTGCGCGAGCACGTGCGCGCCGGTGGCCGTGCCTGCGCACTGGAGGCCGGCGTCAACGGCCACATGATCACGTTGTACGACAAGGGCAGCCATATCCCGCTGCTGTGGACGCACCTGATCCCGGCCACATTGGAGGGCCGCGCCATGCACAACGTGCAGAACGCGATGGTGGCCGCGGCGATGGCGTTCTCGATGGGCATCAAGCTTGACGCGATCCGTCACGGCTTGCGCACCTTCGACACCACCTTCTTCCAGGCGCCGGGCCGGATGAACGTGTATGGCGAGCATCCGTTCAAGGTGATCATGGATTACGCCCACAACGCGCATGCGGTGGGGATGATGGCGGACCTCGCGCAGCGGCTGGACGCCAATCGCCGCATCGTGGTGCTGGCCGGTCCCGGCGACCGTCGCGATGAAGACCTGCGCGAGATCGCCAATACCGTTGCCGGCAAGTTCGATCATTATGTGGTGCGTCGCGACGACAGCCTGCGTGGCCGCGATGGCGACGAAGTGCCACGCATCATCGCCAAGGCCTTGCTTGCCGCCGGCGTGGCCGAAGGCGCGATCAGCACGATTCCCGATGAACAGGAAGCGGTGGATGCGGCATTGCGCATGGGCCAGCCGGGCGACTTGATCGTGATGTTCGCCGATGCGTTGACCCGCACCTGGAAGCAGATCATCCGCTTCAAGCCGGACGGCGACATGCCACGCGCCGCCGCGCGCGCCGAGATTCCGACGCTGGAAACCACGCTGGACGAACAGCTGGTGGCGGCGATGGAAGGCGTGGTGCGCGACGAGCGTGGCCTTCGCTTCGAGCGCGAGGAAAGCGATTGAGCCACGAGCCTTTCGAGGATTCGCGCCGGCTGACTGGCGCGAACCTGTATTTCGGTGGCGCCGGTGCGGCGCTGGAAACAGCGCCGGGTTTGGTGTTCGATGCCGAGGCCTTGCTGCGCTGGCGCAGCAATATCGCCCGCGTGCGCGCCGCGCTCGATTGGCAGAACGGCGCGATCTTCGTGCGCGAACATGCGACCGGCGCATCGCTGGCGTTCGAGGCACCGCTCGACCAGTTGTACACCGCCACCGAAGCCAACGAATGGGCGCTGTACGCCGCGCTCGGTTTGCGTGCGAGCGATGCGCCAGTCGATGAAGATAGCGAAACGCCACGCCCGCATGTCGCCCATTTCGACGACGACGAAGCCTTGCGGCAGCTGCGCGCATTGGCCGATGCGGAAGCCAAACCGCAACTGCGCGCCTTGATCGAAGCGGCACATGCGCACGGCCTGCCCGCGCATGCGGACGACGACGCACTGTCCATCGGCGAAGGCGAAGCCGCACAGATCTGGACGCTGGACGCATTGCCGGACATCGACGCCGTGCCGTGGCCGCACCTACGTGCGATTCCGAAAGCCGTTGTCACCGGTTCCAACGGCAAGACCACCACCGTGCGCTTGCTGGCGGCGATGCTGCGCGCGCATGGCCTGCGCGCCGGCTACAGCAGTACCGACGGCCTATTCATCGACGGCGAACGCGTGGAAGCCGGCGACTACTCCGGTCCAGTCGGCGCGCGTACCGTGTTACGCGATGCGCGAGTACAGGCCGCCGTGCTGGAAACCGCACGCGGCGGCCTGCTGCGGCGCGGGCTGGTGGCGAACGATGCGCGCGTCGCGGTGGTCACCAATATCAGTGCCGATCATTTTGGCGAGTACGGCGTGCACACGCTGGACGATATCGCAGCGGTCAAGCTGGTCGTCGCCAAGGCGCTGGCGGCGGATGGCGTGCTGGTCTTGAACGCCGATGACGCGCTGCTGGTGAAGCATGCGGCTGCGACCGGCGCTTCGCGCATCGGCTGGTTCGCACTGACGTTGGACGCGGCGCTTGCGCGTGGTGCGCTCGCCTGCGGCGTGCGCGAAGGTCGCCTGATACTCGCAGTGAACGGCATCGAACATGATCTAGGCGCCATTGCGGACATGCCGCTGACGCTCGGTGGTAGCGCTCGCTACAACATCGCCAATATCGCGGCGGCTTCGCTGGCGGCGCAGACGCTGGGCATCGCGCCCGCCACGATTGCAGCGGTGTTGGCGCGCTTCGGTGGATCGAACACGGACAACCCCGGTCGCCTGCAACGCTGGACGTTGGGCGATGTGCAGGTGTTGCTGGATTACGCACACAACCCGGACGGTCTGCGCGGGCTGCTGCAGGTCGCCGAAGGTCTGCGCGGCAACGGTCGGCTGGCCTTGCTGTTGGGCCACGCCGGCAACCGGCTGGAAGCGGATTTCCGCGCGCTGGCGGCTGTTGCTGCCGCAGCAAAGCCAGACCGCGTGTGGCTGAAAGACATCGGCGGCGACTACCTGCGCGGCAAGGAATCCGGACAGGTGGCAAGCATCATCCGCGACGCGCTGATGAAGGCGGGCATGGCCGAAGATGCGTTGCCCGTTTGCCTGGACGAGGCCGAAGCCTCGCGCCAGGCGCTGGCCTGGGCACGTGCCGGCGACCTGCTGGTGTTGCCGGTGCATGAGCCGGAACGGCGCGACGTGGTGGTGGCCCTGCTGGATCGTCTGCGTGATGAAGGTTGGCGCGCGGGGCGGTCCTTGCCGGAAGGCTGAGCGGCCTCGACTAGAATGGTGCTTCACCGCCAGTCCCCCGCAATGCGCGACCTTCCTTCTCCTTTTGCCCAACTGCCCGTGCCGCCGTACTACGCGGTGGTGTTTTCGTCCGCGCGCAATGCACAGGACGAGGCCGGCTACACACAGGCCGCCGAGCGCATGCTGGTGCTGGCCGCGCAGCAGCCCGGCTACCTGGGCGTGGAATCGGCGCGCGGCACGGACGGCTTCGGCATCACCGTGTCCTACTGGGATAGCGAGGCGGCGATTACGGCCTGGAAGCAGCAGGCCGAACACGCCGCCACCCGTGCCCACGGGCGCGAACATTGGTACGACCACTTTGAACTGCGCATCGCCAAGGTCGAGCGCGCCTACGGAAAATCCTTGAGCCGATGAGCACGATCCTCAACACCATCCTGACCCGCAAGCGTGAAGAAGTGGCCGCCCGCCGCGAGCGTGTGTCGCTGTTCGAATTGAAGACGCGCGCTGCGTCCGCATCGCCGCCGCGCGGTTTCGCCGCTGCCATCGAACGCAAGATTGCCGCCGGCGAAGCTGCAGTGATCGCGGAAGTAAAAAAGGCCAGCCCGTCGAAAGGCGTGATCCGCGCCGATTTCGACCCCGCCGCCATCGCGCGCAGCTACGAGGCCGGCGGTGCAGCCTGCCTGTCGGTGCTGACCGACATCGATTTCTTCCAGGGCGCGGACGAGTACCTGCTTGCAGCACGCGAGGCTTGCGTGCTGCCGGTGTTGCGCAAGGACTTCATCGTCGATGCCTGGCAGCTATACGAGGCGCGCGTACTCGGCGCCGACTGCGTGCTGCTGATCGCCGCTGCGCTGGACGATGTACAGCTGGCCGAATACGCCTACATCGCCGACGAGCTGGGCATGGACGTGTTGGTGGAAGTGCACGACCTGGACGAACTGGAGCGTGCGCTACCGATTCCGGCGCGCCTGCTGGGCATCAACAATCGCAACCTGAAGACCTTCGACGTGTCGCTGCAGACCACGCTTGACCTGCAATCGGCGGTGCCTGCGGATCGCGTGCTGGTGACGGAAAGCGGCATCCTGGCGCGGCCCGACGTGGCCCTGATGCGCGAGAACGATATCCATGCGTTCCTGGTCGGCGAGGCCTTTATGCGCCAGCCGGATCCAGGTGCGGCGCTGCGCGAATTGTTCGGCGCATGAGCACGCAGTTTCCTACGCCGCGCGCCGACGCGCCGCTGGTGGTGTTCGACTTCGACCACACCCTGTACGACGGCGACTCCGGCAGTCACCTGTTCAAGTGGTTGCTCGACCGCGCGTGGTGGCGGCAGCTGCTTGCGATCCTGGTCACGCCGATTGCAGGGCCGATGGTGGCGTGGCTGCGTACGCGCCGCGCGGGTATTTCGGTGTTCGTGTGGATCGGCACCGTCGGCTTGCATCGCCGGCGCGACCTGGATGCTCTGATCGATGGCTATGTCGAAGCCAATGCCGCAGCCATCAGGTCCCACCTGCTGCCGACCGCGCTCGATGTGCTGCACAAGCATCGCGAAGCCGGCGACTGCGTGGTGGTCGCCACCGGTGCGCCACCGGAACTGGCGCGGGCGATCCTGGCATTCGTCGCACAGCAGGACGTGCCGGTGGTCGGCTCACTGGTCGGGCCGAAATTCGGCGCACTCGGCGCGATCCGCCACTGCCACCACGCGATGAAGATGACCATGCTGCGCGAGGCCGGCTACACCCAGCCGGTGGCCATCGCCTACAGCGATTCCTCGGCCGACCTGCCCTTGCTGCAGGCTGCACGGAATCCCGTCGTGGTGAACCCGAAAGCCAAGCGGGTGGCGATGTTTCGCCGGGTATTGCCGCCCGGCACGCCGATCCTCAACTGGGGCTGTCCCGGTCGCGCGGGCGATCCGGCGACTTGATTCAGTCGCGCCCGAACAGGCGTTCGAGCAGCGAAGGATCCTCGCTCACTTCGCGGAATTCCCCGGCATCGTAATAGCGGCCGTAGCATTCCTTGCAGCTTTCGAAATGCAGGTCAGGTTGCTTGACGTCCACCATCCGGATCAGTGGCACGAATTCGCACTGCGGGCACATCAGCGTGCGCGGCTCCGGGCCGGCCGAGCCTTGGTATTCCTCCGGATCGATCTTGTCTGCGCGCTCTTCCAGCTGTTCATGCGCCATCAGCGGCAGCCATAGCCCCTTGCAACCCTCGCAGCGGTAGGCATCGTTCTCCGGGTAGCGCTGGATGCACATCTGCGCAGCGCATTTCGGGCAGGTCAGGGTGTCCGGGAGGACGGCGTCACTCGGCATCGATCTCAGGCTCCAAGCAGTTTGACGAAACGCACCGAACTGTCCTTGTAGCCACAGGCGCGGTAGAACGCGTGCGCCTCGGTGCGCTGTGCACCACTGGTCAGTTCGATGCGGGCGGCACCGCCGACGCGGGCGCGGCGTTCGGCTTCCTTGAGCAGGGCGCGGCCGATGCCGAGGCCCTGCGCGGTGGGGGTGACTACCAGCGCGGTGACGCGGCAGGTGGTGGTGCCCAGCGGCAGGTAGTACATGAAGTCCAGCGCAATCAGGCCGACCACCGCGCCGTCACGGCGGGCCACCACCAGCGCCTGGCGGTCGTTGTCGGCGATCACCGAGATGCGTTCGATGGCCTCGTCGATCTCGCAGGGATAGCCCAGGTCGCTGAGTAGGCGGGCGACATCGTCGCCGTCGGCGATAGCGGCGATCCGCAAGTCGGTGCCCAAGGGGTAATGACCGGTCGAGAAAGCGCGGCTCATTGCGGTCGATCCCCTTTTGGCGTCATGCGATGGCTCTTGTCCGGCTAGCGCGTGCCGTACACGACCACGGTCTTGCCGCGCGCGTGCAGCTTGCCGTCGGCCTGCAGCTTCTTCAGCACGCGGCCGGCCATCTCTCGCGAGCAGCCCACCAGCCGTGCCAGCTCCTGCCGCGACACGCGCAGCTGGGTGCCCTGCGGGTGGCTCATCGCCTCCGGCTCCTTGGCCAGGTCGAACAGGGTGCGGTAGATGCGGTCGCTGACGTCCAGGAAGGCCAGGCGGCCGGCCTTGCGGCTGGTATGCAGCAGGCGTTGGCTGATCTGCGCGCCGATCGAGTACAGCAAACGCGCGGCATCGTTGGCCTGGGCCGCCAGCAATTGTTGCAGGCGGTCGTAGCCGATTTCCGCCATTTCGCAGGCAGTGCGGGTGCGCAGGGCGACCCCGCGTTGCTCGCTTTCCACGAACAGGCCCATCTCGCCGACGAATTCGCCGGGGCCGATGTAGCCCAGCACCAGCTCGCGGCCGTCTTCCTCGCCGGCGATGATGCTGACCGAGCCGGAAATGATGTAGTAGAGGGTGCTGGCATCGTCGCCAGGGCGGAACACATCGGTACGCGCCGGGTAACGCCGGCGGTGGCAATGCGCGATGAAGCGCTCGATCGTCGCGGGATCAGCGCCAAGGGGATTGGCGATGCGCGGCGAGATCGGTTTGGCGAAAGTGGTGCTCATGGTGTCTCGAACAGGTTTCGCCCGCACTGTAGGCTGATCTGCGGTGGGGGGCAAACGGCGTGCACGCGCCGACCGGCGGTTTGCCGCATAATCGCGACCCTGTTCGTGTCTTCCGGAATCTCCCGCCGTGGTCAAACCGCTGCCGCGCCTGAAGCTGCAAGGCTTCAACAACCTCACCAAGTCGCTGAGCTTCAACATCTACGACGTCTGCTATGCGGCGTCGGAAGACGAACGCCGGCGTTACATCGAGTACATCGACGAGGAATACAACGCCGATCGCCTGACTCAGATCCTGACGGACGTGGCGGAAATCATCGGTGCCAACATCCTCAACATCGCCCGCCAGGACTACGACCCGCAGGGTGCCTCGGTGACGATCCTGATCTCCGAGCAGCCGGTGGTCGACAAGGCCGATGCCAAGGGCGTGATCTCCGACGCGGTGGTCGCGCACCTCGACAAGTCGCACATCACTGTCCACACCTATCCGGAAACCCACCCGGACAACGGCATCGCCACCTTCCGTGCCGACATCGACGTGTCCACCTGCGGCGTGATCTCGCCGCTGAAGGCGTTGAACTACCTGATCGAGTCGCTGGAAAGCGACATCGTGGTGATGGACTACCGCGTGCGCGGCTTCACCCGCGACGTGAAGGGCCGCAAGCACTACATCGACCACAAGATCAATTCGATCCAGGACTACCTGGCCAAGAACGTGCGCGGGCGCTACGAGATGCTCGATGTCAACGTCTACCAGGAGAACATCTTCCACACGAAGATGCACATGAAGGAATTCGACCTCGACAACTACCTATTCGAGGAGAAGGCCAAGAACCTGTCGTTCAAGGAGCGCATGAAGATCGAGGCGCGCCTGCGCCGCGAGATCGAGGAGCTCTACCACGGCCGCAACCTGGTCGACTGAGTTCGATCTTCCGTGGTGTCGAAAAGCCGGCGAAAGCCGGCTTTTCGTGGCCGGGCCTCAGCCGACGCCGGGTCGCGCCGGCATGCCCAAGGCACTTGCGACCAGTTGCATGGCTTCCATGTCGCGTTCCAGGGTGATCCAGCCCGCCAGCGTCGGCTCGCCGGTTTCCATCGTCCACAGGCTGTAGTGGTGTTCGCGCAACTGCGCGTGGGCGATGTGCAGCAGCGCGTCGGTATCGGGCAATTCCTGCGCGTCGTCGTCCACGCCCCAGTCGATGTGCAGGCGCCAGCGTCCGGCCAGTTCATCCAGCGCTTCCATCAGTCCCTGCGCATCGACTTCGCCCACGTGGAAGCCGGCTTTCCAGTCGATGACGTCGCGCAGCAACGGTACCGGGTCGGCATCGGCGCCGGCTTCGTCCAATGCTTGCTGGAATGCGGCGAACTGCTGCAGGGCAGCGTCCTCGTCGTCCGGATTGACCAGCAGCAGGAATTGCCAGGCCACCAGTTCGAGTTCGGCATCGTCATCCACCCCGGCCTGCGCATGGAAAGCGTGGCCGAAATTGTCGTCGGGATCGTATTCGTGGGTGGTCATCGGGTCACTCCGTGCAAGCGCGCAGCATACGGCGGCGTGGGCCGTAGAATGGCGCACCCTCGAACCGGCCCATGGCCGCAGGACGCGCCATGGCTGCCAATGCCACCATCTACAAGGCCGAATTGCAGGTCACCGACCTCGATCGCCATTACTACGCCAGCCACGCGCTGACCCTGGCCCAGCATCCGTCGGAAACCGACACCCGCCTGCTGGTGCGGCTGCTGGCGTTCGCGCTGTTCGCCGACGAGCGCCTGGAGTTCGGCCGCGGCCTGAGCGACGAGGACGAGCCGGCGCTGTGGCGGCGCGATTACACCGGCGCCATCGAGCAATGGATCGAGCTCGGCCAGCCGGATGAGACGCGCCTGCGTAAGGCCAGCGGACGCGCGGCGCAGGTCATCGTCATCGGTTACGGCGGGCAGGCGGCCGAGGCGTGGTGGAAGCGCAACACGGCGGCGTTTGCGCGGCTGCGCAACCTGACGGTGATTGAACTGGACGATGCCGAGCTGGACGAGGCATCCGCCCTGCTCGGACGCGGGATGCGCGTTACCGCGATGATCCAGGATGGCGAACTGCAGCTGATGGACATGGATGCAGACCGCAGCGTGACCTTGCGTCCGCGCGTGCGGATGCGCGATGGCGTGGCGACACCGGGCTGAGCGTTTAGAACCGGTAGGCGACCGACTTCATCAGTTTCGATGCGGCCGCCATCAGGCGCGGGATCGGTTGCGGCAGGGTCTTGGCGCCGGCGGCTTCGGCATGGTCGGCATGCCGCGCTTCGTCTTCCTTCATCGTGCGCAGGATGGCGCGGCTGCGGCCATCGGCCTCCGGCAGGGTCTGCAGGTGTTCTTCCAGGTGCGCCTCGACTTGGCGTTCGGTTTCGACCACGAAGCCCAGGTTCCAGCCATCACCACGCAGCCCGGCCAACGCGCCGATCGCGTAACTGCCGGCGTACCAGACGGGGTTGAGCAGGCTGGGCCGGCTGTCCAGCTCGCGCAGGCGGTCCGCGCACCAGGCCAGGTGATCGGTTTCCTCTTGTGCGGCGTGCAGCAGTTGCGCGCGCGTGGCCGGATCGCGGGCCACAGCGGCCTGGCCGATGTAGAGGGCCTGCGCGCAGACCTCGCCAACGTGGTTGATCCGCATCAGGCCAGCGGCGTGGCGGCGTTCGGCCTCGTCCAACACCACGTCAGGAGTGGATTCGCTCGGATTCGCGCGCTCGGCGCGGGGGTTGCCGGCCACGGTGGACAGTGCGTTCTGCACCGAGTCCAGCAGGCGGTCGAGCGGGCTGAGGCTGCGCGATGTCGACATCCGCCCATTCTAGGCGGGTGGGGAGGCTGGTTGCACGGCCCGGCTTGGCGGGCTATCATTCCGCTCCTTTCGCGCCGAAAAGTGGCCGGAAGAACAACGCGAGGCGACGTTCCCGTCCTGCAAGGGATGCCGAACCAGCCCGACCATGCACCCCCGTAGAAGAGTTCCCATGAAGACTTTCATCGCCAAGAACGAGACCGTCCAGCGCGACTGGTACGTCGTGGACGCCGAGGGCAAGACCCTGGGTCGTCTGGCCGCAGCACTGGCCTACCGCCTGCGCGGCAAGCACAAGCCCGTTTTCACCCCGCACGTCGATACCGGCGATTACCTCGTCGTGATCAACGCCGAGAAGATCGCGGTGACCGGCAAGAAGCTGCAGGACAAGATGTACCACCGGTTCACCGGTTACGTCGGCAACCTGAAGACCGAATCCCTGGCACAGGCGCTTGAGCGCCACCCGGAGCGCGTGATCGAGATCGCCGTGAAGGGCATGCTGCCGAAGAACACCCTGGGCCGCGCGATGTACCGCAAGCTCAAGGTCTACAAGGGCTCCGAACACCCGCACGCTGCTCAGCAGCCGCAGACGCTGGACATCTGATCATGGCGATTACCCAGAATTACGGCACCGGCCGTCGCAAGTCCTCCACCGCCCGCGTGTTCCTGCGCAAGGGCAGCGGCAATATCACCGTCAACGAGCGTCCGCTGGACGAATTCTTCGGCCGTGAAACCGCGCGCATGATCGTGCGCCAGCCGCTGGAGCTGACCAAGCACATCGAGACCTTCGATATTCTCGTCACCACCAGCGGTGGCGGCACCACCGGCCAGGCCGGTGCGATCCGCCTGGGCATCGCCCGTGCGCTGGTCGAGTACGACGAAACCCTGAAGACCGAACTGCGCAAGGCCGGTTTCATGACCCGCGATGCACGCGAAGTCGAGCGCAAGAAGGTCGGCCTGCACAAGGCACGTCGCGCCACGCAGTTCTCCAAGCGTTAATGCACCTGTCGTGCCGGCCCTCGTGGCCGGCGCTACAATCAGTTTCATAGCCCCGTCGCCAAGCGGTAAGGCACCTGACTCTGACTCAGGCATTCGGAGGTTCGAATCCTTCCGGGGCTGCCAGTTCCAAGACAAAGTTCGAAGACAAAACCCGCCGCAAGGCGGGTTTTGTCGTTTTGGCATGCGTATTCGCCATGCCCGCGATGGCGGTGCGATGCGACAATATGCGTCCCGTCCGGAGGTCGCCATGGTCGCCCGTTTCCCCGCCCCCAGCGTGCCGCTGTCCGGCTTGGGCGTCGCCATGCGCGACGAGGGTTATGCCATCCTCGAGCCTGAGTCGGTGGCGGCGCTGGCGGGCATGTCGATTGGCGGCTTCGATACGCTGGTACCCGCCTGGGACGACCTGCCGCTGGACGAATATCTCAAGGACGGTGGTCGCTATCGCCGGCGTCGGCATGCCAGCTTCATCGCCGAAGACGGACAGTTGCGGTTGGTGCCGCATCGCCGCCATTGGCAGCCGCTTGACTACAACGCCTTGCATGGCGGCATGGATCGCTGGTTCGCACCGATCACCACAGACACATTGGCCGATCCCGCGTGGGACAAGCTGGTGCTCGGCATCGCCAATGCGTGCAGCCGGCAGCGGCCGGTGCCGCGCTGGCACGTGGAGGCGCACCAGTTCCGCATCGATACCACCGACGGCTTGGGCCGGCCCACGCCAGAAGGCGCGCATCGCGATGGCGTGGATTTCGTGGCGGTGCTGCTGCTGGACCGGCACAACATCAAGGGCGGCGAGACCCGCGTGTTCGATGCTGATGGTCCGCGCGGCCAGCGCTTCACCCTGGAAGCGCCGTGGTCGCTGATGCTGATGGACGATGCGCGGGTGATCCACGAATCCACGCCGATCCAGCCGCTGGACGATGCCGGTGGTCACCGCGACACGCTGGTGCTGACCTTCCGCGAACAGGCGTTCCTGGGCGATGACTGACGCGCGCGGCGCGGCGCACATCGTTACAATTGCAACTATCAATCCAACGACAGATTTGAGGCCACGATGAAGCTGGGTTCACTCAAGGAAGGCGGGCGCGACGGCACCCTGATCGTGGTCTCGCGCGATCTGACCAAGGCCGTGCGCGCCACCGGCATCGCGCCCACCCTGCAGCGCGCGCTGGAAGATTGGGAAAGCGCCGCGCCGCGCCTCAATGCCCTGTCCGATGCGCTCAATGCCGGTGATGCCGACGGCGTGTTCGACCTCGACATGCATGCCCTGGCGGCGCCGCTGCCGCGCGCCTATGAGTTCGTCGATGGCAGCGCCTACCTGCCGCACGTGGCGCGCGTCCGCCGCGCGCGCGGCGCCGAGGTGCCGGAGAGCTTCTACGTGGATCCGTTGATGTACCAGGCGGTCAGCGCCGGTTTCTACGGCCCGCGCGATGCGGTGAAGGTGGTCAGCGAGGACTACGGCATCGACCTCGAGGCCGAGATCGTGATCGTCACCGACGACGTGCCGATGGCGGTGACGCCGAAGCAGGCGGCATCGCACATTCAGCTGGTCGGCCTGGTCAACGATGTCAGCCTGCGCAATCTGATTCCGCCGGAGCTGGCCAAGGGCTTCGGCTTCCTGCAGAGCAAGCCGCGTAGTGCGCTGAGCCCGGTGTTCGTGACCCCGGACGAACTCGGTGCGGATTGGCGGGACAATAAGCTGCACCTGCCGCTGCTGACCCACATCAATGGCAAATGGTTCGGCGCACCGGAAGCGGGCGTGGACATGCAGTTCGATTTCGCCCAGCTGGTGGCGCATGCGGCGAAGACGCGGCCGTTGTCGGCCGGCACCATCGTCGGTTCCGGCACGGTGGCGAACGAGGACACCTCGCTGGGCGCGTCCTGCTTCGCCGAGCAGCGCACGGTGGAAACCCTGCGCGATGGAAAGCCGTCCACGCCGTTCATGAGTTTCGGCGACAGCGTGCGCATCGAGGTACTGGACAAGGCCGGCAACAACATCTTCGGTGCCATCGAACAACGGATCGAGCGCCAGCCGGCGCCCTGAGCGTACCGGCGGTCGCCCGGCGCCGGCGAAAGGGTTTCACGCACAGGTGCTGGGCGCTAATGTGCCGCGACGGGGGCGGAAGCAGGCAACGAAGAATGGGGATGCAATGAGCGAGCCGCTACAGCTGTATTCGTACTGGCGCTCCAGCGCGGCCTATCGCGTGCGCATCGGCCTGAACCTGAAGGGACTGGCTTACGACATCGTGCCGGTGCACCTGCTGCGCGACGGTGGTCAGCAACATTCCCCCGAATACCGGGGCATCAATCCGCAGCAATTGGTGCCGGCCTTCCTGCACGGGCACCGCCGGATCACCCAGTCGCTGGCGATCCTCGAATACCTGGACGAGGTCTGGCCCGAGCCTGCGCTGCTGCCGGCCACCGCGCGGGCCCGCGCCCGCGCCCGCGCGCTGGCCCAGCTGGTCGCTTGCGATATCCACCCACTCAACAACCTGCGCGTGCTGCAGTACTTCGAACACGAGTGGAACGTGCCGCAGCCGGAACGCGACGAGTGGGTGAAGCACTGGGTCGCGGAGGGATTTCGCGCGGCGGAGGCGATGCTAGCGGATCATCCATCGACGGGCACTTTCTGCGAAGGGAATACGCCGGGTCTAGCGGATTGCTGCCTGATTCCGCAGATCTACAACGCGCGCCGCTTCGGCGTGGACATGACGCGGTTTCCGACCCTGCAACGGATCGAAACCGCCTGCTTGGCATTGCCTGCGTTCGAAAAGGCGCGGCCGGAACGGCAGCCGGACGCGCCGGCGGCCTGATCCACGAACGTTTGCAGAGCGCCGGGCTTGCCTGATTGGCGCAAGCGTGACGGAGCTGGCTGCGCTCTACGGGGTTGTGGCGCGTGTCGACCTCAGTGTGCGGCGCCGGCGTTGAACACGTCGGCATAGGGATCGTGTTCGCCGCTGCCGCCTTCGGACAGGCGGAACTTCAGGGCCAGGCCGTCGCGCGAATCCGCCGCCTTCAGCGCTTCCTCCATTTCGATCTTGCCTTCCTTGTACAGGCGGAACAGGCATTGGTCGAAGCTCTGCATGCCGTCTTCAAGCGATTCTTCCATCGCCATCTTCATCTCGTGCACCTGGCCGCGGCGCAGAAGGTCGCGGATCATCGGCGTGTTGATCAGCACTTCCGCGGCGGGCATGCGCCTGCCGTCGATGCCGACCACCAGGCGCTGGCTCACCACCGCTTTCAGGTTCAGTGCCAGGTTCATCAGCACGTTCTTGTGCGCACCTTCGGGGAAGAAGTTGAGGATGCGCTCGATGGTCTGGTCGGCGTTGTTGGAGTGCAGGGTGGCCAGGCAGATGTGGCCGGTCTCGGCGAAGGCGATCGCCGCTTCCATGGTGGTGGCGTCACGGATTTCGCCGATCAGGATCACGTCCGGTGCCTCGCGCATCGCGTTCTTCAGCGCCGCGTGGAAGCTGTGGGTGTCCAGGCCGACTTCGCGCTGGTTGACGATCGACTTCTTGTGCCGGTGCAGGTATTCGATCGGATCCTCGATGGTGAGGATGTGACCGGAGGTCGTGCTGTTGCGGTGGTCGATCATCGAGGCCAGCGTGGTCGACTTGCCGGCGCCGGTGGAGCCGACGATCAGCACCAGCCCGCGCGGGGCCATGATGATCTCCTTCAGCACCTGCGGCAGCTGCAGTTCCTCGATGCTGGGGATGTCGCTGCGGATCGCACGGATCACCATGCCGACTTCGCCGCGCTGCTGGAACACGTTGACGCGGAAGCGGCCGGAGTTCGGCACCGCGATCGCCATGTTCAGCTCCAGCTCGCGTTCGAACTCGGCGATCTGCGCCTCGTTCATCAGCGAGTAGGCCACCTTCTTCGGCATCCCGGCCGGCAGCGGCGCGCTGCCCAGCGGCAGCAATTCGCCCTCGACCTTGATGTTCACCGGTGCACCGGAACTCAGGAACATGTCCGAAGCGTTCTTTTCTGCCATCAGCTTGAGGAAGTAGCCGATATCCATCCGTTCGATCCCCGTTTCCTGTCGGCGATTTGCGCATGCGCCGCCGGCTTCCCACAATGACCGTACGCCAACACGCACGGTTTCCCTATGCACCCAAGCTTCGCACACTTCCTTTCAACGCGGCACGCGCTTGCATGCGGCCTTGTGATGACGTTCGCCATGGCGGGTTGCGCCAGCCTGCCGCCGCCAACGGCCGAGCTGGATGCCGCGCAGCAGGCCGTCGCCCGCGCCGATGCGGCCGATGGCGACCAGTACGCCGCCGCCGAACTGGCCCAGGCCCGCGCCGGCCTTGCGCAGGCGCAGGCCGCGATGGCACGTGGGCGCGACGACGAAGCGCGCAGCGCTGCAGTCGCCGCCGCCGCCGATGCCGACCTGGCACAGGTGCTGAGCCGCGCGGCAGTGACCCGCGCCGAATTCGACCAGCAGCAGTCGCAGATCACCGAGTTGCGCGGCCGCCTGCAGATCGGCGCGACGGAAGCCGTGCAGAACCCGCTGGATACCGCACCGGCCACCGCCCCTGCTGCGCAGCGCCTGCAATTGTTGGACGCCGATACCCGCCTGAACCCCTTCGCCCAGTACGAGCGCCTGCAGGCGCGGCAGGCGCTGGCAGTGGCGCAGGCGGCCGGCAAGCGCGAACGTGTGGTGGCCGAACGGCTGGCCGACCGCCGGGTCGGTGTTGCCGAGCAGGCGGCGCGGATCGAGGCTGCGCGGCGGGTGATCGATGGCATGGAGCGTGAGCGTAGCGACCTGCTGGTCGAAGCCAGCCGCCTCGATGCCGAGCGCGCCCGCGCCGAAGCCGAGCGCCTGCGCATCGAGGCGCAAGTACAAGCCGAGGAGGCCGCACGGCTGCGCGCACAGGCGGAGCAGGCCGAAGCGGTGCTAGATACCGCCCAGATCGACCAGGGCGCCCGGGTCACGGCGGCCCGTGAAAAGGAAGCGGCGCTGGCCCGCCAGGAGGCGGAATTGACGGCCGGCGCCACGCTGCCGCCGATGCGCAAGGACAGCCAGGGTGACGTGTTCACCCTGGCAGGCGACGCTTTCGGTTCCGGCCAGGCGCAGCTCACCGCGAAGGCTGCCGCCAGTGTGAAGGCACTGGGCCTGTACCTGAAGACGATGAATATCGGCGGCGTGCAAGTGCTGGGCCATACCGACAGCCAGGGCGAGGCGGAGGCAAACCGCGCGCTGTCGCAACGCCGCGCCGATGCGGTTAGGGCCGCCTTGGCCGATGCCGGTTTCAACCGCAGTCGGATCACTGCGCAAGGGCGGGGCGAGGATCTGCCAATGGCCGACAACAGCACTGCGGCTGGTCGCGCCAAGAACCGTCGGGTAGAGATTCTCGTTGCAAATTAACTCAATAAAAACAAATGGTTAACAGGATCGCGAGATTCGCTGCAATCCGTTTCGACCGTTCGTCGTCTGCACTTGCAGGCGCCATGGGGCAGGCGTAGTGTCAGATACCCAGATGGGTCGAATCCTCGCACCGCCATCTGGCCGGAGACCGGCCGATGCATGATTTGCTCGACAGCTCGGAGAGCGCCGCCGCAAGCCAGGATCGCGGCGGCCTGTCCGGATGCCGGGGCCGTTTCGCCTTCCACCAAGCATTCGATTCCCGTACGCCCCGTGCAGCACGCAGACGGGGCGTATCTGTTTTTGCGGTTCGCGAAAGCGCGGATCGCGCATTCCGGCAGGCCCCCACTTGCCGCCACCCGCGCCGCCCCGGCCTGTCCGGCCCGGGCTCCGCATCGTTGAAACCGAAGGAGGTTTCCATGTTCGAAGGACAACCGCAGGCGGAACTCGAAGCGATGATGAAAGCCAGTCCCGAGTTCCGGCAGCTGTATTACCGCCACCAGGAGCTCGACAAGCAGGTGCTGGATGCCGAACTTGGCGTACTGCCGCTGGACGACACCACCCTCGGCCAGATGAAGCGCGAGAAGCTCGCCGCCAAGGATCGCCTGATCCGGATGTACGACAGCACGCATTGAAGCCTATCCGCGGGCGGTGGCGGCCATCCTCGTCGGGGCCACCGCCCGTTCTTCGCGATGATGAATCGCCCGGGCCACGACGGCCCGGCTGGTAGAATCGCGGGCTCGAAGCTAAGCCGAACGGGCCCTGCATGGCGATCCACGACTCCATCCTCGAACTGGTCGGCGACACCCCGATCATCCGCGCGCGCGGCCTCGATACCGGGCCGTGCACGCTGTACCTGAAGCTGGAAAGCCAGAACCCCGGTGGCTCGATCAAGGATCGCATCGGCCTGTCGATGATCGAAGCGGCGGAAAGACGCGGCGACATCGAGCCCGGCGACACCCTGGTCGAAGGCACCGCCGGCAATACCGGCATCGGCCTGGCGCTGGTGGCGCAGCAGAAAGGCTACAAGCTGATCCTGGTCGTGCCCGACAAGATGAGCCGCGAGAAGATCTTCAATCTCAAGGCGATGGGCGCGCAGGTGGTGCTGACCCGCAGCGACGTCGCCAAGGGTCATCCCGACTACTACCAGGACATGGCCGAGCGCATCGCGCGGGAAACGCCGGGCGCCTACTTCATCAACCAGTTCGGCAATCCGGACAACCCGGCCGCGCACGAATTCGGCACCGGCCCGGAACTGCTGGCGCAGCTGGACAGCAAGCTGGACGCCATCGTGTTCGGCTGCGGCAGCAGTGGGACGATGACGGGACTGTCGCGTTTCCTCGCAAAGGAATCCCCGGCCACCGAACTGATCCTTGCCGATCCGGTCGGTTCGATCCTTGAGGAATACATCAACCGCGGTACGCTGAGTGAAAAGTCGGCGAGCTGGATGGTGGAAGGCATCGGCGAGGATTTCCTGCCGTCGATCTCCGACTTCACCCGCGTGAAGAAGGCCTACGCGATCAGCGACAAGGAAAGTTTCCTGACCGCGCGCGAGCTGCTGGAGAAGGAGGGCATCCTCGGCGGTTCCTCCACGGGCACCTTGCTGGCTGCCGCATTGAAGTATTGCCGCGAACAGACCACGCCGAAAATCGTGCTCACCTTCGTCTGCGACACCGGCAACAAGTACCTGTCGAAGATGTACAACGACTACTGGATGCTGGACAACGGTTTCCTGGAACGTGAGCAACACGGCGACCTGCGCGACCTGATCCTGCGCCCGTTCGCCGCGCGCGACACGGTGGTGGTTGGCCCGAAGGACCTGCTGATCACCGCCTGGCAGCGCATGAAACTCTATGACGTGAGCCAGTTGCCGGTGATGGAGGGCGACACCATCGTCGGCATCGTCGACGAATCCGATGTGCTGCTGCACGTGTATGGCGACGAAGCGCGCTTCCGCGATCCGGTCGCAACCGCGATGGTGAGCAAGCTGGACAAGGTGGACGTGCGCGCGCCGATCGAATCGTTGTTGCCGGTGTTCGATCGCGGCCACGTCGCCATCGTGATGGATGGTGACCGTTTCCTCGGTCTGATCACCCGCATTGATCTACTCAATTTCCTGCGCCGGCGCGTGCAGTAACCAGGACACGGAAACCAGAACATGAGCGACAGCAAGTCCCACGGATTGGGCACCCTGGCCATCCACGGCGGCCAGGTGCAGGATCCCACGACCGGCGCAGTGATGCAGCCGATTTACGCCACCAGCACCTATGCGCAGTCCAGCCCCGGCGTGCACCAGGGTTTCGAGTACTCGCGCACGCACAACCCCACGCGCTTCGCCTACGAGCGTTGCGTGGCTTCGCTGGAGGGCGGCAGCCGCGGCTTCGCCTTTGCGTCTGGACTGGCGGCGACTTCGACCCTGCTGGAACTGCTCGATAGCGGCGACCACATCATCGCGATGGACGACCTCTACGGCGGCAGCTACCGGCTGTTCGAGCGCGTGCGCAAGCGCAGCGCCGGACTGGATTTCAGTTTCGTCGACCTGACCGATCCGGCGAAATTCGAAGCGGCGATCACGCCGAAGACGAAGCTGGTCTGGATCGAAACGCCGACCAATCCGCTGCTGAAGATCGTCGACATCGCCGCGATCGCGACTATCGCGAAAAAACATGGCTTATTGGTGGCGGTCGACAACACCTTCGCCTCGCCGATCCTGCAGCGTCCGCTGGAACAAGGCGCCGACATCGTCATGCATTCGGCGACGAAGTACCTCAACGGCCATTCCGACATCGTTGGCGGCATGCTGGTGGTCGGCGACAACGCAGAACTCGGCGAACAACTCGCCTTCCTGCAGAACTCGGTCGGTGCGGTGCAGGGGCCGTTCGACAGTTTCCTTGCCTTGCGCGGACTGAAGACCCTGCACTTGCGAATGAAGGCGCATTGCGAAAACGCGATGGCATTGGCCGAATTCCTGCAAACGCATCCGGCGATCGAGGAAGTGATTTATCCGGGCTTGCAATCACATCCGCACCACGCATTGGCCGCGAAGCAGATGGATGGTTTCGGCGGCATGCTGTCGATTCGCCTGAAGGGTGGCTTCGAAGCAGCCAAGCGCTTCTGCGAGCGCCTGGAGCTGTTCACCCTTGCAGAATCGCTAGGCGGTGTGGAGTCGCTGGTCAATCACCCGGCCGTGATGACGCATGCGTCGATTCCGCCAGTGCGGCGGGCCGAGCTGGGCATAGGCGATGAACTGGTGAGGTTGAGCGTGGGGGTGGAGTTGTTCAATGACCTGCAGGCGGACATCACCCAGGCATTGGCTCCTCGGAATGGAAAGAAACAGTAATGCGCGACCGTGCGAACCTGTTCAATCTATTCAAGCAATTGCTTGGGCGCGAACTTTCATCCCGATATCGTGCCACTGTGCTGGGTGCGATTTGGTTGGTGCTCCAGCCTCTACTGATGCTATCGATTTACACGCTGGTATTTAGCGGGATATTCAAGGTGCGTTGGGGTGGTGCGGAGACCACGGCGAGCTTTGCACTTGTCCTATTTGCCGGCCTGATTGTCTTTACTTTTTTCTCGGAGGTGTTGGTATCTTCGCCATCGCTGGTGAGTTCGCAGCCGAACTACGTGAAAAAGGTCGTATTCCCTGTCGAGATGCTGGCGGTCGTCCGAGTGGCGGCCGCAGGAGTCAATGCGGTGATCGGGCTGCTCATTCTATTCGTGGCACAGTGGGTGATAGACGGGGCTCCATCGCCTTGGTTCGCATTGTCGCTGGCTGTGTTGTCGGCTTTTGCGCCGATGCTATTGGGCGTTTCCTGGGGCGCGTCGGCATTGGGCGTTTACATGCCCGACATTTCGCAACTTGCAGGGTTGCTTGCGAGCGTGATGCTCTTCATCAGTCCAATCTTCTTTCCCGCCAGTGCGATGCCCCAGGGGATGTCCGCTCTCGTCCGCTTCAACCCTCTCGTGATTCCGATGGAGCAGTTGCGCAAGGTGACGGTGCAGGGCGTCCCGCCTGATGCCATGGTCTTGGTCATCTATTTTGCTGTTTCGTGCCTTTTCGCGGCCGTCGCACTCTGGTTTTTCCGGCGCCTGTCCGCTGGTTTTTCGGACGTGTTATGAACAGGCTTGCCACGAAAGATGTTGCGATTGCCGTCGAGAACATCACCAAGGATTACATCGTTTACCGCAATCCTCGCGAGCGTTTGCTGTCAGTGATATGGCCGGCTCGCGCTAGGACGCGTACTTTTCGCGCGCTAGATGATGTCAGCTTTGAGTTGCCACGTGGCGAAACCCTCGGCATCGTCGGCCGCAATGGTGCCGGTAAGTCCACATTGCTGCAGGTCTTGTGCGGCACAGTCACGCCGACCAGTGGCCGTGTCAGGATAAACGGTCGTTTCGCGGCATTGCTGGAGTTGGGGGCAGGTTTCAATCCGGACTTCAGTGGGCGCGAGAATGTTTTCCTGAATGCGTCGCTGCTTGGCTTGTCGAGGGCGGAGGTTGATGACCGCCTCGACGACATTCGTGCATTCGCCGACATTGGTGAATTCTTTGATCGCCCGGTCAAGACTTACTCAAGTGGCATGTACGTGCGCTTGGCGTTTGCGGTGGCCATTCATACCGATCCGGACGTGCTGATCATCGATGAAGCATTGTCGGTTGGTGATATCCGCTTCCAGATGAAGTGTCTGGCCAAGATCGAGGAGATCCGTGCGCAGGGCGCGACCATCCTGTTCGTGTCACATTCGTTGGAACAGATCAAGCGCTTCTGCCAGACTGCGCTGTGGCTGGAGGCGGGCAAGGTCAAGCTGCATGGCGAAGCAAGTTTCGTCGTCGACCGATTCCGCGATCATGAGCTTGGCAAGGATCTGGTGGTGCAGTCTGCTGAAGAGTGCCGACAGGCTCCGGTGCCCGACAGTATCCCAGCGCACTTGGGCGCCATCGAGCTGAGCGCGGACACGCTCGCGCCGTTCGACCCCCTCACCGTGGACATCAGTTACACCGTCGCCGACGAGAACGTGGATGGCCTGTTGTTGGGGGTGGCGATCAAAGGTATGGATGGGCTGCATATCTTCGGCCCCAACACCTATCTTGAGCGTGTTCGGATTCCTACTTCGCGGGGGTCGCATCGCGTTCGTTACCACATCCCATCGATGACCTTGTTGACCGGCTCCTATCGAGTCGATGTCGGTCTTTTCACCGACAAGGGGTTGGTCTGCCTGGATTATCTTTCAGGGGTCAACGTGTTCACCGTGGCGGCGCCATATTTCAGCGAGGGTGTGGTCTACATTCCGCACGAATGGAAAGTCCATGACGCAACCGCTCCTTGATATTCCCTTCGACCACTACCAGCGGTACGGCGCGGCTTCGCGCTTGTTGCAGGCGCTGGATTTGCCGGCTTTGCGCGTGTTGGAGGTCGGAGCCAATCGCCAACGCCTGCTCGGCCAGTTCCTGCCGCGTGCCGCGTGCCTCTATACCGATCTGCACGCAGAGGGCGATGAAAAGGACTTCGTGGTTGCGGATGCCACCGGCCTGCCGTTTCAGGATCAAGCTTTCGACGCCGTCGTGTCACTGGATGTGCTCGAGCACATCCCGATTACGCTGCGTGCACAGGCTGTTGCCGAGATGGCACGTGTCGCCGGCCGTGCGGTGATCGTGGGTTTCCCTCCGGACGAACCTTGGGTGCGCGATGCGGAGTTGGAAGCCAACGGGCGTTGGCGCGAGCTGTTCGACGAAGACTATTTCTGGCTGCAGGAGCACAAGGAATTCGGTCTGGTTGATGCCGAGGAGATCGCCGGAATCCTCGAGGCGGCCGGCATGGAGGTGTTGCGGTTCGGGCAGGGCAGCGCGGTTCTATGGGCGAGCCTGATGGGCGCGCATTTCACCAAGGTGAAGTTCCCGGAGCTGGAATCGCTGGTTACTGCCGCCGATCGCCTGTACAACAGTCGCGTGTTTGCGGGCGATCATGCCGATCAGCCTTATCGCGAGTATTGCGTGGGGTTGCGGTTGGGAGAAGACGCCGAGCGTCTGCGCTCGCATCCGCCTTTCAGTGCCGAGCATGACCAAGCCGCCATCGCGGTGCTCTCCGAGTTGGCCGATGGTCTGCGCAATTTGGCCGTGCGTACGGCCAATTCCGAAAAGGAATGGAAGTCGACTGCACGCCTGCTGGATGCCTGCAGCGCGGATTTGGAGGTCGCCAAGCGCAATTGGGGGGATACCGCCGCCTGCGTGCAGCAATTGCAGGGGGCGAAAGATGCCGGCGATGCGGAGTGGCGCGAGCGCGATGCCGAATGGTTGCTGCGTCAAGCTCAGTGGCAGGAACGCGAGGCCATCAACGAACTAGCATTGCAGAAGAGTGGCGAGAAGTACGAACAGTTGATGGTTGAAATCGGGGCTTTGCACGAGCGATTGGTTGGGAACGAGGCCCGAGCGAAAAGCGAGATCGAGGCTTTGCACGAACAACTGGTTGGGAACGAGGCTCGAGCGAAAAGCGAGATCGAGGCTTTGCACGAACAACTGGTCGGGAACGAGGCTCGAGCGAAAAGCCAACTAGATACTCTGACCACTCTCCATGCTCGTTCGCGCAGGAAGTGGAAGATGGCCATGGCGGGATTGACGACAGGCGGGGCAGTGATCGGTTTTCTGCTCGCATGGAGCGTGTTTTGAGTGGTTGTGCTGAATGCCGCAAAGGTACATTGAATCAACAAGGGGATGCTTGATGTTGTCCAGGCTGCGTAAGCTTCTTGGCGCCGTATATCGGAGTGTGTGCCGTGCGATGGGGCAGGGGGTTTCTGTCGGGAGCATTTTTCATGCGTCCGCACGCGCTCTGAGGAAGGGGCCGCGTCACTTCTTGAGGAGCATTCTGGCCTACGCGGATGGCTTCAATCTCCACACCGAATCCAGGACATCACCGGATTCCTATGCGGATTGGTTGCGAGCACAGCCAGAGATCCCGGTTCGGGTGGACGCGGGCTTGATCAGCGTGGTGATGCCGGTTTGCAATACGCCGGAGCGCTTCCTGCGCGAAGCCATTGCCAGTGTGGAGGCCCAGACTTACCGCAACTGGGAGATATGCATCCATGACGACGCTTCGGATCAACCCCATGTACTGCAGGTGCTGGAAGAACTGAGGGCGCGCATGCCGGGCATGCGCGTGTCACGCTCGGTGTCGAGGCAGGGAATCGCAGCGGCGACCAATGCCGCCATTGCGTTGGCGCGTGGACATTGGATAACGTTTCTGGATCATGACGATGTGCTGGAGCCTGATGCGCTTGCTGCCGTGGTCGACTGCCATCAGCGGACCTTGGCCGAAGTGGTCTACACGGATCACGACGTATTGGGCGAAGACGGGCGTCTGCGCGATCCGTATTTCAAGCCGGACTGGAACCTGGATCTGTTCCTGTCGCAAATGTATCTCGGTCATCTGGTGAGCTTCGACGCCGCGTTGATTCGTCGCGTGGGCGACTTACGCAGCGACTGCGATGGCTCTCAGGACTACGATCTGGTTTTGCGCTGCATCGCCGCTGGGGCGCATGTGGCCCATGTGCCGAAGGTGCTCTATCACTGGCGGGCGCATGCCGGATCCACGGCGGCCAACGCGCACTCCAAGCCCTATGCGCACGATGCTGGCCGGCTGGCGTTGCAGGAGCATGTCCAACTGCGTCATCCCGGTGCCCATGCCGACGATGGAGCGCATTTGTTCTGCTATGACGTCCGGTATCCCTACGCGGACAATGGGCCATTGGCTAGCATCGTCATCCCGACGCGCGATGGTCTTGACCTTCTCCGCGCATGCGTCGAATCCCTGTATGCCAAGACCGATTATCGGGACTTCGAGATCATCGTGGTCGACAACGGTTCGGAACAACCGGAAACGTTGCAATGGCTGCAAGGCATGTCGCGACGCGATGGCTTCCGGGTGATCCGCGCGGATGTCCCGTTCAACTGGTCCGCGTTGAACAATCTGGCTGCGCGCGAAGCGCGTGGCGAGGTGTTCGTATTCCTCAACAACGACACGGAAGTGATCGATGGCCAGTGGTTGCAACGGCTGGCCGAGAACGCTTTGCGTCCGGATGTCGGCGTATGCGGTCCTTTGCTGCTTTATGGCGATCGCACGATCCAGCATGCCGGCGTGGTGATCGGCATGGGCGGCTGGGCCGATCATGTTTTCAAGGGCGAAGCGCCGGTCCACCATCAGAATCTGTTCGTGTCGCCGGTTCTGCAGCGCCAGGTGTTGGCCGTTACCGGCGCATGCATGGCGGTGTCGCGCGATACCTTCGATGCTCTGGGCGGATTCGACGAATCGTTCATCGTCTGCGGCAGCGACGTGGAATTCTGTCTTCGTGCGCATGCGCGCGGCTTGGCCATCGTGTACGTCGCGCGGGCGGTGATGATCCACCACGAGTCGAAGACACGCGATCCGCGGGCGATTCCGGAGAGCGATTTCGTCCGCTCGGCCCAGGCGTATTCACCCTATCGCGAGGATGGCGACCCGTTCTTCAGTCCGAACTTGGACTACATGGCGTCTTCGCCGCGCTTGCGCGGAGCATCTCAATGAGCCGTACGGCCCGACTGTTGCGACGGGTCGCGGCGCGCCTGGAGGCAGGCGCATCGGCGGGCTCGCCGGAACCGGTCACGAACGTGGGTGAGATTACGCCCTGCATGCCGCGACGAGACCCATGGGAAGGGTGGCGCCTGAATCTGGTGCTGCCTTCGATCAATCGCCAGCACTATTTCGGCGGCATCCACACGGCAGTGTTGTTCTACCGCGAGTTGTGTCGGCATTTTCCTGCCTCGCGCATATTGCTGGTGGACAGCGCGCCGGATGAGGAGGCGCTGTCGCGTTTCTCCGACCACGTGCTGGTGCCGGCGGATCAGACGTCCACGGCGATGCGGCAGATCGTGCCATTCAGCGACCGCTACCAGAAAACCTTGCCGGTCGCCGGTGAGGATATCTGGATGGCCACCGCGTGGTGGACGGCCTATGCCGCGCAACGCCTGTCGCGCTGGCAGGGCGAGAACGGCGGCATCGACCGCCCGATCGTTTACCTCATCCAGGATTTCGAGCCCGGCTTCTATCCATGGTCGAGCCAGTACGCGCTGGCGCTGAGCACGTACCGCCGCGAACGCGACATCGGCGTGTTCAACACGAATCTGCTGGCGGACTTCTTCGAGCAGCATGAATTGCAGTACCGGCGGCGTTGGGTATTCGAGCCGGTGGTGCATGACGGCTTGCGCCAAGCGCTGCGGGCTGCGCGTGTCCAGATGTCGCCGCGGCAACGCCGGATCGTCGTGTATGCCCGCCCCGGCACGCCGCGCAATGCTTTCGAGCTGATCTGCGAAGGCCTGCGAATGTGGGGCTGGAGCGATGCGCGCGCGGCGCAGTGGGAGATAGTTGCGCCGGGTGAACTGCGGGCCGATTTGGATCTGGGGCCCCTGCGGCTCAAGGCATTGGGGAAGCTGGATATCGATGCGTATTCAAGGCTCCTGTCGAGTTCTGCCATCGGCTTGTCGCTGATGGTGTCGCCGCATCCGAGCTATCCGCCCCTGGAAATGGCGGCATTCGGCATGTCCGTACTGACAAACCGCTATGCGAACAAGCGACTGGACGAACATGTCGCCAATATCCATTCGCTGGAGGCGATGACGCCCGAAGCGATTTGTGCCGGCATGCGCGCATTGGTTGATGCCTGCGAGGCACGGCAAATGACGCAGAGCGCCGTTGCCGATGACGCTCACCCGATGCTGCGTACAGGCGATTTCGAGTGCATCGCCAACGAGGTGGTACATGGTCTCTTCGCGGACCGCTGATGTCCTTGGTACTCAGACCAAGTGAGGAAACGCGATCCGGGTAAATGAAGCCGCAGACAGGACAAACAGGAACAGCGCCGCCGCCGTGAAAATCATCCGGCCGCGTTGCGACTCGCCTGTGCGCATGAAGAAGGGCGTCATCATGACCACGACGCCCAACACGTAGCGTCCTTGCGGTTGGAAGTCGTATGTCCAGCTGTGCAGGAACGAAGCCAGCACCAAAGCGGCTGCGCAGCCGATGCTGGCAACGACTTCGGCCAGGGTCAATGTCCTTGTGATCAAACCCCATCCAAGTGCAAGCAGCAGTACGACGAGTACGCTCCAGCCCACAATGCGGTAGGCCGCCTCCGTATCGAAATATTCCATGTATCCGTAGACGCCGAAGAAGCTGCGGAACGTTCCGATGTGCCATTCCTTCGGCGGCGCCACCAGCTTGTCCAGGGTCACGCCCTTTTGCTGCAACATGAAGCCCGATTGGTCCGCAGACAGCGTGCGCGTGAGCGATGGCTTGAATAGCGGGTGAGCAAAACGTTCGCGCTGTTGTTCCACAAGCGCCGCCTTGCCAGGCTCGCCGCGATGCTTGTACGCATCGATGCTGATCCAGGGGAGGGCCACTAAAGCCGAGAGCGACAAAACGACGACAATGCGGCCCACACGATGGCGGGTGCCGGGCTCCCGCAGGAGAGTCCAAGCCACGTACATGCAATACCCCAACGCCAGCGCTGCGACAGCGTCCGTCAGGATCAGCGCGGGCGTGCCAATGGCCGCCGCCAGGGCTCCGCCCGCCCCGATGGCGGCGACCCCGATCAGCAGCAGGACGACCAACGCCAATGCCAGGATCGCCCCCAGGCGGAGCGCCACCAGCGACATGGACAGGGCGATGAACGCGACAACGGGCCAGTAGTTCTTCTTGGAGATCAGGAGCAGCCCAAGGCAAGTGCAGAACAACAGCAGGTGGCCCAAGGTGCCGGCATCGAACGCCCCCCGGCGCTGGAGGAAGCGCTGCAGCGGACCGTCAGGCATCAACGCCAGCACGCACGCGACCATGCCCAATGCAAAGGGCATGGCATCGCCGTTGAAATAGGAAAAGACGTACCAGAGCTGGGGCGTCACCAGGAGCGGGATGTAGCTTCCCCTTGGCGCACGGATCGCCACCAGGGCTGCAAGCATGAGGGCGAACAGCGCCACGTTGAAGGCGCGGTAGGACAGCATCACGTTCAGTCCCAGCTCGCCGAACACGCGTGCGGCCTTGGCGGCGAACAGGTACACCACGTTCCATTCCGACAGGTAGGTAACCCCGTAGGAACTGGTGGTGAAGCTGGCAGTCAGGTCGGGGGCGTCCATTCGCGGCGGTGTCCAATGCCGCTGGAAGTAGCTGGCGTCCACATCGTGCAGAGGCTCGTCCGGATGCATGGAGCGGCCGGAGGTCGGTGAAAACATCGCCATTGCAGCGCATAGCCCCAGAACGATCAGGGACAGGGCGAGGGTCGGCATTGGGCGATGCCGGAATTGCAGGCTCACCGCTGCCAGCAGGCTGAGCCAAAAACCTGTCCACAGCGCCGTCCATACCTTTGGTGAGATGCCGGTATTGGTTGGCAACGGCACATCCAGCGGCGCGGCGAGTTGCGGATCGGTGGCGTGATCGGCGATCAGAAAACGCGCATGGCCGTTCTCGTCCGTTCCGTCGACCGACATCTGCACGCCATGCAGACGGGATGGATCGGCCAGCGCTTGGGCATCACCTCCCCCAAACCCCACCGTGCCGATCTTTTCGAACACGAGAGGGGCAGCGTCGGGATCCGGATCCAGCCGCAGGCCGCGAAGCGTCCCCTGCGGCAGGTCATAGCGCAGTTCCGCGTGCCCGGCGGGATAGGGCTGGATCGACGAAAATGGTTCGGACAAACCTTCGCCCATATCGAAGTAGACCTGCAATCGACCGGGTTGCGGGCTGTCCAGCGCGATCACCAGGACCTGGCGGCTATAGGGAACGACCAGCAGCAACGCCAGCAGCAGGCCGGAAACCAGCAGCAGCGCGCCTTGCAGTCGCCGAAACATCGGCAGGGCCCGCCACCGGGCCGGCAGGGTCCGCAGGTATGCGCTGGCCGAATCTGGCATGGAGAACGACGTGTCGCTCACGAGAGCACGTCATCGGCTGCGGCGAAGATCGATTCGAGATGCTCTTCCACGCCGATCCACAAAGGCAACCGTACTAGGCGCTCGCTGAGCGCAACGGTATTGGGCAGATCCCCGTGCGCGCGGCCGGCCTGCAATCCGGCTGGCGCCGAATGCAGCGGGATGTAATGGAATACCGTCTGCACGCCCTTGGCCTTCATCTCCGCGATGAACCGGGTGCGGGAATCGAGGTCGGGCAGCAACATGTAGTACATGTGGGCGTTGTGCTTGCAGTCGGCGGGTATGATCGGGCGGCGCAGGCGGCCTGCCTGCTCGTGCCGCTCAGCCCACTGGTGGTAGCGCTCCCAGATCGCGAGGCGGTGGGCGGTGATCTGGTCGGCTTCCTCGATCTGCGCGCACAGGAAGGCGGCGGTGATCTCGCCGGGCAGGAATGACGATCCCACATCCACCCAGGTGTATTTGTCCACCTGCCCACGGAAGAAGCGGCTGCGGTTGGTGCCTTTCTCGCGAAGGATCTCCGAGCGTTCGGCGAATTGCTCGTCGCGGCAGAGCAGCGCGCCACCTTCGCCGGAGATGATGTTCTTGGTTTCGTGGAAGCTCAGCGCGCCGAGGTCGCCGATGGTGCCGAGTGGGCGACCCTTGTAGCTGGACATGATTGCCTGCGCGGCGTCCTCGACGATCGCCAGCCCGTGGCGGGCGGCAATATCCAGGATGGCGTCCATTTCGCAGGCCACGCCGGCGTAATGGACTACGCAGATGGCGCGTGTCCGCGGAGTGATCGCCGCTTCCACCAGGCGCTCGTCCAGATTCAGCGTATCCTCGCGCACGTCGACGAACACGGGAACGGCGCCGCGCAACACGAAGGCATTGGCGGTGGAGACGAAGGTGTACGACGGCATGATGACTTCGTCGCCCGGCTTCAGGTCGAGCAGCAGCGCGGACATCTCCAGCGCCGCAGTGCAACTGTGGGTGAGCAGTGCCCTTCGCGCGCCAGTGCGTTGTTCCAGCCAGGCATGGCTTTGCTTGGTGAACCGGCCATCGCCGGACAGGTGGCCATTGGCGTGCGCCTGGGCGATGAGCCAGAGTTCGCGGCCGGTCATGAAAGGCTTGTTGAACGGAATCAAGGGA
This sequence comes from Thermomonas sp. HDW16, assembly GCF_011302915.1. Taxonomy (NCBI): domain Bacteria; kingdom Pseudomonadati; phylum Pseudomonadota; class Gammaproteobacteria; order Lysobacterales; family Lysobacteraceae; genus Thermomonas; species Thermomonas sp. HDW16. The sequence continues at coordinate 2,659,203 of NZ_CP049872.1, read as the reverse complement.
GGCCTCGCGGGCAAGGGCTGCGTGAATGGGTCAGGCGACAGATCGTGACAGCACGACCACGCCCAGCATGATGAGCAGGGTGCCGCCGATCTTGTAGCCGTCGAACTGCTCGTGGAAGAGCGCGGACGCCATCAGCGCGACGAGGAAAAAATTGATCGCCATGTAGGGGTAGGCGCGGCTGATCGGCAGTTTGCTGATCGCGGCCATCCAGCACAGCGATGCGCCGAAGGCGGCGACAAAGGCGGAAATCACCCAAGGCTTGAGTAGCAGTTGCACAAGATGCAACGGCTGCAGCGGTGCTGCCAGCAGATGGCCATGCAGGCCAACCTGCCATTTCAGGACCAGCTGGCCATAGACGGTGAGCAGGATAGTCAGGGCGATGAAGACATAGCTCATCGTTCAGGCTCCGGGTAGTGTGACTTTGCGCGTCAGGATGTCCAGCAGGTCGGTGCCGTCCCAGATGGGATGGAAGTCCAGGGCGCGGCCAACGGGCACGATGCGATCGAGCGCGCGATTGCCGAGCCGATTCAGCAGCGCGATGAGGTCTTCCCGGCCGAAGCCGTGTTGGACCAGCGTCTGATCGCGGTCGTCCAGCAGGTCGGCCAGCGCCGACAGTGAGGCCAGCGCCGTTTCCACCACCAAGCCATGGCCGCTTTGCAGTTCGCGCAGACGGACATCGGCTCGCGTCGACTGCAGGTTCAGCGGATAGTCGCCCAGCGGAGCATCGGCCTGCACGCCGGGTGATAGCGCAGCCATCAGGTAGGCATCGGTGACGCGCGCCATCAACGCAGCAGGTTCGTCGGCGATCTGCCCGGAATGGGCGCGCACGGCCTGCCAGAAACGGATACGCGCCGCCTGCACGATGGGTGTTTCGCCGATCCAGTACAGCGTGCGCGGCGAGGAGCAGGCCTGCTGGCCGAACCAGAGCACGTCGTTGTTGAAGCGCCTTGCCAGTTCCGCCAGTTCGACATCGCCGGCATCGAGGATAGCTGCCGCTTTCATTGCGGCCACGCCGAAGCGGTCGGGGAAGGCCAGCTCCAGCGCCAGTGGCGCCAGCGGCAGGGAGCGGATCTTGGCGACGGTGCCGTCGCCGCCCCAGACGATGCGGGCGTGGCAATGGCCGGAAATCTCGGTGGTCACCGCATCGTCGTGTGGGTAGGTTAGCAGCAAGTTGCGTTCAAGGACGTCGCCGTGCAGATCCTCGCGCTGCATGTCGTGAAGGATCGAGAGCAGGGCGTCGCGCTGCGCGCTCGGCTTCTGCGAGAGCCGGGCGGCATTGCGGTTGCCGGCCAGCACGGACAGCAGCCACGCGTAGGCGAACAGCACGTCTACGTTGGACGGCGCGAGATGGAACACAAGCCCACGCGCAAGCAGGTGCTCGCCGCCGGGCGCATGAAGGCGGCGGGCCAACTGCTCCTGCCCGGCCGGGCGGAACCAATGCGCCAACGTCGCCAGTTCCGGGTGAGTGCGCAGCATCGGCAGGCCGAACACGCGGCGCGCGAAATCGGTTACGAACGCGCGCGCGCGCGCGTCGAATGGCGGCAACGGAGGCAGGCTGCACAAGCTAGCCAATTGCGCGGCCAGCGGCATATTGCCGCCGGTGGAAAACAGGAGAGTGATCATGAGACAGGCACCGTGCGTGTATCGCTGCAGCCACGCACTTCGACGTTCTTGATGCGCCCCAGCACGCCGAAATGCTTGCCGGAACGTCCGCAGGCGCAATCGTCCTCGCCATGGAGAATCCCGAGGTCTTCGGTCAGCAGGCTGTGCCCCGGATAGCTCCCCGGCAGCAGACTCAATACTTGCAAGATGCCGACCGTTCCCTCGGCGACCGGGGACAAGTCCTGCAGGTCGCGGACGATCACGTCGGCGTAGGCCGGGGCATGCAGGTGTCCGTGTTCGCATTCGAAGAAGATCGAGCCGACCTGTTCGACCATGCCGTAGTAGTTATGCACGCGTTCGATGCCGAACGTGTCCGCCAGCGCGGCCTTGTAGGCGGCGTTGTCGACGCGCTGCTCGTCCATCTTCTTCCAGCCGCCGCCATGCACCAGCATGCTGCCGGCGGAGAGGCGCAGCTTCCGTCCGTCGCGCCGTGCGGCCTGCACGAACGACTGCCAGATAATAAAAGTGAAGCCGAATAGCAGCACCGGTTCGTCAGGAGCGACCGCCAGCCACTGTTCGAGCTTGTTCCAGTCCGGCTGCAGCTGTTCGTCCAGCAGATAGAGATGATCGCGACCGAAGTTGGAAAAGCCAAGGATCCCGGCGGCCCGCGCATTGAAGCGGCTGCGGTCGCGCAGGAAGCTGTCGTCGTCCACCACCAGCATGCGCATGCGGCGGTTGCCGGCGAAGTGCGAAAAGATCCGCGCCAGCGCCCGGGTCTGGGCGCGCGCGGTGTCGGCGTCGAGGAAGATGCGCGAAACGGCGGCACCGGAGGTGCCGCTGGAGACCAGCGTCCGCAGAATCCGGTCGTCGGGCACGCTCTTCAAGTCGAGATGCTTGAACAGGCGCACCGGTAGCCATGGCAGCGCTTCGAGCGTTTCGGCCCGGCCCCCGTTCCACAGTGCGTCCAGCATGGCGGCATACGGTGCGCAGTGTGCATGATGATGGCGGGTGAGTGCCTCCAGGCCGGACAGCAGCCAGGCGCGCTTGGTTTCGCGCTGCAGGCCGAACACATCGACATCCAGCGCGGCTGCGGTTGGCAACATTGTTTCCGGGATCGCGTTCACGGGACGGCTCCGATATCGGCCAATCGCAGCAGGGAGGAATAATCGGTCTTGCCGTTGGGCAGCAGCGGCAGGCCTTCCAGGTGAAGACAGCGGATCAGGCCCCCGAACAGCTTGTAGCGTTCCTGCACCAGTCGGCGGATTTCGTCTTGCATGGTCGGCGCATCACCGTGGCTGAACACCACTAGGTCGTCATCGCCGCCGGTGCAGAGGATCTGCCTGCCGAGCGCAGCCGACAACATGGCTTCCACTTCGTCCAGATTGATGCGGTTGCCGGAGAGTTTGAGAAAGCGACTGGCGCGACCGGTGATGTAATGGAATCCGTCTTCGTCCACGCGCGCCAGGTCGCCAGTGCGAAGCACGCCGTGTTGCTCGTCGGGATGGGCCAGTGCGTCGCGAGTGGTGGCATAGCCCATCATCACGTTCGGGCCTGCGTAGACCAATTCGCCGGTGGCCGGGTCGATGTCCATGCGGCCGCCGGGAACGGGGACGCCAATGCTGCCGATCTTGTCGATAAGCCGCTCGGACGGGACGTAGCTGATGCGGGGCGAGGCTTCAGTTTGGCCGTACATGACGAAGAACCGGAGATGATGATCGCGCGCCGAGGAGGCGAAATGCCTTGCCAACTCGTCGCGCAGGCGACCTCCGGCCTGGGTCAGCATGCGCAGGCTCGGCAGCTGCAGGCGGGACAGACCCATGCGCCGCAGGATCTCGAAAGTGGCGGGAACGCCGGACAGCGAAGTAATCGCGTTGCCGCGTGCCGTGTCCCAGAATTTGCGGGTCATCAGGCTGTCCTCGCTCAGCACCACACGGCCGCCGCAAGCGAGGTGGCTGTTGAGGATGGACATGCCGAACGAGTACGACAGCGGCAGCGTGGTGATGGCGCAGTCGTTGGCGGTGAGGCCGAGATAGCGCACGATCGCCATCGCGTTGCTGGCTATGGCGCGCGCCGACAGGCGCACCAGCTTGGGTGAGCCCGTGCTGCCGGAGGTGCTAAGCAGAAGAGCGAGTTCTGGGTGTGGCGTGGCGGTTTCATCGCTGGCATCGCGCAGGTGAAGGCGCAGGTGCCTGGCATCGTGAATCGTCGTGTAGCCGACAGGAGCCGGGCCGGGGAGCGCTAACCATTCGGGTCGGTATTGCGCGACCAGCGCCGCCAGTAAAGCCGGATCGGTATCCGGCTGCATCAGTAAGGGCACGTGGCGTTGGCTGCGTAACGCGCCCAGGTACAGGGCAACGGCTTCTACGGCGCTGGGCATCGCCAGGATGCCCATGCCGCGGCCGGCTGGAAGATGTTCGGCCAAGGCATCGGCCAGCAGGGAAAGTTCGCGGTAGCTGACATGGCGGGTACCTTCCACCAGAGCGATACGGTCGTCGTATGGCAGTTGCCAGAACTGCACTCAGACCACCATCTGTCCGTCGATGCCGATGATTTGCCCGGTAATGTAGGACGCGCGGTCTTCCAGCAGGAAAGCCACAAGTTCGGCAACCTCTTCCGGAGTACCGGCGCGCCCCATGCCGATCGAGGCCACCCGCTTGGCGTGGGCAGCCTCGGGCATGGCCCGGGTCATGTCGGTATCGATGAAGCCGGGAGCAACCGCATTGACGCGGATGCCGCCGGCAGCGAGTTCCTTGGCCGCCGAGCGCGTTGCGCCGATCAGGGCCGCCTTGCTCGCCGCATATACGCTCAGCCCTGCGGCGCCGTTCACGCCCATGATGGAGACGAGGTTGACGATGCTGCCGCGCTTGGCGCGCGCCATCAAACGCGCCGCGTACTGCATGGTCATCAACGGCGCCTTGACGTTCACCGCCAGTACGCGGTCAATGTCGTCAGCGCGGATCATGCCTAACAATCCTTCGTGCAGGATGCCGGCATTGTTCACCAGCCCATCGAGGCGGCCGAACTGGCTGAAGATCTGCCGGAACAGGTCCGCAACGGCATCGGTCGTTCCCAGATCGATAGCGGCGGTCATGGGGGGCGGTGCGCCTTCTGCGGTCAGTTCGGCCGCCAGTGCCTGCAGGGCGTCGGCATCGCGCGCCACGAGCACCAGTTGGACGCCTCGTGCGGCCTGCTGGCGCGTGATCGCGCGGCCGATGCCGCGCGATGCGCCGGTGACCAGGACGACGGGCGCGCCGGCGTTGCCCATGTCAGACAGCAGCTCCGTGCTTGCGCAGAATTTCGCGGGCCTTGCCGACCGAGCTCATGTCGATCACGTCGTCCATGTCGATCATGATGCCAAAGGCTTCTTCCAATGCGGCGACCACCGACATGTGCGCGATCGAATCCCATTGCGGAATGGTGTTGTAGCGCAGTTCGTCGGTCACTTGGCTGGCGTCGATGCCCAGCGTGCGGGCAAACGTGGCGATGATCTGATCTTCGCTGGGGGGATTGCTCATAGGAATTTCCGGAAGCCTGCAAGAGTGGAATTGAACTGGAAGCCCAGCCGCGCATACAGGTTGAGGATCCCTGTATTGGCCGCGGACACAAGCGTGGTGCAGAGGCGGATGTCACGCGCGGCCAGCGATTCGAGTGCGGTCGCCCAGAGCGGCATGGCCAGCATCGCGTATGGAGCAGCGGTGCCCGTGAGCAACAGTTCGGCATGGTGCCCGCCGGACCGGATGCGCTCGGCATGGAAACCGATGACGCGGCCGCGCGATTCCGCCGCATAGGCCAAGCCGGTGCCGACCAGGTCTTCGATCCAGTTGGCGGTCCGCATCCGGGCGCGGGCGCCATCGATTTCGGGATCCTCCAGGAAGCGGCCGTGGACGAAGTCGTCGTGGGCGATCTGGCGCAGTTGCGGGATGTCGGCGGCGGTTGCCGGACGCAGCGTGGGCAACATGCCGCGCGGGACGGCGGGCAGGTTGCCCATGCCGCTGCGCGAGATGGACAGCGATGTTTCCACGAACCGATGGCCCGCCTGCAGCAGGGCGCGACGCAACAAGGGGAGGTTGGCATCGATGCGGCCGAACAGGTAGCGCACGCGAAGATCGGCCGCCCAGAACTCGGCCTGTTGCAGCAGATCCAGCGCGACAGCCGCTTCATCGGCGTTAAAGGAGGTGATTTCCGCGGTGGCGAAACCCAGGGCGCGCTCGTCCCAGGGTGTCAGGCGCGCGGTCAGCTTGCCTGCCGCGGTTTCGAGTGAAAATTCAGTCACAGATCCGCTCGATGGCGCGGGTCATATCGGCAACGATGTAGTAGGGGCGCCGCTGCACATTGCGAAACACCTGGCCGACATACAAGCCGACCACGCCCAGCGAGAACATCATCAATCCGCCGATGAGCCAGATCGCACCGATGATGGAGGTGTAGCCGGCCACTTGAATGTCGCCGTCCCACCAGCGCCAAAGACCGATAGCCACCATGACGAAGGCGGCCAAGGCGAAGACGATGCCGGCGCCAGCCACCATTCGCAGCGGCTTCTCCGAATATCCAAGGGCGATGTCCATCGCCAGCCGCAGCAGGCGACGCAAGGTATAGGAGGATTCGCCCTGCGCGCGCTGCTGGTGCAGGACGGGCAGTTTGGCGGTTCGGAAGCCGGCCCATTTCACCATCAGCGGGAACGAACGGTCGCGTTCGGGCATCCGGCATACCGCATCGATGACCTTGCGATGGTAGATGCCGAAATTGGCGGTGGACGGGTCCTGCGGCATTCCCGTAAGCCAGCCGAGGGCCGCAAAGAAGCCCCACGACGAAAGGCGCTTGATGCGGGTGTCCTGACGCTCGGTCCGCTGTGCGAACACGACGTCGAAATGTTCGTCCACCGCCATACGATGAAGGGCCGGAATCTCAGCGGGGAGGTCCTGCAAGTCGCAATCCATCACCACGGTCCACACGCCCTGCGCATGCTCGATGCCGGCTGAAATCGCCGAATGCTGGCCGAAATTCCGCGACAGCCGGAAGCCCTTGAGCCATGGGCGCGATGCAGCGAGTTCCTCGATGCGCGACCAGGCTCCGTCAGGACTTGCATCGTCCACCAGAATCACTTCGAAAGACACGCCCATGCCTGTGGTGGCTGCCTGGATCTGATCGACGAGATCTTCCAGACAGCCCTTGCAGCCGTAAACGGGCGCAACGACCGAGAGATCGAGTGGCGTGCTGGTGGATGGCGGAACGGAGGCTGTCATGGAAGCAATTTTTCGCGCCGGCATCGGAGAGTGATTGCGTCGGGTGCGCTGTGCAGTGCCGCTACAGCCCAGGCAACGGCACTGCCCGAGGCCATTATAGCGGGGAAGGGTCGCGGTCCGTTTGGGTGGATGGGCGTATCGCCGTCCGCCATGCCATCAGAGAGCGGCTTCCAGTTCCGGCAAAACCACGAACAAATCCCCGACAAGCCCGATATCCGCGATCTCGAAGATCGGCGCATCCCCATCCTTGTTGATGGCCACGATCGTGCCGGCGTCCTTGATGCCGGTCAGGTGCTGGATGGCGCCGCTGATGCCGACGGCCACATAGAGTTCCGGCGCGATGATCTTGCCGGTCTGGCCGACCTGCAGTTCGTTCGGCACGTAGCCGGCATCGACTGCAGCGCGTGAGGCACCGACGGCGGCACCGAGTTTGTCGGCGAAGTCGTAGATGATCTTGAAGTTCTCCTGCGAACCCACGCCGCGACCACCGGAAACCACGCGCTTGGCGCTTTGCAGGTCGGGACGGTCCGACTTGCCGGCGGCCAGGTCGACGAAGCGGGTGTGCGAAGGCAGTGCGGCATCGACATTCGCCGCTTCAAGCGCAGCGCCGCCGCCGCGTGCGGCTTCCGGCCACGAGGCGGTGCGCACGGTGGCGACCACGGCGTGATCGGTCGGTGCTTCGACGGTGATGATCGCGTTGCCGGCGTAGATCGGGCGCTTGAAGGTATGGCTGCCTTCGACCGCCATCACGTCGGACACCTGCGCCACGCCGAGCAATGCAGCGACGCAGGGCATCAGGTCCTTGCCGAAGGTGGTGCTGGGGCCGAAGACATGGGTGTAGTTCTTCGCGATGGCGGCGATTTGCGGCGCCTGTACCTGCGCGATGGCATGCGCATTGGCGGCATTCGCAACCGTCAGCACCTTTGCCACGCCGGTGATCTGTGCAGCTTCTGCGGCAATGCCGGCCGGATCGGCGGCGAGCACTACGATGTCGATGGATTCAGGAGACAGCGCCTGCGCAGCGGATACGCACTTGGCGGTGGACGCGTTGAGCTTGCCGTCCAGGTGTTCGGCGACGATCAGAACCTTGCTCATCACAGCAACCCCTTCTGCTTCAGTGCAGCGACCAGTTCGGCCGCGTCCTTCACCATCACGCCGCGGCTGCGCTTGGCGGGCGCCGCGTAGTGGGTGGTCTTGAGCGTGTCACCAGCATCCACGCCGAGGTCGGCGAAGGCGATGGTTTCCAGCGGCTTGCTCTTGGCCTTCATGATGTCCGGCAGCTTGATGAAGCGCGGCTCGTTCAGGCGCAGATCGGTGGTGACCACCGCCGGCAGATCGACTTCCAGCGTCTCCAGGCCGGCATCGACCTCGCGCACCACCGTGGCCTTGCCATCGGCAATGTCGAGCTTGGACGCGAACGTCGCCTGCGGGCGGCCCCACAACGTGGCCAGCATCTGCCCGGTCTGGCTGGCGTCGTCGTCGATCGCCTGCTTGCCCAGGATGACCAGATCCGGCTGTTCCTTCTCGATCAGCTTGAGGAAGGTGCGCGCGGCGGTCAGCGGCTGCACCGGGCCATCGGCCACCACGTGGATGGCGCGGTTGGCGCCCATCGCCAAGCCGTTGCGCAGATGCGGCTGGGCATCGGCAGGAGCAATCGTGGCGACCACGACTTCGGTGGCGGTGCCCTTGTCGCGCAGGCGCAGGGCTTCTTCCAGCGCGATGTCGTCGAACGGGTTGGCCGACAGCTTGACGCCGTCGGTGACCACGCCGGAACCGTCCGGCTTGACCTGGATGCGGACATTGAAGTCCACCACGCGCTTGTAGGCGACGAGGATCTTCATCGGATCTGGAATCCTGAACTTGAGACAGATCGATCATTTTACCTGAGGGTCGCGGCGTATTTGCTCGAGGGTATGCGTCGCAGCCCTTCGCGGGATCGGCATCGACCACCGAATGTCCGAAAGTACGGTGGGCGGACGCCGGCTTGCCGGTAAAATGCGGGTTTCCCCACGCTGGAGCCGTGCCCGTGGCAGCTGCCAAGAGCAAGCAATACCCGAGCGCCGATGCCGCCCTGTCCGGGCTGGTGGCGGATGGACAGACCCTTGCGGTCGGCGGCTTCGGCCTGTGCGGCATCCCCGAGGCACTGATCGCCGCGCTGCGCGATTCCGGGGTCAAGGGCCTGACGGTGATCTCCAACAACGCCGGCGTGGACGGCTTCGGCCTGGGCCAGCTGCTGACCACGCGCCAGATCAAGAAGATGATTTCGTCCTACGTGGGCGAGAACAAGGAGTTCGAACGCCAGTACCTGGGCGGTGAACTGGAGCTGGAATTCAACCCGCAGGGCACGCTGGCCGAGCGCCTGCGCGCGGGCGGTGCCGGCATCCCGGCGTTCTTCACCGCCACCGGCTACGGCACGATCGTCGCCGACGGCAAGGAAACCCGCGAGATCGACGGCCGCCATTACGTGCTGGAAACCGCGCTGAAGGCGGACGTCTCGCTGGTCAAGGCATGGAAGGCGGACAAGGCCGGCAATCTCGTATTCCGCAAGACCGCACGCAACTTCAACCCGGCGGCGGCGATGGCCGGCAAGGCCTGCGTGGTGGAAGTCGAAGAGCTGGTCGAAATCGGCGAGATCGATCCCGACCACGTGCACCTGCCCGGTATCTACGTGGATCGCATCGTGGTCAATGCCACGCCGGAGAAGCGCATCGAGCAACGCACCATTCGCCAGGAGAACAACTGACATGGCCTGGACCCGCGAACAGATGGCGCAGCGCGCCGCGCAGGAATTGAGTGACGGCGCCTACGTGAACCTCGGCATCGGCCTGCCGACCCTGGTGGCGAACTACATCCCTGATGGCATGGACGTGTGGCTGCAGAGCGAGAACGGCCTGCTCGGCATCGGCCCGTTCCCGACCGAGGCCGAACTCGACGCGGACCTGATCAACGCAGGCAAGCAGACCGTCACCGCCGTGCCGGGCGCCAGCTACTTCGGCAGCCACGATTCGTTCGCGATGATCCGCGGCGGCCACATCGACCTCGCCATCCTTGGCGCGATGGAAGTCACCGACAAGGGCGACCTCGCCAACTGGATGGTGCCCGGCAAGATGGTCAAGGGCATGGGCGGCGCGATGGACCTGGTGGCCGGCGTGAAGCGCGTGGTGGTGCTGATGGAGCACGTCACCAAGGCGGGATCGTCGAAGATCCTGCCGCAGTGCACGCTGCCGTTGACCGGCGTGGGCGTGGTCAACCGGATCATCACCGAGCTGGGCGTGTTCGACGTGACCGCCGATGGCCTGAAGCTGGTGGAACTGGCCGATGGGGTGAGCCGCGAGGAAGCGGTGGAGAAGACCGGCGTGCCACTCAATGGGTGAAGGGTTTCACCGTTAGCCGCAAAGCACGCGTCGCTCAGTCGGCGCGTGCATAGTGATAGCCGGATCCCGAGCGGTTGCGTGCTTCCGAGGGCCAGGCTATCCAGCGGAAGCCGCCTGCTTCTACCGAAGCCAGGATCAAGCGTTCGATGGCATGCGCAAACGTCCCGTCCACTTGGCCGGATTCAGTCTCGAATTCGGCTTCGTCCAGGTGTGCATCAAGCAGTGGCCGCAACGCCTCGCTACGAACCCAGAACATGCTGCCTGCGATGAATTTCATCTTTGCCGGGCGAATATCCGGAAGCCCGATGCGTCGCGCGAGGTGCTCTATCGTGCGTTCGTTTGCACCCAAGTAATTCTCCAACGGCAACACGTGGGTTGCAGGCGCGATCAGGCCGAGCCGTGGATCGTCATGCATCGCTTGTGCGATGTGCGCCGCGTTGCCGTCGTCGACCAAGGCCCTGATCAATTCCGCACGCCATGCGTCGCCGTCGTCGCGATGGATCGAACGTTTCGTGTGCAGTTTCAGCAGCAGCGTTTCGCCTTCGTCCAGCAAGCGGTTTGCCACATGCAGGAAGGGCAGGATGTCACGCCCTCGGTTCTCGTGCGTCTCGATCTCTGCGTCTAGTTCCGATGCGTCGATGCAGGTGCGCACGGCTTCCAGATGCTCTTCTGCCGTGGTCACCACGATGCGCCAGTTCAGGCCAGTCGACTTGAGGGCGAACAACAGTTCACCGAGTATTTCGGGGTACCAAGCATGGATGACAGCGCACGGCCGCGTTGCACGTTCACTGACCATAGGCTCAACAGTCCTGCACAATGCATCAGCGGTTGCTTGCAGCCACGCGTACCCGATCCGGGCATCGGGCTCCAGTACGGCGCCTTCGGCCCACTCGTTCCATGCGTTGATGAATACGAGTCGATCCGCCGTCGGGGTGGAGTTTTCCCCGAAGCGTGTGCGGATAGTGCCTGCCAACCAGTCGCGATAGCGGCGTGGCGCCGAATGAAGGTAAACGCGGCCGCGTGAAGCGCGTCGCGGGGTATTGTCCCAGCCAGCATTGACGGCGGGGTGCAGCCGATAGGATGGCAACGTGCGCGCAAGGAACTGCGCGGGAAGGTCGCGCCAATCCAGCAGGTTGCCGGCGTAAGCAGCATCAAAAGGCTGCTGGCGCTCAGTGATGTCGGTTGGCATGCAGAGGTTAGGCGGGAATTCCACTGCAGCATCGAAGCCGATGTCGCGTGGATCCGGTCGTTCGAACGACTGCACATACGCCAGGTGGAGCTCGCCAATTCCGTTGTCACGACACCACTGTCGCCAACGCGTGGCAGTGGCTTTAGGGTCTGGCAGCAGTCCGGGCCGGTAAACCAACAGCACCGGCTTTCCATCGACGCGCAATGCGCGGCGATCACGCAAATACGGCGCGACATGGGCGATGAAAGCAAGGTCGTCTTCGGCATCGTGCTGTTGTCGTACCAGGATGTCGCCGGCGCGCCCATCCCACGTCCGCGACCAGCTTTCATTGGCCCAGCACAGGCAGAAAGGCAGGTCGATGCTGTCGTCCCCGAGCCATTGGCGGAGTGGTTGTTCCAGCAGGGTTCGGCCGTGGAACCAGTAGAAATAGAAGCAGAACGCACCGATGCCGTATTCCCTTGCAAGCGCCGCCTGGCGGCGCATCACATCGACATCGCGCAGGTCATACTGGCCTAGCAAATTGTCGGGAAACCGGGGTTGGGCGTGGCCGTCGAATTGCGGTGTCGCGCGCCGTACCGCCGTCCACTCGGTATAACCCTCCCCCCAAGCGGCGTCGTTCTCGGGAATGGGGTGGAATTGCGGTAGATAGAAAGCCACCAAGGTGGCGGGCAAATGCGAAGGCAAGTGGGGTGTGGCCGCATCGACATAGCCTATGGCGCGGCCATGCGGCTCGTATGCTCGGCGAGGGGGGAGGCCGCTTGCGGCCACTCGACGTTTGGGGCGAATCCGCGGAAACCGATCTAGGAACCAGTTGCGCCAGGCGTCGCGCTCGGCATCCGAAAGTGGCAGTGCCCGGAACATGGATCGCAGCACGCCGAACAACGTTGACCGAAGCTGGTTCAAACGCTGTGGTTCCGCGTGCGCATCACAAGTTCTGGTAATTCGGCCCGCTGCCGCCTTCCGGCGTCACCCAGGTGATGAGTTCGTACGGGTCCTTGATGTCGCAGGTCTTGCAGTGCACGCAGTTGGCGGCGTTGATCTGCAGGCGCTTGCCGGCGGCGTCCTCGACGATTTCGTACACGCCGGCGGGGCAGAATCGGGTGCAGGGATTGTCGTATTCGGCAGTGCAACGGGTCACGCAGATATCGGTATCGGCGACTTTCAGGTGCACCGGCTGGTCTTCATCGTGCTGGGTCGCGGCGTAATACACGCCCTGCAGGCGGTCGCGTGGGGCCAGCGTGCGCTCGAGGTAGTCGCGCTTGGGTTCCTCGTGTTCGCCGAGTTTGTCGAGTGAGTTCCAGTCCGCCTTGTTCTTCAGCGTCCACGGCGACAGGCCGCCGGTGACGGTTTCCCAAGCGGCGTTCAACATGCCGAACCACAGTCCGCGCTTGAAGCCGGGCTTTACGTTGCGGACTTTCTTCAGTTCCGCCATCGCATCGGAGGCGCGCAACTTGGCGTCGAAGCCTTCCGGTGCCAGCTGCGAGGCGACCAGGTGTTCCGCTGCCAGCATGCCACTGCGGATCGCCTGGTGGGTACCTTTCACTTTCGGCACGTTGAGCAGGCCGGCGGTGTCGCCGATCAGCAGCGCACCCGGCATTTCGGTTTTCGGCAGCGACTGGTAACCGCCGGTGACGATGGCGCGCGCACCGGCCGAAAGAATGCTGCCGCCTTCCAGCAGCGGCTGGATCATCGGGTGGTTCTTCCACTGCTGGAAGGCTTCCCACGGCTTGTATTGCGGATCCTTGTAATCAAGGCCGCTGACATAGCCCAGCGCGATGCGGCCCTTGTCCAGGTGATACAGGAAGCTGCCGCCGTAGGTGTGGTTGTCTGCCGGCCAGCCGAAGCTGTGCACGATCTTGCCGGGGGTTACGCGGTCTTCCGGTACCTGCCACAGCTCCTTGATGCCGATCGAGTAGCCCTGCGGGTCGCTGTCGGCATCCAGCTGGAAACGCTTGACCAGCTGCTTGGTCAGGCTGCCGCGTGCGCCTTCGGCCAGCACGGTGACCTTGGCATGGATGTCGATGCCGGGGGTGTAGCCGGGCTTGTGCGATCCGTCCTTGGCCACGCCCATGTCGCCGATGCGCACGCCGATGACCTTGCCGGCGTCATCGTGCAACGTCTCGGCGGCGGCAAAGCCGGGATAGATTTCGACACCAAGCGCTTCGGCCTGCGGTGCCAACCATGCGCACATCGCGCCCAGGCTGACGATCACGTTGCCGTGGTTGTGCATGCCCGGCGGCACTGGCAGCTTGCGGCCGCCGGTCTTGCTGAGCAGCCAGAACTCGTCTTCCTTCGCGTCTACGCAGATGGGCGGTGGATTGCTGCGCCAGTCCGGCAGCAGCGCGTCGAGCGGGCCGGTCTCGATCACCGCGCCGGACAGGATCTGCGCACCGATGGCGGACGCCTTCTCGATCACGCAGACGGAGATGTCCGGATTGAGCTGCTTGAGACGGATCGCGAACGCGAGGCCGGCCGGGCCGGCACCGACGGTGACGACGTCGTATTCCATGACGTCGCGCTCGATCTGATCCGTTTCGCTCATGCGTACGCTCCGCTGGGAATGCGGTGATTTTCCGGGGTTTGTGCGGCCCCGGCAAATCGGTGTGGGGGGACGGCCGGCGTCAGTGGCTGGGATGCCGGTTTTCGTGCGCCTGGCCGCTGGTGAGCACCCAGCCGGCGATATCGTGGCTGGTGGCGGCCAGGGCCTGCGCGAAGGCGTCTGCGACGAGACCGACATCAGTGCCGGACGCCGGCTGTGCATGGCGGAACGTGCGGCTGCCGACCACGGACTGGTCTTGTGAATGAAGCAGTTTGACACTGACTTCGACCACGGCAGAAGGCGTGGCCGCACCGTCGTAATCGGCTTCGAAATGGCGGATGTCCATCACGAGCCGGTAATCGGCGGCGATGCCGCTGCCCTGCCGCGCGACGGCGGGAATCTTTCCGGAATCCTCCAGCGTGCGCAACACGCCGTCTTCCAGCATCTCGGTGGGCGTGCGCGCCCACAGCGCACCCTTGTACACCTGCAATTCGCCCGGCACCGGGCTGACCGCGATGCGGCTGCTGTCCAGCATGCGCGCCGCGGTGGGGCGGGTGGTGCTGAGTTGCCAGTTGACGCTGGGCCAAGCCGTATCGATCGCGGCGGCTTTCGATTCCGGGGCAAAGATGGTCGGCGATTCCTTGGGCCCGCCGACGATGGAACAGCCGGCCAGCAGCAGGGCGGCGCAGGCCGCGGCGATGCGATGCATGGCGATCATTTGGGTTCGAACTCCTTGGGCGCGTCGCGTCCCAGGATGTAGCGCGTGGGGCTGCCGTCGAGGCGGTCGGTGACGCGACGCAGGTCGCGGATCAGGGCGCGCAGTTCGGCCAGGGTCGGGCCGAGCTGGGCGAGGCCGTCGTTGGCGAAGCTCTGCAACGCAGGACGGTTCTCGGCGATCATGGCATTGGCATTGCTGGCCACCGAATCCAGCTTGCCTACGGTGGTGTCCAGCTTGGTCATGAGTGCGGGCAACTGGCTGACCACGTCGCGGTCGATGCGTTCGATCGAGCCATTCGCCGTCGCGAGCGTCGAGTTCAAGGTCTCGGTGGCCTGTCGCGCATTCGCGATCAGGGCGGCGATGTCGGCGCGGTTGTCGCTGATGGCGCCGGTTGCCTGTTCGACATGATCCAGCGTGTCCGAGATGCGCTTGATGTTCTGCTCGCTGAGCAATTGGTCCATGCGTGCCACCAGCCGGTTGGCGGTGTCGGCGATGTTCTGCAGCGCGGACGGCTCCGTGCGGATGATCGGGATATCGCCGCTGTCATTCGGCTCGAGTCGGGCTGCGCGTGGGCTGCCGCCGGTGAGCTGGATGAAGGGCACGCCGGTGATGCCCTGCTGCGACAGCTTGGCGCTTGTGTCCACCTTCACCGGGGTGTCGGCCTTGAGCTTGAGCAGCGCGATCACCCGGCGGGCATCGTCCCGGTCCAGGCTCAGCTTGTCGACGGTGCCCACGCCGATGCCGTTGTACTGGACGCTGCCACCTTCGGTCAGGCCGGTCACGGGTTCGTTGAAGATCACCTCGTATTGCCGCCAATTGCGGTCCGAGCTGAATTTCGCCGCCCACAGCGCGAACAGCAGCAGGCACACCGCGGTCAGCAGGGTGAAAGCGCCGATCAGCACGTAGTTGGCACGCGTCTCCATCAGTTGTGCTCCATCAATCGTTTCCTTCCATCACATCACGCGCGGCGCGCCCCCTGGGGCCGTTGAAGTATTCCTGCACCCAGGGATGATCCAGTGTTTCCAGTTCGGTGACGGGTGCCACCGCGATCACCTTGTGGTCCGCCAGCACGGCGACCCGGTCACAAATAGCGTATAGCGTGTCGAGATCGTGTGTGATCAGGAACACGGTCAGCCCCAACGCCTGTTGCAGGGTACGGATCAGTTCATCGAACGCGGCCGCGCCGATCGGATCCAGCCCGGCGGTGGGCTCGTCCAGGAACAGCAACGGCGGATCCAGTGCAAGCGCGCGCGCCAGCCCGGCGCGCTTGCGCATGCCGCCGGAGAGTTGCGATGGCAACTTGTCCAGCGCATCGGCATGCAGGCCCGCCAACTTGACCTTCAACAGGGCCAGTTCGTAGCGCAGCGAATCCGGCAGGTCCGGGTAGTACTCCTTCAACGGCACTTGCACGTTCTCGCCTACCGTCAGCGAGGAGAACAGCGCGCCATCCTGGAAAAGCACACCGGAATTGCGTTCGATATGGCGGCGTGTCACCGGATCCTGCGAACGCGCATCCACGCCCAGCACCTCGACCTCGCCCGCATTCGGCGTGCGCAGGCCAAGGATCGAGCGCATCAGCACCGATTTGCCAGTGCCGGAGCCGCCGACTACGCCGAAGATCTCGCCACGGCGCACGTCCAGGTCGATGCCGTCGTGCACCAGTTGGTCGCCGAAGCGGTTGACCAGGCCGCGCACGCGGATGATCGGCGCGTGCGGATCGCGCTGGATGGCGGCATCGCAGGCGTCGTCCGAAGTCATCGTCAGATACCCATTTCCATGAACCACAGTGCCGCCAGCGCATCGAGCACGATCACCATCGAGATCGATTGCACCACGCTGGACGTGGTGCGTTCGCCCAGTGACTGCGCCGTGCCCTCGGTCTGCAGGCCTTCCAGGCAGCCGATCAGCGCAATCACCATGGCGAACACCGGCGCCTTGACCATGCCGACCAGGAAATTGTTGGTGTCCATCATTTCCTGCATGCGCGCGAGATAGGCGGCTGCGGGGATATCGAGGGTGAACGCGCCCACTGCCATGCCACCGAGCAGGCCGGCAATCATCGCGATGAAGGTCAGCAGCGGCAACATCGCGAGCAATGCGAGCACGCGCGGAATCACCAGCAGGTCGACTGGATCGAGGCCTAGCACGCGGATCGCATCGACTTCCTCGCGGTTGACCATCATGCCGATCTGCGCGGTGAACGCACTGGCGGTGCGGCCGGCCAGCAGGATCGCAGTCAGCAGCACGCCGAATTCGCGCAGGAAGGCGGCACTGACCAGTTCCACCACGAAGATGGTCGCGCCGAAGTCGCGCAGCACCGTGGCGCCGAGGAAGGCGATCACCGCACCGACCATGAACGACAACAGGGCCACCAGCGGCGCGGCATCGAGACCGACCTGTTCCATGTGGTGCACGGTTGCGGTCAGCCGGAAGCGGCGTGGCTCCTTGAACAGGCGCAGCAGCTTGACCAGCACTTCGCCAAGGAAGGCGACCAGGGCTCGTACTTCGCGGTAGTTGTCGACAACGGCAAAGCCCATGCGTCCCAACACCGCGTGGAAGCCGTGGTCCCGCTGGCGCTTCGGGCGTTCGTCGTGGACGTCCTCGATCGCGGCGATCAGCGATTTCTGGTCGTCGCGGAACGCGAAGCGGTCGAAGTCCAGCTGGCGGCGGTCGGCATGGCGCAGCAGTTGCAGCACACCGAGGGTATCGATGCGTTCCATGCCGCGCGCATCGACGTTGGTGATGCCATCCGGCGAGGCGCGCAAGGCGTCGCCGATCTCGTTGGCATAGCGCAGCGTCCAGCGCCCCGACAGGCGAAGCGTCGCCGGATCCTCGGGATCAACGGCGGCGGCGGGCGGATCGTGATTGGGTGCGACGATCATGCAGGTTGCAAGCTTACGCAAACGCGCGCTGCCGGTGTGAACGGCGTGCGGCGCATGCGATCCTATTGCGATGACTTCGCGCGATCCCGCCACCGACGCCAGTTATCCCGAGCGCATCACCTTCGTGGTCGAGCTGGCCGAACACCTCAATGCCTACGGCACCACCGCGCAGCGGCTGGAGGGTGCGATCGAATCGGTAGCCAAGCGGCTTGGGTTGGAATGCGAGCCTTGGGTGAACCCGACCGGCATGATCCTGGCGTTCAGCGATCCCGCGCGTGCACCTGGCGAATCCGATACCACCCGGGTGGTGCGCAGCGGGTTGGGCAACACCGATCTCTACAAACTGTGCGAGGTCGACCGCATCGCCGAGGACGTGATGGCCGGGCGCATGCAGATCGGCGACGGCCTGCGTGCGTTGCGCGCACTGCAGCGTCCAGCCAGTTGGCGCGGCAAGACGATGCAGTTGCTCGGTTTCGGCATGGCTTCTGCGGCGGTGGCGGGTCTGCTGCGCCTGCCTTGGCTGGACATCGCCACGGCGGGGCTGATCGGCCTGCTGATCGGCCTGCTCGATATCGTGGCGCAACGACGGCCGCGGTTGTCCGAGGCTTCCGATGCGCTGGCCGGACTGGTGGCGGGCGCCGTGGCGGTCACCGTGGCCAGCTTGGTGGCGCCGCTGAACCTCAATACGGTGATCATCGCCTCGCTGATCGTGCTGCTGCCCGGCATGGCGCTGACCAATGCAGTGAACGAATTGACCAGTGCGCACCTGGTGTCCGGTACTGCGCGTTTCGCCGGCGCGTTGACCACCATCCTCAAGCTCACCATCGGCACCGCCATCGCGCTGTCCGTGGCCGAGTGGCTGGGGCTGGAACCGGCAGTGCGCGCCCTGCGGCCGCAGCCGGACTGGGTGATGTGGTGCGCGCTGTTGGTCGCTGCGTTCGCCTTCGCCGTGCTGTTCCGCGCGCCACGGCGCGATTATCCACTGGTGATGGCAGCGGCGGCGTCCGGCTACCTGATCTCGCGTTATGGCGGTGAGACCTTCGGAGCACCCGCCGGCGTGTTCCTGGCGGCCTTTGCGATGACCGCGGCTGGCAATGCCTATGCGCGTTGGATGAACCGGCCGGGCGCGCTGATCCGTCTGCCCGGCATCATCATGCTGGTGCCGGGTAGCGTGGCTTTGCGCGGGGTGATCTCGCTGGTGCAGGCGCAAAGCATCGATGCCGGACAGGATGCGGCGATGGCAGCACTGAATACGTTGATGGCGTTGCTGGCGGGCCTGCTGTTCGGCAACCTGCTGATCTCCGCGCGGCGCAATCTCTGACGCCAGCCAAAAACAAGAAAACGCCGACAAAAAGCCGGCGTTTTCGAGAGAAACCCGATCGATTTACTTGATCAGGAAATCTTCCAGCTTGCGGCCCTTGGCGGTTTCCGCGGCCAGCCAGCGTGGCTGCTTGCCGCGACCGGCCCAGGTTTCCTTCGCGTTGGCCGGGTTGCGGTATTTCGGCGCCACCTTGCCCAGCACGCGACCCTTGGTGGATTTGCGCGCGGTCTTCGGTGCAGCGGATGCGGGCGCGGACGCTGCCGGCTTGGAGCCGCCGGATTTTCCGTACAGCTCGTCGAACGTCCAGCCGACGCTGGTCAGGAACTTGGCGACGGCGGCCTTCACCTGGTTGGCGGGCTTGCGCTTGGCCAACACTTTCTTGCGCTGGTTGGCGCGGGAAATCAGCTCGGCCAGTTCCTTGCTGCTCAGGCTTTCGAGATTGACGCTCATGCGGAGGTGATCCTCGTCTTGGTGATGCGGCGTCCATGTCGCGGGAAACCGATCATAACCGCAGGGATAATCCCGGAACAAACCCGGGATAATGTTTTCATTCAGCCCTTGAGTTTCTTCAGCAGGGCCTCGCGGTCGAGATTTTCGGATTCTGCGGCGCTTCGCGCGCGATATTCGAAGGTGCCGGCTTCCAGTCCACGCCCGGACACCACCACGCGATGCGGGATGCCGATCAGTTCGATGTCGGCCAGCATCGAGCCCGTGCGCAAGCCTCGGTCGTCGAGTACGGCGTCGATGCCGGCGGCGTTCAATTCGGCATACAGCGCTTCGGCGGCTTCGGCCACTGCGGCATCGCTCTTCGGATTGATCACGCACACCGCGACCTGCCACGGCGCCATCGCCTCGGGCCAGAGGATGCCGTTGTCGTCGTGGTTCTGTTCGATCGCGGCGGCCACGATGCGGCTCACGCCGATGCCATAGCAGCCCATCGCCGGGTGCACGGCCTTGCCATTGGCATCCAGCACCGTGCATTTCATCGCCTCGGAATACTTGCGGCCCAACGCGAACACATGGCCGACCTCGATGCCGCGGGCCAAGCCCAGCGTGCCCTTGCCGTCGGGCGAGGCATCGCCGGCGACCACGTTGCGGATGTCGGCGGTCTCCGGTTCCGGCAGGTCGCGGCCCCAGTTCACCCCGGCGATATGGAAGCCGGACTTGTTGGCGCCGACCACGAAATCGGCGAGCGCGGCCACGCTGCGGTCGGCGACCACGCGGATCGGCTTTTTCGCATTGAGCGGGCCGAGGAAGCCTGGCTCGCTGCCCAGATAGTCCGCGATCTCCGCTTCTGTCGCCAGCCGGTACTCGGCCAGGCCAGGCAGTTTGGCCAGCTTGATCTCGTTGACCATGTGGTCGCCGCGCACCAGCGCCAGCACGAACTGCGGGTTGCCATCAGTATCGGTGCCGATGATCGCCACGGATTTCGCGGTGCGCTGCAGCGGGATGTCCATGAGTGCGGCGACGTCCTCGCAGGTTTTCTGCGTTGGCGTGTCGATGTCGCGCAAGGCTTCAGTCGCGTCGGGGCGTTCGCCCGGCGACATCGCCTCCGCCAGTTCGACGTTTGCCGCGTATTCGGAACCATCGGAATAGGCCAGCGAATCTTCGCCGGAATCGGCCAGCACGTGAAACTCATGCGAGGCGGAACCGCCGATCGCGCCGGTATCGGCGAACACTGCGCGGAACTTCAGGCCCAATCGCGTGAAAATGCGCGAATAGGTGTCGTACATGTTCTTGTATTCGGCGGCGAGCGAGTCGTCGTCGACATGGAAGGAGTACGCGTCCTTCATGATGAACTCGCGCGCGCGCATCACCCCGAAGCGCGGGCGGATCTCGTCGCGGAACTTGGTGGTGACCTGGTAGAAGTTCAGCGGCAGCTGCTTGTAGCTGGCCACTTCCTGGCGGAAGAAATCGGTGACGGCTTCCTCGGCGGTTGGCGTGAAGCAGAACTCCTGCTCCTTGCGGTCGCGGATCTTCAGCAGCTGCGGGCCGAACTTGGCCCAGCGGCCGGTTTCCTCCCACAGTTCCTTCGGCTGGATCGAGGGCATCGCCATCTCGATCGCGCCGGCGCGGTTCATTTCCTCGCGGACGATGCCCTCGACCTTGCGCAGCACGCGCAGGCCCAACGGCGACCAGGTGTACAGGCCGGCGGCCAGCTTGCGGATCATCCCGGCCTTGAGCATCAGCTTGTGGCTGATGACTTCGGCGTCGGCGGGGGTTTCCTTTTCGGTGCGGAGATGGAACTGCGACAGGCGCATGCGGGAGCTTCAAGAGCAGACGGAACGCACATTTTGCCATGTGCGGCGCGGATCGACTCCGATCAGCATCACTGCGATCGTCCGGCACCCGCCTGGTTGCTCGAAATGCTCCGGAGAGTGCATCGGCGACCGCAGCTTCGCCACATCCGGGTTATTCGCGGGTGCCGTCCACCTGGATGCCGTCACTCGGCGTGCGGCTGATCCGCTCGAACTTGCGACCCTGGGGTGGCGCCTCGGTAATCTGCAGGTTGCCGTCGGCATCGCGCCAGCGATACAGCGAATTGGCGCGTTCGGCCTGTTTCATCGCCGCTTCCGCGGCGATCACGCGCTCGCGTTCGCGGCGCGGCATTTCGCTGGTGAACCACCACCAGGCAGCAGCACTCAGTGCCAGCGCGAGCGCGAGCATGCCAAGCGCTCTCATGGCTTGGCGACGGGGCAGTAGGCCTTGATTGCCGCCTGGTTCAAGTCGGTCTGGGCGGAGCGTTCCTCGCTGCTCAGCTCGCGGTCTGGCTTGCCGTCACCGTTGGTGTCCGTCCCGATCGCTTCATTGCCCTTCAGTCGCAACAGGTTGGAGCGCGCATTGAGGCATTGCTGGCTCTCGACCGGTTTGATCGAGGCGATCTCGGCCGGGTTGCCCGACTTGTTGTCGATATCACGGGTCTTGTGCGCCTGGCTGGGCGGCAGATCGGTGTAGTGGGTCACGCCATTCGCGTCCTTCCACTGGTAGACCCGTTGCTGCGCGGCCGATGGGAGGGCGGACACCAGCAGGAGCGCGGCGGCAATCACGGCAAGGGGGCGGTTCATGGCGCACTCCGGGGGAAGCCAGCCTCGATTGCAGCACTGCACCGCCTCCACCGCAAGCCCGTACACTGACTGCATGGACGAGAATCACGACATTGCCCCGCCCCGCCCACGCAGCCGCGGTATCTACCTGCTGCCGAACTTGTTCACCACCGGAGGCCTGTTCGGCGGGTTTTTCGCCATCATCGCCGCCTCGCAGGGGCGGTTCGAAGCTGCCTGCATCGCGATCTTCGTCGCCGCCATCCTGGATGGGCTGGATGGGCGCGTCGCCCGCCTGACCAATACCCAGAGCGAATTCGGGGTGCAGTACGACTCACTGGCGGATCTGGTTAGCTTCGGCATGGCGCCGGCGCTGGTGATGTATCACTGGGCGCTGGTCTCGATGAAGCTGGATGGCCTGACCATGGGCAAGCTGGGCTGGCTGGCGGCGTTCCTGTATGCGGCTTGCGCGGCATTGCGGTTGGCGCGCTTCAACAGCCAGGTGGGGCAGGTGGACAAGCGCTGGTTCATTGGCCTGGCCAGTCCAGCCGCGGCAGGCCTGATGGCGAGCTTCGTCTGGACGATGCACGACCTCGGTTGGAAGGGCCCTGAGCTGCGTCATGCCGCACTGGCGGTCACCATCCTCTGCGGCCTGCTGATGGTCAGCCGGATTCGCTACAGCAGTTTCAAGGGCAGCAGTAGCGGGCCGAAATCGGATCGGGTGCCGTTCTTTGCTCTGTTGATCGTGCTGGTGGTGCTGATCGCACTGGTCATCGATGCCCCCAAGACCCTGCTCACCGCGACCGTGCTGTATGCGTTGTCCGGGCCCTTGCTGTGGTTCCGTCGCCGCAAGCTTCCGCCGCAGGAACCGGCGAGGTGAGCTGGGATGGTTTCCAGCGTGAGGTGCTGGCCGAACTCGGCCATGTCCTCTATCGGCCGATGCATGCGCAGGCGGCGAGGGTCGATGTCGATGCGGGCATGCTTGCCCGGCTCGCACGCGCAGTGGGTATGGACGCCGACGAATTGCATGCGCATGCCGATATCGCCGCGCAGACGATGACACTGCGTGGCAATGCCGCCGCCAAACGCGCGCTGTGGCCGCGCTTGCGCGCATTGCGACGGGACGCACGGTGATGAACGCGGTGCGCGCGGACGAGGCATTGCGCGACGCCAGCCTGCGGCCGATGCGCGAAACCGACCTCGACGCGATCATGCGCATCGAGACCCGTGCCTATCCGTTCCCGTGGACGCTGGGCATTTTCCGTGACTGCATGCGCGCCGACTATCCGATGTGGGTGCAGGAACGCGCCGGCGAAATCATCGGCTATGGCGTGCTCAGCATCGCCGCCGACGAGGCGCACGTGCTCAATCTGTGCACCGCTCCAGGGCATGAAGGGCAGGGGCTTGGGCAACGCATGCTGCAGGCGCTGCTGCGCATCGCGCGTGGGCATGGCGCGCAGCGCGTGTTCCTGGAGGTGCGGCCTTCGAATCCGCGCGCGATCGAGCTGTACGACCGCAGCGGGTTCAACGAAATCGGCCGCCGTCCGCGCTATTACCCTGCCGCCAACAACGGCCGCGAGGATGCCATCGTGATGGCGATGGAATTGCTGACGGACGACATCAGCAGGATGCCGCCGCTCTAAGGCCTGCCGTCACCCCGGCCTTCGCCGGGATGACGGAATAGAAGCTCAGCCCAGTCGCGCGCGTTGCGTGGTGAGTGCTTCCAGCTTCGCAGTCCAGTCGGCCAGTCGCGCACGTTCCTGCTCGACCACGGCCGCCGGCACGCTGCCGCCGAACTTGGCCAGCTTGGCCTCGCTCTTGTCCTTTTCGGACGCAACCTTGGCGATGTCCTTGTCCAGGCGCACGCGTTCGGCATCGAGGTCGACCAAGCCTTCCAGCGGCACGAACAGCTGCAAGTCGCCGACCACGGCGGGTGCAGCGGCCGGCGGTTCGCCGTTGAGCACCTCGATGCGATCCAGCTTGCACAGGAAGCGCAGCTGCGCATCAAGGCGACCCAACCGCGCGCATTCGGTTTCGCCACCGCCGCGCACCAGCAGGGACACTTGCTTGGCCGGGGAGACGCCCAGTTCGCTGCGGATGCGGCGCACGGCGGAGACCATCGCCTTCAGCCATTCGATGTCGGCTTCGGCCTGCGCGTAGGCGGCGGTGTCGAGCTCGCCGGCCTGCGGATAGGCCTGCAGCATGATGCTGCCGGACTTGCCGAGCTTCGGCGCAACGGCCTGCCACAGCTCTTCGGTGACGAACGGGATCAGCGGATGCAGCATCCGCAGCAGCGCTTCCAGCACATAGGCCAGGGTGTGGCGAGTGCTGTTGGCGGCTTCGGCATCGTCGCCATTCAACGCGGGCTTGGCGAGTTCCAGGAACCAGTCGCAGACCTGGTTCCAGGTGAATTCGTACAGGGTCTGCGCCAACAGGTCGAAGCGGTAGCTGGCGAAATGCTCGGCGGCCTCGGCGCTGGTGCGATCCAGCTGGGCGAGGATCCACTTCTCGGCATCGGTTTTCGGCTGCGGCGCACCGGTGAAGCTGGCATCGCCGACATTCATCAGCGCGAAGCGCGTGGCGTTCCACAGCTTGTTGCAGAAATTCTTGTAGCCCTCGGCGCGTTGCAGGTCGAACTTGATGTCGCGGCCCGGCCCGGCCAGCGCGGCCATGGTGAAGCGCAGCGCGTCGGCACCGAAGGCGGGGATGCCGTCCGGGAATTCCTTGCGCGTGGCCTTTTCGATCTTCGGCGCATCGGTGGGCTTCATCAGCCCGGTGGTGCGTTTGGCGATCAATGCATCGATGTCGATGCCGTCGATGATGTCCAGCGGGTCGAGGATGTTGCCCTTGGACTTCGACATCTTCTGGCCGTCCTTGTCGCGGACCAGACCGGTGATGTAGACGTCGCGGAACGGCACGCGGCCGACCAACTGGTCGGTCATCATGATCATCCGCGCCACCCAGAAGAAGATGATGTCGAAGCCGGTGACCAGCACTGAAGTCGGCAGCGCGATATCGAAACCGAGCTTGCCCATCGCGTCTTCGTTCGGCCAACCCTGCGTGCTGAACGGGAACATGGCCGAGGAGAACCAGGTTTCCAGCACATCTTCGTCGCGGCGAAGTCCATGCTTGTCCAAGGCATCTAATCGCGCCGGGATCGTGCTGCTTCCCTTGTGCGCGATTTCTTCGTACTGATCGTCAGCAAGACCATTCCGGAAATCGAGGAATCGCTCTTCGGCTTCTTCTTGATTACGGGCGACATAGATGTTGCCTTCACAGTCGAACCACGCCGGGATGCGATGACCCCACCAAAGCTGGCGGGAAATCGTCCAGTCCTGGATGTTCTCCAGCCAGTGGCGATAGGTGTTGATCCAGTTCGGCGGAACGAATTTCACTTCGCCGGATTCGACCAGTTCCAGACCGCGCTTGGCCAGATCGTCCATCTTCACGAACCACTGGTCGGTGAGGAAGGGCTCGATCACCTGGCCGCTGCGATCACCGCGCGGCACTTGCAGGCGATGTGGCTTGATCTCGACCAGTAGGCCTGCGGCTTCGAGGTCGGCGACGATCAGCTTGCGCGCGTCGAAGCGATCCAGGCTGCGATACTTTTCGGCGATGTCCTCGCGGGAGGAAATGATCTTCGCTTCGTCGGTGAAGATATTGATCATTGGCAGCGCATGGCGCTGGCCCACCGCGTAGTCGTTGAAATCGTGCGCGGGGGTGACCTTGACCACGCCGGTGCCGAAGTCGCGGTCCACGTAGTCGTCGGTGATCACCGGGATTCGGCGACCGGTCAGCGGCAGTTCGATGAACTTGCCGTGCAGCGCGAGGTAACGCGGGTCTTCCGGATGCACCATCGCGGCGGTATCGCCGAGCATGGTTTCCGGACGGGTCGTCGCGACGACAAGGTAGTCGCGGGTTTCGCGCAGGGTTTCGACGCCGCCGGCATCGACTTCCACGTGTTCGTAGCTCACGCCATCGGCCAGCGGATAGCGGATCGACCACATATGGCCGTTCTCTTCCTCGCTCGCCACCTCAAGATCGGAGATCGCGGTCTTCAGCACCGGGTCCCAATTGACCAGGCGTTGGCCGCGATAGATCAGGCCCTGCTCGTGCAGGCGCACGAAGGCTTCGACGATGGCCTCGCTCGCCATCGGGTCCATGGTGAACACACTGCGCGACCAGTCGCCGCTGGCACCCAGGCGGCGCATCTGCCGCTCGATGGTGTCGCCGGACTGCTGCTTCCACTCCCACACTTTCTCGATGAATTTGTCGCGGCCCAGCGAATCGCGGGTTTCGCCTTGTCCGGCGATGGCGAGGTTGCGGCTCACCACCATTTCGGTGGCGATGCCGGCATGGTCGGTGCCCATCTGCCACAGCGTGCGATAGCCGCGCATGCGGTGGTAGCGGATCAGGGCGTCCTGCAGGGTGTGCTGGAACGCATGACCCATGTGCAGGGTGCCGGTGACGTTCGGCGGCGGCAGCAGGATGGTGTAGGCCGGGCCGTCGCCCTGCGGGGCGAATGCGCCGCTCGCTTCCCACTGCTGGTACAGGCGGGATTCGAAGGTCTTGGGTTCGTAGCCGGAGGCGAGCGTGGTCATCGTGGGGTCTTTGGTCTTGGTGCGTTCATGGCGAACGCGGTGTCACATGTCGTGTTTGTTCACGTCGAAACCGAGCGCCTGGTAATGCTTCCAGCGCTCGCGCAGCGGGCCGCGCGCGGACGGATCGGCGGGCACCACTTCCAGCACGCGATCAAAGCTGCCGGTCGGCGCGGCATCGCGCAGGTTGATCAGCAGCGCGCGCGCAGGGATGTCCATCTCCGGGGTGGAAATCAGGATCGGGGTGTCGTCATCGCCTTCGTCCAGCTCGGCGATCTGGTGCGGCAGGTACTCGTCTGGATCGAACGACCACATCAGGTCATCGAGCGCTTCCGCCTGCGCGGCATCGCGCGCCAGCACCAGGATCGGCAGGTTTGCGGCGAATCCGCGTTTCGCCAGTTCGCAAACGAGCAGGAGCGGCTCCTCGCGGAACCGCTCCTTGGCGATCAGGTAGAAATCGGCCCTTGGCACTCAGTTCACGCGGCGACGCGGTCCAACAACCACTGGCTGAGCAGGCCGACCGGCCGGCCGGTGGCCATGCCCATCTTGCCGTCGCCGTTGGAAACGCCGGCGATGTCCATATGCGCCCAGCGCTGGCCTTCGGTGAAGCGCGACAGGAAGCAGCCGGCGGTGATCGCGCCGGCCCAGCGGCCGCCGATGTTGTAGACGTCGGCGAAGGCGGAATCGAGCATGCCCTGGTATTCGTCCCACAACGGCATCTGCCAGGCGCGGTCGAAGCTGGTCTCGCCGGCGTCGATCAGCTCGCGGGCCAGGTCGTCGTCCTTCTTGGTCATCACGCCGGTGGCGTACTTGCCCAGGGCCACGACCATCGCGCCGGTGAGGGTGGCGACGTCGATCAGCGCGGCCGGTTCGAAGCGCTGCGCGTAAGTGAGCGCATCGCACAGGATCAGGCGGCCTTCGGCGTCGGTGTTGCCCACTTCAATCGTCTTGCCGGACATCGAGGTGATGACATCGGACGGGCGGTAGGCATTGCCATCGATGGCGTTCTCGACCGCCGCGGCGATGACGACCAAATTGACCGGCAGCTGCATGCCGACCGCGGCGACGAAGGTGCCGAGCACGGTGCCGGCGCCGCACATGTCGTACTTCATTTCCTCGATGCCGCCCTGCGTCTTCAGGTTGACGCCGCCGGTATCGAAGGTGATGCCCTTGCCGACCAGCACGTAGGGCTTGGCGTCGCCGCCGTTGCTGTACTTGAGCACGACCAGGCGCGGGCGGTTGGTGGAAGCACGGGCGACGGCGAGCAGCGAGCCCATGCCGAGTGCTTCCATCGCCGCATCGTCCAGCACTTCGCATTCGACCTTGTCGCTGCGCGCGGCGAATTCCTGCGCCTGCTCAGCCAGGTAAACCGGGTTGCACACGTTCGGCGGCAGGTTGCCGAGTTCGCGGGTGAACTGCACGCCGGCGGCGATGGCGATGCCGTGGGCGAGGGCGGCGCCGTCGCTACCGGAAATCTCGAAGCGCTCCAGGCCCTTCTCGTCGCGTTTCTTGTTCTTGGCGCCCAGCGTGGCGGTGTAGCGGTAGCAGGCGTGGTCGGCGGCGGTGGCGGCGGTGCGGATGTTCCACGCGGCATCGCGGCCCTTCACTTCGACCTCGCTGAGGGTGAACAGCGCGGACTTGACCACGCCGGTCTTCAGTGCGCGCGCGGCATCGCCCACCGCCTTGATGTACTGCGGCACGCCGAACTTGGCGGCATCGCCCAGGCCGATCACCAGCACGCGCGGCGCGGTGATGCCGGGCAGGTCGTGCAGCAAGGCGGTCTTGCCGGTCTTGCCCTCGACGTCGCCGCGTTCGATCAGCGCCTTCAGCTTGCCGCCGCTGGCGGTGTCGATGGCGGCTGCGGCCGGGGTCAGGCTGCAGTCGGCGAAGGCGCCGATGACCACGCAATCGACACTGGCAGAGGCGGGGGCGGTTTGGTTCAGGCTGAATTCGAGGCTCATCGACCACAGTTCCGGGGGAAGGGAAAGGCGTTTGCGCGGGGTGCCGCGCAGCAGAATCTGCGTCATTGCTTACAATGCGCGACCGCGGGAGCCCGCGGCATGCAACGCCGAACCCCCGATTCTAAAGCAAGCAGGGCCTGATGCCGAAGCTGGACCGTTACCTCAGCAGCGAGATCGCACGTTCCGTGTTCGCGGCGCTGGTGGTGTTGGGCATGGTCAGTCTGGGCGGCCTGTTCGCCGACCTGCTGGGTGAAATGGCCAGCGGCAAGGTGCCGCCTACACTGCTGCTGTCGCAACTCGGGCTGCGCCTGGTGCGCTACCTGCCGCTGATCCTGCCGCTGGCGCTGCTGCTGGGCTACCTGTTGGCGTTGGGGCGGATGTACCGCGATTCGGAAATGTATGTGCTGTTCGCGGTGGGCGTGGGCCCGCGCCGCCTGCTGCGCCCGGTATTGCTGATGGCGGCGCCGGTGCTGGCGATCATCGCGCTCAGCTCGCTATGGCTGGGCCCGTGGGCGGATCGGGTGGCGCGCGGGATGGTGGTCGAAGCCAACAAGAACCTGTTGGTGGCCGGGCTGGAGCCGGGACGCTTTACGCCGTTGACCAATGGCGGGGTGGCCTATGCCGGCACCATGTCCAGCGACGGCACGCGCCTGGGCCGGGTGTTCGTCTACCGCGAGAAAGGCGAGCGCATGGATGTGGCCA
This sequence comes from Thermomonas sp. HDW16, assembly GCF_011302915.1. Lineage (NCBI taxonomy): Bacteria > Pseudomonadati > Pseudomonadota > Gammaproteobacteria > Lysobacterales > Lysobacteraceae > Thermomonas > Thermomonas sp. HDW16. The sequence continues at coordinate 2,630,033 of NZ_CP049872.1, read as the reverse complement.
CGGCCATGAACGGCGTGTTGTATCGCGACGAAGGCGCGCGCGTACTGGCGCTGGAGGACGGGTTCCGGGTCGATGGGCCGACCACGGGCGAAGGCCTGAATTACCGGCTGATGCGTTATGCCCGTAACGAGATGCTGTTGCCTGCCCCGGCTGACGAGCGTCCCGCCGATGATCCTGCGTTCAAGCCGACCATGGCGTTGCTGGGCGATTCCTCGCCTGCCGCCAATGCGCAGTTGCACTGGCGGATCGCGCCGCCGTTGCTCGCCCTGGCCTTCGTGCTGCTGGCGGTGCCGCTGTCGCGCAGTTCGCCGCGACAGGCGCGCTACGGGTCGATGCTGCTGGCCTTCCTGGCCTACCTGGTGGGTGTCTTCCTGATGATTCTCGGCACCCAGTGGCTGGCCGAGGGCAAATTGCCGGTCGTTGCCGGCTTGTGGTGGCTGTTGTTGCCGATGCTGGCGCTGGGCGCGTGGCTGTATGCGCGCGACGGGCGGGTTGCAAAGGCGTGGTGGCGTCGATGACGTTGTGGCCGAAGCTGTTCGACCGCTACATCGCCCGCACGGTGATCGCCACCGTGCTTGCCACCTGGGGCGTGCTGCTCGGCCTGGACGTGGTGCTGGCGTTCGCTGGCGAGATCGGCGATTTGGGCAAGGGTGGCTACACCATCAACCATGCGATCGCCGCCACCGCGCTGACCATTCCCTGGCGTGCCTACAACCTGTTCCCGACCGCGGCGGTGATCGGCGCTCTGCTGGGGCTTGGCCAGTTGGCGGCCAGCTCCGAGCTGACCGCGCTGCGTGCGCTGGGTTTGTCGCGGCGGCGGCTGAGCGTGTCGGTGGCGCTGCCGCTGGTCTTGCTGACCCTGCTGATGGTCGCCAACGGCGAGGCGCTGGCGCCCTGGGGCGAAGCACGCGCGCAGGCGCTGAAGTCGGTGCGCAACACCAACATGGTGGTGGCGCAATACAGCGGCCTGTGGGCGCGCGAGGGCGACATGTTCCTCAATGCGCGCAGCGGCGAACAGAAACAGCGCGACGGCGACAAATGGCTGGAATTGCGCGGTGTGCGCCTGTTCCAGTTCTCCGATGATGGTCGCCTGCAGTCGATCGCCAACGTCGCCCTGGCCGAGCACCGCCACGGTGGTTGGATCCTGCGCGGGGTGGAGCGCACCACTTTCAGCGCCAAGTCGGTGAGCCGCAGCAAGGTCGCCGAGGAGCGCTGGGACTCATCGCTCGACGAGGCCGCGTTGGCCGCGAACGTGACCGATCCGCACAACATGCGTAGCGGCGAGTTGGGCAAGAGCATCGACTACCGCAAGCGAAACGGGCTGGAGGCCGGCGAGTTCGAACAAGTCTACTGGGGCCGTTGGTTCTATCCGTTCAACGTGCTGGCGCTGTGCCTGGCCGCGATTCCGTTCGCGTTCGGCACCCTGCGCAGCGGCGGCTACGGCAAGCGGCTGTTCATGGGGATCGTGTTTGCACTGGGATTCTGGGTGCTGCAACGGGCATTCACCCAGATGGCGGGCATCTTCCATTTCGACTACCGCATCGCCTATGCAATGCCGCCGGCGATCATGCTGGCGATCTCGATGTGGTTGTTCAAGCGCAAGTCCGGTTAGCGCGCTTCGCGGATCATCCGCGTGCCGCTGGCGCGGTCGTGCCAGGTGAGGCGATCCCGATCGAACCATGCCCACCAAAAGCCGAGTCCACCCAGCAGAAGTGATACGCCGCCAATCACGTAGCGCAACCACAGCGCACGCGAGCTTGCGTTGTCGCCTCGTGCGTCCACTACCCGCAAGCGCCATGGCCGCATGCCAACGGTCTTGCCGCCCCGTCGCCAACTGAACACCGCGTACAGCCCGGCAATCAGCCAAAACACCATGAATTCCACCAGTCCCAGCCAACCGCCGCGCACGGCATCGCCATGCAGTGCCGTGAACACGCCGGCGGTGAGGAACCACAGCGCTAGCACCGGGAAAAAATCGTAGGCCAGGGCCAGCAGGCGCCAGCCGATCAGGGTGGGGGAGCGTTCGATATCGGACATCGGGCAAGGATACAGGCGGTGTCCACTTCTGCCGGCATGGGGTGAACACGCTAGGCTTGCAGGCATGTCCACGCCTGCCGAACGCCGCCGACTCGCGCATGCGCTGCCGCCGCTGGCGGATGCGGACGATGCCGCCATCGAGCGTTTCATCGACGCGATCTGGGCCGAACACGGGTTGTCGCCGGCGACCCTCGAGGCGTATCGACGCGACCTGCAAGGCCTGGCGCGGCAGCGCGGTTCGCTGGCCGGCATCGACCGCAAGGCGCTGTTCGATTATCTGGCGATGCGCACCCGTGCCGGTTACTCCCCGCGCAGCAATGCACGCCTGCTGTCGTCGCTGCGCGCGTACTTCGGCTTCTGCCTGCGCCGGGGCGAGCGTGCCGATGACCCCACCGCGCTGTTGCAGCCGCCAAAGCAGCCACGGCTGCTGCCGAAAGCCTTGTCCGAAGCCGAAATCGAGGCCTTGCTGGCCGCACCCGATGTACAGGCCGCCGTGGGCTTGCGCGACCGCGCGATGCTAGAGCTGATGTACGCCTGCGGGCTACGCGTGAGCGAACTGGTCGGGCTGCCGGCCACCGCGCTGAACCTGCGCCAGGGCGTGTTGCGGGTGATGGGCAAAGGCAGCAAGGAGCGACTGGTGCCGTTGGGCGAGGAATCCCGGCACTGGCTGCAACGCTGGCTGGTCGAAGCGCGCCCGGCGATGCTGAAAGCGCTACGCGATCCGTCGAAGGCGGTGGCGTTGTTCGTCGATGGCAAGGGTCAGCCGCTGAGCCGCCAGGCATTCTGGGTGCTGGTCAAGCGTAGTGCGGCGGCGGCCGGCATCGACCCGAAACGGATCAGCCCGCACGGCTTGCGTCACAGTTTCGCCACCCATTTGCTGAATCACGGCGCCGACTTGCGCGCCCTGCAAATGCTGCTGGGCCACGCGTCGCTGTCGACCACGCAGATCTACACCTTGGTCGCGCGCGAACACTTGAAGTCGCTGCATGCGCGCCACCATCCCCGTGCCTGAAGGCATGCGCCGACCGTACGTTCGGCGCGGGTCGCTGCTGGTCGGTGCGTGCGACAATCGACGGAACCCCATGACCGGCATGTGGTCTGATGCCGGTCTGAACCAGGAACGCCTGATGAAATCCCTCGTTTTCACCTTGTTGAGCTGTTTCAGCCTGGCCGCCTGTGCGCAGCCGGCCAATCCGCAGGCCGCCAACGGCCAGAAAATCAATGTCGGTGGAGCCAGTGCGGCGGCGGCCAAGCCGATCGCCGAGCCATCGTTCGCGACCGGAACGCCGGAAGCGCGCGTGCGCGACGTGCTCAAGCAGCTGAATCCGGATGTCCGGGTGGACAGCATCGAGTCGGCGCCGATTCCCGGTTTCCGCCAGGTGGTCGCGGGCGGTCAGGTGATCTACGTCAGTGACGATGGCAAGTACCTGATGCAGGGCAGCCTGCTCGACATCGCCAACAAGAAGGACGTGTCGGAATCCGCATTGGCCAAGGTACGTGAAAAGGTGTTGAAGACCCTGCCGATGGCCGACCGCATCGTGTTCTCGCCCACCGGCGCGCCCAGGTACAAGGTGGTGGTGCTGACCGACATCGAATGCGGTTACTGCCGCAAGTTCCACAGCGAGATCGCCGAGTACAACAAGCGCGGCATCGAGGTCGAATACATGGCCTTCCCGCGCGCCGGCCTGGGCAGCGCCGACTACCGCAAGATGGTTTCGGTGTGGTGCGCTGACGACCGCAAGAAGGCCCTGACCGATGCCAAGAACGACCGCCCGGTGACGGCCAAGACCTGCACCACCCCGGTCGACATGCAGTACAACGCCGGCCTGCGCATGGGCCTGACCGGCACCCCGATGATCCTGACCACCGATGGCCAGATGGTCGGCGGCTACCTGCCGCCGGATGCGCTGTTGCAGCGGATGCAGCAGATGGAAACCGAAAGCAAGGCCGCCGCAGGCGCCTGATCGCATCCGACCGGGGCTGGCGAGTGCCGGCCTCGGCTACAATGACCGGCCCGTTCCCACGGTTCTCCCGGACATGATCGTCCTCGAGGGCGCCCGCGCCCTGTCGCCGTTTCGTCGCGACCGCCTGCAAACCCGCCTCAAAGCCGTCGCGCCAGCGACGCGGATCGTCGATGCCTGGCACGGCTACTGGATCGACCCCGAACCCGGCAGCAAGCCGGACCGCGAGGTGCTCAAGCGCATCCTGCAGGCCGAGGAAGGTTTCGCGGATGCCGAAGCCGGCGCGACCAGCCGCTTCGTGGTGCCACGCCTGGGCACGCTGTCGCCCTGGGCCAGCAAGGCCACCGAACTGCTGCGCGGTGCCGGCCTGCCGGTGCACCGCGTCGAACGTGGCCTGCGCATCGACATGACCGGCTGGCCCGCCGATGCCGTGACCCAGGCGGCGCTCGCCAAGCTGCTGCACGACCCGATGACCCAGTCGCTGCTCGCCACCCGCGAGGAAGGCGAGGCGCTGTTCACCGCGAACGCGCGCGGCGACCTGGAAGCGATCCCGCTCACCGGCATTGACGTGGCGAATGCGCGCCTGGGCCTGGCCCTGGCGCAGGACGAGATCGACTACCTGCGCGAACGTTACGGCGAACTCGGCCGCGATCCGCACGACATCGAACTGATGATGTTCGCGCAGGCCAATTCGGAACATTGCCGGCACAAGATCTTCAATGCGTCGTGGACGCTGGATGGCCGCGAACAGCCGCAGTCGCTGTTCAAGATGATCAAGAACACCCACGCGGTGACCCCGGAACACACGCTCTCCGCATATAGCGACAACGCGGCCGTGGTGGCAGGCTACGCGACCGCGCGTTTCCGTCCGGATCCGGCCACCCAGCAGTACCGCAGCGAAGCGGTCGCCGACAGCGCGTTCTGCATCAAGGTCGAAACCCATAACCACCCGACCGCGATCGCGCCGTTCCCCGGCGCGTCCACCGGTGCCGGTGGCGAGATCCGCGACGAAGGTGCCACCGGCCGGGGCGGCCGCCCGAAGGCCGGCCTGTGCGGCTTTTCGGTCAGCCACCTGCGCATCCCCACGTTGCCGCAGCCGTGGGAGCGCGAACGCGCGCTCAACCCGCGCATGGCGCCGGCGCTGGACATCATGCTCGATGGCCCGCTGGGTGCCGCCGCGTTCAACAACGAATTCGGCCGGCCCAACCTCAACGGCTATTTCCGCAGCTTCGAGCTGCACGAAAGCGACGGCCTGACCCGCGCCTACGACAAGCCGATCATGCTGGCCGGCGGCATCGGCGCGATGGATCGGCCGATGGTGGCCAAGCGCATGCTCTCGCCAGGCGATGCGGTGATCGTGCTTGGCGGCCCGGCGATGCTGATCGGCCTCGGCGGCGGCGCCGCGAGTTCGGTGGCTTCGGGCGATACCAGCGAAGACCTCGATTTCGCTTCCGTGCAGCGCGACAACCCGGAAATGGAACGCCGCGCGCAGGAAGTGATCGACCGCTGCGTCGCCCTTGGCGATGCCAACCCGATCCAGTCGGTGCACGACGTCGGTGCCGGCGGCCTGTCCAATGCCATTCCCGAGCTGCTGCACGATTCCAATGTCGGTGGCGTGATCGACCTCGGCAAGGTGCCGAAGGACGATCCTTCGCTGTCGCCAATGCAGCTGTGGTGCAACGAATCGCAGGAGCGCTACGTGCTCGGCATCCCGCCGGCGCGGGTGGAGGAGTTCGCCGCGCTGTGTGCGCGTGAGCGATGCACCTTCGCGGTAGTCGGTACCGCCACGGCGGAAGAACGTCTGGTTGTCGGCTACGCGGGCGAAGCCCCGGCCATCGACCTGCCGATGGACGTGCTGTTCGGCAAGGCGCCGAAGATGCATCGCGATGCCGTGCACCCCGCGCCGCCGCGCTGGCCGGAAGCCGATACCGAAACGATCGACCTGCGCGATGCCGGCCTGCGCGTGCTCGCGCACCCGACCGTGGCCTCGAAATCCTTCCTGATCACGATTGGCGACCGCACCGTCGGCGGTCTGACTGCGCGCGACCAGATGGTCGGCCCGTGGCAGCTGCCGGTGGCCGATTGCGCGATCACCTTGTCCGGTTACGAAGGTTTCACCGGCGAGGCGATGGCGATCGGCGAACGCACGCCGCTGGCCTTGCTGGATGCCGCCGCCTCCGCGCGGATGGCGGTGGGCGAGGCGATCACCAACCTGCTCGCCGCGCCAGTGGAATCGCTCAACCGGATCAAGCTGTCCGCCAACTGGATGGCCGCTGCCGGCCATGCCGGCGAAGACGCGCGCCTGTTCGATGCGGTCAAGGCGGTGGGCATGGAACTGTGCCCGGAACTCGAACTCAGCATTCCGGTCGGCAAGGATTCGTTGTCGATGCAGGCGCAGTGGAGCGCCGATGGCGCGCCGCAGAAATCGGTCTCGCCGGTCTCGCTGATCGTGTCCGCGTTCGCGCCATTGGTCGATGTGCGCCAGCAACTCACGCCACTGCTGCGTCGCGATGTGGAATCCGAGCTGTGGCTGATCGGCCTGGGCGCCGGCAAGCAGCGCATGGGTGGTTCGATCCTGAGCCAGTGCTATCCCGAATCGAACGATGGTGCGGCGCTGCCGGCGTTCGGCGGCGATGCGCCGGACCTGGATGATCCGCAGCGCCTGCGCGCGTTGTTCGAGCTGATTCGCGACGCGCGCGAGGACGGCCTGTTGCTGGCCTACCACGACCGTTCCGACGGCGGTGCCTTCGCCGCGCTGTGCGAGATGGCGTTTGCCTCGCACCTGGGCCTGGACATCCGCCTGGACGGCTGGGGCGATGGCCGCTTCGACGACGTGCTGCGCACCTTGTTCAACGAAGAACTCGGCGCCATTGTGCAGGTGCCGGTCGAGGAGCGCGCCGCGTTCGCCGACCTGGTTGCGCGGCATGGCCTGATCGAATGCGCGCAGCGCATCGCACAGCCGACCACGGCGCCGGTGATCCGGGTCAGTGACGGTGACGAGCCGTTGGCCGAATGGCGTTGGGACGAATTGTTCGATGCCTGGTGGTCGGTCACCCACGCCATGCAGAAGCTGCGCGACAACCCGGAAGGTGCCGACAGCGAACGCGTGTCCGCGCGCCGCTTCGATGCGCCGGGCCTGCAGCCGAAACTGACGTTCGATGCCGCAGAAGACATCGCCGCACCCTTCATCGCCACCGGTGCGCGGCCGAAGGTCGCGATCCTGCGCGAGCAGGGCGTCAACAGCCAGATCGAAACCGCGGTGGCGTTCGACCGCGCCGGTTTCGACGCGTTCGACGTGCACATGAGCGACCTGATCGCCGGCCGCTTCGACCTCAAGGATTTCAGCGGTTTCGTCGCCTGCGGCGGCTTCAGTTATGGCGATGTGCTCGGCGCCGGCCGCGGTTGGGCGACGTCGATCCTCGAACGCAATGCGCTGCGCGACATGTTCGAAGCGTTCTTCGCCCGCGAGAACAGCTTCTCGCTGGGCATCTGCAATGGCTGCCAGATGCTGGCGCAGCTGCGCGGCATCATCCCCGGCGCCGAACACTGGCCGACCTTCCAGCGCAATGCCAGCGAGCAGTACGAAGCGCGGCTTGCGCTGCTGGAAGTGGCGGAGTCGCCCTCGCTGTTCCTGCGCGGCATGGCCGGTTCGCGCATCCCGGTGGCGGTGGCGCATGGTGAAGGCCGCGCGGTGTTCGACAGCACGCTGGATCGCTCTGCCGTCGATGTAGCCCTGCGCTATGTCGAAGGCGGCCAGGTGGCCAGCAGTTACCCGGCCAACCCGAACGGCTCGCCCGACGGCATCGCCGGCGTCAGCAGCCGCGATGGTCGCGCCACCATCCTGATGCCGCACCCGGAACGCACCTTGCGCAGCGCCAACTTCAGCTGGGCGCCGCGCGACTGGCCGGAGGATTCGCCGTGGCTGCGGATGTTCCGCAATGCAAGGGCGTGGGTGGGGTGAGCGGGGCCGCGGCCTGCTAGAGTTCGCAGCGCATACCGGAGTCGATTCACGTGAGCGCAGTCCCCAGCGATATTGCAATCCCCGATAGCGCCGACGAGCGAATCGCCGCGTTGCTCCTGCAGCGCGGAAAATTGAAAGAGGCCGACTTGGCCCGCGCGCACCGCCTGCAGGAAGAAACCGGTGGTGGCCTGCTCTCCCTGTTGGCGCGCCTGGGACTGGTCTCCGAACGCGACCACGCCGAGGCCTGTGCCGCCGAGTTGGACTTGCCGTTGCGTAGCGCCAAGGACGTGCCGGAGCTGCCGCCGGACGAGGTGGCGCTGGGGTTGAAATTCATGAAGCAATTCCACGTGGTGCCGGTGGCGGTGGATGCCGACGGCATCGACGTGCTGCTGGCCGATCCGCAGGATGCGTACGTGCTGGAGGCGGTACGCCTGGCCAGCGGGCGCGAGCCGCGGCCGGCGGTGGCATTGCGCAGCGAGATCGACGAGTTGATCGAACGCTGGCACGGCCAGGGCCGCAGCGCGATGGAGGGCATCGTCGAAGGCGCCGAAGGCGAGGAAAGCTTCGACGATGTCGAGCACCTACGCGATCTGGCTTCCGAAGCCCCGGTGATCCGCTTGGTCAACCTGGTCATCCAGCGCGCGGTGGAACTGCGCGCGTCCGACATCCATATCGAGCCGTTCGAGAACCGGCTGAAGGTGCGTTACCGCATCGACGGCGTGCTGGAAGAGGGCGAGAGCCCGCCGGTGAACCTCACCGCCGCGGTGATTTCGCGCATCAAGATCATGGCGAAATTGAACATCGCCGAGCGCCGCCTGCCGCAGGACGGCCGGATCATGGCGCGGGTGCAGGGCAAGGAACTCGACCTGCGCGTCAGCACGGTGCCGACCGCGCACGGCGAATCGGTGGTGATGCGCCTGCTGGATCGCGAAACCGTGGTGCTGGATTTCGGCAAGCTCGGTTTCGGCGACCACTTCATGCCGCGCTTCCAGAAAATCCTGGAACAGCCGCACGGCATCCTGCTGGTCACCGGCCCCACCGGTTCCGGCAAGACCACCACGCTGTACACCGCGCTGAGCAAGCTCAACACGCCTGACGTCAAGATCATCACCGTCGAGGATCCGATCGAGTACCAGATCGACGGCATCAACCAGATCCAGGCCAAGCCGCAGATCGGGCTGGACTTCGCCAACGCGCTGCGCAGCATCGTCCGCCAGGATCCGGACATCATCATGATCGGCGAAATGCGCGACCTCGAGACCGCACGCATCGCCATCCAGTCCGCGCTGACCGGCCACCTGGTGCTGAGCACGCTGCATACCAACAATGCAGCGGGCGGCATCACCCGTTTGCTGGACATGGGCGTGGAGGACTACCTGCTGACGTCCACGGTCAATGGCATCCTTGCGCAGCGACTGGTGCGTCGGCTGGAGCCGACGCATGCGGAAAAATATCTCGCGTCGCCGGAGGAGATCGAGAAATTCGGCCTGCGCCGCCATCAGCCGCAGGGCGAGATCTTCCTGTATCGGCCGAAGCCGTCCGCGCTGTCGCCGACCGGCTACCTGGGCCGCACCACCATCATGGAACTGCTGGTGATGGACGACGAAGTCCGCCGCGCGGTGATGCGCCACGCCGGCATGGACGAGATCGAGAAACTGGCGCGGCAGGCCGGCATGGCGACAATGTACGAAGTCGGCATCGCCAAGGCCTTGCGCGGCGAGACCACGATCGAGGAAGTGCTGCGCGTGACCGAGGACGCCTGAATCGATGGCGCTCTATCGCTACAAGGCGTTGAACGCGCGCGGTGAATTGCTGGACGGGCAGATGGAGGCCGCCAGCGATGCCGATGTGGCCGCGCGCCTGCAGGAGCAGGGGCACCTGCCCGTTGAAGCGAAACTCGCCTCCGAAGCCGGTGGCGATTCCGCGTGGCGCGCGCTGTTCGAACCCAAGCCGTTCGCCGGGCAGCGGCTGGTGCAGTTCACCCAGCAGTTGGCGACCTTGCTTGGTGCCGGTCAGCCGCTGGATCGCGCCTTGAGCATCCTGCTGGAACTGCCGGAAGACGAGGTCGCCAAGCGCACCATCACCGATATCCGCGATGCGGTGCGTGGCGGGGCCTCGCTATCGACCGCGCTGGATCGCCAGCACGGCGCGTTCAGCCGCCTGTTCGTGAACATGGTGCGTGCCGGCGAAGCCGGCGGCAGCCTGCACGAAACCCTGCAGCGATTGGCCGACTACCTGGAGCGTTCGCGCGCGCTGCGGGCGCGGGTGATCAACGCGCTGGTGTACCCGGCGATCCTGTTGGCGATGGTCGGGCTGTCGCTGCTGTTCCTGCTGGGCTACGTGGTGCCGCAGTTCTCGGCGATGTACGACAGCCTGGATGCCGAGCTGCCGTGGTTCTCGCAGCTGGTGCTGGGTCTGGGCGTGTTCGTGCGCGACTGGTGGATCGTGCTGCTGGCTGTGCCGGTGTTGTTGCTGCTGTGGTTGGACCGCAAGCGCCGCGACCCCGCCTTCATGCTGAAATTCGATGGCTGGCTGCTGCGCAACAAGCTGGCCGGTCCGCTGGTGGCCAAGCTGGACACTGCGCGACTGGCGCGCACGCTGGGCACGCTGTTGCGCAACGGGGTTCCGCTGCTGTCGGCGCTCGGCATCGCCCGCAACGTGCTGGACAACCGGGTGTTGGCGAACGACGTGGATGCCGCCATCGACGAGGTCAAGAACGGCATCGGCCTGTCCACCGCGCTCGGCAAGGGCAAGCGTTTCCCGCGATTGGCCTTGCAGATGATCCAGGTCGGCGAAGAATCCGGCGCGCTGGACGCGATGCTGCTGAAGACCGCGGATACCTTCGAGCAGGAAACCTCGATCGCGCTGGACCGGATGCTGGCGGCGCTGGTGCCGGCGGTGACCTTGGTGCTGGCGACCGTGGTCGGCATCGTCATCCTGGCGGTGCTGTCGCCGATCTACGACCTGACGAATGTGGTCGGCTGAACGCAAAACGCGCGGAACTCGGCGACAATCGGCCTATCCAACGTCCACATCCCAGCGGAACCCTTTCATGCGCAATCGCCAATTCCGACCCGTTACGCACGCATCGCAATCAGGTTTTTCGCTGATCGAGATCATCCTGGTGGTGGTGCTGATCGGCGGCATCGTCGCGTTCGCGGCCACTCGCATCCTGGGCGGTGGCGACCGCGCCAAGGTCAACCTGGCTAAGGCGCAGGTGCAGACGTTGGCGGAGAAGGTGCAGCAATACGAACAGGACACCGGCAGGTTGCCCGGGTCGCTGGCAGACCTGGTCAAGGCGCCGGGCGATGCGGCCGGCTGGCTGGGCCCGTACGCGAAGGACGGTGAGCTGAAGGATCCGTGGAACCATCCGTACGTCTACACGATGCCGGGCGAGGGACAGGCGTTCGATCTGATCAGCCTGGGCAAGGACGGGCAGGCCGGCGGCGACAGCGTCAGCGCCGATATCAAATACGAATAAGCGATGCGCGTGGCGGCGGGAACGACATGATGCGCATGCGCCGACCATTACCCGGCCAATTTCCATCGGGATTCTCACTGCTGGAAATGCTGTTGGTGATGGCACTCATCGCCGCGGCCAGCCTGCTTGCGGTGGCGGCGTTCGGCGGCGGCATGCAGGGCATGAAGCTGCGTGCAGGGGCGAAGGATGTCGCCGCGCAGATGCGCTTCGCGCGTGCAGTGGCGATCAGCAGCGGGCAGTCGCAGGACGTGATCATCGATCCGCGGGCGCGTCGCTGGCAGGGCGCCAAGGGCCGTAGCGGCAACCTGCCCGAAGTCGGCGAGATCGTGTTCACTGGCGCGCGTGCGGAACAATTCGCCGCGGTCGAGCTTGAAGGCGGAAAGGGCGCAATCCGCTTCTTTCCCGATGGTGCGGCCACCGGAGGCCGCGTGCGCATGTTGGTCAATGGCGGCGGTTGGGATGTGGACGTGGGTTGGCTGACCGGCGAAGTGCGCATGTCGCGCGTACAGGCATCGCGATGAAGACGCCGATGCCGCGCGCGCAGGGCGGTTACACCCTGATCGAGATCATCGTCGCTTTCGCGATCCTGGCGTTGGGATTGACGATGCTGCTCGGCACGCTGTCCGGCGCGACCCGGCAGGTACGCCAGGCGGGCGATGCCGGGCGTGCCGCGCTGCATGCGCAATCGCTGCTGGCCGAGTTCGGCGAGTTGCCGCTGCCCGGCGCGCGCGATGGCGAACTGGAGGATGGCCGTTATCGCTGGCGGCTGGATGTCGAACCATGGAACGACCCTGCGCCGCGCAACGGGCCGCAGCGGATCGATCCGAACGCGGCGCGCCTGCTGCACCTGCAGCTGCAGGTCGAATGGGGCGAAGGCGGGCCGCGCCAACGCGTACAGCTGTCGTCGTTGCGGTTGGCGATCCCGCTGATCGATGGGTTGGGCACGCCATGATCCGCATGCGCGGGCCCGCATCCGGGTTCACCCTGATCGAAGTACTGCTGGCAACGATGTTGCTGGCCGCGGGCCTGGCGCTGGCATTCGCCACCGTGCGGGCGGCCGGCGCCACCGTGGAACGCGGCGAAGCGATGGCGGCGCGCAACGAGCGCATCCGCGCGGTCTCCGAATTCCTGCGCCAGCGGATCGGCGGCGCGCAGGGCATCGTGTTCGAACTGGATCAGGCCAGTGGTGCATCGCGACGGTTCACCGGTGGCGCGCAGCAGATGCGTTTCGTCGCCGACCTGCCGGATTACCTTGGCCGTGGCGGCCCGCACCTGCATGCACTCGGCGTTGCCCGTGGCGGTGACGGCCTGGTGCTGGACGTCGATTTCCGCATGGTGCTGGCCGGGCAAACGATCATTGCCGGCAATCCGCGTCCACCGGAACCATTGGCGGACGGGTTGCGCAGCGTCGGATTCGCCTACCGCGGGCCCGGCAAGGACGGTCGGCCTGCGCCGTGGCTGCATGAATGGGGGCATCCGGATGCGCTGCCGTCGCAGGTGCGGGTGCGCATCGCCGATGCACGCGGCGCGTGGCCTGACGTGGTGATCGCGTTGCCGATGTCGGCGAGTTACGGCATCGCGCCGGAGGACACGCCATGAACCGGCGTGAACGCGGTGCGGCGTTGCTGCTGGTGATGTGGTTGATCCTGCTGCTCAGCGGGTTGGTGGCCGGCTATGCGGCGGCGTCGCGGATCGAATCCTTGCAGGGCAACGGCCTGGCGCGCGGCGCCGAAGCGCGCGAAGCGGCGCGCGCCGGGGTGGAATATGCGGCGGCGCGATTGCTGGATGCCGATCCGGCGCAGCGCTGGGCCTCGGACGGACGCAACTACCGTTTCGCGTTCGATGGCGCGCAGGTCGAGGTTTCGGTGCGCGACGAAGCCGGCAAGATCGACCTGAACGCGGCCAGCCACGATCTTTTGCTTGGCTTCTTCGTCGCCCTCGGCGAGAAACGCGATGTCGCCAACCGGCTGGCCGGCGCGATCATGGACTGGCGCGATCCCGACAGCCTGACCCAGCCTGCGGGTGGCGCCGAAGACATGGACTATGGTGCGGCGGGACTGGCTTGGGGGGCGAAGGATGCGCCGTTCGAGACCGTGGCCGAGCTGGAGCAAGTCATGGGCATGCGGCCGTCGCTGTTTGCCTCCGCGGCGCCTTACCTCACCGTATTCACTGGCGCGGCAGTGCCGGATACGCGCAGCGCGGACGGCATGGTGCTGCAGGCGATGGGCGTGGACCGTCCGCCGTCGGCTGATCCAGATGCCGTGCCGCCGACCGGCAGCGGCACGTATAGTATCGACAGCCGTGCCCGACTCGCCGATGGTCGCCGCGCACATGTTTCGGTCATTCTGCGGTTGGGGGGTAACGGTTTGCCGGGTTCCGCATACACGCCGCTGCGTTGGCAGGACGGGGCTGCGCCGTGAGCGCCATGCCATCGGCATCCGCCCGTTTCGAATCCGCCAGCCGCGGCGTGCGCGGGTTCCTGGCGTGGTGGGGCGCGGGCCTGGCGGCTTGGTTGCCGGCGGCCTGGCGGCAGGCATTGGCATCGTCGTCGGATCGCCTGCTGCTGCAGTTGCAGGGCGATGGACTGCAGTTGCGCAAGCAGGTGGGAGACGGCCTGCAGGACGTCGCCAGCCTGCCTGTACCGCCGGCGCGTGGCGACGGCGCGGATCCGCTGGCGGGCGTACTGACCCACGATGCCGCACGGTTGCCGCGCTGGCTGTTGCTGCCCGCTGCCGGCGGCTTGCGTCGCAACCTGTTGTTGCCTGCGGCCGCACGCGAGCGCCTGCGCGAGGTGCTGGGGTTCGAGATCGAACGGCAGACACCGTTCGCGATGGGCGATGTCTGTTACGACGGCCGCGTGCTTGGCATGCGCGACGACGGCCAGTTACAGGTGGAATTGGTGGTGGTGCCGCGCGCGCGGGTCGATGTCGCCACCACGCAGCTTGGTGCGGTGGCCGGCTGGCTGGCCGGCATCGACCTGGCCGATGCCGAAGGCCGTCCGCTTGGCGTGAACCTGTTGCCGTTGGCGCAGCGTTATCGGCGTCCGAATCGGTGGCGGCTGTGGAACGTCGGATTGTTCGCGCTGGCGCTGCTGGCGCTGGTGTTGGGGCTGTCGCAAATTCTCGACAACCGCCGTGAAGCCGCCGCGCAGCTGCAGGCGGACGTGGCCAAGCGCAGCACGCAGGCGCGCCTGGTGGCCGTGCAACGGCAACGGCTGGTGGATGCAGTCGAAGGCGGCGCCTACCTGCAGGCGCAGCGCAACGAGCGGCCTTCGGTGATCGAAGTGGCGGATGAACTTGCGCGCCGGCTGCCCGATGGCACCTACATGGAGAAGGTGTCGATCGAAGGCGGCCAGATGACATTGACTGGTTTGTCGAACGAGGCCGCCGCGCTGGTTGGCAAGTTGGAAGGCGCCAGGCAGTGGCGCGCGCCGGCGCTGAGCGGCGCATTGCAACAGGATCCGCGCACGCGCAGCGATCGCTTCACCCTGGTGGCGCAGCTGAACGATGTCGCTGCCGATGCTGCGGCCAGCAACGAGGATGGTGCCGATGTTGCGCGCTGACCGCGATCGCTGGCTCGCGCTTGCATTGCTGCTGGCAGTGCTGGGCCTGCTCTACTTGCTGTTCCTGCACCCCTGGTTCACCCGCCCGCTGCACGAGGCCGATGCGCGGATCGCCGAATTGCAGG
Source organism: Thermomonas sp. HDW16 (assembly GCF_011302915.1). Taxonomy (NCBI): domain Bacteria; kingdom Pseudomonadati; phylum Pseudomonadota; class Gammaproteobacteria; order Lysobacterales; family Lysobacteraceae; genus Thermomonas; species Thermomonas sp. HDW16. The sequence goes on along the minus strand of NZ_CP049872.1, from coordinate 2,614,906 downwards.
CCCGCGACGCCCGCGTGCGCGCGTTGCTGGCGCAGGCGCCGCAGATCCAGCAGCGGTTGGCGGAACTGGACGCGCGCGGCAGCGCCACCGGATTCCTGGCAGAGCCCACCGCGGAACTGGCCACCGCAGCCTTGATCCAGCAGCTCGAGCGAGTGGTCGGCGAGGTCAGTCCGGGCAATCGCGGCTGCGCCATCACCAATCGCGCGCCGCTTACAGGCGAGCCGCCGCCGGGCCGTTATCGCCGCGTCACCGTGCAGGTGCGCCTGCGCTGCGGCAATGCGGAAACGCTGGCGGTACTGCACGCGCTGGAATCGGCGCGCCCCTATTTGTTCGTCGACGTGGTCAGCATCACCGCACAGCGTTATTTCGCGATCCCCGGCAACAACCTGCCGCAGGAAGGTGGACTGGACGTGAGCTTCGATCTGTACGGCTACCTGCGACCATCGCCAGCAGCGAACAATGCCGAGGCCGCCCGTGGCTGAGCGCACCCTGTTGCAACGCTTCGACCAGGCCGGCCCCTTGACCTGGCTATTGGCCGCCTTCGCCGGCTGGGCGCTGCTGCTGTGGCTGGCCGCACTGCTGGGCATGGGCGGACGGGTCGAGGAAGCCAAGCCGGCCACGGCTGAAACATCGCTACCTCAACCCAAGCCGGCCGTACCGGATCGGATCGGCCCGTTGACCCAATACGCAGACGCGGCCTCGCGCCCGTTGTTCACCCAGGACCGACGTCCGCGCAGCTTCATGGCCACCGGCCCGGAAGGCGACGGTACGGCCCAGAGCCAGTCGCTGGATTTCATCTTGACTGGCGTGTTGATCAGCCCGCAGGTGCAGTTGGCCGTGCTGCAGCCCAACGGCGGCGGCGAGGCGCAACGCGTGCGAGTGGGCAAATCGCCGGAAGGTGCCGCGGGCTGGCGGCTGGTCGAAGTACAGCCAAGGCGCGCGATCTTCGAGGGTGCGGGCGGTCAAACCACGTTGGATCTGCGCGTCTTCGGCGCTGCCGGAGCACCGGCTTCGGCCTCTGCACCGCAGATAGAGCCGGCCGCGGTCGTGCAGGATGCCGATGCAACACCGGTACCGGCCGCTGCGCCCGGGGAACCGCAAAACCAGGAAGCGCGGATCGAGGCGATCCGCAAACGCATCGAAGCCCGGCGCGCGCAGTTGCGCGCCGGCCAGACCGGCAATGGCGCGCCCGCATCCAGCGTGCCGCCGCCGAAGCCATGACGTGGAGTTGTCGCGAATGAACGTCCGTCCTTTCCTTGCCACCGTCATGCTGAGCCTGCTGGCCGCTTGCGCCAGCATGCCGCCGCCGCAGATGCAACGCGCCGAACGCCTGCCGAGCGAACAGCCCGGCAGCGTCCGCAGCCAGGCCCTGCCCGAAACGATGGGCAACGATGGTCCGCGTCCGATCATCCGCCGCGGTGCCGGCACGCCGATCAACCAGGCCGCCGCCAGCGCGCCCCCGCCGTCCCTGTCCAGCAGCGGCCAAGCCAGCTTCAATTTCGAAGGCGAGTCCTTGCCAGCAGTGGTCAAGGCGATCCTGGGCGACATGCTGGGCCAGAGTTACAGCATCGCGCCGGGCGTGCAGGGCGTGGTGACCATCGCTACCCAGAAGCCGGTCGGTGCCGCCGGCGCGCTCAACCTGCTGGAAGGCGTGCTGGCGCAGAACAACGCACGCATGGTCTACAGCGATGGCCGCTACAACATCGTCCCCGCCGACCAGGCCCTGACCAGCGGCGTGGTGCCGCGTACCGGTTCGCCGGCGCTGGCGCGCGGGTTCGAATCGCGGGTGGTGCCGCTGCGCTACGTCTCCGCCGCCGAGATGGAGAAAATCCTCAAGCCGTATGCCAAGCAGGGCTCGATCGTCAGCGTGGATGGTGCGCGCAACATCATCACCGTGGCCGGTACCCGCGCCGAACTCGAGAACTACCTGCGCACGATCCAGATCTTCGACGTGGACTGGATGGCGAGCATGTCGGTGGGCGTGTTCCCGTTGCAGTCCGGCCGCGCCAGTTCGGTGGTGCAGGATCTGGAGCGCGTGTTCGGCGAACAAAGCAAGACGCCGGTCGCTGGCATGTTCCGCTTCATGGCACTGGATTCCGCGAACGCAGTGATGGTGATCGCCAGCCAACCGAATTACCTGGACGACATCCGGCAGTGGATCGACCGCATCGAAGGCGGCACCGGCGACGGCCGTTTGTTCTCCTACGAATTGAAGTACATCAAGGCCCGCGACCTGGCGGATCGCCTGGCCGAAGTGTTCGGCAGCGGCAACCCACAAGGCAGCAGCCAGAACCAGCCGTCGCTGATGCCCGGGCTTGAGTCGACCGAAATCCGCGATTCCGGCGTCGACGACAAGGGCGGCACCTCGAGTGCCTCGGTCGGTTCCGGTTCCGGTTCCGGTTCCGGTTCCAGCGACGGTGCCAGCCTGCCCAACAGTCGCGGCGGCAATGGCCGCGTGAACCTGCGCGTGGACGGTGCCGAAGTCGGCGTGTCCGCGGTGGAAGACACCAATTCCCTGCTGGTGCGCGCAAGCCCGGCGGCGTGGAAATCGATTCGTGAAGTGATCGACCGCCTCGACGTGATGCCCTCGCAAGTGCATATCGAAGCGCAGGTGATCAGTGTGGCACTGAAAGGTGCGCTGCAGTACGGCGTCAGCTGGTTCTTCGATCACGCGATTCCGGAGCAAACCGACTTCCCGTACCCGACCGGCCGCAACAGCTGGGGCAGTTACGGCGGCGGCGTGGAAAACGTGACGGATTTCGGCAATGTGCTGACCTGGAGTTTCCTCGGCAACAACGCCGCCGCGATCATCCAGGCACTGGACAACGCCAGCGACGTGCGGGTGATGTCCTCGCCTTCGGTGTTCACCCAGAACAACAAGGAAGCCAGCCTCAACGCCGGGCAGCGCATTCCGATCAATTCGGTGAACTTCGATCCCACCAACAATGGCAATACCAACGGCACCTACAGCCAGGTGCAATACCTGGAAACCGGCATCATCCTGAAGGTGCGGCCGCGCATCACCCGCGATGGCATGGTGTTCCTCGACATCGTGCAGGAAGTGAGCAAGCCGACTGGCGTCGCCGACAGCAATGGCAATGTGCGCATCGACACCAACAAGGTCAAGACCAGCGCGATGGTACCCAGCGGCGAGACGATCATGCTGGCGGGCCTGATCACCGACAGCGCCAGCAAGACCTCCACCGGCATCCCCGGGTTGAGCCGGATCCCGGTGCTCGGCGGCTTGTTCGGCCAACAGGGCACCAGCAAGGAGCGTGACGAACTGGTGGTGCTGATCACGCCCACCGTGGTGCGCAGTCCACAGGAAGCCCGCGAACTCACCGACGAATACGGTCGCCGTTTCCGTGCGCTGGATCCGATCTACAACCCCAAGGCGAAGTGAGCCCGGCCGCGTCCGCGCTGCCGATCGTCCTGGTGCCGGTCGGCACCGATGAAGATGCGCTCGACGCCTGCCTGGCCGCGTTGGAGGCCGCCACGCCCGCCGGTACCCGCGTGTGGCTGGCGGATGATGCGCAGGCCGGGCCGCGTGGTCATGCGCTGATCCAGGGTTGGCTGAAAACCACCCGGCTGCAGGCCGCGCATACGCGGCGCGCATCGCCTATCGGCGAAGCCGCGCATCTGGATGAAGCCTTGCGCGCCTGCGGCGGTGCGGATGTCGCAATCCTGTCCGGTGATGCGCAACCCACGCACGGCTGGCTGCAGCAACTGTCGGCCTGCCTTGCCCGCGATGCCGCCATCGCCACTGCCACGCCATGGAGCAATGCCGGCGAAGCCGCCAGCTGGCCGCGCATCGGCGAGATCGTCGGCATCGACGAAGATCCAACTCGCCTCGCTCGCGCCTGCGCGCAACTGCCGGCACGGCACCCGGAGCTGCCGTCGGCGGTCGGCCATGCGGTGCTGATCCGCGGCAGTGCGCGCGTGCGTGCGGGCGGGCTGGATCCGTCCAGTTATCGTTCCTGGTACGCGGCGCTGATCGATTTTTCCCTGCGCATGTCCGGGCTTGGTTGGCGCAATGCCTTGTGCGAAACCGCCTTCGTCCTGCGCGATGCCGAAGGCTTGCCGTTCGATGGCGACATGGATCGGCTGTCCGTGCGCTGGCCGGCCTGGCATGCGTGCCTGGCGCAATTCCTGATGGACGATCCGCTGCATGCATTGCGCGCGCAACTCGGCGCGCGGCTGGCCGGGCTCGACCATGGCTCGCCGCAGCAGGATCTGTTCGTGGCAACGACATGATCGACGGCATCGCCGCCATCGTGGTCAGCTACGACAGCGCCGAGACGCTGGATGACTGCCTGTCGCGACTGCGCGCGGCCGAAGGCATCGCCGAGATCCGCGTGGTCGACAATGATTCGCGTGACGGCACGCTGGATATCGTGCAACGCCATGCCTTGGCCGACCCCCGCCTGCGTTTCATCGCCAATCCGGACAACCCCGGCTTCGCGGTGGCCTGCAACCAGGGCGCGATGGGCTCGCATGCGCCATGGCTGGCCTTCGTCAATCCGGACTGCCTGGTCGAACCCGATTCGTTGGCGCGGATGCGCGCGTACGCCGATGCATCCGTCATGGCACTGATTGGCGCGGACCTGGTCGATGACGGCGGCGTCCGCGATGACGCTGCGCGTCGCCATGATCCGGACTTCATGGCGATGCTGCGCGATCGCTCGCAGGCGCAGCTTGGAATCGAATTCGATGGCGCGGTGCCGGTGCAGTTCGTGGATGCGGTATCGGGCGCGCTGATGCTGATGCCGCGCGTCCTGTTCGCGCATGTCGGCGGTTTCGACGAAGGCTACCGCCTGCATGCGGAAGACCTGGATCTGTGCCGGCGCGTACGCGAAGCGGGCGCAACCGTCGCCTGCGCAAACGATGTGCGTGTGGTGCATGTGCGCGGCGTGTCGTCGCGGTCGCGACCGCTGTTCGTGGAGTGGCACAAGCACCGCGGCTTCTGGCGCTACTTCACGAAGTTCGAAGCGCCGTGCCGCGGCCTGTTCGCGCGTGCGGCCGTGTTCGCGATGATCTGGGGGCGGTTCCCGTTCGCGGTGCTGCGCGCGGCGATGCGCGCTCAGCGGTAGCGGTTGATCGTGTCGCGCAGTTCGCGTGCGGCACGTGTGGCGGCATCCGCGTAATCCGAGCCTTGCGAGGCATACAAAATCCCGCGCGAGGAATTGATCATCAGCCCGCTGCCGTCGGCGGTCTTGCCGTTGCGCACGGTGGCTTCCACATCGCCGCCCTGTGCGCCGATTCCGGGGATCAGCAGGGGCATGTCGCCGACGATCTCGCGGATCAGTTTCAGTTCTTCCGGGAAGGTGGCACCCACCACCAGCGCGCAGTTGCCATCGGCATTCCATTCGCTCGCGATGGTACGGGCGATGCGCTGGTACAAGGGTTCGCCATCGACCAGCAGCTCCTGGAAATCGCGCGCACCGGGGTTGGAGGTGTGGCAGAGGAACACGCAGCCACGGTCATTGCGCTGCAGGAACGGTGCGGCCGAATCGCGACCCATGTAGGGGTTGAGCGTCACTGCGTCGGCGCCGAAGCGGTCGAAGGCTTCCACCGCGTACTGCTCTGCAGTGCTGCCGATGTCGCCGCGCTTGGCGTCCAGGATCACCGGCACGTCCGGATGCGCGCTATTGATGTGCGCGATCAGCCGCTGCAGCTGCGCCTCGCCATCGTTGTGCGCGGCGAAGTAGGCGATCTGCGGCTTGAACGCGCAGGCGTATTCGGCGGTGGCATCGACGATGTCGCGGCAGAAACCAAACAACGCGTCCTCGTCATCGACGAAGGCATCCGGGAATTTCGCCGGGTCGGGATCCAATCCCACGCAGACCAGCGAATTCGATGCGTTCCAGCGTGCGCGCAGTTTTTCGGTGAAGCCCATGCCGATCTCCTCCTTGCCGATGCGGAAACGCCCACGTTGCCGTGGGCGTCCCGGATTTACTTGAGTGCCTTGAACCGCAACCGGTGCGGGCCGGCATCGTCGCCGAGGCGGCGCTTCTTGTCTTCCTCGTACTCGCGGTAGTTGCCTTGGAAGAACTCCACGTGGCTGTCGCCTTCGAAGGCGAGGATGTGCGTCGCGATGCGATCCAGGAACCAGCGGTCGTGCGAGATGACGAAGGTGTTGCCGGGGAATTCCAGCAACGCGTCTTCCAGCGCGCGCAGGGTTTCGATGTCCAGGTCGTTGGACGGTTCGTCCAGCAGCAGCACATTGCCGCCCTGCAGCAGGGTCTTGGCCATGTGCAGGCGGCCGCGCTCACCACCGGACAGCGAGCCCACCATCTTCTGTTGATCCTGCCCCTTGAAGTTGAAGCGGCCGATGTAGGCGCGCGACTGGATCTCGATGCCGTTGATGTTGAGGATGTCCAGGCCGCCGGAGATTTCCTGGAACACGTTGTGGTTGCCGGTCAGCGCATCGCGGCTCTGGTCCACGTAAGCCAGGTTCACGGTCGGGCCCATGTCGATGCTGCCGGTGTCCGGCTTTTCCTGCCCGGTGATCATGCGGAACAGGGTGGACTTGCCGGCGCCGTTGGGGCCGATGATGCCGACGATGGCACCCGGCGGCACGTTGAAGCTGAGGTCGTCGATCAGCAGGCGGTCGCCGAACTTCTTCGACACGTTCTTGAACTCGATGACCTTCTGCCCCAGGCGCTCGCCCGGCGGGATGAAGATTTCATTGGTCTCGTTGCGCTTCTGGTAATCGACGGCCTGCAGTTCCTCGATGCGCGCCAAACGCGCCTTGCCCTTGGAACGGCCGCCCTTGGCGTTCTGCCGCGCCCATTCCAGTTCCTTCTGGATCGCCTTCTGCCGCGCCTTTTCCTGGTTGTCTTCCTGCTTCAGGCGCTCGTCCTTCTGCATCAACCATTCGGTGTAGTTGCCCTTCCACGGGATGCCGCGGCCGCGGTCGAGTTCCAGGATCCACTCGGCGGCATTGTCGAGGAAGTAGCGATCGTGGGTGACCGCCACCACGGTGCCGGTGTAGCGGGCCAGGAACTGCTCCAGCCACTCGACGGATTCGGCGTCCAAGTGGTTGGTCGGTTCGTCGAGCAGCAGCATGTCCGGCTTCTGCAGCAGCAGGCGGCACAACGCCACGCGACGCTTCTCGCCACCGGACAGCTTGCCGATCACCGCATCCCACGGCGGCAGGCGCAGCGCATCGGCGGCGACTTCCAACTGATTTTCCAGCGTGTGCGCATCGCCGGCGGCGAGGATGGCTTCAAGCCGCTCCTGCTCCTTGGCCAGCGCGTCGAAATCGGCGCCGTCCTCGGCATAGGCGGCATAGACCTCGTCCAGCCGGGCCTGCGCCTGCAGCACTTCGCCCACGCCTTCCTCGACCGCCTGGCGTACGGTCTGCTCGGGATTCAGGCGCGGCTCCTGCTCCAGATAACCCACCTTGATGCCGGGTTGCGGGCGGGCTTCGCCCTCGAAGTCGGTATCCACGCCGGCCATGATCTTCAGCACGGTGGATTTGCCGGCGCCGTTCAGACCCAGCAGGCCGATCTTGGCGCCGGGGAAGAAGCTCAGCGAGATGTCCTTGATGATCTGCCGCTTGGGCGGGACCACCTTGGATACCCTGTTCATGGTGTAGATGTATTGCGAGGACATGGGCGCTCCGGGCGTACGGCGACGGCCTGCACCGGGCAGGGCCGCGAGAGAATTTCGGATCGCGAAATTATAGCGCCTGCATCGCCAGGCTTCCGAGCGCCACCGCCATCCACACGCCCAGCCCCAGCAGGATCGGGCGCGGGCCGGTGGCGCGCATGCGCCGCAAATCCGCCGATAAGCCAATTGCCGCCAATGCCAGCACTGTCGCCAACACGGCGGCGATATGCAGCTTGCCCTGCAGTGCGACCGGCACCAGTCCTGCAGTACGCAGTGCCGAGGCAGCGACGAACCACAGGATGAACCATGGCACGATGCCGCCAGCACGCAACGCCGGCGCACCCTCAGTCGTACGGCGACGCGCATGCCAGGCCACCACGGCCGCTAGCGCCAGGCACACCGGCACGATCATGGTGGCGCGCGCCAGTTTGACGATGACCGCGTAATCGCCGGCCTCGCGGCCATAGGCGTAGCCGGCGGCGACTACCGACGAGGTGTCGTTGATCGCGGTACCGGCCCACAGCCCGAACTGCGCGGCATCCATGCCCAGCAGGTGGCCAAGCGGCGGGAACAGCAGCACCGCGACCAGGTTGAACAGGAAGATGGTGGACATCGCGAAGGCGGTGTCGTGTTCGTCTGGGCACAGGATCGGAGTGACGGCAGCAATCGCCGAGCCGCCACAGATCGCGGTGCCCACGCCGACCAAGGCGGCCAGCTTCACCGGAATGCGCAGCGCACGGCCCAGCACCCACGCAGTGGCGAACGCCAGCGCCAGGGTGATCAGGGTGACCTGCAACGAGTCGCGGCCGACCTTGACCACCTCGCCCAGGTCCAGGCTGAAGCCGAGCAGGATGATCGAGGCCTGCAGCACGTACTTCCCGGCAAACCCGATCCCCGGCGCATAGCGCGCCGCCGGCGTCCACAACGCGCGCAGGCCGATGCCCAGCAGGATCGCCAGCACCGCGCCGCCCAGCAGCGGGAAGGCCTGTCCGCCCAGCCACGCCAGCAGCGCCGGCACGCAGGCCAGCAGCAGGCCGGGCAGGAGGAGCTGGGTGCGGTGTAGGACAGCCATGGCGGTGCAGATTCCGTTCGCGGTGGGCGACGGCAGAAGTCTGGGCGCCGGCTTCGATAAATAAAATTTGATTATCGTGATATGAGTTATAAGTATCAGTGATGATCAATATCAGCCCGCGCCAGCTGCAGGTGTTCGTGGAGACGGTCGATGCCGGCAGCCTGCGCGCCGCCGCCGAGCGCCTGTTCCTGACCCAGCCGGCGGCCAGCATGGCGCTGGCGGAGATGGAGCGGCTGCTGGGCGCGCCGGTGTTCGATCGCGTGCGCGGCCGATTGCGGCTGAACCCGCGCGGGCGCGAGCTGCTGCCGCTGGCGCGCGAGCTGCTGGAGCGTCATGCGGAGTTCGCCCAGGTGGCGGCAGGCGCGGCCGAGGTGATCGGCGGTGAGCTGCGGATCGGCACCAGCAATACCGTGGGCAATTACCGTGTCGGCGAGCTGCTGGGCGGGTTCGTGCGCGAGGCGCCACAGGTGGTGGTGCGTTTAAGAGTGGGCAATACCGACGACATCGCGGCGGCGCTGCTGGCGCACGAGCTCGATGTGGCCTGCGTCGAAGGCACCGTGCTGCACCCCGCGCTGGAGTCCTTGCCGTGGCGCGACGATGCGATGCTGCTGTGCGTACCGCCGACCCATCCGCTGGCACGGCGTCGCACGCTGACTGCTGCCGATCTGGCCGATGAAACTTGGGTAATCCGCGAACCGGGATCGGCCACCCGCGCCCTGACCGAGCAGGTACTGGGCCAGCTGCCGCCCGCGCGCAGCCGGCTGGAGCTGAGCCAGACCGAGGCCATCAAGCAGGCGGTGGTGGCAGGCCTCGGCATCGCCCTACTGCCTGAAGTGGCAGTGCGCAATGAACTGCAGGCTGACCAGCTGTGCGCGCTGCGCACCCCGTTCCTGCAGCCGTTCCTGCAACGCAAGCTGTGGTTGCTGCTGCACCGAGACCGCTACCGTAGCGCCCTGCTGGAAACTTTCCTGCGGGCTACAATCGCCTGATTTCCCGCCCCGCCGGAGTTCCAGGAATGTTCAGTCGCACAGACACGATCGCCGCTTTCGATCCCGAACTCGCACAGGCCATCGCTGGCGAGAACAAGCGCCAAGAGGATCATGTCGAGCTGATCGCCAGCGAGAACTACGCCAGCCCGCGGGTGATGGAAGCCCAGGGCAGTCAGCTCACCAACAAATATGCCGAGGGCTATCCGGGCAAGCGCTATTACGGCGGCTGCGAGTACGTGGACATCGCCGAGCAACTGGCCATCGACCGCGTCAAAGAACTGTTCGGTGCCGATTACGCCAATGTGCAGCCGCATTCCGGCAGCCAGGCCAACCAGGCGGTGTACTTCGCCCTGCTCAACCCGGGCGACACCATTCTCGGTATGTCGCTGGCGCATGGCGGCCACCTGACCCACGGCGCGAAGGTGAATGCGTCCGGCAAGTTGTTCAACGCCGTGCAGTACGGGGTGAACGATGCCGGCCTGATCGATTACGACGAGGTCGAGCGTCTCGCCCTGGAACACAAGCCGAAGATGGTCGTCGCCGGTTTCTCTGCATATTCGCAGGTGGTCGATTGGGCGCGGATGCGCGAGATCGCCGATAAGGTGGGCGCGTACTTGTTCGTGGACATGGCGCACGTGGCCGGGCTGGTCGCCGCCGGCGTGTACCCGAATCCGCTGCCGCATGCGCATGTGGTCACCAGCACCACCCACAAGACGCTGCGCGGTCCGCGTGGCGGGATCATCGTTGCGAAAGGTGCGGGCGAGGAAATCGAGAAGAAGCTGCAGAGCATCGTCTTCCCCGGCATTCAGGGCGGCCCGTTGATGCACGTGATCGCGGCCAAGGCGGTGGCCTTCAAGGAAGCGCTGGAGCCGGAATTCAAGGCCTATCAGCAGCAGGTGGTGAAGAACGCGCAGGCGATGGCGAAGACGATCATCGCGCGCGGCTACAAGATCGTCTCCGGCGGCACCGAAAACCACCTGATGCTGGTCGACATGATCGGCAAGGACGTGTCCGGAAAGCAGGCCGAGGAAGCGCTCGGCAAGGCGCATATCACCGTCAACAAGAACTCGGTGCCGAACGATCCGCGCAAGCCCTTCGTCACTTCCGGCCTGCGCATCGGCACGCCGGCGGTCACCACCCGTGGCTACAAGGAACCGGACTGCGTGGCGCTGGCCGAATGGATCTGCGACGTGCTGGACAACCCGAACGACGACAACGTGATCGCCGGCGTGCGCGAGAACGTGACCCTGCAGTGCCGGCAGTTCCCGGTGTATGGCGGATAAGTAGGACGTGCACTGCCTGTTCTGCCAGCATGCCGACACCCGCGTGATCGACTCGCGCGTCAGCGAAGACGGCGCGACGATCCGTCGCCGCCGCGAATGCGAGGCCTGTGGCGAACGCTTCAGCACGCTGGAAACCATCGAGCTGAAGCTGCCGGCGATCATCAAGTCGGATGGCCGCCGCGAGGGCTTCGACGCGCGCAAGCTGCGGGCCGGCTTCGACCGTGCGCTGCAGAAACGGCCGGTGTCGGAGGAGGACATCGAAGCGGCGGTGCGTGCCGTGGTGCACCAGCTGCGGATGACCACGGAGCGCGAACTGGATTCGCGCCGCGTCGGCGAATTCGTGATGGCGGAACTGCGCAAGCTCGACCACGTCGGCTACGTACGCTTCGCCTCGGTGTATCGCAGCTTCGAGGACGTCGCCGATTTCCGCGAGGAACTCGATCGCCTTGAACGCGACCTGCCGGGCGAAGGCCAGCTGTCGCTGCTCGGCGGCGAGGTCGTTTCCATCGACAAGAACAAGAAGAAATGAGTTTCAGCAGCACCGACCACATGATGATGGCGCGCGCGCTGCGCCTGGCCGAACGCGCGGCATTCACGACGCGGCCGAACCCGATGGTCGGTTGCGTGATCGCCCATGGCGATGAAGTCGTCGGCGAAGGCTGGCACCAGCGCAAGGGCGGCCCGCATGCGGAAGTGTTCGCGTTGCAGGCGGCCGGCGAGCGCGCGAAGGGCGCGACGGCCTACGTGACGTTGGAGCCTTGCGCGCATACCGGCAGCACCGGGCCGTGCGCGGATGCATTGATCGCCGCAGGCGTGAGCCGCGTGGTCGGCGCGATGCGCGATCCGTTCCCGCAGGTGGATGGTGCCGGTTTCGAGAAACTGCGCGCAGCCGGCATCGTCGTCGAAAGCGGATTGATGGAAGCGCAGGCGCGCGAATTGAACCGCGGCTTCCTGTCGCGCGTCGAGCGTGGCCGGCCGTGGTTGCGGGTCAAGCTGGCGATGAGCCTGGATGGCCGCACTGCGATGGCCTCCGGCGATTCCAAGTGGATCAGCGGTGAAGCCTCGCGTCGCGACGTGCACCAGTGGCGTGCGCGCAGCGGCGCGATCCTGACCGGTGCCGGTACCGTGCTTGCGGACGATCCGCAGCTGACGGTGCGCCTCGAGACCGACGAAGAATTCATGCCGCCGCTCCGCGTGGTGCTTGATCCGGGGCTGGCCACCGTCGCGCGTGGCCGCGTTCGCGAAGGCGATGCGCCCACGCTGTACCTGCACGCGCCTGACACGAAGCCGCCACGCGAGATGAGTGCCGAACACGTCGCGGTGCCAGTGCAGGGCGGCCGCTTCGACCTCGATGCCGTGCTGAAGCTGTTGGCGTCGCGCGGCATCAATGAAGTGCAGCTAGAAGCCGGGGCGACGCTGGCCGGCGCGTTCCTGTCCGCCGGACTGGTCGACGAACTGCTGCTCTACATCGCGCCGGTGCTGCTTGGTGAGCGCGCACGCCCGTTGTTCGATGGCCTGCATATCGACGCGATGACCGAACGCCTGCAACTGCGTGCGTTCGACAGCCGCCGCATCGGCGACGACCACCGCCTGCTGCTGCGCCCGATGGTGGGCTGATGTTCACGGGATTGATCGCCGGCGTAGGCCGGCTGGCCGCGCGCGAAATGCGTGGCGGCGATGCGCGCTTCACCATCGAGGTCGGCACGCTGCCGTTCGATGGCGTGCAACTCGGCGAGAGCATTTCCGTCAACGGTTGCTGCCTGACCGTGGTCGAGTTCGATGCCGCAAGCTTCGCCATCGATGCCTCCAATGAAACCCTGGCGTTGACCACGTTGGGCTCGTTGCAAATCGGTGCGCCGCTGAACCTCGAACGCGCGATGCTGCCGACTGATCGCTTGGGCGGGCATTTGGTCAGCGGCCATGTCGACGGCCTGGCCATCGCCGCGAAACGCTGGGACGATGCGCGCGCGGTGCGTTGGCGCTTCGAGGCACCGATGGCGCTGCTGCGTTACATCGCGCACAAGGGCTCGATCTGCGTGGACGGCGTCAGCCTCACGGTGAACGAAGTCGACGGCACCGGCTTCGAAGTCGCGTTGATCCCGCATACCGTCGAACACACCGCCTTCCACGCACTGCGTGAAGGCGACGCGGTCAATATCGAGGTCGACCTGCTGGCGCGTTACGTGGAGCGCCTGCTGGCGACGAAGGACAAGGCATGAGTTTCGCAAGCATTCCGGAATTGCTGGAAGAAATCCGCGCCGGCCGCATGGTCGTGGTGGTGGACGACGAAGACCGCGAGAACGAAGGCGACCTGATCATGGCCGCCGAGCTGGTGCGTCCGGCCGACATCAATTTCATGATCACGCATGCGCGCGGCCTGGTCTGCCTGTCGCTGACCCGCGAGCGCTGCGCGCAGCTTGGCCTGGCGCCGATGGTGCAGGCCAATACCGCGCAGTTCCAGACCAACTTCACGGTGAGCATCGAGGCCGCCGAAGGCGTGACCACCGGCATCAGCGCCTACGACCGTGCTCACACCATCCGCACCGCGGTGCGGCCGGATGCGAAGCCCTCCGATCTTAGCCAGCCCGGCCACATCTTCCCGCTGACCGCGCAAGCGGGCGGGGTGCTGACCCGCGCCGGGCATACCGAAGCCGCCAGCGACCTGCCGCTGCTGGCCGGGCTGGAGCCGGCCGGCGTGCTGGTGGAAATCATGAACGCCGATGGCAGCATGGCCCGCCGCCCGCAGCTGGAGGAATTCGCCCGCGAGCACGGGCTGAAGATGGGCTCTATCGCCGACCTGATCGCCCATCGGCTGGCCACCGAGCACACCGTCGAGCGCATCGACGAGCGCGAGATCGATACGGAATTCGGTGCGTTCCGCTTGCTGACCTACCGCGATCGCATCGCCCACGAACTGCATTTCGCGCTGGTGCGCGGCACCCCGGATAGCGACACGCCGACCTTGGTGCGGGTGCAGGTGGAGAACCCGCTGAGCGACCTGCTGCACTGGCGTCGCGACGATTTCGGCGTGGCCGCCACCGATGCGCTGCGCGCGATCGCCGCCGAGGATCGCGGGGTGATGGTGGTGCTGTCCGAGCCGCGCAACGCCGAGGCCCTGCTGGCGCGCCTGCGCAAGCAACCCATCGCCAGTGCCAACAGCAAGGATGTCGGCCAGTGGCGGCGCAACGGCGCGGGCGCACAGATCCTGGCCGATCTGGGCTTGGGCAAGCTGCGGGTGTTGGGCACCCCGCGTCGGCAGGTCGGTTTGGCCGGCTATGGCTTGGAGGTCGTGGAGTACGTGCCGCAGCCTTGCCCCTGAGGCGCGGTAAACTGCACGGCCCATCACGACCACCATCCCGATGCCGCATTACGAAGGCGATCTGCGCACCCATCAGGGCGCGCGCTTCGCGATCATCGCCAGCCGCTGGAACCCGCGCATCACCGATGCGCTGGTCACCGCCGCGCGCGACACCTTCGTCGGCAACGGCGTGGACGAAGCCGCCATCGACGTGATCCGCGTGCCCGGTGCCTGGGAATTGCCGGTGGCTGCGCGTGAACTCGCGCTGGCTGGCCGGCATGCGGCCATCGTCGCGCTGGGCTGCGTGGTGCGCGGCGATACCCGCCACTACGAACAGGTCGCCGATGGCGCGTCTGACGGCCTGATGCGCGTGGCGCTGGACACCGGCGTGCCGGTGATGAACGGCGTGCTGGCGGTGGAACGATTCGAGGATGCCGCCGCGCGTGCGGGCGGTAGCCACGGCAACAAGGGCGAGGAGGCCGCACTGGTCGCCATCGAAATGGCCGACCTGCGCCGCAAGCTCCAGGAGCAAGTGAAATGAACAGCCGCCGCCGTCCCGATGGCATCGATCCCGTGGCCCGCTCGCGCTCGCGTCGGCGCGCGCTGCAGGCGATCTATGCCTGGCAGATCAGTGGCGCCAACGAGCGCGACCTGATCGCACAGTTCGCGCATGAGCAGGCGCACGAAATCGCCGACCTCGAGTATTTCGAAGACCTGGTGCGTGGTGTGTTGCGTCACATCGGCGAAGTCGATGCCGCGCTCGCTGACCACCTCGATCGCACCGTGGACGAAGTGGATGCGATCGAGCGCGCTGCGCTGCGCATCGCCGCTTACGAACTCACCCATCGTCCGGACGTGCCGTACCGGGTGGTGATCAACGAAGCGATCGACTCGACCAAGCGCTTCGGTTCCGAACACGGCCACACCTACGTCAACGGCGTGCTCGACAAGGCCGCGGCTGCGCTGCGCAGCACCGAGGCGCAGGCGCGCAGCCGCTGAGTTGTCGGCGCATGGGCGAATTCGACCTGATCGCCCGTATCCGCGACCGCGCTGCAACGCGCGCGGACGTGATCCTCGGCATCGGCGACGATGCCGCGCTGCTGCAACCGCCCGCCGGCATGCAACTGGTGGTGGCGATGGACACGCTCAATGCTGGCGTGCATTTCCCGACCGAAACCGCACCCGCCGATATCGGCTGGAAGGCATTGGCGGTGAACCTGTCAGACCTTGCCGCGATGGGCGCGCTACCGGCGTGGTGCACCTTGTCGCTCTCGCTGCCCGACGCAAATACCACATTCGTCGATGGTTTCCTCGATGGCTTCCTGGCATTGGCACAACAGCACGATGTTGCACTGGTTGGTGGCGATACCACACGCGGGCCGCTATCGGTCTGCGTGACGGTGCATGGTTTCGTCGAATCCGGTACCGCACTGCGTCGCGATGGTGCGCAGATAGGCGACGACGTCTGGGCCAGCGGCACGCTGGGCGATGCGGCGGCTGCGCTGGCACAATGGAAGTCGGGTGGCGATGTCGATGCTGCTCTGCGCGCACGGTTGAATCGGCCAACGCCACGTGTGGCGCTGGGTCACGCGTTGCGTGGCATCGCGACCGCCTGCATCGATGTGTCCGATGGGCTGCTCGCCGACCTCGGTCATGTCTGCAACGCGAGTGGCGTTGGTGTGCAGGTCGATGTCGATGCGTTGCCGGCATCGGAAGCCTTGCGTATTGCGTTCGATGGTGAGGCGCGTCGTGTGCCGCAGGCTACCGGTGGCGACGATTACGAACTTTGCTTGATCGCGCCGAGCAATATGCGCGCGACAGTGCAACAGGTCGCCGCCTCAGTCGATGCGCGCGTTACGCGGATAGGCCGTGTCGTGGATAGACAAGGCGTACAAGCGCATACCGCCGATGGCGTCGCGTGGTCGGCCCCGATGGGCTGGCGGCATTTCGACTGACTCAGTCGTCGGCGCGGAACGCATCCTTGAGCCATTCGATGCGCGGCTTGGCCGGATCGCCGCGGGCATCGATCACGTCGAAGCGGCAGGGCGACTCGGCATGTTGCGGGTGGCGCAGCAGAAAGGTCTGTGCGGCGCGCACCAGTTTGCGGCGCTTGCCGGCATCGACCGAGGCCGCACCGCCACCGAATCCAGTGCCGGCGCGGTAACGCACCTCGACGAATACCAGCGAATCGCCGTCGAGCATCACCAGGTCGAGTTCACCGCCACGTGCCTGCGCGTTGCGTGCGAGCAGGCGCAGGCCATGTCGTTGCAGGAATCCAAGCGCTGCGGTTTCCACCGCATCGCCGCGGGCACGGCGATCCAGCGATTGTTCAGCGCGCGCCATCGCCCAGCGGCACGGGAACGCCGCCGGAATAGCGCGACCAGCTTGGTTGCCGCAGCACATTGCCGAAGCCGTCCAGGCTGAGCCGACCGGTGGCGCCGGCGATGTCCGCATTGGCCGAAAGCGCGAGCCGCTCCAAGTAGGCGGTGACCAGCCATGCGTCGTAGCCGAACGCGAACAGGCGCGCCGCCGGCCCCTTGGCCGTATCCAGCCGCGCCGCTGCGCTGGCCTGCGAGGGTAGGCCCGGAACGTTACGCGTGCCCCAGGTTTCGGTGGGATAGACGATGCCGTCCAACGCCGCGTCTTCGCTTGCCTTGCCGGTGCCGGAGGTGATCTGCGAGGTGGCCACGCGCGTTGTCGCGGTGATCCCGGCCATCGCCAGTTGCGGCATCAGCGCCCGAGCTTGTGGGCCCTTCATCGCCAGCAGCACCGCATCCACGCCTTGCGCGAGTGGAGCCAGATCCGCCCCGGTGCCCACGCTGCCTGCCACCTGCACGCCACGACGTTCCAGCTGTGCCTTGGCGGCGCTGGCGCTGCGGCGTTGTGCGTCTTCGCCGCCATTGACGATCAACACGCGCTTGGCGCCGCGTTCGACCAGGTATTGGGCGATGCTGATGCCCTCGTCCTCCGGCGACAGCGAGAAGCTCGCGCTGCCGGCCGGTGGCGTGCGGTTGCCGCGATTGAGTGCGAGCAGCGGCACTTGCGGCGTGTCGTCGGCGAACACGGCATCCACTTCTTCGCGCGCCAGCGGTCCGGCCACGAAGTCGTTGCCGTCGGCGACCGCACGCCCGTAGGCCGCATTCGCACCGCCAGCGGTATCGTAGAAACGCACGTCGGGCTTGCGCCGGGTTTCGCCGTAATAGCCAGTGAGGAAGCCGTCGCGCACGGCGGCCGCGACGGCAGCCTGGCTTCCACTCAAGGGCAGGAGCACCGCGACTTTCATCGGCGGGCGATAGCCGTCGCGATCCGCCGGCGGTCGGCCGGCAGCATCGAAATTCCAGTCGCCACGATCGAATGGGCGCGGCAGCGGCAGACCACGGTTGGCCAGCGCGCGTCCGGCGAAGTTGTACAGCGGATCGCCGACCGGCAATGCGCCGGCTTCGCGGGACAGCGTGGCATCGTCCAGTTGCGCCAGCAGTGCTTCGATCCGCACGGCATTGTCGGTGCGCGCCTGCCCGGACAAGCCTGCATGCGCCTGCGCCAAGGCCTGCGCTTCGACAATGACCTGGTTGCGTGCGGTGGTTGCCGCCGGTTTTTGCACCTCCACGCTGGCGCAACCGCCCAAGACGAACAGGAACAGGGCGCAGGACAGGGCCTGGACAGATCGACCAATCGGATGTTTGCGGGCCACGGATCGGCGCTCGTTCGGGAACCGGCTAGGATTCTACCCGTGCCCAAGGTGAAGTCAGGTGATGCAGCGTTCAGGCGGTTCCATATCAGGCAAGTTGTTCGTGGTGGCCACGCCGATCGGCAACTTGGGCGATCTGAGCCCGCGTTCGCTGGACACGTTGAAGACGGTAGCGGCGATCTGCGCGGAGGACACCCGCCACACCCGCCAGCTGCTGGCGCATTTCGGGGTGGAGAAGCCGCTGGTGGCGTTGCACGAGCACAACGAGGGCGATGCCGCCGCGCCGCTGGTCGCCCGCTTGCTTGCCGGCGAGTCGCTGGCCCTGGTCTCCGATGCGGGCACCCCGCTGGTCAGCGATCCAGGCTTCCGCCTGGTGCGCGCGGCGCGCGAAGCCGGCATCGTGGTCAGCCCGGTGCCGGGCGCGAGCGCGCTGATCGCGGCATTGAGCGTGGCCGGGCTGCCTAGCGACAGATTCATTTTCGAAGGCTTCCTGCCGGCGAAATCCAAGGCGCGACGCGAACGACTGGTGCAACTCGCCAGTGAGCCGCGCACGCTGATTTTCTATGAATCCTCGCATCGGATCGAAGAGGCGCTGGACGATGCCGTGGCCGCATTCGGCGCGGAACGTCGCGCGGTGATCGCGCGCGAGCTGACCAAGCTGTTCGAAACCGTGTTGGACGGCAGCTTGGCCGAACTCGCGCAGCGCGTGCGCGCCGATCCCAACCAGCGCAAGGGCGAATTCGTGCTGCTGGTGCAGGGTGCCGGCGAGGACGCGGACGCGAAGGTGGTCGAAGGGCGCCGCCTGTATGCGAAGCTGAGCGAACACCTGCCGCCGTCCACTGCCGCCAAACTGGCCGCGGAACTGTCCGGCGCACCACGCAAGGCCTTGTACGGCAGCGATTGATCGAGCAACCAACGAGGGGCAGACCATGACGGGCAAACTTTCGCGACGGGGGTTCATGCAGGTCGGCGCGGGGTTGGCGGCCTCCAGCCTGTTGCCCGCCGCAGCGGCACAAACGCCGGCGGTGCATACAGGCGCGGTGAAACCGGTGGTGATCGCCTCCGGCAACGGCCAGCAGTACCGCAATGGCGGCAAGCTCACGTGCGTGGAAACCGCGTTCGAACAGATCGCCGCCGGCAAGGACGTGCTGGATGCGGTGATCGCCGGCGTCAACATCGTCGAGCTCGATCCCGAAGACACCAGCGTCGG
Organism: Thermomonas sp. HDW16; assembly: GCF_011302915.1. Taxonomy (NCBI): domain Bacteria; kingdom Pseudomonadati; phylum Pseudomonadota; class Gammaproteobacteria; order Lysobacterales; family Lysobacteraceae; genus Thermomonas; species Thermomonas sp. HDW16. Next base: position 2,595,752 of record NZ_CP049872.1, on the reverse strand, counting down.
TTATGGCGGCTTGCCGAACGCGGATGGCGTGGTGCAACTGGATTCCTGCTGCATGCATGGCCCGTTGCGGCGCGCCGGTGGCGTGGCCGCGCTGGAAGGCGTGCGCACGCCGTCGAAGGTGGCGCGTGCGGTGATGAACGAAACCGACCATCACCTGCTGGTCGGTGCCGGCGCGCAGACCTTCGCGCGGCAGCTGGGATTCGAGATCGAGGACGACCTCAATACCGAGACCTCGCGCAAGCTGTGGCTGGAATGGATGCGCCGGGTCGATCCCAAGCATTTCCTGGATCCGGCATCGCGCGCGCAGGCCGGGTTCCGCGCCGGGCAGTCGATGGTGCGCGACGGCCTGATCGATCCCGAACATTTCTACGGCACGATCAACTGCTCCGGCATCAATGCGAAGGCCGACATCTGTGGCGTCACCACCACCAGCGGGCTGGCGTGGAAGATTCCGGGCCGCGTCGGTGATTCGCCGATCCTCGGCGCTGGTCTCTATGTGGACAACAGCGTGGGTGCGGCGGGCAGCACCGGGCGTGGCGAGGCGAACCTGTACAACCTCACCTCGTACCTGATCGTGGAGAACCTGCGCCGTGGCCTGCATCCGAAGGATGCGGCGATGGAGGGCCTCAAGCGCATCCAGTCGAACACGGTGGAGAAGCGCCTGCTGAACTCGCGTGGTCTGCCGAACTTCGGCATCAGCTTCTATGTGCTGGACAAGCAGGGCCGGCATGCCGGTGTGGCGATGTACCCGGGCGGCAAGTACGCCGTCTGCGATGCCAATGGCGGGCGGCAGGTGGCGATGGACGCTTTGCTGGAAGGGTCGCCCGAAGGTTGAGAGGAAAGTGGCGGAGCCGGCCGATAAGCCGGGTTCTGTCTTGGACAGTCATTCCTCTAGGCGCATCGTCACCGATACGCTCAAGCAACCTACCCGGAGACACTGCGGGCCGCAGCATAGCCTCCCTATTTGGTCTTGCTCCCGGTGGGGTTTGCCGTGCCGGCCTGTTGCCAGGCTCGCGGTGCGCTCTTACCGCACCATTTCACCCTTACCTGTGCCCTGCCACCCCTCTGCCGTCTCCGGGAGGCACTTGGCCGGCTTCGCCGGCAAGCGCAACCGCTCCTTGATGGAAGCGGCAAAGGGGTGACAGGGCCATCGGCGGTATCTTTCTGTTGCACTTTCCGTCGGCTCGCGCCGCCCAGGCGTTACCTGGCACCGTGCCCTGTGGAGCCCGGACTTTCCTCGGCATCGATTGCTCGATGACGCGACTGTCTGGCCGACTCCGCCGCGCGCATTGTACGTCGCCGCATCATTCGCCGTTGCGAACCACGGTTTCGCCCGCGAACACGCCATTCGGGCCGAAGCGACGTTCATGGATGAAACCGCGGCCATCGTGATCCACCGCGATGATCGTGCTGGCACGGGTGCCGTAGGTTTCGCCACGGATGAAGGCGGGCGACAGCCGGCGTTCCAGCTCGATGCCCACGCCGGTATCCGGCAGTTCCGCATCGGCTGCGCCGTGTTCGTCGGCCAGTGCGTCCCACAAGGCCTGGAGGTCGTCGCTATCGGCTTCCACCCATGCCTGCAGAGCAGTGGTCAGGTGCCGGGTCTTCGGCCAGGGTGCGTCCAGCCGGCCATTGGAAATGCCGTGCACGCCGGCCGCCAGCGGTTCGCGCTGCCGTGGATGGTTGCCCAGATGCCAGGAGCCTGCAGCATCGGCCAACATCAGGTTGAACGGGGCGTAGGCGTCGGCACTCGCCAGCAGATCGTCCGTGGTGCCGGCGGCATCCATTGAGCCTGCAAGAAAGGCGGTGGGTAGCGCACCGCGCGAGGGGCCGGCATGCGGCTGCGCGTAACCGTCGCGGACATTGGTCACCACTGCGACCCGGCCCCGGGTGCCCAGGCCGACCCAAGTGCCGCCGGATTGCAGGTCACGGCCGGCGATTACCCCGCTGTCCGGCCAACGTTCCAGGGGCGCGGTTGGTCGGCCGTGGAATTCGTCGCGGTTGCCGGCCAGGACGAGCCGCCAACGCGGGTGGATGCCTTGAGCGAATGCGACGACACACATGCCAGCATTGTGCCGGTGCAGCTGAACGCATTCATTATTGCGGCGCAACATGCGCCGCGATGGCTGCGCCTTGGTTCGATCCTTGCTAGTCCGGAAGTCACGGATTCTCAAAAAATGAGACGAAACATAAGCTTGTGGATAAAGCTTGAACAAGTCTCTGAAGATTGCTGCAAGTCTTTGACCGGCCTAGTGAAATTTCCCGCGCGGAGTTGTTGACAAGGTTGAAACCCCTGCTAATGTGGCGACATGTGGGAAAACCGGGAAATTAGTGGTTTTTCCGTCACGAACCTCGCTTGAGACGGGGGCGACACAGGGCAGGGGCATGTTCCAGGGCGAAACCGCCATCACCATCGACGACAAGGGCCGTTTGGCGATTCCCACCGCCTACCGGGATCTTGTCGCGCGCGATTGCGGCAACCAGCTGGTGATCACCTACAACCCGTTCGAAGCGGGCTGCCTCTACCTGTACCCGCTGCCGGTCTGGGAAAAGGTCCGCGACCAGGTCAATGCCCTGCCGCGAACCAAGAAGAACAGCCGGCTGCTGCAGCTGAAGCTGGTCGGTGCGGCGGCGTTCGCGGAGCCCGACGGCAGCGCGCGCATCTCGATTCCGGCCAGCCAGCGCAGTGCGGTCGGCATCGAGAAGAAGGCCGTGCTGCTGGGCATGGGCGACAAATTCGAGTTGTGGAGCGAACAGGCGCACCACGCGCAGATCCGGCAAACGCTGGGCGATGCCGACCTGGGCGACGACTTGCAGGATCTGGTGTTGTGAACACGGGTGGCGCGGGCGCCACGCCTGCCCACCTCCCGGTGTTGTTCGCCGAGGTCATGGAGGGCCTGGCGGTGAAGGCGGATGGCACTTATCTGGATGGCACGTTCGGGCGCGGCGGACACGCACGCGGCGTATTGGCGAAGCTGGGGCCGGAGGGCCGCTTGCTGGTGATGGACAAGGATCCCGAAGCGATCGCCGTGGCCACCCAGTTGGCCGGCGAGGATGCGCGCGTGGCATGGCGCCGCGGCAGCTTCGCCGACCTCGCGCAGTGGCCGCTGGCCGATGCCGGCCTGGATGGCGTGCTGTTCGATTTGGGCGTGTCCTCGCCGCAGCTGGATGTGGCCGAGCGCGGCTTCTCGTTCGGCAAGGACGGCCCGCTGGACATGCGCATGGATCCGGAGTCCGGCGAAAGCGCGGCGCAGTGGTTGGCGCATGCCTCCGAAAAAGAGATCGCCGACGTGTTGTGGATGTATGGCGATGAGCGCCAGAGCCGCCGCATCGCTCGTGCCATCGTCGCCCGCCGTGGCGACACACCGCTGCTGCGCACTGCGCAACTGGCGGAATTGATCGCCTCGGTGATGCCGCGCGGCGATTCCAAGATCCATCCGGCAACCCGCAGCTTCCAGGCGATCCGCATCTTCATCAATCGCGAACTGGTCGATCTCGAAGGCGGGCTGGATGCCGCGCTGGAACGGTTGAAGCCCGGTGGACGCTTGGCGGTGATCAGCTTCCATTCGCTGGAAGACCGCATCGTCAAGCAGTTCATGGCGAAGCACGCCAAGGCGCCGCCGGCCAACCGGCGCATGCCGATCGAAATCGCGTTCACGCCCACGCTGCGCCTGATCGATGGCGCGCAGAAGGCGGGCGATGCCGAACTGGCCACGAATCCGCGCGCGCGCAGTGCCGTGCTGCGCGTGGCGGAAAAATTGCAGGTGGCGGCATGAACCGCTACGTCATCCTCGCCGTGCTGGTGATCGCCAACGTGGCGACGGCGCTGCTGGTGGTGCGTGATCGCCACGAGCACCGCCTGGCCTTCATCGCGCTCAACAAGCTGGACAAGATCCGCGACGAACTCAACATCGAATTCGGCCGCCTGCAGCTGGAACAGGCGACCTGGGCGGAGAGCAACCGCGTCGACCAGGTCGCGCGCACCCGCCTTGGCATGGTGTTCCCGCGTACCGAAGACATCGTGGTGTTGCGCCGATGAAACTCTTCGGCCTCCAGCTTCCCGACCTGCCGAAGCGCGATCCACGCGAAACGGCGCGTCGTGACGCCTTGCGTCGCGATGCCGCGCGCGCGCCCGGCAACCGCCCGCGTTCGCGAACGGCGTTCAACCTGCGTGGCCGGTTGATGCTGGTGGGTGGCGCACTTGGGCTGTGTTCGGTCGCGTTGCTGGCGCGCGCACTGGACCTGCAGGTGGTCGACAACGAGTTCTACCAGAAGCAGGGCGCGGCGCGCTTCTTGCGCGAACTGCCGATCGCCACCTCGCGCGGGATGATCACCGACCGCAACGGCGAACCGTTGGCGGTGAGCTCGCCGGTGGAATCGATCTGGGCCAATCCGCAGGAATTGCTGAAGTCGCCGGCGCGTCTGCCGCAACTGGCCGATGCGCTGGGCATGGATCGCGATGAGCTGAAAAATCGCCTCAGCCAACGCGCGGACAAGGAATTCGTCTACCTCAAGCGCCGCATCAATCCGGACGAAGCCAAGCGCATCGTCGCGCTGGAAATCCCCGGCGTGGCCAGCCAGCGCGAGTACCGCCGCTTCTACCCGCAGGGCGAGGCGATCGCGCACGTGCTGGGCTTCACCAACGTCGACGACCGCGGCCAGGAAGGCCTGGAGTTGGCGTTCGACGATTGGTTGCGCGGCACCCCGGGCGCCAAGCGCGTCATCCGCGACCGCCGCGGCCGCATCGTCGAGAACGTGGACCTGGTGCGCGCCGCGCAGCCGGGCCGCGACCTGACCTTGAGCATCGACCGCCGCATCCAGTACCTGGCGCATCGCGAACTGCGCAATGCGTTGAATGAATTCGATGCCAGCAGCGGCTCGGCGGTGGTGATCGACGTCGCCACCGGCGAAGTGCTGGCGATGGTGAACCTGCCCACCTTCAATCCGAATGCGGTCGGCACCAGTGCACGTGATGCGCACCGCAACCGCGCGGTCACCGATCTGTTCGAGCCGGGTTCGACGATGAAGCCGTTGACCGTTGCGGCTGGACTGGAAGCGGGCGTCATTACCCCGGCATCGATGTTCAATACCAATCCGGGCTGGATCGCCAACGGCAGGTACCGCACCACCGACACCCACAACTATGGCGTGTTGGATACCACCGGCGTGCTGCGCAAGAGTTCGAACGTGGGCGCTGCGCTGATCGCCAAGCGCCTCGGCAACCAGCAGTTCTACGATTTCGTGCGCCGCTTCGGATACGGCCAGCGTACCGGCAGCGGCTTCCCGGGCGAATCGGCCGGTGTGTTCCCGACACCGGATCGCTGGGACGGCACCCAAAAGCAGACCATGAGCTACGGTTACGCGCTGTCGGTCACGCCGTTGCAGATCGCCACCGCGTACGCGGCGCTGGGCAATGGCGGCAAACTCACGCCGCCCAGCTTCATCAAGGGCCAGCATGCGCCATCGCGACAGGTGCTGGATCCGAAGATCGCGCGTGAAGTGCTGCACATGATGCAGACCGTGACCGAGCCCGGTGGCACCGCCACCCAGGCCGCGATCCTGGGCTACCACGTGGCCGGCAAGACCGGTACCTCACGCAAGGCCAGTGCCGGCGGTTATTCGCGGCGCTACATCGGCTATTTCGCAGGCCTGGTGCCGGTCGAGAATCCCAAATTCGCAATGGCAGTGATGGTCAACGACCCGGATCCGAGCAAGGGTTACGTTGGCGGCACGGTCTCCGCGCCGGTGTTCCGCAACGTGATGGAAGGCGCGCTGCGGCTGATGGACGTGTCGCCGGACAACCTGGACACGTGGCTGGCCGCACAGGCGCAAGCCGAAGCCAAGCGACTCAAGGCCAGCGGCCACGCGTTGCCGGCTGCCAGCTCTGCCAGTGTGTCCGCGCCAGCGGCGAGGGCGGTGCCATGACCCGCGCCATGTTGCTCGGCGAACTGCTGCCGGAACTGGAAGGTCTGTCCGCTGACCTCGCGGTCACCGGCCTGGTGCAGGACAGCCGCGAGATCAGGCCGGGCGATGCGTTTGTCGCCATCGCCGGCTTCGGCGCGCATGGCCTGAATTTCGTCGATGCGGCGCGCGAAGCCGGTGCCGCCGCGATCCTGTTCGAGCCGCCGTCCCCAGGCGAGTTGCAGGCGCCGGAGGATGCGATCCCGGTGGTCGGCCTGCGTGCGCGGATGGGCGCGATGGCCGATGCTTTCCATGACCAGCCCAGCGCGGCGATGGCCACGGTCGGCGTGACCGGCACCAACGGCAAGACCTCGACCGTGCAGCTGTTGGCGCAGGCGTGGACGCTGCGTGGGCAGAAGGCCGGCACCATCGGCACGCTGGGTGCCGGCGTGTGGCCGAAAATCAATCCGACCGGCTTCACCACGCCGCTGGTGTTGCGCCTGCATGCGCTGCTGGCCGAACTGCGCGACGAAGGTGCACAGGCGGTAGCGATGGAAGTGTCCTCGCACGCGCTGGACCAGGGGCGCGTGGACGGCGTGCATTTCGATGTCGCGGTGTTCACCAACCTCACCCGTGATCATCTGGATTACCACGGCGACATGGCCAGCTACGGCGCGGCCAAGAAGAAACTGTTCGACTGGCCCGGCCTGCGCGCGGCCACGGTCAACCTGGACGATCCGTTCGGCCGCGAGCTGTTCGAGGCGGTCGGCGGCAGGGTGCGGGTGATCGGGTTCTCCTCGCGCGGCGCGGCCGGTGCGGTCGTGCGTGCCGAAGAAGTGCAGCTCGACGGCAGCGGCATCCGCTTCCTGCTGCAGGCCGGCAACCAGGCGCATCCGGTGCGTTCGTCGCTGCTGGGCCGCTTCAATGTCGACAACTTGCTCGGCGTCGCCGCGACGTTGTTCGCGATGGGCATGGCGCCGGCCCTGGTCGCGGAAACGCTGTCGCAGCTGGTGCCGGTCGACGGTCGCATGAATCGCTTGGGTGGCGAGGGCGGACTGCCGCTGGTCGTGGTCGATTACGCACACACCCCGGACGCGCTGGAACAGGCACTGTCCTCGCTGCGCGCGCATACCGCCGGCAAGCTGGTCTGCGTCTTCGGTTGCGGCGGTGATCGTGATCGCGGCAAGCGCCCGCAGATGGCGGCAATCGCCGAACGCGGCGCGGACGTCGCCATCGTCACCGACGACAATCCGCGTACCGAGGATGGCGACCGGATCGTCGCCGACATCATGGCCGGCTTCGCCGATGCGGCGCGCGCCATCGTGCTGCGCGACCGGGCCACCGCCATCGTCGAGGCGATCGGCTTGGCCGGTGCGGACGACGTGGTGCTGATCGCCGGCAAGGGCCACGAGCCCTACCAGGAAATCAACGGCATCAAGCATCCGTTCGACGACACCGCGACCGCGCGCGACATTCTGCGGAGGCGCGCATGACGCCGCGCGTGCTGTCGTGGATCGCGCAGGTCACTTCAGGCCGTTTGCATGGCGTGGATCGCACCGTTGATGCCGTCACCACCGATACTCGTGCATTGCCGCAAGGCCGTGATGCCTTGTTCGTCGCGCTGAAAGGCGAGAATTTCGATGGCCACGACCACGTGGCTGCGGCGACTGCCGGTGGCTGCGTGGCGGCGCTGGTGTCGCGCGTAGTCGAGACATCGATTGCGCAGGTCGTCGTGGCCGATACCCAGCACGCGTTGGCCGACTTCGCCGCCGCGGTGCAGCGCGGGCGTTCGCGCACCAGGGTAGTGGCGATCACTGGCAGCAACGGCAAGACCAGCGTCAAGACGCTGATCGAAGCCGTGCTGTCGCGCGCTGGCAAGACCTACGCCACGCCGGGCAACCGCAACAACGAGATCGGCATGCCGCTGGCGGTGCTGGATGCACCGGACGATGCCGATTTCGCCATCTACGAGATGGGCACTGGCGCACCCGGCGACATCGCCTACCTGACCGCGATCGCGGCGCCGGACGTGGGCCTGGTCAACAACGTGGCGCCCGCGCACCTGGAGCGCATGGGTAGCCTGCTGGAAATCGCCAACACCAAGGCCGCGGTCTACGATGACCTGCGCGATAGCGGCACCGCCGTGATCAATGCCGATGATGCATTCGCGCCGTACTTCGCGGAGCGCGCCGGCAGTCATCGGGTGATCCACTTTGGACTCGACGCCAGCGCCGAGGTGAGTGCGCGCGATATCGAGATCGATGCCGAAGGTTCGCGCTTCACCCTTGTCACCCCACAGGGCCGCGCCGCGTTGATGTTGGCGATGCCGGGCCTCCACAACGTGCGTAATGCATTAGCGGCAACCGCAGTCGCGTTGGCGCTGGACGTGCCGCTGGCCGTCATCGTGGAAGGGTTGCAAGCCGCGCGTCCGGTCGGTGGCCGGCAAGTGGCGCATCGCCTGTACAACGGCGCGATGCTGGTGGACGACAGCTACAACGCCAATCCGGGCTCGGTGGCGGCGGCCATCGACATCCTGGCCGCCAGCGGATCCGAGGCGTGGTTGGTGCTAGGCGACATGCGCGAATTGGGTGTCGACGAAGTGACGCTGCATGCACAAGCCGGCGCACGCGCGAAGGCAGCCGGCATCGCACGGCTGTACACGCTGGGCGCGCTGAGCAAGGCCGCGGCGGATGCCTTCGGCGACGGCGCGCGCGCATACGCCTCGCATGCGGAACTCGCGGATGCGTTGTCCGCTGAACTGCGCGCCGGTGTGCGCGTACTGGTAAAGGGATCGCGCGGCAGCGCGATGGATCGCATTGTCAAGGCGCTGCTCGCATCCGATGCGGCCGCCGACAAGGGAGAGGCTGATGCTGCTTGAGCTAACCCGTTGGCTGGAGCAGTTGCAGGGCCATTTTGGCCTGTTCAACTACCTGACCTTCCGTGCCATTCTTGGTGCACTCACTGCGCTCGCGTTCTCGCTGTGGTGGGGGCCGCGGATGATTCGCTACCTGGGCACGCTGAAGGGCGGCCAGCCGATCCGCAAGGATGGCCCGCAATCGCATTTCTCCAAGGCCGGTACGCCGACCATGGGAGGCTCGCTGATCCTGTTGTCCATCGCGGCCTCCGTGCTGCTGTGGGCCGATCTCCGCAACAAGTATGTCTGGGTCGTGTTGGTGATCATGGTCGGCTTCGGCGCGATCGGCTGGTGGGACGACTGGATCAAGATCGTCAGGCGCGATCCGAACGGGATGAAGTCGCGCACCAAGTACGCGCTGCAGTCGCTGCTCGGCCTGGCCGCCGGCATCTACCTGTACGCCTATGCCGACGTGCCGGCGGCAACCACCTTCTATGTGCCGTTCTTCAAGTCGATCGCACTGCCGTTGGTAGGGGTCAGTTTCGTCGCCATCGCGTATTTCTGGATCGTCGGTTTCTCCAACGCGGTCAACCTGACCGATGGCCTGGATGGCCTGGCGATCATGCCGACCGTGCTGGTGGCGTGTGCGCTGGGCGTGTTCGCCTATGCCTCTGGCAACGCCGTGTTCGCCGAATACCTGCAGATCCCACGGGTGCCGGGTGCAGGTGAACTTGTCGTGTTCTGCGCGGCGATCGCCGGCGCGGGCCTGGGCTTTCTGTGGTTCAACACCTATCCCGCCATGGTGTTCATGGGCGACATCGGTGCGCTGGCGTTGGGTGCGGTACTGGGCACCATCGCGGTGATCGTGCGCCAGGAGCTGGTGTTGGTGATCATGGGCGGCATCTTCGTCATCGAGACCCTGTCGGTGATGATCCAGGTCGCCAGCTTCAAGCTCACCGGCAAGCGCGTGTTCCGGATGGCGCCGATCCACCACCACTTCGAACTGAAGGGTTGGCCGGAACCGCGCGTGATCGTGCGCTTCTGGATCATCAGCGTGGTGCTGGTGCTGGTCGGTCTCGCCACGTTGAAGATCCGCTGATGAGTGCCACGACCTTCGACACGCCACGCCAGGCCACCCGCGTCGATGATATCGGCGGTCGCTTCGACCCGTGGCTGCTGGGCGTGTCGATCGCGTTGGCCTGCTTCGGCGTAGTGATGGTCGGTTCGGCCGCCGTCGCCGGTGCCGGCATGGACGTCGGGCCGTGGTATTTCCTGAATAAGCACGCGATGTTCCTGGCCGGCGGTTTGGTGTTGGCCGCCATCGCCATGCGCACCGAGCTGAAGACCGTCGAGCAGCACAGCCAGTTGCTGCTGCTGGCCTGTTTCGCCTTGTTGCTGATGGTGTACGTGCCGGGGCTGGGCAGCACGGTCAATGGCGCCAAGCGCTGGATCAACCTGGGCATCTCCAAGTTTCAGGTGGTGGAAGCGGTCAAGGTGCTCTACATCGTGTGGCTGGCGAGTTACCTGAAGCGCTACAGCGAGGACGTGGCGGTCACCTGGACGGCAATGCTCAAGCCGGTGGGCGTGGTCGGCGCACTGGTGGTGCTGCTGCTGCTGCAACCGGACTTCGGTTCCTCGGTGCTGCTGCTGGGCATCACCACCTGCATGCTGTTGCTGGGTGGTGCGCCGATCCAGCGCATCGCGCTGCCGATCTTCCTGTTGGTGCCGGCGTTGGTGCTGTTGGTGGTGTTCGAACCCTATCGCATGCGTCGCGTCACCTCGTTCATGGACCCGTGGCAGGACCAGTTAGGCGCCGGTTACCAGCTGAGCAATGCACTGATGGCGATCGGCCGCGGCGAATGGTTCGGCGTGGGCTTGGGCGCTTCGGTGCAGAAGCTGAATTACCTGCCGGAAGCGCATACCGATTTCATTTTTTCGGTGATCGCCGAGGAGCTCGGTTTTGCCGGCGTGTGCGCGGTGATCGGCATGTACGTGTTGCTGGCCGGCCGTGCGTTCTGGCTGGGCCTGAAGTGCGTGGAGATGAAGCGTCATTTCGCCGGTTACATTGCGTTCGGCATCGCGCTGTGGATGTCGCTGCAAAGTTGCGTCTCGATCGGCGTGAACATGGGCCTGCTGCCGACCAAGGGCTTGACCTTGCCGCTGATCTCCTCTGGTGGCTCGTCGGTGCTGATGACGTGCGCCGCGCTTGGACTGCTGTTGCGCGTCTCCTACGAATACGAGCGCGCCGCGCGGCAAGTCGCGAAACTGCGCGGCGTGGCGACCGGCCCGTCGGTGGGCACGGCGCCACAGACTTCGCAGCCGCCGATTCCTGCGGACGCGACCACGCGAGGCACCAGCCGCCTGCGCCAGCGTGTCGAGCCCAGCATGGGCACGTCTTCCGAATCCGCCGCCCTCTCCGCATTGCGGAGGTCGCGTTGAGCAGCAAGTCGCCCAACGTGATGATTCTCGCTGGCGGCACCGGCGGCCACATCTTCCCCGGCCTTGCGGTTGCGCAGGCGCTGCGCGCGCGCGGTGCAAACGTGGGTTGGCTGGGCGCGGACGGCGGCATGGAAACGCGTCTGGTGCCGCAGCATGGTGTGTCCATCGACACCATCGCGGTGAAAGGACTGCGCGGCAAGGGCATCGCCACCTTGCTGTCGGCGCCACTGCGCGTGCTGCGTGCGGTACGCGATGCCGCGCGCGTACTGCGCCTGCGCAGGCCGGATGTGGTGGTGAGCTTCGGCGGCTATGCTGCGGGGCCAGGCGGTCTTGCCGCACGCATCGCCGGCATCCCATTGCTGGTGCATGAACAGAACCGCGCCGCCGGCATGACCAACAAGGTGCTGGCGAAGTTCGCGAAGCAGGTGCTGGTCGGCTTCCCGCAGACGTTCTCGGATGAAGTGCTGGTCGGCAATCCGGTGCGCGTGCAGATCGCGCAGGTGCTGCCGCCGGCGCGGCGCGACTTCCACCATGGCGGCGCGCTGCGCCTGCTGGTGCTCGGCGGCAGCCAGGGCGCGCGCGCGTTGAATCATGCGGTGCCACAGGCGATCGCCGCGCTCGGCCTGCCGGTCGATGTGCTGCACCAAGCCGGTGAAAAAATGCTCGACGATGCGCGCAAGGCGTATGCCGATGCCGGCGTCACCGCACGCGTGGAACCCTTCATTGCCGACATGGCCGATGCCTATGCATGGGCGGACATCGTGGTCTGCCGTGCCGGCGCGCTGACGCTGGCGGAACTCTGCGCGGTCGGCGTCGGTAGCGTGCTGGTGCCGTTCCCGCAAGCGGTCGACGATCACCAGACCCGCAACGCCGAATACCTGGTCGAACGCGGCGCAGCGCTGCTGCTCAAGCAGGACGACGCGCTCGCGACGCAGTTGCGCACTGTGTTGGCCGAACTTACGCGTGATCCTGCGCGTCGTTTCGCCATGGCCGACGCCGCGCGCGCGCTGGCGAAACCCGATGCCGCCGAACGCGTCGCCGACGCGGTATTGGCAATAATCAACAAGGAAGCCGCCTGATGTCCGTCCACAGCCTGCGCCTGCAGCAGATCGGCGATTTGGCCAAGGCGTTCCCGCGCGTGCATTTCGTCGGCATCGGCGGCGTCGGCATGAGCGGAATAGCGGAGGTGCTGTGCACGCTCGGTTACCAGGTCAGCGGTTCGGACAACGCGGACAATGCGGTGACCAAGCGCTTGGCGTCGCTGGGCGCGACCGTGTGCAAAGGTCACGCGGCAGCGAACGTGCTGGATGCCGATTGCATCGTGGTCAGCAGCGCGATCAAGCCGGACAATCCCGAATTGCTGGAAGCGCGCGCGCAACGCATCCCGATCGTCCCGCGTGCGGAGATGCTGGCCGAGCTGATGCGTTTCAAGCGCGGCATCGCGGTGGCCGGTACCCATGGCAAGACCACGACCACCTCCTTGCTTGCAAGCGTGCTGGCCGAAGGTGGCCTGGATCCGACCTTCGTCATCGGCGGCCAGTTGCTTGCGGCCGGCGCCAACGCGCGGCTGGGCAAGGGCGCCTGGCTGGTGGCCGAAGCCGACGAAAGCGACGGCAGCTTCCTGCGCCTGAACCCTGCCGTCGCCATCGTCACCAATATCGATGCCGATCATTTGGAGAACTACGGCGGCGACTTCGAGCAGGTCAAGCGGGCCTTCTCCGAATTCCTGCACCGGCTGCCGTTCTACGGATTGGCCGTGCTGTGCATCGACGATGTCGAAGTCGCGGCGCTGGCCGAGAACACCCCGCGCCACGTGGTGACCTACGGTTTCGCCGAGCATGCCGACGTGCGCGCCGAAGACGTGCAGCAGCAGGGCGGGCGCATGCACTACACGCTGTGCCTGCCGGATGGTTCGCGCACCGCCTGCACCTTGGCCTTGCCTGGCAAGCACAACGTGCAGAATGCGCTGGCGGCGTCCGCGGTGGCATGGCAGCTGGGCGTGGCCAATGAAGCCATCGCCCGCGCGCTGGAGAATTTCGCCGGCATCGGCCGTCGCTTCAACCAACTGGCGACATTGCCGCTGGAAGGCGGTGGCGAGGTGGTGCTGGTCGACGATTACGGCCACCATCCGAAGGAGCTCGCCGCGGTATTCGACGCGGCGCGTGGCGGTTGGGCGGACAAGCGGCTGGTCGTTGCGTTCCAGCCGCATCGCTACTCGCGTACGCGCGACCTGTTCGACGAATTCGCGGCAGTGCTGTCGACCGTCGATGCGCTGGTGCTGACCGAGGTGTATCCGGCCGGCGAAGCACCGATCGCCGGTGCCGATGCCAAGTCGTTGGCGCGCTCGATCCGCACCCGCGGCCGTGTCGATCCGGTGGTGGTCGGCAGCGCCGGCGAACTGGGCGACGCATTGGCCGGCGTGCTGCGAGACGGCGACCTGCTGCTGATGATGGGCGCGGGCGATATCGGCGCGGCCGCGCAGCTGATTGCGCGCAACGGTTTCAGCGGAACATCCCCTTCAGGAGCCGGCGCATGAGCGCGCACGTGTTCCCGCCGCTGCGAATTACCGACCCGCGCGATTTCGGTCGCGTTGCTGTACTGATGGGTGGCAGCAGCGCCGAGCGCGAAGTCTCGCTGAACTCGGGCAGCAATGTGCTCGAAGCCCTGCAGTCGCGCGGCATGGACGCGCATGCGGTGGACGGCATTCCTGCGTTGTTGGACGCGCTGGTGCACGGCAAGTTCGACCGCGTGTTCAACATCCTGCATGGCGGAGACGGCGAAAACGGCGTGCTGCAGGGCCTGCTGGAAGGCTTCGAAGTGCCGTACACCGGCCCCGGCGTGCTGGGCAGCGCGCTGACCATGGACAAGATCCGCACCAAGCAGGTGTGGCAGTCCGCCGGCTTACCAACCGCGCGATTCGTGCGCATCGCGGCGGGCAGCGATCTCGCTGCCGCAGTTCGCGAACTGGGCCTGCCGGTATTCATCAAGCCCTCGACCGAGGGTTCCAGCGTGGGCGTGTTCCGCGTGATGGAGCAGGCCGACCTGCAGCCGGCACTGGATTTTGCTGCCGGTTATGCTGGCGAGCTGCTGGCCGAACAGATGCTCACCGGCGGCGAATTCACCGTGGGTGTGGTGGGTGATGTGGTGCTGCCGTCGGTGCGGATCGTGCCGGCGGGCGACTGGTACGACTACCACGCCAAGTACATCGCCGACGATACCCAGTACATCTGCCCCGGCCTAGAAGGCGCCGATGAAGACGCGATCCGCGCGCTGGCGCTGGATGGTTTTCGCGCCGCAGGTTGCAGCGGTTGGGGCCGGGTGGACGTGATGCGCCATGGTGATGGCCGCCTGATGCTGATGGAAGTGAACACCGCGCCGGGCATGACCAGCCATTCGCTGGTGCCGAAGGCGGCGCGCCAGCTGGGCGTGGAATTCGACGAGTTGTGCTGGCGTATCCTCGAGCAGTCCATGCCCGCCCCGAATGGGGAGGCACGCAGTTGAGCGCAATGCTGCGACTGTTGGCGTGGATCCTGGCCGTGGCCTTGGTGGTGTTGCCGGTGGTGGCCGTGGTCAATGGCTGGGTGGGCAGCACGCAATTCCCGCTGCGCACCTTGCGCGTGCAGGGCGACGTTCAGCGGGTGGACGAAGCGCAGTTGCGCGCGACCGTGTTGCCGTTTGTACAGCGCGGCTTCTTCGCTGTGCAACCGAACAAGATCCAGGCGGCGGTCACCGCGCTGCCATGGGTCGAACGCGCGGAAGTGCGCAAGCACTGGCCGGACATCTTGGAAGTGCGGATCAGTGAACACCGCCCGTTCGCGCGCTGGGGCGCGGAGCACCTGCTGTCCGAGCAGGGCCGCATCTTCCCGGCGAAGGACGTGAAAGTGCCGCCCGGCTTGCCGCAGCTTGACGGCCCGGAATCGCGCGCGATGGACGTGGTGGCCCTCTACAACCAGGCGCGCGAACGGCTGGCGAACGTCGGCGGGGTGCATGGCGTGGCACTGGACACGCGCGGCAGCTGGTCGATCACGCTCAACAACGGCACCGAAGTGGTGCTTGGCCGCAACGATCCGGACATCCGCCTGGATCGCTTCGCGCCGTTGCTGCCGCGGTTGGCTGCGCAACACCCCGGCCAGCGCCTTGCGCGCGCCGACCTGCGCTACACGAACGGTTTTTCGCTGACCTGGGCCGACCTGCCGAAGCCACCGAAGGCCGCTGCATCGCTCCCCAACCCGTGGCCGCTTCGTTGCGCAACGGGTCTATGTTGATGAAAGGAATCGCATGAACCGCAAGGGCGACAAGTCGCTGATCGTCGGCCTCGACATCGGCACCTCCAAGGTCACCGCACTGGTCGGCGAGTACGCGCCGGGCGAACCGATCGAGGTGATCGGGATCGGCTCGCACGAATCGCGCGGGCTGCGCCGCGGCGTGGTGGTCGATATCGATTCAACCGTGCAGTCGATCCAGCGTGCGGTGGAAGAAGCCGAACTGATGGCCGGCTGCGAAGTGCGCAGCGTGTATGCATCGATCAGCGGCAACCACGTGCAGTGCCGCAACTCGCAGGGCATCGCCCCGATCCGCGATGGCGAAGTGACTTATGCCGACCTCGACCGCGTGCTGGAAGCGGCCAAGGCGGTCGCCATCCCGGCCGACCAGAAGATCCTGCACGCGATCCCGCGCGACTACGTGCTGGACGATTCGCAGGAAGGCATCCGCAATCCCGTCGGCATGAGCGGCGTGCGGCTGGAGGTGCATGCGCACCTGGTGGTGTGCGCGCAGTCGGCGGCGGCCAACATCAGCAAGTGCGTGCAGCGCTGCGGCCTGCAGGTGGACGACCTGGTGCTGTCTTCGCTGGCCTCCAGCACCGCGGTGCTGACCCCGGACGAGCGCGAGCTCGGCGTGGTGCTGGTCGACATGGGCGCCGGTACCACCGACATCGCGGTGTTCGTGCAGGGCGCGATCAGCCACACCGCCAGCCTGCCGGTCGCAGGCGACAAGGTGACCGAGGACATCGCGCACATGCTGCGCACGCCCACGCCGGAAGCCGAGCAGATCAAGGTGCGTTACGCCTGCGCGCTGGCGCAACTGGCGCGCGCGGAAGAATCGATCCAGGTGCCCAGCGTCGGCGATCGTCCGCCGCGTCGCCTGCCGCGGCACGCGCTGGCGCAGGCGGTGCAGGCGCGCTACGAGGAAATCTTCGAGATGGTGCAGGCCGAACTGCGCCGCTCCGGCTTTGAGCAACTGGTGCGCGCCGGCATGGTGCTGACCGGCGGCGCTTCGAAGATGGAAGGCGTGGTCGAGCTGGCCGAGGAAATGCTGCAGATGCCGGTGCGCATCGGCATCCCGCAGCACGTCACAGGCCTTGGCGAAGTGGTCGGCAATCCGGTGCACGCCACCGGCGTCGGCTTGCTGCTGATGGGCAGCCAGATCGAGAACCCGAGGCGCTCGGTACTGCCCAGCAACAAGGTGGGCGGCCTGTTCGGCAAGTTGAGCAAGTGGTATCGCGGCGAGTTCTGACGAAGAAGACAACGCCGGCGCGAGGGCGCGACGGCGTGCGGTGGGTAGGGCGGAGTGCAGGCAACACGACATCCAACCAAGCAACACCTCCAGGCAAACACACTCTCAAACAAGCAACACATAACAAGAGGACACGGACATGGCGCATTTCGAACTGGTTGAAAAGATGGCACCCAATGCGGTGATCAAGGTCGTTGGCGTGGGCGGTGGCGGCGGCAATGCCGTGGCGCACATGGTCAGCAGCAGCGTGGACGGCGTGGAATTCATCACCGCCAACACCGACTCGCAGGCGATCAAGAACTGCGGCGCGAAGACCCAGCTGCAACTAGGCGGCAACGTCACCAAGGGCCTGGGTGCGGGCGCGAACCCGGAAGTCGGCCGTCAGGCCGCACTGGAAGACCGCGAAACGATCATCGATGCGCTCAGCGGCGCGGACATGGTGTTCATCACCGCCGGCATGGGTGGCGGCACCGGTACCGGCGCGGCGCCGGTGGTGGCGCAGATCGCCAAGGAGCTCGGCATCCTGACCGTGGCCGTGGTCACCAAGCCGTTCCCGTTCGAAGGCCGCCGCCGCATGCAGGTGGCGCTGAAGGGCATCGAGGAACTGAGCCAGCACTGCGACTCGCTGATCACCATCCCGAATGAAAAGCTGATCACCGTGCTGGGCCGCAACGCCACCATGATCCAGGCGTTCCGTGCGGCGAACGATGTGCTGCTCGGCGCCGTACAGGGCATCGCCGACCTGATCGTGCGTCCGGGCCTGATCAACGTCGATTTCGCCGACGTGCGCACCGTCATGTCCGAAATGGGCCTGGCGATGATGGGCACCGGCAGCGCACGCGGCGACGACCGTGCCCAGGCTGCGGCCGAAGGCGCGATCCAGAACCCGCTGCTGGACGACGTCAATCTGTCCGGCGCCAACGGCATCCTGGTCAACATCACCGCCGGCCCGGACTTCACCATGGCCGAGTTCGACGAGGTGGGCCGCACCGTGGAACAGTTCGCTTCCGAAGACGCCACCGTGGTCATCGGTACCGTGCTGGATCCGGAGATGCAGGACGAAGTGCGCGTGACCGTAGTCGCCACCGGCCTCAATCGCGCCAGCGGCCGCCAGTCGCAGCCGCGTGATCGCCACGAGACCAGCGCCCGCTTCGAGACCGGCTTCGATGCCCCGCGTCGCCCGCAGGTGCAGCTGATCCAGGGCAAGCGCGACGGCACCACCGGCATGATGATCGACGAAGTGGCCGACCCGTTCATGCCGAACCCGGGTCTGGGCATTGCCGGCAGCCTGCGCCGCAGCGCTGAATCCGCGCCTGCGGTGGCCGAACTGCCGAAGGACGATTACCTGGATATCCCAGCCTTCCTGCGCCGCCAGGCGGATTGATGTCGGGCTCGTCATTCCGGTTGTTGCCGGGATGACGCGCAAGGAAGCAAGGCAACGTCATGTCCCATTGCACCCGGGTTGCCCGCCCGGCGTGCCTTCTGGTCGGTCGGCGTCGAGCCGGCCGGCCCCTTTCGTCACCGTCGTTTCAGCCATGGAACGCAGCGGTTTTTACGTTCAGGTTCAGCGACCTGCGTGGTAATCTTCGCCGATGTTGCGCCAGCGCACCCTCAAGAACCTGATCCGCGCTACGGGCGTGGGCCTGCATAGCGGCGACAAGGTCTTCCTGACCCTGCGCCCGGCCCCGATCGACACCGGCATCGTGTTCCGTCGCGCCGACCTCGATCCCGTGGTCGAAATCCCGGCCGACGCCAACCTGGTCACCGAAACCGTGTTGTGCACCGGCCTGTCCAAGGGCGCGGCGAAGGTGCAGACCGTCGAGCACCTGCTGTCCGCGCTGGCGGGGCTCGGCATCGACAATGCCTATATCGAATTGACCGCGCCGGAAGTACCGATCATGGACGGTTCCGCCGGTCCATTCGTGTTCCTGCTGCAGTCCGCCGGCATTGCCGAGCAGAACGCGCCCAAGCGCTTCATCCGCATCAAGAAGCCCGTGGAAGTGCGCGATGGCGACAAGATCGCCCGTTTCGAACCGTACGACGGCTTCCGCATCGGCTTCACCGTCGAGTTCAAGCATCCGGCGATCCCGGCCTCGCTGTCGCGGGCCGAAGTGGACTTTTCCACCGATGCCTATGTCCGCGAAGTCAGCCGTGCCCGCACCTTCGGCTTCATGCACGACCTGGAATACATGCGCGAGCGCAACCTGGGCTTGGGCGGTTCGATGGACAATGCCATCGTGCTGGACGAATTCCGTGTCCTGAACGAGGACGGCCTGCGCTACGCCGACGAATTCGTCCGCCACAAGATTCTCGACGCGGTGGGCGACCTGTACCTGGCCGGGCACGCCGTGATCGGCGCGTTCGAGGGTTTCAAGTCCGGCCATGCGCTCAACAACAAGCTGGTGCGGGCCCTGTTGGCCGATGTCGAGGCCTGGGATGAGGTCAGTTTCACCGACCCGGTGGCTGCACCGCCGGTGCTTTACGGGACCGCCGTCCCAGCAACCTGAACCGATCGGCTGGGGTGGCCGTCCTGTGACTGGGTGCACCCTATTCAGCTTTGTGTTTCGGTTTATTTAACAAAATCACGGACTTGTGAAGTTAGGATGCCCCGCTGGTCGGTTCCGTGGGCGCTTTCCGTGTCCTTCGTGCCCCGGCCTTGTGGCCCGCTTCGGCGCCTTTGGCGTCGTCGGATCGCAGCAGTGCAAGGGCAGCCTCCAATTGCGATTGGCCGGCCGCCGACATTGGTGGTGCGGTGCGTGCGGCTGGCGCTAGCGGTCGCAACGGTTGCAGGGTCGTCTTGACGCTCAACCCCGTGACATCGAGCCCGACGGAGCGGGCGGCGTCGACCAGTTCCCGCGTGGCCAGCCGCAACTTGGCATGCCAGACCGGCGCATCGACGACGAAAACGAGCATGTCGCCACGCACGTTCGCCAACCGCGCATGTGCGGCTAGACCCGGCGGCAGGTGGGGGCGCAACAACTGGTCCACCGTGTCGAGCCATTGGGCACGGCGCAGGGTGTCGCCGGAGGCTTCCGTGAGCAGCGCTTGCAGCGCGCCGCGGGGGTCGGACGGAGATGAGGGCCGCGAACTAGGCATACGTAATGACCGAAACAAACCAGCGACACGGGAATTCCCGACAAGATACGCGTCAACGCCTGATCGCGCTGGCCTACAAGCTGCGCTTCCAGGCCCTGCGTCGCCCGTTGGCGGCAATGGGCGCCGTGTTGGCGGTGGGCGTGCTGTTGGGTGCCGGTGGCCGCAGCGTCGTCGGCCTGGCCCAGGTCGAAGCGATGCAGGCCGCCGACGCCAGCCGCCAAGCCGAACTGGACAGGGTGCGCCGTGAGGCCCAGCACGAAGTGAATGCGCTAGCCGCACGCTTGGCCGAGCTGCAGGCCCAAGCCAACCGTTTGAACGCACTGGGCGCGCGCTTGACCCAGGCCGGCCAGCTGCAGGACGGTGAATTCGAATTCGACAAGCCGGTGGGCCAAGGTGGCGCCGGCCGCGCCAGCGACATGCCACCGGCCGAATTGCGCCAACGCCTGGCCGCACTGGAAGGCCAGTACCGTGATGCCGACACCCAACTGACGGTGCTGGAATCGCTACTGTTCAACCGTGCGCTGGATCGCAATGCGATGCCCTCGCGCGATCCGATCGCGAACAGCTACATCACCTCCGGCTTCGGCGGCCGCGCCGATCCGTTCGGCGGCGGCCACCAGTTCCACAAAGGCATCGATTTCGAAGCCGACGTGGGCGATCCGGTGCTGGCGGTGGCCGATGGCGTGATCAGCTATTCGGGCGTTCGTTCCGGTTACGGCAACGTGGTCGAGATCGACCACGGCAACGGCTACGTGACCCGCTACGCGCACAACTCCCGCCTTGAGCGCAGCGTGGGCGACCTGGTCCGCAGCGGCCAGGAGATCGCCAAGGCTGGTTCCACCGGACGATCCACCGGCGCGCACGTGCATTTCGAGGTCTGGCAGGACGGCGTGGTGGTCAACCCGCGCAAGTTCCTGGGTCACAACGACGCACTGGCGCGTCACGGGCCGACGCGCGGCTGACATCGCCGCGCGTGGTGGCTTGCAAGCGTCGCAAGCCGCCTCCAGTTACACTAGACGACTGCCAAAACGGGCGTTCGACGCCCGTTTTTGCCGTTTGCCCATTCCGATGCCGCGCTGAAGCGCGCATCCTGCCAGGATCCACACTCCAATGCTCAATAGCCTGCTCACCAGCGTCTTTGGCAGCCGCAATGAACGCCTGCTCAAGCAACTCTCCGGCATCGTCAAGAAGATCAACGCGCTGGAGCCGCAGATGCAGGCGCTCTCCGACGAGGCGCTGAAGGCCAAGACCGACGAATTCAAGGCGCGCCACGCCAAGGGCGAATCACTGGACAAGTTGCTGCCGGAAGCGTTCGCCGTGTGTCGTGAAGCTTCGGTACGCGTGTTCGGCATGCGCCACTTCGATGTGCAGCTGGTCGGCGGCATGGTCCTGCACAGCGGTAAGATCGCCGAAATGCGTACCGGCGAGGGCAAGACCCTGACCGCGACGCTGGCGGTGTACCTCAATGCGCTGGAAGGCAAGGGCGTGCATGTGGTCACGGTCAACGACTACCTGGCGCGCCGCGACGCCGCGCAGATGGGCAAGCTGTACAACTGGCTGGGCCTGAGCGTGGGTGTGGTGTATCCGGGCATGGCGCATGCGGACAAGGGCGCCGCCTACAACAGCGACATCACCTACGCCACCAATAACGAGATCGGCTTCGATTACCTGCGCGACAACATGGCGCTGTCCAAGGAAGACCGGTTCCAGCGCGGCCTCAACTACGCGATCATCGACGAAGTCGACAGCATCCTGATCGACGAGGCGCGCACCCCGCTGATCATCTCCGGCCCATCCGACGATTCGCCGGAACTGTATGTGCGCGTCAACCAGATCGTGCCCTCGCTGAGCCGGCAGGAGAAGGAAGACAGCGACGGCGATTTCTGGGTCGACGAGAAGGGCAAGCAGGTGCACCTGTCCGAAGTCGGCCAGGAACACGCCGAAGAACTGCTGCGTGGCGCCGGGATCCTGGCCGAGGACGAAAGCCTGTACGCGCCGCAGAACATCCACGTGGTGCACCACTTGAATGCGGCGATGCGCGCGCACGCGATCTACCAAAACGACGTGGACTACATCGTGCGCGATGGCGAAGTGATCATCGTCGACGAATTCACCGGTCGCACCTTGCCGGGCCGTCGCTGGTCCGATGGCCTGCACCAGGCCGTTGAAGCGAAGGAAGGCGTGGCGGTGCAGCGCGAGAACCAGACGCTGGCCTCGGTCACCTTCCAGAACCTGTTCCGCATGTACAAGAAGCTGGCCGGCATGACCGGTACCGCGGACACCGAAGCCTACGAATTCCAGAACATCTACGGCCTGGAAGTGGTGGTGATCCCCACCCACCGCACCATGGTGCGCAAGGATCATTCCGACTTGGTGTTCCTCAACCGCGCCGGCAAGTACCGCGCGGTGGCCAACGAGATCAAGGCATGCGCCGAGAAGGGCCAGCCTGCGCTGGTCGGCACGACTTCGATCGAAGTCTCCGAGCTGCTCAGCGATGCGCTGCGCGAGGCCGGCATCCCGCACGAAGTGCTCAACGCCAAGCAGCATGAGCGCGAAGCGCACATCGTCGCCCAGGCTGGCCGTCCGGGTGCGATCACCATCGCCACCAACATGGCCGGCCGCGGTACCGACATCGTGCTGGGCGGTTCGCTGGAAGCGGAAATCGCCGACCTCGAAGCACAGGGTGAAGTGGATGCCGCCACCCGCGAACGCCTCAAGGCCGAATGGCAGGTGCGCCACGATGCGGTCAAGGCCGCCGGCGGCCTGCACATCGTCGGCACCGAGCGCCACGAAAGCCGCCGCATCGACAACCAGCTGCGCGGCCGCTCCGGCCGCCAGGGCGATCCGGGTTCGTCGCGCTTCTACCTGTCGCTGGAAGACAACCTGATGCGCATCTTCGCCGCCGACTGGGTGCAGAAGGTGATGGCGCGGATGGGCCTGAAGGAAGACGACATCATCGAGTCGCCCTTGGTGACCAAGCAGATCGCCAACGCGCAGCGCAAGGTCGAGGCGCATAACTTCGACATCCGCAAGAACCTGCTCGACTTCGACGACGTCAACAACGACCAGCGCAAGGTGATCTATAACCAGCGCGACGAGTTGCTCGAGGCCGAAAGCGTGCAGGGCAACATCGACGGCATCCGTGGCGACGTGGTCGGCGACATGGTTGAACGCTTCGTGCCGGCCAACTCGGTCGACGAGCAGTGGGACCTGCAGGGCCTGGAGGCCGAGCTGGCAAGCGAATACGGCGTGCACGTGCCGTTGCAGCAGATGCACAAGGAACATGACGAACTGGATGCCGAGGGAATCCAGGCCAAGGTGCAGGATGCGGTCGCGGAGTTGTTCACCGGCAAGGAAGCGCAGGTTGGCGGCGAGACCATGCGCATGCTGGAAAAGCACGTGATGCTCAACGTGCTGGACCAGAACTGGAAGGAACACCTGGCGCGCATGGATTACCTGCGCCAGGGCATCCACCTGCGCGGGTATGCGCAGAAGCAGCCGAAGCAGGAATACAAGAAAGAGGCGTTCGAGCTATTCTCCGAGTTGCTGGAGAAGGTGAAGCGCGAAGTGGTCTCGCTGCTGGCGCGCGTGCGCATCCGCGACGAGGCCGAGATCGCCGCCGCCGAAGCCGAGGAGCGCGTGCGCGCCGAAGCTTCCGCAAGGCAGATGCAGTTCCAGCACCCGGACATGGGCGGGTTGGGCGCGGACGAGGAAGCCGCGGCGCAACAGGCGCAGGCGCAGATGGCGGACTTCACCCGCGTTGGCCGCAACGATCCCTGCCCCTGCGGCAGTGGCAAGAAGTTCAAGCATTGCCATGGGCAGCTGACTTGACCACTGCTTCCATCGAATCGAAAAAGGGGCCGCTGGCCCCTTTTTCTATACTGGTGCAATGAAACAACTCCACGTCGTCGCCGGTGTGATCCGCGATGCCCGCGGCCGCATCCTGCTGGCGCGCCGCACCGCAGGGCGTGATCTTGCCGGCTTGTGGGAATTCCCGGGCGGCAAGGTCGAAGCTGGCGAAGCGCCCGAAGTCGCGCTCGTCCGCGAGTTGCGTGAAGAGCTCGGTGTCGAGGCCCGCGTCGGCGATGCGTTGATCCGCGTGCCGCAACAATACCCGGACAAGCGACTGGTGCTGGATGTGCGCCATGTCGAGTTCCGCGGTACACCCAAGGGCCTGGATGGGCAGGCGTTGGTCTGGGCGCCGCCGCACAAATTGACCAGTTACCCGATGCCGCCGGCCGACCGTCCGGTGGTGGCGGCGCTGCTGCAGTCGGAGTGCTACCTGGTGACGCCTGCGCCAGGCGATGACGATGACGCATGGCTGGCGGGTTTGCAGCGAGCGTTGACCCGTGGCGTGCGACGCTTGCAACTGCGTGCGCCGGAGGTCGATCCGTCGCGATGGCGGCGGCTGGCGGGCGAGGCGGTCGCGTTGTGCCGCACGGCCGCTGCCGAGGTGCTGGTGAATGGCGATATCGCGCTGGCCGAGCAGCTGCAAACGGGCATGCACCTGCGCGCGGCGCAATTGCATGAAGCCGGCACCGTCGCGGCCTACGCGCAGCTCAAGTCCCGTAGCGTTCCGCTCGGCGCGTCCTGTCATCATATCGAGGACCTGCGGCGCGCCGAAGAGGTCGGTTGCACGTTCGCCATGGTAGGTCCGCTGCGGCCGACGCCCACCCATCCGGAGGCCTCCGGTATCGGTTGGGATGCGTTCGCGGCAATGCGCGAACAGGTCTCGCTGCCGATCTACGCAATCGGCGGGCTGGGCATCGATGATCTCGCCATGGCACGCGAACACGGCGCGCAGGGCATCGCCGCGATCCGTGGCCTGTGGGGGGCTGATCAGCCTGCGGCGAGAGCGCGGTAAAGACGATCCAGCGCCGCCACCCGTTCGTCCAGCATGTCCAGCGCGCCATCGTTGACCAACACATCGTCGGCGATCGCCAGCCGTTGTTGGCGGGTGGCCTGTACTTTGATCATGCGCTGCGCCAGCACTTCGTCGATGCCATCGCGCAGCAGCACGCGCTGCAGCTGTACGGATTCGGGTACGTCCACCACCAGGATGCGGCGCAACCACGGATACGCCTTGCGCCCGCCGCTTTCGGCCAGTAGCGGCACCGCGGCGATCGTGTATGGCCCGGTGGCGTGCAGGCAGGCTTCGTGCAGCAGCTCGCGGACGCGTGGATGGATGATGCCTTCCAGCCGTTTGCGCGCATCCGGATCCGCGAATACGCGCCGACGCATCGCCGGACGATCCAGGCTGCCGTCGGCGGCCAAGACTCCCTCGCCGAACATGTCGACCACGTCCGCCAGTCCGTCGCTACCGACCGCCACCGCATCGTGCGCCGCCTGGTCGGCATCGGCCACGAAGATGCCGAGCGCTTCGAAGCGCTGGCTGACCGCGCTCTTGCCCGAGGCAATGCCACCTGTAAGGCCGATCACATACATGCTCATCAGCGCAGGCTCATTCCGAACGGGCTGACGCGGCGATCAAGCCAGGCCGGCGAAACGCATATATGCGCCGACCAGGTCATGACCCCAAAAGAAGGTGATCCAGCCGGCAATCGCGAGGTAAGGGCCGAATGGAATGGGCGTCGCCTTGTCCTTGCCCTTGACCGCCAGCCAGATCGAGCCGATCACCGCACCGACCAGCGACGAGATCAGCACCGTCGGCAGCACCCCGGCCAGGCCCGTCCACGCGCCGAGCGCCGCCAGCAATTTGAAGTCGCCATGGCCCATGCCTTCCTTGCCGGTGAGCTGCTTGAACAGCCAGTACACCGACCACAGGCTCAAGTAGCCGGCCATCGCGCCCAGCAGGGCGGCTTTCTGGCCAACGTACAGGTTCTCGATCGAGGCGACGAAACCCAGCCACATCAAGGGCAACGTGAGTTGATCCGGCAACAATCGCGTGCGCAGGTCGATGCCGGACATCGCGATCAGGAAGCCGGTGAGCAGCATCGCGCCAAAGCCCTGCCAACCGAAGCCGAAGCGCGACACGCAGGCGAGGAACAGTGCTGCCGTCAGCAGTTCGACCAGCGGATACTGGATCGAAATCGGTGCCTTGCAACTGCGGCACTTGCCGCGCAGCGCCAGCCAGCTGAAGACGGGGATGTTCTCGTACCAGGACAGTTCGTGCCCGCAATGCGGACAATGCGAGCGTTCCACCACGATCCCCGGTGGCGGTGGGTCGTAGAGCTCGGGTTCTTCCAGTATTTCGCGCGCGTCGCGCTTCCACTGCCACTCAAGCCGACGCGGCAGCCGCAGGATCACCACGTTCAGGAAGCTGCCGACCAGCAACCCCAAGCCGGCCGCGGCGGGATAGCCGAGGCCGGGGTGTGCATCCAGATAGGCCATTCAGCCCATGACCGTCATGGCGATCTTGAAGATCGGCAGGTACATCGCGATGACGATGGAGCCGACCAGGCCACCAATGATCACCATCACCGCCGGCTCGATCAGGCTGGACAGTGCATCGACGGCATTGTTGACCTCTTCCTCATAGAACTCGGCAACCTTGAACAACATGGTATCCAGCGCGCCGGCCTCTTCGCCGATGGCCGTCATCTGGATCACCATGTGCGGGAAGACATTCACCTGCTTCATCGCCATATTCAGTGGATAACCAACGGCCACGTCATTCTTCATGCGCAATACGGCCTTTTCATACACCGTATTGCCGGTGGCGCCGGCCACGTTGCCCAGCGCCTCCACCAGCGGTACACCAGCCTTGAACGTCACTGCCAGCGTGCGGGCGAAGCGGGCGAGGGAGGAGTTGTGCAGTACTTGGCCGATCACGGGGATCTTCAGCATCATCCGATCGATCCAGTGCCTGAGTGGATCCGATCGCTTGTAGAAAAACATGAAGACGCCAAAGGCGATCATGACGACAATGCCAACGAGCCACCACCATTTGACGACGATGTCGGAGATGCCAAAGACGAATTCGGTAAACGCGGGCAGGTCGGCGCCATAGCTCTGGAAGGTTTCCTTGAAAACCGGAACCACGTAGATCAGGAGGACGGCGCAGATGAGTATCGCCACGGCGATGATGGCCGTGGGATAGAACAATGCCTTCTTGATCTTGCCCTTGATCGATTCGATGTTTTCTTTGTAATTGGCAATCGTCTCCAGGACGGTTTCCAAGACGCCTGACGATTCGCCTGCGTGCACCAAGTTGCGGTAGAGCTCGTCGAATTGCACCGGATACAGACTCAGCGCCTCATAGATCGAGGCGCCACTTTCGATCTCGGTCCTCAGGCCCGTGACCATTTTTTTCATGGCAGGGTTCTTCTGGCCACCCGCGATGATTTCCAGCGCCATCACGATGGGCACGCCCGATTTCATCATGGTGGCCAGTTGGCGGCTGAAAATGGCGATATCACGGGGCTTGATCCGGCTGGCACCACCGCCGAACAGTGGTTTGCCCTTGGGTTTGACCACGGTCGGGGTGATGCCTTGCTTGCGCAGCTCGGCGCGCAGCAAGTTGGCATTTTTCGCCAGTTGTTCGCCCTTCATGACGATGCCGCGCTTGTCGCGGCCTTGCCAGACGAATTCCACCATCGGGTTCAAACGGCGGGATTCCGCCTGGGTCCTGGCCTTGCTGATAGCGGCTCGGTGTGCAGACATGGCGGTTTCCCTCAATCCTTGGTGACGCGGTTGATTTCGATCAGGCTGGTGACGCCCTGCTTGACCTTGTCCAACGCGGAACGGCGCAGGTCGCGGACGCCACTGGCGAGGGCGGCCTCGGTGATTTGTTGGACATTACCACCGGCCAACACGATCTGCTGGATCTCGTCGGTCATCGGCATGACCTGGTAGACGCCGGCCCGCCCCTTGTAACCTTCCGTGCAGTCTTCGCAGCCGACTGCCTCGTACACGTTGATGCCGGCATGGACTTCGTCGGCGGTGAAGCCCTCCGCCAGCAGCGCATGTTCCGGGAGATGCACCACGCGCTTGCAATCGTGCAGGCGGCGCAAAAGGCGCTGGGCGATGACCAGGCTGACCGAGCTGGTGATGTTGTACGGGGCCACACCCATGTTCATCAGGCGAGCGATGGTTTGCGGGGCGTCGTTGGTATGCAGGGTGGACAACACCATGTGGCCGGTCTGTGCCGCCTTGATCGCGATCTCGGCAGTTTCCAGGTCGCGGATTTCGCCCACCATCAGCACGTCCGGATCCTGGCGCAGGAAACTGCGCAAGGCGGCGGCAAAGGTCATGCCGCGCTTCACGTTCATTTGTACCTGGTTGATGCCGGGAACGCGGATTTCAACGGGATCCTCGACCGTGCTGATGTTGCGCTCGTCCTCGTTGAGGATGTTGAGCGCGGTGTACAGGCTCACGGTCTTGCCGGAGCCGGTGGGGCCGGTGACCAGGACCATGCCATAGGGGCGCTTGACCGCGTCCACGAACAGCTTCTGCTGGTCCGGCTCGTAGCCCAGTTTCTCGATGCCGAGCCTGGCCGCGCTGCCATCCAGAATGCGCAGCACCACTTTTTCACCGAACAAGGTGGGTAAAGTGCTGACGCGGAAATCGATCTGCTTGCTCTTGGACAGGTTGAGTTTGATGCGACCGTCCTGCGGCACCCGTTTCTCGGCGATGTCCAACTGCGCCATCACCTTCAGGCGAGCAGAGATGCGTTGATGCAGCTTGACCGGTACCCGCTTGATCGTCTTCAGGATGCCGTCGATGCGGAAGCGAACCCGATACTCTGTTTCATACGGTTCGAAGTGGATGTCCGATGCGCCCTTGCGAATGGCATCCACCAGCATCTTGTTGATGAACTTGACGACGGGTGTGTCGTCTCCACCCGCATCCACGCCCGAATCGCCGGAGAAGTCTTCGTCTCCGCCGCTGACCTCCAGGCCTTCGAGGCCATCGGCGTCACCCATCCCATCGGCCAGGTCCTCCGCAGCCTCCAGCCATCCATCGATGCTGCGCTTGAGCCGTTCGGCATCAATCAGGATCGGCTCAACAGCCAAATTGGTGTGGAACTTGATTTCCTCCAGCGCCGCATGATTGGTCGGATCCGCCACGCCCACGAAAAGGCGACCGCCGCGCTTGAACAACGGAAGTGCCTGATGCTTGCGGACTAGGTCTTCCTTTACCAGCCGAATTGCGGATTGGTTGGGGTCGAGGGCCAGCGAATCGACCAACGGAATGCCGAATTCCATTGAATAGGCCGCTGCCAGTGCCGCAGGATTCGCCAGCTTCTTGTCGGCGATGTAGGTCGCCAACGGGATGCGTTCCTTGGTCGCCGCGTCCATCGCCTTGCGCGCGGCGGCCTCGTCCATGGCACCGTCCAGCACCAGGCGCCGGGCGATGCCGGTGATTCCCATCAGATTGGCGGATGCAGTTGCGCTCATATGTCTGCGCTCTCCCCAGCGACTAAAGCTGACTTTACTGCAAAAATCGCCTGCAAGGCATTGCCCGGCCTCGGATAAGCCGGCAACCGACCATGACCTGCAGGGCAAATCACGCTACGCTCTCTCGCCATGGGGAACTCACGACCAGTTGTCAGCATTGTCTTGCCTGCCCGCAACGAGGCGGAAGGGCTAAGGCGTACATTGCCTGCGATACGTGAAGCATTCCCGGATGCCGAAGTGATCGTGGTGGACGATGGCTCCACCGACGAAACGGCAGTGCTGGCTACGACGCACGGAGCAACAGTGTTGTCCTCCCCTTATTCGATGGGGAATGGTGCGGCGATCAAGCGTGGTACCCGCGCCGCGATCGGCGAGATACTGGTGTTCATGGATGCGGACGGTCAGCACAATCCGGCTGACATCCATTCTCTGCTGGCGAAGCTGGATGGCGGCTTTGACATGGCGGTAGGTGCCCGTGATGGCGGCGGACAGGCCAATGTCGGGAGAAGTCTGGCCAATGCGCTCTACAACCATTTGGCCAGTTGGATGACAGGGCACAAGGTACTGGACCTGACGTCAGGCTTCCGCGCAGTACGCGCGAACCGGTTCCGCGAATTCCTTCATTTGCTGCCCAACGGCTTCAGTTATCCAACCACAAGCACCATGGCGTTCTTCCGCAGTGCCTATCCGGTTGCGTACGTCCACATCTCGGTTTCCAAGCGTGTCGGTATGAGCAGTCATATCAGTCCGGTCAAGGATGGTGTCCGCTTCTTGCTCATCATTTTCAAGATCGCCAGCTTGTACTCGCCCCTGAAACTATTTGCCCCCACGGCATTGGCGTTTTTTCTGGCGGGCCTGGGTTGGTACGGCTATACCTATGCAACCCACCATCAATTCACCAACATGAGCATGCTGCTCTTCAGTGCTGCGGTGATCATCTTCCTGATTGGCTTAGTGTCGGAGCAGATCACATCGCTCATTTATCGGCGTGATGTCTGATCGGCGAAGCAGCCTACTGGTCACTCGAAATCTGCCGCCATTGCGTGGTGGAATGGAGCGTCTGAATTTGCGTCTCGCGCATGCGCTTGCCGATATAGGCCCCCTGGCGGTTTGTGGTCCATTCGGTTGTGGTGCGGAGTTGCCGCCTGATACTTCAGTCGCTGAAGTGCCAGCGGAACGATTGTCGCGCTTCCTGGTCAGTGCGCTTCCGCGCGCGTTGTCGCTGGCTCGCAGCAGCAAACCGGGGGTCGTGGTCGCGGGAAGCGGATTGTCCGCTCCATTCGCTTGGGCCTGCGCGCGTCTGTTTGGTGCACGCTACATCGTTTACCTGCATGGGCTCGATATCGTCACAAACAGTACGCCATATCGTCTCGCATGGCTGCCGTTTGTTCGTCGCGCCGACCTCGCATTGGTGAACAGCCGCAACACTGCGATGTTGGCCACCCGCGCCGGCGTCGCGCACGTCGAGATCCTGCATCCTGGCACTGACTTTCCTCCGCTGCGGCCCGACGCCGTCGAAACTTTCCGTGAGCGGCATGGATTGGGTGCCCGTCCCCTGATGCTGTCGGTTGGTCGGTTGACTCCGCGCAAGGGTCTAGTCGATTTCGTCCATAAAACCTTACCGCTAGTTTTGAATGTATACCCGGACGCGCGCTTGGTTGTGATCGGCGATGATGCGGTTCATGCAGCGAAGACTGAACCAGGCTCCGAACTCCGTCGCGTGCAGGAAGCGGCGGAAGCTGCCGGAATGACTGGGTCGATCCTGTTTCTTCCGCATTGCGATGATGAGGTGCTCGCAACTGCATATCAGTCAGCGGATGTCCATGTATTCCCGGTGCGCGAAGTGCCGGGTGACGTCGAGGGGTTTGGAATGGTGGCCATCGAAGCCGCGGCTAACGGGCTGCCAACCGTCGCGTTTGCCGTAGGCGGGGTGCCAGATGCAGTTCTAGAACATGCGACAGGGGATCTGATCGTGGCTGGCGATCATGAGGCCTTCGCCCGAGCGATCACGCATAGGCTCGAGACACGCGGTGATGTCCGCGCGAGGCGAGCCATTCGCGAGGCCGCTGCGTGCTATGGCTGGGAGGTGTTCGAGACGAGGTTGCGGCGCCTGCTCGATGGAGGAGATCCGTAATGGCTGAGCATCAGAGCCTGAGGCACGACGAAGTGCGCCGCTTCTATGATACGGAGTATTACACCGGCCTTCTTGATGGAAGTCGCGTCCCTTGGCACATGCGGCGCATTGCGTCGCGCTTGGGCCCGTTGCATGGTCGTTCAGTGCTCGATGTCGCTTGTGGTACAGGTGCTTGGCTGGGTGAATTGGCTGGACATGGGGCCATTCCAACAGGCATCGACATTTCCGCGCGAGCCATAGCCGCTGCACGCGCGCGACTACCTGTTGCGGACTTGCGCGAAGGTGTTGCGGAGAAGCTGTCATTCGAAGATGGGAGTTTCGATCTAGTGACATGCATGGGCTCCCTCGAGCACTTCCTCGATCAACCGCGCGCACTACGTGAGATGCGTCGGGTTGTGCGCCCGGGCGCGCAGGTGCTGATCCTAGTGCCGAATGCCGATTTTCTTACACGTCGTCTCGGGTTATACCAAGGCACAGGGCAGGTTGCCGTGCGCGAGACGGTGCGTACGCTCGAACAATGGGCTTGCATGATTCGTGGTGCGGGATTCGCCATCGATGCGCGCTGGCGCGATCTGCATACTCTCGACTGGCACTGGATCCGGCGCGGATCGCCATTGTCGTGGCCTCTGCGCGGTGCGCAGGCTTTCTCCCTAGTTGCTTGGCCAGTGGCATGGCAGTACCAAGTCTATTTCCATGGTGTCGCAGTGGATTGAGTTAGCGTGAATGATGTTTGGTCGAATGTGCTGTATTTATCAGGCATGGGACGCACGCGTTTGCCTGTGGATTCGGTCGCTGCCCTCCGTGTCTCGGTACTGCATGGATTCATTGATTTCGGTGGGCGGACAGCATAGATGCGCAACGCGGAAGAGGATAGTCCAGCAGTCTGGTTTCCCGCGATCCGCGCTGGCACCGGTGCGGATGTTTTCACGGAGCGCCTTTGCGCTGGCCTGAACGATCGTGGCATCCGTGCCGAAATCACTTGGTTGCCGCACCGGGCCGAATACCTGCCTTGGATGGTGTCGGTGCCTGAGCTGCCGCAGTGGGCGAATGTGGTGCATGTCAACACATGGCTTCATCCCCGCTTCATCCCTGAGCATCTGCCCGTGGTGGCCACGCTGCATCATTCGATCCACGATCCGATGCTGCTCCCTTACAAGGGCCGATTGCGTGCGGCTTATCATCGTTGGTGGATAGCTCCGATTGAGCGCCGCGTCTTGAAGCGTGCACACCATGTCGCCGCCGTGAGTCAGTTTGTGCTCGATAGCGCCCGCCAGGATCTGTGCAATGTGCCGATGCATGTGATCCACAATGGCATTGACACAACGTGTTTCCGGCCAGGTGAGTTTACGTCGGAGTCCTGTCGGCCGTTTCGCCTTCTCTACGTGGGAGGCTGGATGGCGCGAAAGGGCGTGGATCTGCTGGCGCCGATCATGCGTGAGCTAGGTGAGGGGTTCGAGTTGCGCTACACCGGTGGCGTGTTGGCCGAAGCGGATAAGTCCGCCATGCCGTCGAACATGCACGACCTAGGGCTCCTGTCCAATGACGGCGTCATCGTGGCAATGCAACAAGCCGATGCCTTCCTGTTTCCTTCCCGCAGCGAAGGCTTTGGTCTTGTGGCGGCTGAGGCAATGGCTTGTGGATTGCCGGTGATCGCGACAAACTCGGCGTCTCTGCCAGAAATCGTGGAAGATGGCGTCACCGGCCTGTTATGCCCGCGCGACGACATACGTGCATTTGCGACGGCTGTACGAATGTTGGCGAATGATACGCGGCTTCGTGAATCCATGGCGAATGCAGCGCGCCATAGCGTGGTCAAGCACTTCTCCGTCTTGCCGATGATCGATGCATATGTCCGTCTCTACGTGGCTGCACATGCCATTTCAGCATGACACTCGTCGCGCCACATGAAAATCTGATCTCATTACATCCCGCGTGGATACCTTTTCGGTTAATGCGGCATGTGTTGGCTGATCCCTGGTGCGCGTTTCACGCGATAGTGTTTCGATGAGAGGGATGATGGGATTTGTAAATCCCAATGGGAATTAATGTGACAGACCCAACAGGAGCGCTATCGGCCGGCGCAAAGCCTTGTCTGCCCAATATATCCAGGCCTTGGTTGGCCCCACACGAGGAGAGGCGGCATGAATTCGTCTGTATTCGCCAATTCGTTGCCAGAAAAGGCGGCGGCTTATGCCGCCGTCTTGAATGTCGACTGTGACCATTTGCAGGTCATGGCAGGAGATGTCGCCGGGGAGTCGAAGCAAGAAGTCCATATCTCCCGCGATTCTGAATCCTGGGTCGAATGATCCATAGCGTTCGAATAGCGAGCGATGGTGCAGGAGGCCGGGGTGGCAAACCCGGATCCGACGTGGAAGTTTCGAGTCTGCCCACGATGTTCCAATCACATGCTTGGCTGGGCCGGAGGCATCGCAAAGCCTGCCGCGACTAGTGACGAGATCGTACTTTGTATCTCCGATGGCGGTAAAAATGTTCGCAAGCGTGTCCGGTGAGTGCAGCGCATCGTCAGCGCCAAGAAAACAAATGTAATCGCCCGTTGCGTGAGACAAGGCTTGGTTCCATGCGTCATATATCCCGCCATCACGACAAGACTGCCACCATGCAATACCGTCTTGGTATTTATTGATCAGTTCGATAGTGCCATCGGTGGACGCCCCGTCCGCCAGCAATATTTCCCACTGATCAAATGTCTGGTTGAAGATCGAATCCAAGCAGCGCGGTAGCGTAACGGCCGCTTGATGGGTCGCAATCACGATGGATAGTCTTGGTGTGCTTTGACGATGAGGCATTCATGTCATTCCAATTTCAATCAG
This sequence comes from Thermomonas sp. HDW16, assembly GCF_011302915.1. Taxonomy (NCBI): domain Bacteria; kingdom Pseudomonadati; phylum Pseudomonadota; class Gammaproteobacteria; order Lysobacterales; family Lysobacteraceae; genus Thermomonas; species Thermomonas sp. HDW16. The sequence continues at coordinate 2,561,624 of NZ_CP049872.1, read as the reverse complement.
CACAGATGCGATCTTCTATGGAGGAGGGGGGCTCGCAGCCGCATGGCGCAGCCATGCATTGTTCAAATCGGTGCAAAAGCTCGCTGCTTCTCAAGTTGAAATCCAAAAAATCCGCGAAATAGCGGGATGGGGACATTGTCGTGGGTTCGGAAGTCAAGGGGAGAGCCTGCGCAATCTGGCTTGGGTGAGCGACTACTACGCCAAAGTCATGGGCACGAACCTGTTGTGCATACAGGCCGATCTCATTGCAAATGACTGGAATACCATAGCGCAAGTAAGTGCTTACCTTTCCGGATGCGAATCCAAGATATTCAAGGTTTTTTCCCGTATAAATAGAGTCGTGGGTCGGGCGATAGAACGCCAAGCCCGCCGATACGCCCTCAAGCACGTACCCAAGGTCATCCACCCGGTCGGGGGCTTGGCCGCTGAAATAGATTCGATCCGAAAGTTCGTGTGCGCTTACCCCGAGCCTATTCAACGCTGATTCGGTGTTTCCGTAGCGCTCATGGACAAGCAGTGCCCAGTCGGGCGGCCAATCCCGAACGGATTCGATTGTCTCCTTGGCCATCGACCAGGTCGTGAGTGATCCAATCAGTACCGCGACGCTGTAATTTTTTGGGATACCCATCTGATCCCGGAGTCGCATTGCTGGGAATACCCCTGGGCCTGCGGACGCCAGCGGCAGGATGAAACTATTTTCGATGTCCAGGGCGTTCTCTTCTACCAGGCACGCTGCGCGGACTTCGTCTTGGACGATCCAAAAACAGCAGTTGCGCGCTGAAAGTCTTTCGATTCTCTTGAAGCGACGCGATGTTTCGTCCGCAAACATGATCTCGAACGAGATGAAAACGAAAGGCGTGCCGTGGCGCTTGCTCAGTATAGCGGCCTCGATTAGCCCGAGGCGGTCAACTGCCAGTATCAGGTCGAATTCGGGGTATATGGCGATGTCTTCGATCGACACGAACAAGCGTGCCAGCCACCGGGAGCACAAGCGGTCGTATGTCCAGCGCTTGACCTTCCGCAGGAACCAGCCATAGGGCAGCTGCACGATGTTCGGGTACGAGGGCATCGGAGCGGGACTGCTTGCATATCGGATATGGCATTGGTACCCACGTGAGCCAAGCAGGTCGATAATGGCTTTCAACGACGGGTTGTTGAACGTGTTCCCCTCGCCATGGATGACCAATACCTTCTTCATCGCGGGCTGGCTACGAAGATCGCTTGCCAGGTGTCCAGCGCTGGCTCGCGTTTCGTCGGATAGGCGTATGCAGCGGTCATGCGGAGTCCGCAGGCATCCAGCATCAAGTGGATTTCGGGCTCGAAAAGATAACGCATCCGATGCGATTCCAGCACCGTCCTACGCGATCCATCTAGCTTGGACGTCGCAGTGATCTCGTAGTTCACATCGACCAGGTTCTTGCGCGGATGGACTACGGGGGTTGCCTTGCGAGTGATCGTGAGTGAATCGTCTTCGACCTGGCGCAACCGATCGCTTGGCGGATCCATGAGGACTCCGGGGCCATACCAGCAATCGAAAATGAAAACCCCATCGGGTTCCAGGTGGCTCGCCGCAGTATCGAGGACGGCGTGCAGATCCTTGTTTGTGGCTTGATAGCTGACGACATGGAACAAGGCCAATACGGCGTCGTACCGCTTGCCGGTTCGAATTGTCCGCGCATCACCAACGGAAAAGTGGATGTCGGGAGATGCTGGCAGGCGGTTCGCCGCGGCGGCTACCATGTTCGCACTGAGGTCGTAGCCATCGATGGAAAACCCGGAGGCATGGAAATATTCGGCGTGCCTCCCTGTGCCACACCCGAGTTCGAGGATGGATCCGCTGCGAATGTCCTGCTCGGAAAGTAGCTCCAGGATGTAGCTGGCATCGGCGGCATAGTCCTTGTCCTGGTACAGCAGGTCGTAATACGCCGCGTATGCGTCAAAGGGCTCGGTCATGCCAGCACCTTGTGCAAAGCCTCGGCCACGCGCTCCATCTGGTTGGGCGTCAGCGCCAGGCCACTTGGTATGTAGAAGCCTTTGCGGTAAAGGCGCTCCGATACCGGGTGGGACTCGCCGGCGAAAAAATCGGCACCGCGCAGGACCGGTTGCATGTGCATCGGGCAGAAGAACGGTCGCGTGCCGATGCCGTGCGCGCTGAGGCGGCGCATGGCTTCCTGCGCATCGATATCGAGAGTGTCTTCGAGCACGACCCCGTAAACCCAGTAATGGTTGTCCGCGTACTCCGTCGCGGCGACGGGCAACTGCACGCCCGGGAGGTTGGAGAGGGCTTCGGTGTAGCGCGCGCCCATCGCACGCTTGCGTTCGATGGAGCCATCGAGGCGCTCGAGCTGGGCGACGCCGAGCGCCGCCTGCAGATTGGTCATTCGCAGGTTCCACCCGAGGCGTTCGTGCACGAAGCGCTTGCCGGGCTGGAAGCAGAGGTTGCGCAGGCTGCGGCAGGTTTCGGCGAGCACGTCGTCGTCGGCCAGCACCATGCCGCCTTCGCCTGTCGTCACGTGCTTGTTCGGATAGAAACTGAAGGTGCTGATGTCGCCGAAGCTGCCGCAGGGCTGGTCACGGTAGGTTTGGCCGTGCGCTTCGGCGGCATCTTCGATGATCTTCAGGTCGTGCTGAGCGGCGAGTGCCAGCACCGGCCCCATGTCCACCGGCAACCCGTATGTGTGCACGACCATGATCGCCCGCGTCCGCGGCGTGATGCGCTCTGCGATGCGGGCAACGTCCATGTTCCAGGTGACCGGATCACTATCGACGAGCACGGGCGTGGCGCCAGAGCGCACGATCTGCCCGACGCAGGAGATGATCGTGAATGCAGGCAGGATCACCTCGTCACCCGGGCCGATTCCAAGTGCCTCGATGGCAGCATCCAATGCCGCGGTTCCGTTGCACACAGCGATGCCGTGGCGCCGGCCGACGCGCTGGGCGAACTTCTCCTCGAACGCCGAGACGAACGGGCCTTCCGATGAAATCCAGCCCGTGTCGATGCACTCCGCGAGGTAGCGTTTTTCGTTGCCGTCAAGCAACGGCTCGTTGACGGGAATGCCGGGCATGCTCATGCGTCGTTACCCTTGACCACGATGCGATCGCTGTCCACCGGCTCGAAACGGGTCTTGTCCTGCTCCCCACAATATGGCCCTTGCTTCACTTCGATGATCTCGGTGGGTACCAGCATTTCGAAGCCGTGGCCGCCGAAAGCCAGCAGAATCACGTCACCAGTTTCAAGGACTGTGCTCTGCAGATATTGCTGCGCATCGGAGTAGAAATCGACGCGGACGCGTCCGCTTCGGATCATCAGGACTTCCTTGGTGTACTGCACCTCGCGTTTCACGGGATTGTGGACGTGCGGTGGGATCACGTAGCCGGTGGGACGGTTCATGTAGCCGATCTGCTGCGAGTACGTGCCGGGCGTGAAGAACTCGATCCCTTCGCGATGGAAATCGCGACGGATGATCAGCGCGAGCTCACGCTCGCCGTAGATGATTCGTTCAATCACAAAAAGACCCCCGCCGGCTTTTCCAGCACCAGAACGAAGTGCAGATAAATATCCTGGCCGAAGTCCATTTTATTTCGCAACACGAGCAAGCGCGGTTGGAGTCCGTGCTTCATTGCGACGTCCCAAACACGCGTACGTAGAGTCTGAGGTGAATATTTTCGGGATGCTTGCACCCCCCAAGCGCCCCGCCGGACATAAGCCGTGGCACCAGCATCGCCAACAGGCGCCCCATAAAATTCTGGGGTCTGGTAGTAGCAGGGATGCGTATGCGTGTATAGCGGAGAGATTACTGCGCGACCACCGGGAGCGAGAATGCGGGCGAGTTCGATTATCAGGCCATGATCGTCTTCGCCAACGAACATCTCGAAGGCACATTGCAGAGACGCACCGAAGATCGAGCCCGCTACGAACGTGCTCTGTGTGGCATTCTCCTGGCGATAGTAGTGTAGGGACTCGAAGGCGGCATCGACCTCCAAGTCGATCGCGTAAGCGTCGACACCTGCATTGCGCAAGAGGCGGGCCCATGGACTGGCGCATGCAGCAATATCGACATACGCGCCACGGTCTGCGTGTTCTAGCCCGAGCAGCTTCCAGGCGACGAAGTGTTCCAGCTGTTTTTCGACGTGAAGCGTGCCATGGAGGCCATCGTAGTAGCTAGATGGAAAGGGGAAGCGTATCGCGAAGTTCGAGAATTCGGCCACATCCAGGCGCAAGTCTTCGCATGGCATGTCTAGTGCGCGAAATCCCGATTCGATCTGGGCAAGCTCGGTTTCGCCCGGCGCGCGATAGGCGGTTGCACCCAGCGTGCTTAGACGAAACCACGAGCGGAGTGCATAGCGTATGACACGACCTACCAGCGATGCTCGGCCGGGGCGCATGTTGCGGTGGGCCATGGCGAGCATGTTGGAATCGGTCATCACAGATAGGTTTCCTTCATGACCCAGGAGAACAGTGCAGGATCCTTGCGCACCTCTTTCTGGTGGAAATCGTAGCCCCTTTCCCAAGCCGCGAGCGCGCCCAACTGCACCCCTTTCAACTTTGCGTCGGCCTCGTCCGTCGTTCGTGTGGCATGGAGACGGAGTCGCCGGAGTCCTGTTTTCACCCTCAACTGTGCCGAAGCAAAAACGGGGATTCGGGAGCCGCCAGCCCTGCGAATGTCGGTGTAGGAATCGGAAATGCCCTGGGCAAAGCTGCGTTGCTCGAAATAGCCCGGCGACATGCGTGAGGCGGGGACGCGGTGGTGAACGCTGGCGCCCGAGTCGAAAATGGTCCGCAGGCCCGAGCGGCGAATCCATTCCGACACATGCGTCTCCCCATCGCCACGCCATCGCAGGCGTTCGGTGGGCATCGCATCGGGGTGGAAGCCGCCGGCATCGAGCAAAGTCTGCCTGCGTATCGAGAAATTGCATCCCCACACGAAATTCGGGTCGATATCGAAACGTCCTTGGCCGAAGTCCAGGATGCTCAGGTGGCCAAGCGCCCGCCCGTGGTTGGCGGGGATATCCCACCAGCGTGCAAGCCATTCCGGTGGGGCGTGCTCGAACAGCGGCAAATTGTTACCCCCGACGAGGGCCACCGAAGGGTCCCTGAACCTCTCCACGACCGTCGCCAGCCATGCGGGCTCGGCGACGATATCGTCGTCGGCGAACGCGAGGACATCACCGCGGGCTTCGCGCAGACCTTCATGCCGGCCGACGTGCAAGCCCGGTTCCGGTGCATGCACGCACCGGAGCTGCAGCGACGCATGATGCCTCTCCACTACATGCGGTGTTTCGTCGGTCGAACCATTGTCCACCACGATGACTTCGAACTCGCTCGTCGCCAGCGATTGCTCCGCTATGGAGCTGAGGCAGGCATCAAGCACGCCGGCGCGGTTTCGGGTGGGGATGATGACTGAAAGGCTCACGGCGCCAGTTGTCCCCACCACAAATTGGGAAAGCGACGCTCGTTGATGACGTACGGTCTGATTTCTTCCGCTATGACTTGTTGTACGCCCTCGGCCCAGCCGACGTCGTGCATGGCCACGACACCGCCAGGCGCCATCATTGGAGCATAGGCCCGCCAGTCCTGAAGCACTTCCTCATAGGAATGGTCGCCGTCTATGAACAACAAATCGATCTTGTCGGCCGTGGATGCGACTCGAGCGATGACGTCCGGGGAGGTGCTCCACCCGCGAATCGGAATGATCTGTTCGCGATTGTGGGCGGTGTTGGCGAGGAAGCTCGACATCGTGTCGCGTTGGCCCTCTGACATCGCGTTGTTGGTCCATGTGTCGATGCAGAGCACGCGACCTCCTTCGGCAAGACCGGCAGCAATGAAAGAGGCAGATGCGCCGAGATACGACCCGATTTCTACAGCATTGAACCCCTTGCCAGCACGGTCGACTCCTGAGCGGGCCAAATCGAAGAGTTCCATCTTCTCGCTATCGGTCAAGTGCGTCGGAAGATCGAACAGAGGCCGAAGCCTGGGCCAGCGGAAGCGGGCGAGGATCCGATGTACGCTAAGGTTTTTCATATGTGGCAACCATGATGCCGCTGCGGCGGAGCTTTGCTTCCCAGTGTGTGGCGAAGAGCATCGTGTCGAGTAGTCCGCCTACCATCATCGCCGCCCTATGGTGCTGTTGAAGTTCGTTGCGCATCATCTTTTCCCAGCTGAACCCAGCGAGGCGACCCAGAAGAATCCGGAACATGCCACGGCCGCGGCCATCGAAGATTCGATCGTCGTAGCGAACATCAAGCAATCGCAGGGAACTCTTTTCGGCATATGCAGCCAGGGTCTTCTCGGAATAGTGGTATGTGTGCCGTGGCACGTCCTCCAGGTACGCCACTCGGCCATATAGGCTTTCGGCATTCGTCACGAGAATAATCAGCTTCCCACCAGGCGCGAGCACCCGTGCAGCCTCGGTGAAATAGCTGCTGGGCTCGTGCAGGTGTTCGAAAACCGCCCACGCCATTACCAGATCGAACCATCCTTCCGGATATGCCGCCGAGTTGAACGAACCCTTGGTGAAAGATATCCGGGGATCCGCGACGCCCATCGAGAATGCATCGATGCCGTGCGCTTCGAAGTCATGCCCCCGGTCGAGCAGGAATGAGAGGAAGTCACCGCGCGCGCAGCCAATGTCCAGTACGCGCTTGCCCGTCAGCTCCGGAAGCAACGCTTGCTGCTCCTGGTATCTCGGCCAGTATGACGCGTGGTCGCGCCCGTCGTGATAACCCGTCGGATAGAAGGAGGACATTGCTGCCATCGTCGGGCGGGGATTGACGTATACCAGATGGCATTCGTCGCACTCGACGACCGGGAAGGCGTACAGACTCCCGCGCAACCAGTTGTCCGGCTTGCGATACCTCACGCGGTAGCCCGGGTTCCCGCAAAGATCGCAGGCGATGTGCTCAAGCTCCATGCAAACGCTTCCGAAGGGAGGACACGTGCTCTCGGTCGAATGCGACGATCAACGGGACATAAGTTGCTATGAAGACCGTCGCCAACACCAATGGCGCGGACGCATTGCTGACCAGTCCGCCGGAGGCCCATGCAGCCCCCGCGGCAGCCAAGGTCGCCAACACGGGTTTCAGCAGCGCGCATATCCAGATTGACAGCGGCAATCCTAGAGCGAGCCGAGCAACACCGGCTTGCAGCGCCACGCCGACAATTACCAGGGCTACCCGTGTTGCAACGAAAGCGTGGAGCCCATATCTGATCGAAACCAGGTAACCGACTAGATAAACCACCAGTGACAGCCCCATCGTCCAAGCCTCAAGGTCGGGCCGACCCATCGCCCGATAGGCTTCACCATTGGCGCCCACTACCCATGCGATGCCTTGGGAGGCAGCAAGCATGGCCAGAATCGGCGCAAGACCTTCCCAGCCCGCTCCGAACAGGGTCGTTTCGATAGGTTTACTCAGAAGCGCGATGAGTGCAGCAGCGGGGATTGATACGAGAACTACTGCTCTGGCCGTGATGGCGAGCGAGGCTGCGATCCGATCGCGTTTTTGCCCCGTGCTTGCGAACAGGCTGTAGAGCACGGGCAGCAGCGGCGCGAAAACAAGTCCGAACACCATGGCCACGAACGTGTTTCCAATCCGGTACAGGCCCATGTCGTGGATGCCCAAGTAGCGAGCCACGACGAGCGAATCCAGCCAGCCATAACACCACGCCAGCATGGCGCTCAACATCGTCCAACGCCCGAAGCCCACCAGTTGCCGCGTGGTATCCATGTCCATGCGCAGGCTAGGTCGCCAATGGCCACGCCACCAGAGGATGGCACATTGCAGTGCCTGACCCGTGACTGCGCCCGCCACCAGCGCCCAGTACCCGAAACCCGCCAATGCCATCGGGATGGAAGCAAGCGCTGGTAGCCCGGCGGTAAGAAATCGCACCCAGAACAATTCTTGGAATGCGAAGTCACGCTGCAACAACGCGACTGGAATCGCAGCCAATCCGGTCAGTGGCACTTGGATGGCCAGTACTCGGACTACTGCCTCGATCCGAGAGTCACCGAAGAAGCCCGCGATCATAGGGGCTGTACTTGCAAGCGTCAGGCCCAGTGCCAGCGAAGTGGCAAGCGAGATCCAGAATGCAGCATTGGCGCTCGCGTCCAGTGCTTCGCGCCGCTGCACGAGCGCCTTGCCCAGTCCCGCGTCCGCAATGCACTGACACAGGCTGATAACCATGGTTGCTGCCGCGACGACGCCAAAGTCTCCGGGCGTCAACAGCCGCGCGAGTACCAAGAACACCACAGGGACTATCAGGCGTGTTGCGGCCTCACCGAGGATCGACCACTTGAACGCATGCAGCACTTCTGCCCTGTGCGGAGGACGCGGATTCTGCATTGCAGGATTGGAGGGCATGCGACGTTCTAGCCACCGCCCGAGTGCGCGCGAATGAACTCCGCCCGAGTCGTCCTCAGACCATCCGATAACTTGATCAATGGTCGCCAGCCGAGCGTGAATATCCGCGACGAATCAAGTAGCTTTCGCGCCGTACCGTCAGGCCGGGATGGATCAGTCGCAATCCTGCCATTAAAGCCAATGGTGTTCGCAATCAATGTCGCCAGTTTCATGATCGAAATTTCCTCGCCACTACCGACGTTGATGATGTCTTCCCCGGAGTAGCGGTGCATCAGGAATGCGGCGGCACCGGCCATGTCGTCCACGTGCAGGAACTCGCGCAGTGGCGTGCCAGTTCCCCATATGGCAACTTCACTATCGTCGCGTTGTTTCGCCTCGTGGAATCGCCGGATCAGCGCCGGCACCACGTGCGAATTCTCGGGATGGTAGTTGTCACCCGGCCCATATAGGTTGGTGGGCATCGCGCAGATCGCGTCGAACCCATATTGCCGGCGATAGGCCTGGCACATCTTGATCCCGGCGATCTTGGCAATGGCATACCACTCGTTGGTCGGTTCCAGCGGGCCGGTGAGCAGGTACTCTTCCTTGATCGGCTGCGGGCAATCCCGCGGGTAGATGCAGGACGAGCCGAGGAACAGCAGTTTCTTCGCGCCGTGTTTCCAGGCCGAATGGATCACATTGGTCTGTATGGCGAGGTTGTCGCGAACGAATTCGGCCGGATAGGTGCTGTTAGCGTGGATGCCACCCACCTTGGCGGCGGCGAGGAACACGTACTCGGGCGATTCGCGGGCGAAGAAGGTGTCGACCGCGTGTTGGTCGGTGAGGTCGAGTTGTGCGCGCGTGCGCAGCACGAGATTGGAGAAGCCAGCTTCCCGCAGATGGCGCACGATCGCCGAGCCGACCATGCCAAGATGGCCTGCGACATAGATCTTCGAGGTGGACTGCATCCCGGTCATTCTTGTTGATGCGCCACCCGGTAGCCGGAACGTTCGACCAGCGCATCACGGGTGGCATGGGCCAGGTCGGCTTGAACCATCTCGGAGACGAGCGCATCGAAGCCAGTGCGTGGTGTCCAGCCGAGTTGTTCGCGCGCCTTGCGGGCATCGCCCAGCAGCGTATCCACTTCGGCAGGACGGAAGTAGCGGGGGTCAATAGCGACGATCTGCTGTCCGTGCTTCACCGCGGAATCCGGTGGTGCGTTGGCAACGACGCCATGTGTCTCCACTCCTTCGCCGCGCCATTCGATTTCGATGCCGAGTTCCCGTGCGGCGCGTGCCGTGAATTCGCGCACCGAATGCTGCACGCCGGTCGCGATCACGAAGTCCTCCGGTCGCGGTTGTTGCAGCATCAACCACTGCGCTTCCACGTAATCGCGAGCGTGTCCCCAGTCCCGGCGGGCATCGAGATTGCCCAAATACAGGCAATCCTGCAGTCCAAGGTGGATGCGGGCGAGGGCGCGGGTGATCTTGCGGGTGACGAAGGTCTCGCCGCGGATCGGCGACTCGTGGTTGAACAGGATGCCGTTGCAGGCATAGATGCCGTAGGCCTCGCGATAGTTCACCGTGATCCAGTAGGCGTACAGCTTGGCCACGCCGTAGGGCGAGCGCGGATGAAATGGCGTGCGCGCGGTCTGTGGCGTTTCGGTCACTAGACCGTAGAGTTCCGATGTCGAGGCTTGGTAGAAGCGGGTCTTGTTCTCCAGACCGAGGATCCGGATAGCTTCCAGCAGGCGAAGCGTTCCCATGCCGTCGGCGTTGGCGGTGTATTCGGGTGTCTCGAACGAGACCTGCACATGGCTCTGCGCGCCGAGGTTGTAGATCTCTTCCGGCTGCACCTGCTGCACGATACGGATCAGGTTGGTGGCGTCGGTGAGATCGCCGTAGTGCAGGAACAGCCGTCGGTCTTGCTCGTGTGGATCCTGGTAAAGGTGATCGATGCGTTCGGTGTTGAACGATGAGGAGCGCCGCTTGATGCCATGGACCTCATAGCCTTTCCCAAGCAGAAATTCGGCCAAGTAGGCGCCGTCCTGACCGGTTATGCCTGTGATCAATGCGCGTTTCATAGAGGGCAAGGATAGCTGGGTGCACCAAGCCTCGCTACGTGTGGCGCCGGGTGGGGCGGGTCATTGCTTTCCGGCATCGGGTGCGCTCACGGCGCGTCTCTTGACCATGCCGTTTCGTTCGATCCGTTTCGCCAGCTCAGGATAGCCTTTGGCTCTCAACTCGGCTTCGAGTTGCTTGGGGAACGGGTTATTGGTTGGAATGGCTTCAATAGCCTTCTCAAAGTATGGGATCGCCATCTCCGGCTCATTCAAGTCGTCCATGATGAAGTAGCCGAGTGCCGAAAGATCGAAAGCATCCAGCCGGGTACGCTTTACCAGTGTTGCGATCGCCAGGAGGAGCCGCTGCTTATCCAGTGCTACGCCTTTTCGGCTGTAGCTGATAAGGAGAAAGGGCGTGCGGCGATCATCGATGCTCAAGTTATCGGTTTCCAGCCGATGCTGGAAGAGATCCCAGTCGCGCGGCAAGACGTCGCCGCGAAGCGTTTTCAACACGATCAGCAACGCGGGGTTGTTGAGCGCATATGGGGCGAGATCCGTTCCCTTTGCGCATGCGTCCGCAGCGTTGTCCAAGTTCGGGTTGCCCGGTATCGCGCCGCCGCCTTGCTCAAGCTCACCTTGGCACAGGAAGGCCCAGGCGCGAGCCGAATGAGGGGCAAGTTGCGCGCTTAGGCGTGCGAATGTCATTCCGTCGCTCCATGCATGAGCACGGAGCATCGTGGTTGAAGCCAGCGCTGTCAGCAACAATATGCAGAGCACGCCTTGTGCGCGTGGCGGAAGTTGCAAACGCCTGCTTGCCTGGGCAAGCAGGCTGCCAATGGCCAATACCGCGCCGATCAGCGCGAAGTTGTTGCGGTGTTCGAATGCCAGTTCAAGGCCCACCACATTGCTGGTCACGAAATGTGCGCTGAAGAACAGGAACACCCCCAGCGAAAACAACGCATGTCGGTGGCGGATCCGCCATGCCATGAGCAACAAGCCAACGACAAGCAGGAGAGATGGCAGCGTGGTCCAGGGGATCAGAAGGCCGCGCGATGGCTGAAGCCAGTCGTAATAGAACGGCATATGTTGGGGGGCCGGCGCCACGATCTGCCAGAGGTACATGACGAGCACCCTGCCTTGGGTCAAAAGGCGTTCCAAGGTGTTGAAGTCACGGCCAGCATAGGCGGCCTGGTGCCAGTGGCCCGGTACGACAACAAGCAAGTAAACGGCCGTGCCGGCCAGGGCGGCAATCAAATAGAAGCGCTGGAACCTGCGCGACAAGGCCGTGTCGGCGGCGGCAAAGCGCAGTACGGTCAGCTCCAGTGCCAGGGTATAGGCCGGCAGCAGCGCCGAGTCCTCCTTGCAACCGATCGCCATTGCCCAGAGCAGTACGGTCAACAGCAGTCCCGACCTCCCCGAACTGCCTGCAATCTGCGCGCGTCGTGCATGCAGATACGCGATCAGCGCCAATACCAGGAACAGCGTGCCCATTGTCTGCAGGCGTTGTATCGAGTACAGAACTGAAGACACCTGGAGTGGATGGGCGGCCCAGGCCAGCGCAAGTGCGAGGGACGTCCATTTCAAGCGGGCGTCGGTTATGCCTGCAACCAGCAGGAGGCTCCTGAAGAACCATGCCAACGCGAAAGCGGTGATCGCATGAATGACGATGTTCGTCGTCTTGAAGGTTGCCGGGTCGGCGCCGCCTGCCCGCCAGTAGTCAAATGCAAAGGTCAGTGTCGGTAGAAGCCGGGTGTTCCCGGACAGTTGCGACGCGGCCGCAGCCCTGGACAGGCCCTCGACACTCAACTCGGAGAGATGGATGCCGGGGTTGTCGACGATGTTGGGGATGTCGTCGAAAATGAAGCTGCCAGGTAGTCCAGGCAGGAACGGCAGGCATGCGAGAAATGCAACCAACAGGCTGAGGAACAGGAACCTGCGGTTGTCTGGCGGCATGTCGGTTTGCACGGGTGGGCAACAAGTCACCGATTATCGGTGAAGTAGCGGCCCGCTGTGTGCAGCTCCGCCGTTAGACTGCTGGATGGTTTGCGGCGTCAAAGGCTTCGGCAGTGAAGGGGAAGGAACGAGCGTCAGTTAAGTGCGCAGCTGGCGGTGTTCATGTCGCAAGTGGTGGTTCTGGTGCCCGGGGACTTGGGGCTGGCCGTGATATCGGTATCGATGTCAGTCGCCGTGTCGATCGAGGTGCAAGCGCCCAAAATTGCGGCCGTTGGAGTGTCCTGATTGTATATTGCCGAGAGTGCGAACCTTGCATAGTTCGTCGCTTCGGCAAGACAGGCATTCTCTGCCGAACGGATCCGGTAGCTGTTGTACGCAGGCAGTGCAATGGCGGCCAACAGGGCGATGATCGCCACCACGATCATCAGTTCGATCAACGTAAAACCCGCGTCGTTGCTGCGCATGATGTCGTCCCCTCGTGTATGAAGTGCCACTACACCTGAATGCGGAGCAAGTTCCGGGCCAGAAAGGGCGCGCGCGGCGCTTGATTGTTGGAATCTGGATGCCCATCACGTATTGGACATCAGTTCGCCTGCCGTGCCGTGGCTGGCTTGTATCGCAAAAAGAAAACCCCTCGCGAAGAGGGGCTTTCAGAACAACCTTTTCGCGAAACTATTAGACGTGGGTAACCGTGCAAGTCGCGTTGGTCGAATCGCAGCTCACGCTACCGGTACCCGGAGTCTTCGGCCCGAAGGATCCCGGAGTGACGCCAGAAGCATTGGTAGCAGGAGTAGCGCAAGCCGCTGCAGTCCAGGCCGGAATGCTCATCTGGGCGAACGAGGCAGCCACCCACGAATTGGTGTAGGCCTTGGCCTCGGCCAGGCAGGCGTTGTCGGCCGAACGGATGCGGTAGTTGTTGTACGCCGGCAGCGCGATGGCGGCCAGGATGGCGATGATCGCAACCACGATCATCAGTTCGATCAGGGTGAAGCCTTGCTGGTTCTTCATGGTGTATCCCCTAGGAGTTGGTGTGATTCACGTGCTTCATGGGTGCCGCTGTTCGGTCCCTCGGCAGCCGTGCCCTGAAGACACGTGCGAAAGGTATAACGCAGGATGCGTGCCAGTACAGGACAGAGTTCAAAGAATCGTTTTTTTGCCGAAACGGCGGTGTTCTTGCCTTTCTTGGAAAAAATTTCTGACGCTCAAGGTCAGATTTTGACATAAAACGTCACGGCTGTCGGCTTTGCTGATCTTGACGCAGGTGAAGCCGCGTGTAGTCGTGCGCGTCGCGGCGGGTTTATTCGATCCCCAGCTTCTTCAGCTTGTAGCGCAGCGCGCGGAAGGTGATGCCCAGCTGCGCGGCGGCCTTGGTCTTGTTGTAGCGGTTGTCGGTCAGGGCCTGCTCGATCGCCTTGCGTTCGATTTCCTCGATGAAACTGGGCAGGGCGCTGGTGGCGGATTCGCGTGGGTCGATCAGGCTTGGGTCCAGTTGCGCGGCCGCGGCCTGGGCGGGAATGCTGGGCCGCATCTCCGGCAGGCGTAGGTCGGCGGCACGGATGCCGTCGTCATCGGCCAGGGCGAAGGCGCGCTCCAGGATGTTCTCCAGCTCACGCACGTTGCCGGGGAAGTTGTAGCGGGCCAGCGCTTCCACGGCATCCGCATGCAGTTGCGGCTTGACCCGATGCTGGGCGGTGGCAAGGCGGGCCAGCACAGCATCGGCGAGCAACGGCAGGTCTTCGCGGCGTTCGCGCAGCGGCGGCACCCGCAGCTCGATCACGTTGATGCGGTAGTACAGGTCATGGCGAAAGCGGCCCTCATCGACCAGCGCGCTCAGGTTCTTGTGGGTGGCGGACAGGATGCGTACGTCCACCGCGATTTCGGCATTGGCGCCCACTGGGCGCACGGATTTTTCCTGGATCGCGCGCAGCAGCTTGACCTGCATCGGCAGTGGCAGCTCGGCCACTTCGTCCAGGAACAGGGTGCCGCCCTCCGCCGCCTGGAACAGGCCTGGCTTGTCCGCGTGGGCGCCGGTGAAGCTGCCCTTCTTGTGGCCGAAGAACTCGCTTTCCATCAATTCGGCCGGAATTGCGCCGCAATTGACCGGTACGAACGGGCCTGCGGTGCGCGCGCCCTCTGCATGGATGGTGCGCGCGACCAGCTCCTTGCCCACGCCGGATTCGCCGGCGATGTAGACCGGCGCCTGGCTGCGCGCGACCTTGGAGAGGGTGGTGCGCAGATCATCCATGGCCGGCGAAGCCCCGAGCAGGCGGGGTGCGGCGGGATCCGGGGCCGTTGTCGGCGATTTGCGCGAGTCGCTGCCCAGCTTCAAAGCATGCTGTACCAGACCCCGCAGCACGCTGAGATCCACCGGTTTGCTGACGAAATCGAAGGCGCCAGCCTTGAGCGCGCCGACCGCGGCATCCTGGTTGCCGAACGCGGTGATCATCGCCACCGGGGTTTCCGCATACAGCTGGGCGATTTCACGCACCAGATCCACGCCGGAACCATCGGCCAGGCGCATGTCGGTCAGGCATAGCGCATAGCGGTTCTGCCGCAGCATGGCACGGGCATCGGTGAGTGAGGAGGCGGTGTCGCAGCGCAGTCCCATTCGCCCCAGGGTCAGCACCAGCAGTTCGCGAATGTCGCGCTCGTCATCGACGATCAGGGCGCTGGCCTGGGTGCTGCGGGCAGGGGCTGTCATGGATTCACGATAGCGCGTTGCCGCGCAGCGTCCAAGTGCGACGTGATGCGGCTATCGCATCGCTTTGAGCGGGGGGTCAGGCCGTGGTGATGGCGCGTGCGCCGGGTAGGTGGATGCGGAAGCAGGCGCCGCCCCCGGGGATCGGCACGAAGTTCAGACTGGCCTGATTGGCCAGGCACAGCTCGCGGGCGATGTAGAGGCCAAGCCCGGTGCCTTCGCCGGAGGTAGTGAAGAAGGGGCGGAACAGCTGCCGGGCCACGGTTTCCGGGATGCCCGGGCCGCGATCGGTGACATCGAGCACAGGATTGCCGTGCTCGCCGGTATAGACGCGGATGCCGACCCGTGCCGGTTCGCCCGGCAGGCGGCCGTAGACCAATGCGTTGTGCACCAGCACGGTGACGACCTGTTGCAACTGGCGCCGGTCGACCATGGCGACCAACGGCGCAGTGGCGGAGGCTTCCAGTTGGTCGTCGTTGAGGGGGTGACTCTTGCGATAGTCGTCGGCGAAGTGGTGGACGAAGGCGGTCAGTTCCACGTGGTCGGGCCGCGCCTGTTCACGCCGGGCCAGGCCGAGCACGTTCTCGACGATGCCATTCATGCGCATGGTCTGCTGGTAGATGATCTCCAGCAGGCGGCGATCGGCTTCCGGAATCTCGCGCGACTCTTCCAGCAGCTGCGTTGCATAGCTGATTGCCGCCAGCGGGTTGCGGATCTCGTGCGCCAGGCTGGCGGAGAAGCGGCCCAGCGCAGCGAGGGTCAGGGATTCGGCGCGACGTACAACCTGTGAGGTGTCGTCCAGGAAGATCAGCGCCTGGTCGTCTTCGGCCAGCAGGCGTGCGAAGCGCGGTTGTACCTCGGGCAGGTCGGGCGCCAGCTGCAGGGGCTTCGGATCCGTGTCTCCGCTTTCGCGCCAACGCTTCAAGCGCGCGGCAAGTTGTGGTGCCGCCAGCAACAGGTCGCGCCGGCCTTCGGTAAATCCACCCAGCTGCACCATTGCCGCCTCGTTGGCGAGCTTGATCTCGCCGGCGGCGTCGACCAGCAGGACGCCGGTCTGCATGCGCCGGATGATCAGTTCGTTGACTTCGGCCAGGCTGGCGACCTGGCTGCCGCGCCGTTCGGCCAGGGCCTCGCTGGCACGCATTTGCCGGCCAATCTGGTTGGTGAGGGTGGCCATCGCCACATAGCTGACCGCGAACATCAGCACCTCGGCCAAGGGGCGGGTGGCGCTCTCGCCACCCAGCAGGCTCCAGAGGTACTCGCCGACCAGTGCGATGGAGGCGGCGACCGCCATGCCCAGGCCAAGCCGGATGGGCAGCAGGAACGCCGCGGCGCCGACGTTGAACAACAGCATCATGGCAATGCCGGCGCTGGATTGGGGCAAGGCATGCATGGCCAGTGCCGCAGCGGCGATGTCTAACGCGGCGCCCAGCAAGGTCTGCGTGCGGATGTCTCCGTGGCGGCCTGCTGCAAACAGTGCGATCGCACCAATCAGGTAAGCGATCGCCACCCCTTGGCCGAGTAGCAGGTGGCGCGGCTCACCCATCAAGGCGCCCACCGGACTGAACAGCACCAGGCACAGCACCGCCGCCTCGAAGATCCGGTACAGGGTGAGTAGGTAGAGCTCGCGCCGGATCGCTTCCCGGGGGGCCATGCTGGCGGCGGTATTCGACATTGGCCGGAAGTATGCGGGATGCCGGCATGCGGCGGCGCAACACGCTAAAATGCCGGTTCTACCCGCGCCCAGCCTGTTTGCTGGCGAACGCGGCGATCCGTCCTCTTTCCCGGGTGACCCATGAATTTCCACGAATACCAGGCCAAGCAGCTGTTTGGCGACTACGGCATCAACGTTCCCGCCGGGCAGGTTGCCCATTCCCCCGACGAGGCGGTGACCGCCGCCAAGGCGATCGGTGGCGATTTCTGGGTGGTCAAGGCGCAGATCCACGCCGGCGGCCGCGGCAAGGCCGGTGGCGTGAAGCTGGCGAAGACCCTGGACGAAGTGCGCGACTACGCCAAGGCCATGCTGGGCACCAAGATGGCGACCTACCAGACCGCCGGTGTCGAGTTGCCGGTGGATTCGGTGCTGGTCACCCAGGCCACCGATATCGCCAAGGAGCTGTACCTCTCGGTGCTGGTCGACCGCGCCACCCAGACCGTGACCTTCATCGCCTCGGCGGAAGGCGGCATGGACATCGAGCAGGTCGCGCACGAGAAGCCGGAAGCCATCAAGACGCTGCACGTGAACTACGTGCAGGGCCTGCAGCCCTACCAGACCCGCGACCTCGGTTTCGCGCTGGGCCTGAACGCCAAGCAGGTCGGCCAGCTGTCGAAGATCATGCTGGGCCTGTTCAAGCTGTTCAACGACAAGGACCTGGCGCTGGTTGAACTGAACCCGCTGGCGATCCTCACCAACGGCGACCTAGCCGTGCTCGACGGCAAGATCAATTCCGACGACAACGCCAACTTCCGCCATCCGGACCTGGTGGCGATGCGCGACACCCGCCAGGAAGACGAGACCGAAGTGCTCGCCTCCAAGTACGACCTCAACTACGTGACCATGGACGGCAACATCGGCTGCATGGTCAACGGCGCCGGTTTGGCGATGGCGACGATGGACGTGATCAAGTTGAACGGCGGCGAGCCGGCCAACTTCCTCGACGTCGGCGGCGGCGCCAACAAGGAGAAGGTCACCGAAGCGTTCAAGCTGATCCTGCGCTCGCCGACGGTGAAGGCGATCTTCGTCAACATCTTCGGCGGCATCGTCCGTTGCGACATGATCGCCGAGGGCATCATCGCCGCGGTCAAGGAAGTGGGCGTCAAGGTGCCGGTGATCGTGCGCCTGGAAGGCACCAATGTGGATGCCGGCAAGGAACTGCTGAAGAACTCCGGCCTGGCCATCACCCCGGCCGACGACATCAACGATGGCGCGAAGAAGGCGGTTGCGGCCGTCGCCAACGCCGCCTGATCCACACCTTCGAGGAATCCGAAATGGCAGTTTTGATCAACAAGAACACGAAGGTGCTGGTGCAGGGCTTCACCGGCTCGCAGGGTACCTTCCACGCGCAACAGATGCTCGACTACGGCACCAAGGTCGTGGGCGGCGTCACTCCTGGCAAGGGCGGTACCCAGCACCTGGGCCTGCCGGTGTTCGACACCATGGAACAAGCGGTCAAGGCGACCGGTGCCGATGCCTCGGTCATCTATGTGCCGCCGCCGTTCGCGGCCGACGCGATCCTGGAAGCGGCTGATGCCGGCATCAAGGTCATCGTCTGCATCACCGAAGGCATCCCGGTGCTGGACATGATGCGCGTGAAGAACACGCTGAAGGGCTACCCGGGCACCGTGCTGGTCGGCCCGAACTGCCCCGGCGTGATCACCCCGGGTGAGTGCAAGATCGGCATCATGCCGGGCCACATCCACATGCCGGGCAAGGTTGGCATCGTCTCGCGCAGTGGCACGCTGACCTATGAAGCGGTCAAGCAGACCACGGATGCCGGCCTCGGCCAGAGCACCTGCATCGGCATCGGTGGCGACCCGATCAACGGCACCAACTTCATCGACGCGCTGAAGCTGTTCCAGGAAGACCCGCAGACCGAAGGCATCATCATGGTCGGCGAGATCGGCGGTTCGGCCGAGGAAGAAGCGGCCGAGTACATCAGCAAGCACGTGACCAAGCCGGTGGTCGGCTTCATCGCCGGCGCCTCCGCGCCGAAGGGCAAGCGCATGGGGCATGCCGGTGCGATCGCCTCCGGTGGTCAGGGCACGGCTGAAGGCAAGTTCGCCGCGATGGAAGCGGCGGGCGTGACTACGGTGAAGTCGCCGGGTGACCTGGGGGCGGCCATCGCCAAGCGCCTGGCCAAGTAATTCGGAGCGGCTGCGAAGGCGTGATCGGGCTCGCCCAGCCAGTGCTCGGAGGCTCACGTACTCAAGTACGCTTCGCCTCCTGCGCGCCGGCTGCGCGTCCCGCTGACGCCTTCTCGCTCGCTCCGAACCTCGCTTACAGCGAGTAGCATCGAAGGGCCGCCGCATGCGGCCCTTCGCATTTTTCGAGGATGCATCGATGACGCAAACGCTCCGCATCGCGATGGCGCAGTTCGATTTCCCGGTCGGCGACGTGGCCGGCAATCGCGAGCGCATCGCGCGGATGATTGCCGAGGCGCGCGACGAATACGCAGCGGACATCGTGTTGTTCCCGGAACTGGCGCTGTCCGGCTATCCACCGGAAGACCTGCTGTACCGGCCCTCGTTTCTGCGCGATTGCGAAACCGCGTTGAACGAGATCGCCGCGAACGTGCGCGGCATCGTTGCCGTAGTCGGCTGGCCGCAGGCGGCGGGCGCGGTGGTGTACAACGCGGCCAGCGTGCTGCGCGATGGCGGTATCGAACAGACCTACCGCAAACGCGAACTGCCGAACTATGCGGTGTTCGACGAACGTCGTTATTTCGACGTGGATCCGGATCGCGACGATTGCGTGTTCGAGGTCAAGGGCACGCAGGTCGGCGTGGTGATCTGCGAAGACTTGTGGTTCGCCGAGCCGATTGCTTCAACCGTGGCGGCGGGCGCGCAACTGGTGCTGGTACCGAACGCCTCGCCATTCGAGCGCGACAAGCATGCGCAACGCGATGCCTTGCTTGCGCAGCGCGTGGGCGAGACCGGCGCGGCGATTGCGTATCTCAACGTGGTCGGCGGACAGGATGCGCTGGTGTTCGATGGTGCATCGGTGGTGGCCGATGGCGATGGCACTGTGCATCCAGCCGCAGCGGCATTCACCGACCAGTGGTTGGTGGTCGATTTCGATCCGGCATCGCGCCGTTTCGCGCCGGTGAAGTGGATCGAGGATGGTGATGAAAGCCGCGACGCGCTGGCCTGGCGCGCGGTGGTGCGCGGCACTCGCGACTACTGCCACAAGAACGGCTTCAAGCAGGCGTGGCTTGGCCTGAGCGGCGGCATCGATTCCTCGCTGGTGCTGGCCATCGCCGCCGATGCGCTGGGGCCGGAGAACGTGACGGCCGTGCGCATGCCCTCGCGTTACACCGCGGACATGTCCAACGACCTCGCGCAGGAACAATGCGATGCGATGGGCGTGAAGCTGATCGCGCTGCCCATCGAAAAACCCTTCCAGGGCTACCTGGACACGCTGGCCGAGACCTTCGCCGGCAAGCCGGTGGATACCACCGAGGAAAACCTGCAGTCACGCGCCCGTGGCGCGCTGCTGATGGCGCTCTCCAACAAGTTCGGCGGCCTGCTACTGACCACCGGCAACAAGAGCGAGTACGCAGTGGGCTACGCGACGATCTATGGCGACATGTGCGGCGGCTACGCGCCGATCAAGGATCTGTACAAGACCGAAGTATTTGCGTTGTCGCGTTGGCGCAACACCGTTGGTGATCGGGTGATTCCGGAAGCGGTGATCGAGCGTCCGCCGTCGGCGGAACTGCGCGAAAACCAGAAAGACCAGGACTCGTTGCCGCCGTACGACGTGCTGGACGCGATCCTGTTGCGCTACGTGGACCAGGAGCAGTCGCGCGAGGAAATCGTGGCGGCGGGATTCGATGCCGCTACCGTGGACCGAGTGCTGAAATTGGTGCGTATCGGTGAATGGAAGCGGCATCAGGCTGCGCCCGGGCCGAAGGTCAGCCGCCGCGCGTTCGGTCGCGAGCGGCGCTATCCGATTACCAATGGCTATCGCGGATGAGCCTGAATGCCGTCGGCGTGCAACCGGCCGCATTGATCCATTCCATCATTGCGCGATGCGCGGCTGGCGGGTCGACCGGCACACACCGCGATCGTAGTCACCGGTGTGGCGCAGGACGGCATCGGCCTGAGGCTCCACGCGGTGCCCCGTCAGCAGCGATGCGACCACGCGTTCGATCAGGCCATCCAGCCGGGTGACGATGTAGCAGGGCACGTCCGGTTCCGCATGCGGCAGGCCCACGCCGCTGTCGTCGGTCAGGAAGATGTAGCGGCTCTGGGTGAGGGCGGCCATCGAGCGCATCAGGTACTGGGCTTCGTCGGCCACGCCGCTGGCGGCAACCGGCACGATGTGCACGCCACGCGCGCGCAATGCCCGCGCCTGTTCCCATGCTTCGTCGGCGAGTTCGTCGTGCGGCGGTGCATCGGCGACATGCAGCATCACCTTGGTCGCATCCTTGCGCCAGTCGAAGCGATTGGCGTCGGCGAAGGCGCGATCCACGGCTTCGGGATAATCGCCACCGCCGTCCGCGCGCTGTTCGCCCAGTTGGCGGCGCAGGTCGGCCAAGTCGCGGGTGAAGGCGACGGTGCGGGTGACGTACTCGTCGCCCTGGTCGCGGTACACCACCAGCCCGACGCGGATGTCGGTGCCCGTGCGGATGCGGCGCAGGGAGGCGATGATGCTGTCCAGCTCGGCCTGCAGGTAGCGCAGTTCGTCGCCCATGCTGCCGGTGGTGTCGATGGCCAGCAGCAGGTCGAGTGCGGCTGGTGCGTGACCGGCGATGGGTAGTTCGACCGTCAGCGTGCGGTCGCTTCCGAGCCGCGCCAGGTCGACCGTGCGCTGCACGCTTGGCGATCCTTTCGCATCCACGCTGAACTGCAGGCGTTCGGGTAGTTCGTCCAGCGACGGGAAAAACACGGCAGTGCCATTGGCGGCAGTTGGCAGGCGCAGCGTGTTGCCTCGGTTGTCGATCGTTGCGACGTCGGCGAAGGCGACCGGTTGGCCATCCCTGCCGGTCACGCGAATCTTCACCGGCGTGCGCGTATCGACGAAGGGCAGCCCGGTCTGGGCATGCTCCTGCAGGTAGTGCTCGGCGTAACGCGCGTACTGGCGTGGATTGAGCAAGTCGTCGTAGTCGCCGGCAGTCAGGGTGCCGGATTGCGCCTGTTGTCGTGCTTCTTCGCGTTCCGATTTGCTGGTGGCGGTCGCTTTTGTCTCGCTGCTTGCGCGCATGCGGCTGCCGCTGATGGCAATGGCATCCAGCGAGGCACTTGCGGCTGCGGCCGGGGCCATCAATCCAACGGGCGCGGGTGGCGCCGGTGGAGGCACTGATTTCGCCACGGCTTCATGGGCGATGTTGGCGGCGACCGCAGTGGCGGAGGCATCCGCCTCGGAAACCGTTTCGCGGTGCATGGAACAACCGCCCAGCAAGATCGCGGCGACGGTGAGCGATAGCAGGCGGGCGGGAAGGTACGCGGTCATCGGTGGCATCCTGTGCGGTAGGCAGCATGGGGCCGGCGTGTGTGCCGGGGCTGTCTTCCACGAACGCGGGGCGGGCCAAAACGGGGTTGAACGAAAAAGGCCGGAGCGAATGCCTCGCTCCGGCCTTGCGGATGCCCAGCCTGTCGGCAGGATTACTTACTTGTCGCCGCCGAACGGATTCAGGCGGTTGTAGAAGCGGTTGCCGCGCGGCCAGTGACCGGCCAGCCACGGATGCTGCGGGTCGTTCTGTTCCAGCACGCGCCGCGCATCTGCGGCCAGAACGGTATTGCCGAGGCGGGTGTAAGACTCGCCCAGGATCGCCACCGCATCGTTCTGGTATTCGCTTTGCGGATAGGTTTCCAGCAGGTAAGTGGCGCGATCGGCGGCGGCCACCCAGGCGCCGCGGCGCAGGTAGTACAGGCCGGTGTTGAGCTCGAAGCGGGCGAATTCGTTGCGCAGGAACACCATGCGCTGGCGCGCATCGGCGGCATAGGCGCTGTTCGGATAGCGCGTCGCCACCGTGTTGAAATCGTTGTAGGCCTGCTGCGGCGCCTGCAGGTCGCGGTTGCTCATGTCCAGCTTGAAGGCCCTGGACAGGAACACCGTGTTGCGCGCCATGTTGGACAGGCCGCGCAGGTAATAGAGATACGCGATGTTCTTGTGGGTCGGGTAGGTGCGGATGAAGCGGTCGATGGTGGACACCGCGTCGTCGTGCTTGCCGGCTTTGTACTGCGCATAGGCCTGTTCCATCATGGCCTGTTCGGTGTACGGACCATACGGATATTGCGCGACCAGGCGGCTCCAGGTCTCGCTGGCGCCACTCCAGCGCCCGCTTTCCATGTAGCCATGCGCCTTGTCGTACAACTGGCTGACCGGCAGGCCTTCGTTCTTGTCCTCGTCCTTGAACATGCCCTTCATCCGGGCGCAGCCGCTGCCGGCGACCAGAGCGATGAGGGCAATCACGAACACGGGGCGCAGCAGGGAAGAACGCAGGGTCATGGGCATCGAACGGGCGCCGGAGGCATGAAGGGCGGATAATAACAGCCCGATGCTTGAACCATGCCCAACCCGCTGCCGGCGCTTGCCGCGCGGGGCCGGAACCAATCTATGACCAGCACTGTCGAACCGCGCCACGCCATCGTCCCCGAATCCGCCGCCGGCCGCCGGCTGGACGCGGTGCTGGCCGACTTGTTCCCCGAATACTCGCGTTCCCGGCTCTCGGCTTGGGTCAAATCCGGTGATGTGACCGTGGATGGCGCATCCGTTCGCGGCCGTGACCCGGTACGAGGAGGCGAAACCGTCACCCTCAGTGCCGTGCAGGAGACCCAGACCCACGCGGTGGCCGAGGACATCCCGCTGGACATCCTGTACGAGGATGCCGACGTCTTCGTGATCAACAAGCCGGCCGGGCTGGTGGTGCATCCGGGGGCGGGCAATCCCGACGGCACACTGGTCAATGCCCTGTTGCACCGCGATCCGTCGCTGGAACTGCTGCCGCGTGCCGGCATCGTCCATCGCCTGGACAAGGACACCTCTGGGGTGATGGTGGTCGCGCGCAACCTGCCGGCGCACACCGCGCTAGTGGAACAGCTGTCCAATCGCCAAGTGCATCGCCAGTACCTGGCCGTGGTGGTTGGCGCGCTGGTCTCCGGCGGTACCGCCAATGCCGCCATCGACCGTCACCCGCGCGACCGCATCCGCATGGCCGTGCGCGAGGACGGCAAGGACGCGGTCACCCATTTCCGCCTGCGCGAGCGCTTCCGCAACCACACCGCGCTGGAATGCCGGCTAGAGACGGGCCGTACCCACCAGATCCGCGTGCACATGCAGCACCTCAAGCATCCGATCGTCGGCGATCCGCTGTACGGCGGCTCCTTCAAGTTGCCGAAAGGCGCGTCCGACGAGTTCATCGCAGAATTGCGCGGCTTCAAGCGCCAGGCCCTGCATGCGGAAGTGCTGGAGTTCGCACACCCAGTCACCGGCGAGCCGATCCGCTGCAGTGCGCCGGTGCCGGAGGACATGCAGCAGTTGATGGCCGAATTGCGCAAGGACGCGGTGGCGCATGCCGGGGCAGAGCGCACACGCCGATGAAGGTGTGGATCGATGCCGACTGGCCGGCGCCGCCGGGCGTGCGTGCGCTGACCACCACGCGTTACGGCTTGGGGGTGTCCGCAGCGCCGTTCGATACGTTCAATCTGGGGCTGCGCAGCGGCGACGAAATCGAAGCCGCGCTGGAGAACCGTCGCCAGCTTGAAGTCGCCTTGGGGCTGCCCTCGGCGCCGCGCTGGCTGAAGCAAGTGCATGGCGTCGATGTGGTCATCGAACCTGACTTCGACGAGCCGGAAGCCGATGCGGCCGTGACGTCCGAAACAGGCAAGGTACTGGCCATCCTCACCGCCGATTGCCTGCCGGTGGTGTTCGCGGCGCGCGACGGCAGCGAGATCGCCGCCGCGCATGCCGGCTGGCCCGGATTGTCCACCGGCATGCTGGAAGCGACCCTGGCGGCAATGCGCGCGCCGGCTGCGCAACTGCAGGCGTGGATCGGGCCCGCCGCAGGGCCGCAGCGGTATGAAATCGGCGATGAAGTGCGTGAGCGGTTCATGGCACACGATAAGCGTGCGGCAATGGCCTTCGTTGCCACGCGTCCCGGGCATTGGTGGGTGGATATGTTCGCGATTGCGCGAATGCGGATGGCCGATGCGGGCATCGATCCACAACACATCCACGGTGGCGGCGTCTGCACCATCTCCGATTCACTGCGCTTCTTCTCGCATCGTCGCGACCAGCGCACGGGGCGGATGGCGACGCTGGTCTGGATGTCGCCTTGAACGATCCCGCACGGCCGACGCTGTTCCAGCAGGTGCTGGGCGCGGCGTTCTTCAACCTGCCGGAAAGCGTACGCCGCTTGCATGCGGTGCGCGGGACGGCGCGCTATGCCGGTAGCGCGACCATCCAGCGCGGCAGTAATCCGCTGGCGCGCGTGTGCGCGCGGATCGCCGGCTTGCCGAAGGCGATGCAGGACGTGCCGATCACGGTCGAGTTCGCCACCGACGCCATGGGCGAAACCTGGCGTCGCGATTTCGGTGGCATGCGCATGCAGTCGCGATTGCGATTCAAGGGCGGCCTGCTGCGCGAGCGCATCGGGCCGCTGCAGTTCCGCCATGCGTTGCTGGCCAATGCCGGCGTGATCTGGTGGCGGGTCGAAGGCGTGCGTCTGTTCGGTGTGTTGCCGCTGCCGACGGCCTGGTTCAAGGGCGTGCGCTGCCGCGAGAGCGAGCAGGACGGCCGCTACGAATTCGTGGTCGAAGCCGAGCTGCTGCTGGTCGGCAGGATCATCCGTTATGAGGGTTGGCTGGCGCCGGCCTGAGCGTCCGCCTGCAGCAACCAGTCCAGCTTGCGCGCCTTCGGCTGCTGCTTCAGCGCGTGCTCGGCGCGCGAGGCGCTGGCGCGATCCGGATAGGCGCGGCTGGCGAGCACGCATTCGGGTGGATGCGCGCGAGTGTATTTCGCGCCACGGCCTTCCGCGTGTTCGCGGAAGCGGCGCTCGATATCAGTGGTGATGCCGGCATACAGGCTGCCGCCACGGCAGCGCAGCAGGTACAGGTACCAGCCCTCGGTCATCGTGGCATGCGCGCCAGCCGGTCGATCAGCGCCGCACTGCGCAGTGCCTGGCGGGGAATGCTGGCCAGGTCGACCGTCTCGCCCTCGGCGTGCGCGTGTTCGCCTGCCGCGCCCAGGCCAGCAAGCACGTCGGCATCGGCGGCGACGAAGCTGGAATCGGCAGCGCCGCGCTTGGCCGGATCCCATTCCTTCATCGCGGGCAGTCCGAAATCGGCATTGACTTGGTTGAGCATGGCGAGCAACGCACGGTTCCCTTCGGTCGGTGCCATCGGCGGGTACGCATCGTCGAACACCAGCGACGCGCCCGTCTTCGGTAGGTGTGCCGCCACGATCGCCTGCATCCGGTCACGGGCGCGCGCTTCCTGTTCCGGTGTCATCGCACGCAGGTCGCCGCGCGCAACAGCCCGCTCTGCGATGATATTGGTCTTGCCGGCAGCACTGCCGCGCGCGCCACCCGGCTCCAGCATCGCAGGCGTGCCGCCGACCATCAGGCCGACATTGAAGGTGAGGTTCGGTTCCGGGAGTTCGCGTCGGAAGGCATCGAGGATGCGCACCAGTTCGTAGTTCGCGCCATAGCCAAGGGTGTTGCCGAACACGCTACCGGAATGGCCGGTGATGCCGGTTGTCGTGAGTTCCCAATCGGCCACGCCACGGCGCGCGACCGTTGCATGGTCCTGGCCGCCATCGACGATCAGTTCTTCGTATTCCAGTGCCACGTCCGCCCATTTCCCGGCTGCGACCAGGTCGGCGCGCGCGGCCTCCAACGGTGTGCCCGCCGATTCCTCGTCGCCGGTCAGTACTACCTTGATATCGGCGTTCCGCAACGTGCCGGCAGCGTGCATGGCACGCAATGCGCTGACGATGATCACCACGCCACCCTTGTCGTCGCCGATGCCGGGGCCGGTCGCTGTATCGCCATTGCGCACGAAGCGTTGGAACGGTGAGTCGGGCTCGAACACGGTGTCGAGGTGGCCGATCAGCAGGATGCGCTTGCCGCGTCCGTTGCCCTTGTGGGTGGCGACCAGGTGCCCGGCGCGTCCGGTCGCGCGCATGTCGATCCACTGCACGTCGAAGCCCAGTGGTTCCAGTTCGGCGCGCACCATCTTGCCGACGGCGGTCACGCCTGGCAGGTTCAGGGAGCCGGAATTCTGGTTGACCAGCCGTTCCAGCAGGGCGATGGCATGCGGTTGGTCGGCCTCGATCGAGGCGCGCAGCCGTTGTTCACTGGAGGAAGGCCCGGTACCGAAGCAGGGGCGCGCGGACAAGGCCAGCAGCAGGCCGCAGACGAGAATGCGGGAACGGGTCATGGGGCGGGTTCCGGGTCGGGCAGTCGCGACCATAACCCAAGCCAAACGCGCGGCGCGAACCGGCTTGAATCACGCCGCGGAAACCTCATCTGAATCACATTGGGCCGTGGGGCGGCCCCTCTCTCTCATCGACAGGATTCCTCCATATGCGCATGGACAAACTCACCTCGCGCTTCCAGCAGGCCATTGCCGACGCGCAGTCGCTGGCCGTGGGCCGCGACAACACCATCATCGAATCTGCACATTTGCTGCTGGCACTGCTCGACCAGCAAGGCGGCGGTACGCGCCCGTTGCTGGCGCAGGCCGGCGTCAACGTGCCGGTGCTGCGCGAGCGGCTGGCCGAGGTGCTGGACGCGCTGCCCAAGGTCAGCGGGCAGGCCGGCAATGTGCAGGCCGGCAACGACCTGATCCGCTTGCTCAACGTCACCGACAAGCTGGCCCAGCAGCGCGGCGATGCCTATATCGCCAGCGAACTGTTCCTGCTCGCCGCGCTGGACGATTCCGGCCCGGCGGGCAAGGCATTGAAGGCAGCGGGTGCGGACAAACAGAAACTTGAAGTGGCCATCGACAAACTGCGTGGAGGCGAGAAAGTGCAGGACGAAAACGCGGAAGACGCGCGCCAGGCGCTGGAGAAATACACCATCGACATGACCGCGCGCGCCGAGAGCGGCAAGCTCGATCCGGTCGTCGGTCGCGATGAAGAGATCCGCCGCACCATCCAGGTCCTGCAGCGGCGTACCAAGAACAACCCGGTGCTGATCGGCGAACCCGGCGTGGGCAAGACCGCGATCGTCGAAGGCCTCGCCCAACGCATCATCAATGGCGAGGTACCGGAAGGCCTGCGCGGCAAGCGCCTGCTGTCTCTGGACATGGGCGCGTTGATCGCCGGCGCCAAGTTCCGCGGCGAATTCGAGGAGCGGCTGAAGGCGGTGCTCAACGACCTGTCGAAGAATGAAGGTCAGATCATCCTGTTCATCGACGAACTGCACACCATGGTCGGCGCCGGCAAGGCCGAGGGTTCGATGGATGCCGGCAACATGCTGAAGCCGGCGCTGGCACGCGGCGAGCTGCACTGCATCGGCGCGACCACGCTGGACGAATACCGCAAATACATCGAAAAGGACGCCGCGCTGGAGCGCCGCTTCCAGAAGGTGTTCGTGGGCGAGCCGACGGTGGAAGACACCATCGCCATCCTGCGCGGCCTGAAGGAAAAATACGCCGTGCACCACGGGGTGGAAATCACCGATCCCGCCATCGTCGCGGCGGCCACGCTGTCCAACCGCTACATCGCGGACAGGCAATTGCCGGACAAGGCCATCGACCTGATGGACGAAGCCGCATCGCGCATCCGCATGGAGATCGACTCCAAGCCGGAAGAGCTCGATCGCAAGGAGCGCCGGCTGATCCAGCTCAAGATCCAGCGCGAGGCGTTGAAGAAGGAGAAGGATGCCGAGTCCAAGCAGCGCCTGGCCGACTTGCAGCAACAGATCGACACGCTGGAGCGCGAATACAGCGATCTCAATGAAGTCTGGAAGGCAGAGAAGGCCACGCTGCAGGGCGCGACCAAGATCAAGGAGCAGATCGAGGCCGCGAAGCTCGAACTGGAAGCCGCGCAGCGCACGCAGGACTACGCGCGCATGAGCGAGATCCAGTACGGCACGCTGCCGGAACTCGACAAGCAACTGAAGGCGGCGCAGGAAGCGGAGAAATCCGGTTTCACCCTGCTGCAGGACAAAGTCACTGCTGAAGAGATCGCGCAGGTCGTGGCGCGCTGGACGGGCATTCCGGTCAGCAAGATGCTGGAAGGCGAGCGCGAAAAGCTGCTGAAGATGGAAGACCAGCTGCACACCCGCGTGGTCGGGCAGGAAGAGGCGATCAAGGTGGTCTCCGATGCGGTGCGTCGTTCGCGCGCCGGCCTGAGCGATCCGAATCGCCCGAGCGGTTCCTTCCTGTTCCTCGGGCCCACCGGCGTCGGCAAGACCGAGCTGACCAAGGCGCTGGCCGAATTCCTGTTCGACAGCCCGGACGCGATGGTGCGCATCGACATGAGCGAGTTCATGGAGAAGCACAGCGTGGCGCGCTTGATCGGTGCGCCCCCGGGCTACGTGGGTTACGAGGAAGGCGGCTATCTCACCGAGGCCGTGCGCCGTCGCCCGTACAGCGTGATCCTGCTGGACGAAGTGGAGAAGGCGCATCCGGACGTGTTCAATATCCTGCTGCAGGTGCTGGACGACGGTCGCCTGACCGATGGCCAGGGCCGCACCGTGGACTTCCGCAATACCGTCATCGTGATGACCTCGAACCTGGGCTCGCACCAGATCCAGGAACTCGACGGCGACGATTCGCCGGAGGCTTACCTGCAGATGAAGGCCGCGGTGATGGCCGTGGTGCAGGCGCATTTCCGCCCGGAGTTCATCAACCGGCTGGACGATATCGTGGTCTTCCACCCGCTGGACAAGCAGCAGATCAAGCAGATCGCGCGTATCCAGTTGCGCGGGCTGGAGAAGCGGCTGGCCGAGCGCGGCATCCGCATCGAACTGTCCGACAAGGCATTCGACCTGCTGGGTAATGTCGGCTTCGATCCGGTCTACGGCGCGCGTCCGCTGAAGCGTGCGATTCAACAGCAGCTGGAAAATCCGCTGGCTCAGGAAATCCTGTCTGGCCGTTTCGGCAACGGCGATACCGTCAAGGTGGACGCCGATGGCGGCAAGCTGGTGTTCGTGAAGTAAGCGCGGCATTCCCTTCGCCAACAAAAAAGCGGGCTACGGCCCGCTTTTTTGCGCTTAGGTTGCGGCGGGTGCCGCCTCCACTCGTGGTGGGCGATACGGCGGCGTCGCCATCACCATGTCCGCCAGCGAATAGGCCAGTTCGCGTTCGGCCAACACCGCGGCATCCGCGCCATGCCCCAGCAGGTGCTTCACTTCGGCCTCGCTGTGGGCGCGGGCCAGTACGCTGATCTCGGGGTTCATTTTCTTGAGCTTGGCGATGATTTCGCCGGCTTCCAGCGCCTGCGGGATGGCGAGGATCGCGAGCTGCGCGGTGTCCGGGCGGGTCGCCTTCAGCGCTTTCTCCGATGCCGCATTGCCGCGCACCGTGATCAGGCCGTTCTTGCGTGCCTGTTCGACGCGATCCGAGTCGGTTTCCACCATCACCATCGGCACACCGCGATCCTGCAACAGACGCGACAGTTCCTTGCCCACTCTTCCGTAGCCGATCACGATGGCGTGGCCGCCGATGTCTTCCGGCACTTCGGAATTGTCGGCCAGCACCTGGGTCGCCGCCGTACCCGGCTGCTGCTTTTGCTGCCAGCGATCCAGCCAGGTGAACAGCAGCGGATTGGCGATGATCGACAGCAGCGCGCCGGCCAGCACCAGGTCGTGCGCTTCCTGCGGGATCAGTTTCTGGGTCAGGCCCAGACCAACCAGGATGAAAGAGAACTCGCCGATTTGCGACAGACTGGCGGCGATGGTTAGCGCGGTCAGCTGCGGCAGCTTCATCATCCGCACGATGCACCACGCCACGAAGGCGTTGCCGAACACGATGATCGCCACCGTCGCCAGCACCAGCAATGGATGCTCGACCAGGATCTCGGGGTTGAACAACATGCCCACCGAGACGAAGAACAACACGGCGAAGGCATCGCGCATCGGCAGCGAATCGGCCGCCGCCTTGTGGCTGAGTTCGGATTCGTTGAGCAGCATGCCGGCGAAGAACGCACCCAGCGCGAAGCTCACATCGAACAAGGCCGCCGCGCCATAGGCCACGCCCAGCGCGATGGCCAGCACGCATAGGGTGAACAGTTCGCGCGAGCCCATCCCGGCCACGCTTTCCAGCACGCGCGGGATCACCCGACGGCCGACCACCAGCATGAACACCACGAACGCGGCGACCTTCAGCAGCGTCCACGCCAGCGCGCCGATGATGCCGGTGGCTCCGACCTTTTCGCCCGCACCCAAGGCGCCGGCGATCGCCGGCAGCAGCACCAGCGCCAACACCATCGCCAGGTCTTCGACCACCAGCCAGCCGATGGCGATGCGCCCGCGCCGGGTATCCAGCAGGCGGCGTTCCTCCAGCGCGCGCATCACCACCACGGTGCTGGCCACCGACAGCGCCAATCCGAACACCACCGCAGCCATCGTGTCCCAGCCCAGCAGCAGGCCGAAGCCGGTGCCGAGCGTGGTGACGAAGGCGATCTGCCCCAGCGCGCCGGGAATCGCCACGTTCTTCACGTCCAGCAGGTCGCGCAGCGAGAAATGCAGGCCCACGCCGAACATCAGCAGGATCACGCCCACTTCGGCCAGCTGCGGCGCCAGGGTCTGGTCGGCCACGAAGCCCGGGGTGAACGGGCCGACCAGCACGCCGGCCAGCAGATAGCCCACCAGTGGCGACAGCTTCAGCCGCTGCGCCAGCATGCCCAGTGCGCAGGCCATCACGAAACCGATGCAGAGCATGGCGATGAGCGAGGTGTGGTGCGGCATGCGGGGCCTCGTCTGGGTCGGCCCCTATCTTCGCATCCCGGCGCAGACTTGCCTGAGCGGCGATTCAGGCGGGGCCGCGAAGTACAATATCCGGATGATTTCCTTCCGCAATTTCGCCCTGCGCCGGGGCGAACGCCTGTTGCTGTCCGATGTCGACTTGGCCCTTCATGCCGGTTACCGCGTGGGCGTGGTCGGCCGCAATGGCGCCGGCAAGTCCAGCCTGTTCGCTGCCCTGATGGGCGATGTGGAGCCCGACCGCGGCGACATCGACTTGCCGGGCAAGGCGCGCATCGCCAGCGTGGCGCAGGAAACCCCGCATCTGCCCGATCCCGCGCTGGACTTCGTGCTATCCGGCGACGCCGCCGTCCACGCGGCGGTGCAGGCCGAAGCCAACGCCTTCGCCAACGAAGATTGGGAGGCGGTGGCCGAAGCGCACCAGCGGCTGGAGGAAGTCAACGGCTACGATGGCACCGCCCGCGCCGGCCGCCTGCTGCATGGCCTGGGCTTCCCGGCGGAGACACACGAGAAGCCGGTGGCGGATTTTTCCGGCGGCTGGCGGGTGCGCCTGAACGTGGCGCGCGCGCTGATGACGCCCAGCGACCTGTTGCTGCTCGACGAACCCACCAACCACCTCGACCTCGACGCGGTGGTCTGGCTGGAGGAATGGCTGAAGCGGTACGACGGCACCTTGCTGGTGATCTCGCACGACCGCGAGTTCCTCGACAACGTCACCACCCACATCCTGCACCTGCACGACGGCAAGGCGAAGCTGTACGTCGGCAATTACACCGCGTTCGAGCGCCAGCGCGCCGAGCACCTGCGCCAGCAGCAGATCGCGCACGACAAGGAGCAGGCCGAACGCGCGCATCTGCAAAGCTTCATCGACCGCTTCAAGGCCAAGGCCAGCAAGGCGCGGCAGGCGCAATCACGCATGAAGCGGCTGGAAAAGCTGGCCGGCACCGAGGCGGTGCGGGTGGAACGCGGCGTCAGCATCCAGTTGCCAGCGCCGGCGCGTTTGCCGAATTCGCTGCTCTCGCTACGCGATGCCGATTGCGGCTACGGTCCGGGCGCCACCATCCTGCGCAACGTCGGCTTCGGGCTGGAGGCCGGCGACCGCATCGGCCTGCTCGGCGTCAACGGCGCCGGCAAGTCGACCCTGGTGAAGACCCTGGTGGGCGAGTTGGCGCCGATGAGCGGCGATCGCGTCGCGCATCCCGATTTGCGCATCGGCTACTTCGCCCAGCACACGGTGGAATCGCTGGTGGCCGGCACCTCGCCGATCGACCACCTCAAGGAACTCGCGCCGAACACCGCGACCCAGGAGTTCCGCAACTTCCTCGGCGGCTGGCAATTCCCTGGCGACCGCGCGTTCGAGGTCATCGACAATTTCTCCGGCGGCGAAAAGGCCCGCCTCGCGCTGGCGCTGCTGGCGTGGAACAAGCCCAACCTGCTGCTGCTGGACGAGCCCACCAACCACCTCGACCTCGAGATGCGCGAAGCACTGGCCGAGGCGCTGTCCGATTTCGACGGCGCGATCGTGATGGTCAGCCACGACCGCCACCTGATCGGCCTGGTGAGCGACGAGTACTGGCGCGTGCACGATGGCATCGTCGAACCGTTCGATGGCGATCTCGACGATTACGCGGCGTGGTTGCGTTCGCGTCCGGGCAGCGACAACCCGAAGACCCCCGTGCCCAAGGCGGCACCGGCCGTCGCCGCGCCGCCCGCGAAGCCGGCATCGAAGATCAATCCGCACAAGCTGCAGAAAGCCGAGGAACGGGTGGCGCGGCTTGAAACCAAGTTGGCCGAATGCGACGCGCAAATGGCCGATCCGGCGGTGTATGCCGATGCCGGGAAAGTGGCCGACATCGGCCGCCTGCAGCTGCAGCTGCGCAACGAACTCGAAGAGGCCGAGGCGGAACTGCTGGCGCTGTACGACTAAGCGCGGGCGTCAGTCCTTCAGGAAGTACTCGACCGTGGTCACCACGCGGATCTTCTTGATCTGCGGGCTGCCGGCATCGCGGTTCTCGATGCTGATCACGCCCTGGTTGGCGCTGCGGAT
The DNA here is from genome assembly GCF_011302915.1 of Thermomonas sp. HDW16. NCBI lineage: Bacteria > Pseudomonadati > Pseudomonadota > Gammaproteobacteria > Lysobacterales > Lysobacteraceae > Thermomonas > Thermomonas sp. HDW16. The sequence continues at coordinate 2,527,932 of NZ_CP049872.1, read as the reverse complement.
GCCGCCGATGCGCGCACCGGAATCCTTCGCGAACTGTTCGGCCGATTTGCGCGCGTTGCTGGTCGCCTCGGCGATCAGCGCCGGCTTGATGTCGTTGAGCTTGGTGTAATCGAAATCCGGGCCGCCGCCTTCCTCGGTATTGAGCATCACGCCCTTGGCGACGATGTCGCCGCTGCGGCGCAGCGCGGCCAGCGCTTCGGTGACCCGGCTGCTGCGCAGGGTGACCGTGTTCGAGTAGCGGTAGCGCTCCGGCGGGCGGTTGTCGCCATAGGAGTACGCCCAGCGGTCTTCCAGGCGCGGTGGGCTGACCACGATTTCGTCGTCCTTGAAGCCGGCGCTGGTCAGGAAATCGCGGATGGTGGCGGTATTGGCGTTGAGCTGGGTCTGCACCGCGCCCAGTTCGTTGCCGCCGACGGTCTGCGACAGCGGCCAGACCACCAGATCTGCATCCACGATCTTTTCCGCCGAGCCCTTGACCGTCACGTAGCGGTCCGCGGTGCGCAGCTTGGTCATCCCTTGCGAGGCGAACCAGCCGGCGCCGGCAAGTCCAAGGGCGATCACGGTGGCGGCGAGCAAGGCACGGGTCTGCATGAGCGGGTTTCCAGGACGAGTTTGGCAAGACGATACCCGCCAATAACGCAACGGCGCTGGAACGGCGGCCTTGAATCTGCGGCCGTGGCCCTCACAATCCACGCTGGATTCCGTGGAACACCCCGATGCCGATCTATGCCTTCGCCTGCGATGCCTGCGGTCATCATTTCGACCGCCTGCAGAAGCTGTCCGATGCCGACCCGGTCAACTGCCCGGCCTGTGGTGCCGAAGGCTCGGTGCGTCGCCAGCTGACCGCGCCGCAGTTCCGCTTGTCTGGCGGCGGCTGGTACGAAACCGACTTCAAGAAAGACGGCGACAAGAAGCGCAACCTGGCCGGCGAGGGCGGGGACGGCGTGAAAGCCCCCGCTGAAGCCAAGCCCGAGAGCAAGCCGGAATCGAAGCCGGCCGTCGCGCCAAAGCCGGCCGATCCGGCTAGCTGAATGGCGCCATAGGTACCTGATTCGTTGGGCATAGGCCTGCTTGCGATTGCACTTGCGGCGGCACACACTCCTTCCCCAAGTAGTGCCTCTTGAGGCCGCCATGCGTTTTGCGACAGAGCGGGAAGCCGCTTACCGGAACATGACCTTCAACCGGCAGCGCACGCTGCTTCGCGTATTGGTCATGTTCCCAGCGCCGATGTTGATGTTGTTCATCTACCTGCAGAGCCTGTTGACCGGGATCCCGTTCGATACATGGCTGCATACCCCCATGTTGTACGTCTTGCTGGCCGTGCTGGTGTCCGTCGGCCTGGGGATGCAGAAGCTGACGCGTTCGGCGGCGTTCGCATGGATCGGCGTGCTGCTGATGTCTCTGTACTGCCTGTCCTGCGCGCTGATGACGCTGCCAGGCCCGCACGACACGATTGCATTGATGTTGCCGTTGTATATCGCATCGCCGCTGGTGATCGCGCCGTTCTGGGCGCGGCTTGGCCCGGTGATCGTGATGATCCTGCTCTCCTACTTGGCCGGCACGGTTGCCCTGGTGCGCACCGATGCCAGCGCCACGCTCTGGCTGGCCTACTGGATGCAGGCGCTGGTGGGTGCATCGGTGGCGCTGTTTTCCCATGTGATCGTCGACCGGGCACGCCGTGGCCACTTCTTGGCCACGATGCAGCTTGAACAGTACGCGCGGATTGACGCGCTCACCTCGCTGCTGAATCGCCGGCATTTCATCGAGGCCGGCGAGGCGCTGGTCGGTGGCATGGATACGCGCAGCGCGCTTTCCGCCTGCTTCGTGGATCTGGATCATTTCAAGCGGCTGAACGACGAGGGCAGCCATCGGATCGGCGACCAGATGCTGGTGGAAGCCGCCAAGCGGCTGCAATCGGCCGGCGGGAATGGGCGGCTGATCGGCCGGTTGGGTGGCGAGGAATTCGCGCTGCTACTGCATGGCATGTCGATCCTGCAGGCGCAGGCGCTGGCGGAAGCGCTGCGGGCCGGGATCGCCGAAATCCAGGTCGAGGGATTTGCCCTGACTGCCAGCGTGGGGGTCGCGGAATGGCGCCCGGGCGAGTCCCTGTCGGATCTCCTGCATCGCGCCGACATCGCGCTGCTGACCGCCAAGCGTACTGGCCGCAACCGCAGTGTCACCTGGTCGCCCGAACTGCTGGTCGCGATCCCGGCCTGATCCGTGCCCCGGTAGCGGGTCGCCCGTGCGGGGCAATGAGCGGGCACGCGACCCTCAGGCCCGGTAAAATGGCCGGTTCCCCGGTCAGCCCCGCTGCCGGAAGCCGTCTTCCCGGAGTTTTCATGCGTACCCATTTCTGCGGCCTGATCGACGAGGCGTTGATCGGCCAGACCGTCACCCTGTGTGGTTGGGTCAACACCAACCGTGTCCAAAGCCATACCGTGTTCACCGATCTGCGCGACCACGAAGGCGTGGCGCAGATCGTGGTGGATTCGGACATGGGCGCGCTGTTCCAGACCGCCAAGGACCTGGCGCTGGAAAGCTGCCTGCAGGTCACCGGTACGGTGCGCGCGCGGCAGGCGGTCAACGACAAGATCCGCACCGGCAAGGTGGAAGTGCTGGCGGAAAAAATCGAGGTGCTCAACCGCGCCGAGCCGCTGCCGTACCACCAGCACGAGAACGCGGGCGAAGAAACCCGCCTGACCTACCGCTACCTGGACCTGCGCAGCCCCGACATGCAGCGCAAGATGCGCACCCGCACCAAGCTGGTCAGCGCACTGCGTCACTGGCTGGACGCGCGCAATTTCCAGGACATCGAAACGCCGATCCTGACCAAGGCCACGCCCGAGGGCGCGCGCGACTTCCTGGTGCCGGCGCGCATGCATCCGGGCGAGTTCTACGCATTGCCGCAGAGCCCGCAGCTGTTCAAGCAGATCCTGATGATGGCCGGCTTCGATCGCTACTACCAGATCGCGCGCTGCTTCCGCGACGAGGCCCTGCGCGCCGACCGCCAGCTGGAATTTACCCAGCTCGACATGGAGTTCGCCTGGGTCGAGGAACGCGATGTACAGGACACGGTGGAGGCGATGATCCGCGACGTGTTCCGCGAGGTCGCCGGCGTGGAGCTTGCAGCCGAATTCCCGCGCATGACCTATGCCGAGGCGATGCGTCGCTACGGTTCGGACAAGCCGGATCTGCGCATCGAGCTGGAATTGGTGGATGTCGCCGATGTGCTGAAGGACAGCCAGTTCGCGGTGTTCGCTGCGGCGGCGAATGATCCCGATGGGCGCGTGGCCGCGCTGCGCATCCCCGGCGGTGCCGCACTCAGCCGCAAGCAGATCGACGAGTACGCGGCGCACGCCGCCAAATATGGCGCCAAGGGCCTGGCCTACGTGAAGCTGGACGAGAACGGCGCGGTCAATTCGCCGATCGCCAAGTTCTTCGACGACGAAGCCTTCAAGGCGCTGCTGGAACTGGCCGGTGTGCACAAGGGCGACATCGCCTTCTTCGGTGCTGGCAATTACAAGACGGTCAGCGACTTCATGGGCGCGCTGCGCCTGAAGGCTGGCAAGGACTTCAACTTGATCGCGGATGGCTGGGCGCCGCTGTGGATCACCGATTTCCCGATGTTCGAGTGGGATGCCGACGAAAACCGTTTCGTCGCGTTGCACCACCCGTTCACCGCGCCGGCGGTGGATTCCATCGACGACCTGCGCGCGAACGCGAAGACCGCGGTTAGCCGCGGCTACGACATGGTGCTCAACGGAAATGAAATTGGCGGCGGTTCGATCCGCATCCACAATTCGCAGATGCAGAGCGCGGTGTTCGAGCTGCTCGGCATCGGCGCGGAAGAGGCCGAAGCCAAGTTCGGCTTCCTGCTCGACGCGCTGAAGTACGGCGCGCCGCCGCATGGCGGCATCGCGTTCGGCATCGACCGCATCGCCGCATTGATGGCCGGCACCGAATCGATCCGCGACGTGATCGCCTTCCCCAAGACCACCGGCGCGCAGTGCCTGATGACGGGTGCACCCAGCCCGATTCCGGATGCGCAACTGGCCGAAGTGCATATCCAGGTGCGACCCGAGGCATGACCGCCGCGATCCGCCGCGCCACGCCCGATGACGCAGCCGCGTTGTCGGTGCTGGGCACGCAGACCTTCGTGGAAACCTTCGCGCATCTGTACACGCCGGCGGATCTGCAGGCCTTCCTCGACGAAAGCCATTCGCAGGCCGCCTATGCCAAGGTGCTGGCCGATCCGGACTACGCGCTGTGGATCGCCGAGCGCGATGGCCAGGCCATCGGCTACGCGCAGGCCGGCCGCTGCGGCTTGCCGCATGCGGACGTAAAACAGGAAGACGGCGAGCTCAAGCGCTTGTACCTGCTGCAGTCCGCGCAGAACGGTGGAGTCGGCAATGCGCTGTTCCAGCAGGCGCTGGCCTGGCTGGAGCGCGACGGCCGGCGCACGTTATGGATCAGCGTGTGGTCGGAGAACTTCGGCGCGCAGCGCTTCTACGAGCGCCACGGGTTCGGCTTCGTGGCCGAGTACGAGTTCATCGTCGGCGAGCAGCGCGATCGCGAATTCATGTATCGCCGCGGCTAAGCCGGTCGTCCGACCCAGCCAAGTGTGATCTGCCTGATATCGAACATCGCGCCTCCGTGCAGAGGCGCGATGTTCGGCACGACGCGGCAGGCTTACTGTTTCAGCGCGAACGCCATCACGTAGTCGCCGGTGTCCGCCGAATACGGTGCGCCGCCGACCGAGATCAGCACGTACTGCCGGCCGGTCTTCGGCGAGACATAGGTCATCGGCGTGGCCGAAGACCCCACCGGCAGGGCGTACTTCCACAGTTGCTTGCCGGTCGCCGCATCGTAGGCGCGCAGGTAGTAGTCCTGGAAACCGGCGAAGAACACCAGCCCGCCAGCCGTGGCCGTGGTGCCGGCATAGGTCGGCATGCCCATCGGCATCGGCAGGTGCGATTTGATGCCCAGCGGCCCCAACTGTTCGGTGGTGCCGGCCGGCACCTGCCAGGCGATCTTGCGGGTGTTCATGTCGATGGCGGTGATCGTGCCCATCGGCGGCGACACGCAGGGAACGCCCAGTGGCGAGGTCCACATTTCGGTGGCCACGCCATAGGGCGTGCCGTGCATCGGCGACGGGCCATGGCCGGTGCCGTCCGCATGCACCTTCTTGGCGAACGCCGGGTATTTGTCCGACGGCATCAAGGTGAAGATCGACGGCGCGCGGACATCGTTCATGAAGACCAGGTTGTTCGGCACGTCGACCGACACCGAACCCCAGTTGAGGCCGCCGATGTTGCCCGGCTGCTGGATGGTGTAGTGGTCGACGCCGATCGGGGTGAAGTCGCCGAAGTACTGGTAGCTGCGGAACTGGATGCGGCACAGCAGCTGGTCGAAGGTGGTCACGCCCCACATCTTCTTTTCGGTGAGGGTTTCCGCACCGATGGTCGGCATTCCCACCGAATAGGGCTGGGTGGGCGACAGGTGCGGGGTTTCCTCCGGCGCGGCGCCTTGCTGCGGTACGGGCTTCTCGACCACACCGGCGATGGGTTTGCCGGTGGCGCGGTCGAGCAGGAACACCTGGCCGCGCTTGGTGGTCTGCATGATCGCCTTGGCGGTGCCGCCCTTGAGGTCCGGCACGTCGATCAGCGCCGGTTGCGCGGGCAGGTCGTAGTCGTTGATGTCGTGATGGACGGTCTGGAACTTCCAGCGCTCGCGGCCCGTGTTCACGTCCAGCGCGACCAGCGTCGCGTTGTATTCGTCCGAGAACTTGGGCCGGTTGGCGCCGTAGTAGTCAGGCGTGGTGTTGCCAAGCGGCGCATAGATCAGGCCAAGCTCGTCGTCGAACGCCGCGGTGGTCCACATGTTCGGCGTTTCGCGGGTATAGGTCTGTCCCGGCGGCGGATATTTGGTGATCGCCGGATTGCCCAGGTCCCAGGCCCACTCCAGTTCGCCGGTGACCACGTTGAAGGCGCGGATGACGCCGGAAGGCTCGCCCACTTCCTGGTTGTCGGCCACCCAGCCGCCGATCACGATCTTGTCGCGCGCCACCAGTGGCGCGGAGGTCTGGAAGTAGAAGCCGGGCTTGATCTGGCCCATCTCCCCGGCCAGCGAAACCTGCCCGTTGGTACCGAAGCCCGCGCAGGGCGCGCCGGTCTTGGCGTCGATGGTCATCAGGCGCGCATCGATGGTGGTCATGACCAGGCGTTCGTTGCAGGCCTGGCCGGCCACCTGCTGCGCTTCGGGCAGCTTGTAATAGCCCAGGCCACGGCAACGCTGCCACATGACGCCTTTCACCTTCGGATCGTGGCGCCATTTCTCCTTGCCGCTATCGGCGTCCAGCGCGATGACCACGTTGGTGGTGGTGCAGGAATAGATCGTGTCGTCGATTTGCAGCGGCGTGTTCTGGTCCAGGCCGACATTCTCGCGACCGGTGCGGAAGGTCCAGGCCAGGTCGAGCTTGTCGATGTTGTCGCGGTTGATCTGGTTGAACTTGGAGTAGCGCAGCCCCCGGGTGTCGCGCGCATAGGCGGTCCAGTTGGCGGGCGTGTTGTCGCCTTTGGCAAGCGTATAACCCGGGACGCCGGACGGCGGGCGAATGGCGCCATGCTCCATGAAAGTGCCGGCAAAACCGGCAACAAACAGAACTAGAGCGGCAGTGGCGATGCCGTAGAACGGCCGCTTGTTCGCGCCCCCGGTCAATGCAGGCGTGAACACTGCGGCCAGGCCGGCAAAGCCGATCGGAACCATCAGGCGCGCAAATAACGGCCAGAAGGCGAAACCGGCTTCCCACAAGGCCCATGGCACGGTGAGGATGGCTGTTGCGATCGCAATCCAAGTGCCAGTACTTCGACCGCGCCACATCAGTACCGCAGCGAGGAGCCATGCCAGCCCCGCCAACAGGTAGTACCACGAGCCGCCAAGCCCGATCAGCCGCCCCCCACCTATCGCAACGCCGACTCCGGCAAGACCCAGGACGATGACGAAGAGACGGGATAGCAATCGCATGATCGACCTCCGTTGGCTTTGGCTGTATTGATCAACGGGATGTTGGCATTGTCAACGGTGCAAGTTTGTGAAGGCTTCCGCTTCTCTCGTGGACCGACATCTAGTCTTCTCTGGGCGGCGCACCCGGGAATTCGCGCAATGGCACGCGACTGCCATCCAGCAGGCCACGGCTCAGTCTTTCGTTTTCGATGAACAGCAATTCGCCGGATTCGCCGCGCTTGATGCCACTGTCGATGGCGATGACGCGGCCGCCATGCAGGCTGCTGATGTGGTTCATGGTGGTATGTCCCACCACGATGCGCGCCAAGCCCAGGCGCTGCGTCAACGCGCGTACTTCGTCCGGCCCCAGCTGGCCGTCGAAATAGCCGCGATACCAGATCGGACTCTGCTTGCCGTCGTACAAGGGCGCGGTGGCGGGATCGGCGTGCACCTCGGCTTTCGACCTGCCCAGCGAGGCGCGATAGGCGGCATTGGTCTGCTCGATGTGCAGCGCCAGTTCCAGCTCGGCGGGCGACACGCCGCCGTGCAGGAACAGGGTATCGCCGACCTGCAGCAGCACCGGACGTGTGCGCAGCCATTGGCCCAGCAGGGTGTCGCGGGCGTACAGGCCGGGATAGGAGCGTTTCAACAGGCGCGCGGATTGCAGGTACTTCGGGTTCACGTAGCGCAGGTCGCCGCCGAGCGCCATGGTTTCGTGGTTGCCGAGCAGGAAATGCACCGCGCCGCCAGCCTGTTGCGCCTGTTGTTGCAGACGCAGCAGCAGCCACAGTGTTTCGTTGACCGCGGCGCCACGGTCGAAGACATCGCCGGCGATTACCAGCTGGTCGCGGCCCAGCGCCCAGTTGTCGTCGGCATCGATGACCTTGTTCGCGCGCAGCAGGCGCAGCAGCAGGTCGTACTGGCCGTGGATATCGGAGACGGCGACGATGCGGGGCGTGGCGGCGGCCTTGGAGACCGCAGGCGGCAGTGAGGCGGGGACATCGATGGCATGCGGATAGCCGCAACGCGGCGGCAACGTGGCCGTGCGTGCGACGGATGTGCGCTGCACTTGTCCGCCGCAGATCCACACCGCGTCCAGCTGCTTGCCGGCATCGAACACATAGGGGCCATCGTCCTGCGGCGCGGGTGCCGGATCGGAGGCATGGGCGGCAAGTGCGAGCAAACAAGCGGCGAGCCCCGCGTACCAGCGCGATGGCCTGTGGTTGCGGGGGCGGACGGCCGTCATTGCGCCGGATCGGTATGCGAAGTCATGCATTGAAAGTACGGTGAAGTGGCGGCATCGGCAAACCCGTCGCGCATCGGCCGTTCGCGGGATGCGGCCGTATGCTGCACGACATGCACGATTCCACTCATGCAGTGCGGGAAGGCCAGCGCATCGTGCTGGTACATGGCCTGCTCAACGCGGACTGGTGGCTGCGGCCGTTGGCGGCTCGGCTGCACGCGCAGGGCTTCCAGACCGAATTGTTTGGCTATGCCAGCGTGCTGGATGGCCCCGAACGTGCCGTGCCACGGTTGATCGAGCGCCTGCGGCGCGAGCCCACCGATGCGCTGGTCGGCCACAGCCTGGGCGGGCTGATCGCACTGGAAGCGTTGCGTGCCGCGCCGGAACTGGCGGTGGCGCGGGTGGTCTGCCTGGGCTCGCCGCTGCGCGGCAGCCTGACCGCACGCAACCTGGCCGCACTGCCCTGGGCGCGGCCGCTGCTCGGGCGCAGCGCACCGCTGCTGCGGGGTGGGCTGGAGCGTTGGGAGGGCGCGGCCGAGGTCGGGGTGGTGGCCGGCGACCGTGCGCGCGGCATGGGCCGGCTGTTCGCCCGCTTCGAAGGCGGCTCGGATGGCACCGTGGGGCTGGACGAAACCCGCCTGCCGGGCCTCACCGACCACTGCATCGTCCACAGCAGCCATACCGGGCTGGTGCTGTCGGCCGCAGCGGTGCGACAGACCGCACATTTCCTGCGCCATGGCCGCTTCGAGTACGCCGTCGAAACGCCGGCCGTATAATTCGCGACTTCGAGTTTCAGCTGGACGATGCAATGGGACGTGGTCCTTCCATCGAAGGTCGCAAGAATGCGGTCGACGCCAAGCGCGGCAAGATCTTCACCAAGGTGATCCGCGAGATCTCCGTGGCGGCGCGCGCCGGTGGCGGCGATCCGGCCGGCAACCCGCGCCTGCGCAGCGCCATCGACAAGGGCCTGGCGGTCAACATGTCCAAGGACGTGATCGAGCGCGCCATCAAGAAGGCCACCGGCGAGCTGGAAGGCGTGGAGTACGAGGAAATCCGCTACGAGGGCTACGCGCCCGGCGGGGTGGCGGTGATCGTGGACTGCCTGACCGACAACCGCGTGCGCACCGTGGCCGATGTGCGCCACGCGTTCGGCAAGTTCGGCGGCAACATGGGCACCGAAGGCTCGGTCGCCTTCATGTTCAAGAAGCAGGGTGTGCTCAGCTACGACACCGGCGCGAATGAAGACGCGATCACCGAAGCCGCCATCGACGCCGGCGCCGAAGACGTGACCGTGTACGACGACGGCGCCATCGACGTGATCACCGCGCCGGAGGCTTTTGGCGAGGTGAAGGCGGCGATGGAAGCGGCAAACCTGGCCCCCGGTTTCGCCGAAGTCACCATGCGTGCGGACAACGATATCGCGGTCGAAGGCGACACCGCCGAGCAGGTGACCAAGCTGCTGGCGTGGCTGGAAGACATGGACGACGTGCAGAACGTGTACGCCAACGCCGACCTGGGTGCCGCGGCGTAAGCCACGACGACGCGGCTCCGCGACGTGACACGCATCCTCGGCATCGACCCCGGTTCGCAACGGACCGGCGTGGGCATCATCGACGTGGCCGCCGATGGCAAGGTCGTGCATGTGCACCACCAGCCGCTGGTGCTGCTGGATGCCGAATCCTTCCCGCTGCGCCTGCGCAAGTTGCTGGACGGGTTGTGGGCGCTGATCGAGGAATACGCGCCGGATGAAGTGGCGATCGAGCAGGTGTTCCTCTCCAACAACGCGATGTCCGCATTGAAACTCGGGCAAGCGCGCGGCGCGGCGATCGCCGCCTGCGTGGCGCGCGACCTGCCGGTCAGCGAATACGCGGCCAAGGAAATCAAGCTGGGCCTGGTCGGCAGCGGTGGCGCCGACAAGAAACAGGTGCAGCACATGGTCGGCATCATGCTGGGACTGCAGGGCAAACTGCAGGCGGACGCGGCCGATGCGCTGGCGGTGGCGATCACTCATGCGCATGTGCGCGCGACGGCGAACCGGCTGGGCGTGGCGACGCGCACCGCCTGGAGGAAATCACGATGATCGGACGATTGAAGGGCGTGCTGATCCACAAGGCGCCGCCGTGGCTCGTCATCGAAGTGCACGGCGTCGGCTACGAGCTGGAAGCGCCGATGAGCACGTTCTACGACTTGCCGGACGTGGGTCGCGAAGTGTTCCTGTTCACCCACTACGCGCAAAAGGAAGACAGCGTCTCGCTGTACGGCTTCTTGCGCGAAACCGAACGCCGCCTGTTCCGCGATGTGCAGAAAGTCAGCGGCATCGGCGCGAAAATCGCGTTGGCGGTGCTGTCCGGCGTATCGGTCGATGACTTCGCGCGGCTGGTGCAGGCCAGCGACGTGACCGCGCTGACGCGCATTCCCGGCATCGGCAAGAAGACCGCCGAGCGCATGGTGGTGGAGCTGCGCGATCGCGCGGCGGACCTGGGCAGTGGCGCACTGGCCAGCGCCAGCGGATTGCCCGGCGATCCGCTCAGCGAAGCGATCACCGCCTTGCAGGCATTGGGCTACAAGCCCGCCGAGGCCGAGCGCATGGCGCGCAAGGCCGCTTCCGATGGCGACGAGGCTGCCGCCATCATCCGTAAAGCGCTACAGTCCGCGCTTCGCTGAGGCCGGGGTTTCCCGGAACCGAATGTCCGATTCTGTTTCTTCCAGCAAGATTCCCCTCCCGCAACCGAACGGTCATGCCCATGTCGGCCTAGCCGGATTGGTGGTGGGCGCCATCGGCGTGGTGTTCGGCGACATCGGCACCAGTCCGCTGTATGCCTTGCAGGAGGCGTTCGCGCCGCACTTCGGGTTGACCCCGGATCACGACACCGTGCTCGGCATCCTCTCGCTGATCTTCTGGGCGCTGATGCTGGTGGTGACGCTGAAGTACGTGACCATCATCACCCGCGCCGACAACGAGGGCGAGGGCGGCATCATGGCGTTGATGGCGCTGGCCCAGCGCACCCTGCCGAAGGGCGGGCGCTCGGTCTACATCGTCGGCATCCTCGGCATCTTCGGTGCGTCGATGTTCTTCGGCGACAGCGTGATCACGCCGGCGATGTCGGTGCTGTCGGCGGTGGAGGGCCTGCGCGTTGCCGCGCCGCAACTGGATCACTACATCGTGCCGATCACGGTGGTCATCCTGCTCACCTTGTTCATGAGCCAGCGCTACGGCACCGAAAAAGTGGGCAAGGTGTTCGGGCCGGTCACCGTGTTGTGGTTCCTCACCTTGGCTGGGCTTGGCGTGTACAACCTGATCCAGGCCCCCGAAGTGCTGAAGGCCTTCAATCCGTGGTGGGCGATGAATTTCTTCTTCACCCACGGCTGGCATTCGGTACTGATCCTGGGCGCGGTGGTATTGGCGGTGACTGGCGGCGAAGCCCTGTACGCGGACATGGGGCATTTCGGCGCACGCCCGATTCGCTATGGCTGGTATGGGCTGGTGCTGCCCTCGTTGATGTTGAACTACCTGGGGCAGGGCGCGAATCTTCTGCTGAATCCGAGTGACGTACGCAGCCCGTTCTACGAAGCGGTGCCGCAATCGTTGCTGTTCCCGATGATCGTGCTGGCGACCGCGGCCACCGTGATCGCCTCGCAAGCGGTGATCACCGGCGCGTTCTCGGTGGCGCGCGCGGCGATGCAGCTGGGCTACGTGCCGCGCATGCAGGTGCGGCATACCTCCACCCAGGCGATCGGGCAGATCTACGTGCCGTTCGTGAACTGGATGCTGATGCTGCTGGTGCTGGTGGTGGTGCTGACGTTCCGCAGCTCCTCGGCGTTGGCCGCGGCGTACGGTATCTCGGTGTCGGTGACGATGCTGATCGACACCCTGCTGCTGGCCATCGTCGCGCGCGCGTTGTGGCCGAAGGCGCGGTTCTGGGTGCTGCCGCTGTGCGTGGTGTTCTTCATCATCGATGTCGGTTTCGTGGTGGCCAATGGCGCCAAATTCTTCGATGGCGCGTGGTTCCCGTTGCTGCTGGGCCTGGTGGTGTTCACCATCCTGCGCACTTGGCGCCGTGGCCGCGAGCTGTTGCACGAGGAAGTGCGCAAGGAGGGCATCCAGCTGGATACCTTCCTGCCCGGGCTGATGCTGGCACCACCGGTGCGCGTGCCCGGCACGGCGGTGTTCCTGACCGCCGACAAGGGCGTGGTGCCGCACGCGCTGCTGCACAACCTCAAGCACAACAAGGTGCTGCACGAACAGAACGTATTCCTGACCGTGGACACGCTCAACGTGCCGTATGCGCCGAAGGACAAGCGCCTGAAGATCGAATCGATCGCCGGTAACGACTTCTACCGGGTGGTCGTGCGCTATGGCTTCATGGAGACGCCGGACGTGCCGCTGGCGCTGATGCGCAGCTGCGACCAGTGCGACCTGGTCTTCAATCCGATGGACACCACCTATTTCGCCAGCCGCGAGACCATCGTCGCCACCCGTTACGGCGGCATGCCGATCTGGCGCGACAAGCTGTTCGCGCTGATGCATCGCAATGCCGCGCCGGCAACCGGCTTTTTCCGGATTCCCGGCAATCGGCTGGTGGAGCTGGGGGCGCAGATCGAGATCTGAGCGATAGGGCGGCCGGCGCTTGAATCTCGGTGATAATCCCGGCATGACCGACGACCGCATCATTGCCCCCGCCGCCACCCGCGAGGACGAGGCCATCGAGGCCAGCATCCGCCCGCGCAAGCTGGACGAATACCTCGGCCAGCAGCCGGTACGCGAGCAGATGCAGATCTACATCGAGGCCGCCAAGGGGCGCAGCGAAGCGCTCGACCACGTGCTGATCTTCGGCCCGCCCGGTCTCGGCAAGACCACGCTCAGTCACGTCATCGCCAATGAGCTTGGCGTCAGCCTGCGGGTGACCTCGGGGCCGGTGATCGAGAAGGCCGGCGACCTCGCGGCATTGCTCACGAATCTGCAGCCGCACGACGTGCTGTTCATCGACGAGATCCATCGCCTGTCGCCAGTGGTCGAGGAAATTCTCTACCCGGCGATGGAGGACTACCAGATCGACATCATGATCGGCGAAGGCCCGGCCGCGCGTTCGATCAAGCTCGATTTGCCGCCGTTCACCCTGATCGGCGCCACCACCCGCGCCGGCCTGCTGACCGCACCGCTGCGCGACCGTTTCGGCATCGTCCAACGGCTGGAGTTCTATTCGCCGGAGGAACTCACCCGCATCGTGCGCCGCTCCGCGCAGATCCTCGGCATCGCCTGTGATGCGGACGGCGCTGGCGAGATCGCCCGCCGTGCGCGCGGTACCCCGCGCATCGCCAACCGCCTGCTGCGGCGCGTGCGCGACTACGCGCAGGTCAAGGGCGACGGCAGCATCGGCACCCGGATCGCCCGCGCGGCGATGGACATGCTCAAGGTCGATCCGGAAGGCTTCGACGAACTCGACCGGCGCATGCTCGGCATCATCATCGATGCCTTCGATGGCGGCCCGGTGGGCGTGGAATCGCTGGCGGCGGCATTGTCCGAAGAGCGCGGCACGCTGGAAGACGTGATCGAGCCGTATCTCATCCAGCAGGGTTATCTGATCCGCACCGCGCGCGGGCGCATGGCTACGCCGAAGGCGTATCGCCACCTGGGCTTCAAGCCGAAGGCGGGCAATGCGGAACTGTTCGATGGCTGAGCCGGCTTCCGGAAGGACGTTCACCTTCCCAGCACGGGTCTATTGGGAAGACACTGATGCAGGCGGCGTGGTCTACCATGCGCAATACTTGGCGTTCATGGAACGCGCGCGCAGTGAATGGCTGCGTGCGGGCGGCTGGGAGCAGCAATTGCTGCGCGAACGCGACGACCTCGTGTTCGCGGTGCGGGCGATGGATATCGACTTCCGCGCGCCGGCCCGGCTGGACGATCAGCTGCAAGTCAGCGTGTCCCTGATTGAATGCCGCAGCGCGAGCTTCGTGGTCGCACAGCAGGTGCTGTGCGACGGCAGGTTGCTAGTCGAGGCGAAAGTGCGAATCGCGGCGCTGTCGGCATCGAACTTCCGCCCGCGCGCGATCCCGGCCGCAATACTGGCCGAATTGAAGAAACACCTGATCGAACAAGACTGAGTGGAGACTGGATTGATGCCCGTGTCGACGATGTTGCAATCCCTGCCGCAGGCGCTGCCCGAGAATGGCGCGGCCACCGCGGTGGAACTGGCCGATGCCGGCACGCAGGCGGCCGCCGTGCAAGGTGATGGCGGTCTGAACATCCTGCAGCTGGTGCTGCACGCCAGCCTGCCGGTGCAACTGGTGATGCTGCTGTTGCTATTCGCCTCGCTGGCTTCGTGGGTGATCATCCTGCGCAAGAAGCGGGTGTTGGATCGCGCGGAGAAGGAAGCGGATCGCTTCGAAGAAGCGTTTTGGTCGGGGGCGGAATTGTCGAGGCTCTACGCCAACGCGAGCGAGCGCAATCGCAGCGTGGAAGGACTGGAGGCGATCTTCGAAGGCGGCATGCGCGAGTTCAACCGCATCCGCCAGCGCCGTGGCGTGGATGCGCGCATGCAGTTGGAGGGCGCGCAACGCGGCATGCGCGCGGCGGCCTCGCGCGAACTGGACGGACTCGAGCGCAACCTCGAGTTCCTCGCCAACGTCGGTTCGATCAGTCCGTACGTGGGTCTGTTCGGCACCGTGTGGGGCATCATGATTTCGTTCCAGGGCCTGGCTTCGATGAAGGAGGCCACCATCGCCACCGTGGCGCCGGGCATTTCCGAGGCGCTCGTCGCCACCGCGATGGGCCTGTTCGCGGCGATCCCGGCGGTGTGGGCCTACAACCGCTACGCCACCCGTGCCGAACGCATGGCGGTGCGCTACGACACCTTCAGCGAGGAGTTCTCCTCGATCCTGCAGCGCCAGGCCCACCTGGACGACTGACGCCATGGCCCTCGCAACCGCAAGCCGCCGGCATCGCAGGAAGAAGCTCAAGGCCGAGATCAACGTCGTGCCGTACATCGACGTGATGCTGGTGCTGCTGATCATCTTCATGGTCACCGCACCACTGCTGAACGTGGGCGTGGACGTGAACCTGCCGCAGTCCGATGCCAAGCCGCTGGAACAGAAGAACACCAAGCCGGTGGTGGTGCAGGTGGCCAGCGACGGCGCATTGGCGATGACCTACGAAGGCCTTGAACGGCCGCAGGTGGTGGATCGCGCGGAGTTGGTGGCCAAGGTCAAGGGGTTCATCGAGGCCGACCCGCAATTACCGGTGTACGTGGCCGGCGATCGCGATGTCAATTACCAGACCGTGTACGAGGTGCTCACGCTGTTGCAGCGCGAAGCCAAGGTCAGCCGCGCCGGCCTGATGGGCAACCCGGCGGACAGAAAGGGCAAGTGAGCCCCCGTGCATGAAAGAGACGCGCAGTGATACACGGGTGGCATTGCTGCAGGCATTCGGCCTGCACGTGTTGCTGTTCGCGTTGATGTTCGCCGGTCTGCAGTGGACGCGCAGCAACATGATGGAACCTGCCGCAGGCGATCCGATCGAAGCCGATTTGATCGACCCGTCTGCGTTGAGCGCGTCGATGCGCAGTGCCATGCAGCGCATGCCCGAGGCATTGCCGCGGCCGGTCGTTGAGCAACCTGTCGTCGAGCAGGAACCAGAGCCATTGCCGCAACCCGTGGCCGAAGACACGCCACCACCGGCGCCCGTGCCCGACCCTGAACCGGTCGAGCAGGAAAAAGTGCAGCGCGATGCGATATCGCCGGATGTGGCGAAGGTACCGAACGAGCAGGAAGAAAAACGCAAACAGCCGGATCAGGTGGATCTCGATGCGCAGCGCCGCGAGCGCCTGCTTGCAGAAATCCGCAAGCAGCGCGAACAGGCGGCGAAGGAGCGCACACAGGCCGAGATGCGGGCGCAGCAGCTGGCGGATGCGCGCGCGCAACAGCCCGTGGGAAGCAATCCGGCATCCCCACCGCCGGGAAATCGCGGCCAGGATTCGAATCTTGGCAAGCAGTATGCGGCGGCCTTGCAGGAAGCCATCCTCCGGCAGTGGACACGGCCGGAAACGGTCGAGCTGGGCCAACGCTGCCGCATCACGATCCGCCAGATCCCGGGTGGCGAGGTGGTCAACGTCGACATCGCCCCGTCCTGCCCATACGACGCACTGGGCCGTCGCTCGGTGGAGGCCGCGATCCTCAAGGCCTCACCGCTGCCCTATGCCGGGTTCGAGGCCGTGTTCAGCCGCAATCTCGACCTGAACTTCATCGCCGAAGACCGCTGAAGGCCCGTGCTGGCCGCACGGTCCGGCCGCGTTCATCCTTCGGACAGATGAATCGGCGACCCTGTTCACATTGCTGATGGAATCCGAGTACCCATGACCCGAGCCTGTCGCGCGTCGCGTTTCGCCCTGATCCTGTGTTCCGTGCTGCCGCTCGGCGCATTCGCCCAATCGAAGGGGCTGGAGATCGACATCGTCGGCGGCAATGCCGCGGCCCTGCCGATCGCGGTGGTGCCGTTTGGTGGCGATTGCGGGCAGACCGACGTGGGCGGCGTGGTGCGCGTCGACCTCGGCCGCTCCGGCCAGTTCCGTGCGCTGGATGTGTCCGCACTGCCGGAACGCCCCACCCAGGGCAGCGATGTCGCCTATCCGACCTGGCGCATGCTCAAGCAGGACTTCCTGCTGATCGGCCGCTGCGTGCCGGATGGCGGCGGCTACCGCACCGAATACGAATTGTTCGACGTGGCCAAGCAGGAACGCCTGCTCGGCTTCGCGCTGACCGCGCCGGCCGGCGCGATGCGCGACGTTGCGCACCAGATCAGCGATGCGGTGTACGAGAAAATCCTGGGCGTGCCAGGCGCGTTCTGGACCCGGATCGCCTACGTGACCGCGAGTGGATTGGGTCGCCAGTCGCGCTATGGGCTGATGGTGGCCGATGCCGATGGCTACGGCCCGCGCACGGTGGTGAATTCCACCGAGCCGCTGATGTCGCCATCGTGGAGCCCGGACGGCCGCCGGCTGGCCTATGTCAGCTTCGAAGGCGGCAATTCCGGCGTGTACATCCAGGACATCGCGAGCGGTTCGCGCGAGAAGGTCGCCAGCTTTCGCGGCATCAATGGCGCGCCGAGCTTCTCGCCGGATGGCGGGCGTCTGGCGCTGACGTTGTCCAAGGGTGGCAACCCGGATATCTACGTGATGGACCTGGGCAGCAAGCACCTGACCCAGGTGACCAATCACTTCGGCATCGATACCGAGCCGAGCTGGAGCCCGGACGGAAGCAGCCTGTACTTCACCTCGGATCGCGGTGGCCGCCCGCAGATCTACCAGGTGTCCGCCAATGGCGGCGGCGCGACCCGGATCAGCTTCGAAGGCAGCTACAACGCGAGTCCTTCGGTCAGCTTCGACGGCAAGAAGATCGCCACTGCGCAGGGTGCCGGCAATACCTATCGCATCGCGCTGTACGACCGCAGCGTGGGTAGCGGCCGCTGGAGCATGCTCTCGCCCGGTTCGCTGGACGAATCCCCCAGCTTCGCCCCGAACGGTGCGATGGTGCTGTACGCGGCCCGCGAAGGCCGTCGCGGCGTGCTGTACGCGGTCTCTGCCGATGCCCGGGTGCGCCAGCGGCTGGTGCTGTCCGACGGCGATGTGCGCGAGCCGGCGTGGTCGCCGTATCGCAAGAAGTGACACAAGCGCCAAACGCCAAACGCCAAACGCCAAACGCCAAACGCCATCGACACAAGCTGAACACGCAAGCACTACACTCGATTCCACGCAAACGAGCCGACGAAGGATCCCCGATGAACTTATCCGCTTCCCGCATCGCACGCACCCTGTTCCTGGTCGCACTGGCCAGCGCCGTCGCCGTCGGCTGCAGCAAGAAGGTCAAGGAGACCCCGCCGACAGATACCGGCAGCACCGGCACGACCACCACCACGCCGATCGATGACGGCGCGTCCACCCGTCCCGGTGCGTACGGCCCGGGCGACCTCGATACCGATGCTTGCCTGCGCAACAAGGTGGTGTACTTCGACCTCGACCAGGATGCGCTGAAGCCCGAGTTCCAGGCCGCGATGAGCTGCCATGCCAAGTACCTGCGCGATCGTCCGTCCGCGCGCCTGCGCCTGGAAGGCAATGCCGACGAGCGCGGCAGCCGCGAGTACAACCTCGGCCTCGGCGAGCGCCGCGGCAACGCGGTGTCCTCCGCGTTGCAGGCCAACGGCGGCTCCGGCAGCCAGCTGAGCGTGATCAGCTACGGCGAGGAACGGCCGGTCTGCAACGAATCTGGCGAAAGCTGCTGGTCGCAGAACCGCCGCGTCGAACTGGTCTACAGCGCCAAGTGATGCGCGTCGGGACCATGACCGTCCTGCTGGCGGCGATGCTCATCGCATCGCCGCTGGCGTCCGCACAACGCGCCAGCTTGGCCGACCGCGTGGCTGCACTGGAAGCGCGCAACGCGGGCGACCAGAACGGCACGGAGTTGGTCAACCAGATTTCACAGCTGCGCTCGGAAGTGCAGGAACTGCGCGGCCAGGTCGAACAGCTGCAACAGCAGCTGGAACAGGCCAAGCAGGGCCAGCGTAGCCAGTACCTGGATCTGGATGGGCGCTTGAACCGCCTCGAAGGCGACAATGCCACGCCGACGGCAACGACGCCTGCGGCAATGGCACCCACCGTGACGCCAGCAGCCACGGCATCGAACGACACGACGCCAGCTGCAAACGCGATGGTCGGCATGGACGAACGCGGTGCCTATGCGCATGCCTTCGATGCGCTGAAAACGGGCGATTACGTTGAATCCTCGCGCCGCTTCCGCGATTTCCTGGCCGCCTATCCCGGTGGCCAATACGCGCCGAACGCGTTGTACTGGCTGGGCGAGAGTTACTACGTGACCCAGAACTACGCGCTTGCGGGCGAACAGTTCCAGGCATTGCTGGATCGCTATCCGACCCACGACAAGGCACCCGGTGCGTTGCTCAAGCGCGGTCTGGCCCAATACGGGCTGAAGGATTACCGCGGCGCGGACGCGACCCTGCACCAGGTGGTGCAGCGCTATCCCGGCAGTGATGTGGCGCGCACGGCGGATGATCGCCTGCGTGCGATGCAGATCGCTGGCAACCGGTAAAATGCCCGCATGAACGCTGTCGCCGATGCGGCCGCCGCATCGGCGGCCCCGCTCCAGCCCGAGCGGCTGAAACTCACCGAGATCTTCCTGTCCCTGCAAGGCGAAGCCCGCGATGCCGGCTGGCCGACTGTATTCGTGCGCCTCACCGGCTGCCCACTGCGTTGCCAGTACTGCGACACCGCCTACGCCTTCCATGGCGGCCAGTGGTGGGACATCGACACGATCCTCGCCGAAGTTGCTTCACACGGCGCGCGCCATGTCTGCGTGACCGGCGGCGAACCGCTGGCGCAGAAACGCTGCCTGCAACTGCTGGCGAAGTTGTGCGATGCCGGCTACGGCGTTTCGCTGGAAACCAGCGGCGCCATCGATATCGCCGGCGTGGATCCGCGCGTCTCGCGCGTGCTGGACATCAAGACGCCGGGTTCTGCCGAAGTCGGACGCAACCTCTGGGACAACCTGGCGCTGCTCACCCCGCACGACCAGGTGAAGTTCGTGATTTGTTCGCGCGCGGATTTTGACTGGGCGAAAAATATTGTCGCCGAACACAAATTGCACGAGGTCTGCGACGTGCTGTTTTCACCCAGTGCTACCCAAGTCCCGGCGCGCGAACTTGCCGACTGGATCGTCGCCGAGAAATTGCCGGTGCGCTTCCAGATGCAGCTGCACAAACTCTTGTGGAACGACGAGCCCGGCCGATGAACGCATCCCGCAAACCTGCCGTGGTGTTGGTGTCCGGCGGCATGGACTCGGCGGTGGTGCTGGCCATCGCCCGCGAAGCCGGTTTCGACGTGCATGCGCTCAGCGTGCGCTACGGCCAGCGGCACACCTCCGAACTCGATGCCGCCGGCCGCGTTTCCAATGCGCTGGGCACCATCGCGCACAAGACCGTACACGTGGACCTGCGCAGCATCGGCGGTTCCTCGCTCACCGATGACATCGACGTGCCCATCGACGACGACGGCCATGTGATCGGGGAAGGCATCCCATCCACGTACGTGCCGGCGCGCAACACGATCATGCTGTCGGTGGCGCTGGGCTGGGCCGAAGTGCTGGGCAGCACCGACCTGTTCTGCGGGGTCAACGCGGTGGACTATTCGGGCTATCCGGATTGCCGGCCGGAATTCATCGCGGCATTCGAGGTGTTGGCCAACCTCGCCACCAAGGCCGGCGTCGAGGGCAGCAATTTCCGCGTCCACGCGCCCCTGATGCGCATGAGCAAGGCCGACATCGTCCGCGAAGGCCTGCGCCTGGGCGTGGATTTCTCGCAGACCGTCAGCTGCTACCAGGCCGATGCCGAAGGCCGTGCCTGCCGCCACTGCGACGCCTGCCGCCTGCGCGCGCAAGGCTTCGCCGAAGCCGGCGTGGCCGATCCCACGCGTTACGTTGACGGCGCCATCGGTTAGAATGCGCGCCCCGGCGCAATGTCGGGCACGACAATCAGGTTCTTGGGCCGTTAGCTCAGTCGGTAGAGCAGAAGACTTTTAATCTTTTGGTCGATGGTTCGAATCCATCACGGCCCACCATTCCAAGACCGCATTGCATGAGCTGGCTTTCTCGCCGCCCGCGTGACGTTTACGCCGCCTCCAGCACTGTAATCACCGCACTTCCGTAACGCTCCAATTTGCTGGCACCCACCCCGGCGATGGTGGACATCGCATCCAGATCGCGCGGCGACTCCAGCGCGATGCTGCGCAACGTGGCGTCATGGAAGATGACGTAGGGCGGGACGCCTTGTTCGCGGGCGATGTCGCTGCGCCATTCGCGCAGCGCGGCGAACCGCGCGGCGGCCTCCGCCGGAAGTTCGATGATGGGCGATGCGGCACGTTTGCCGGTGTCCGTGCGCGAGCGCTTGCGCTCGGGTTTCGGCGCTTCCGCACGCAGCTGCAGGCGGCGCTCGCCGCGCAGCAGCGGGGTGGCCTCGGTGGTCAGGCGCAGTGCGCCATGGCCTTCGATATCGGCCTCCAGCAGGCCGGCCGCCACCAACTGGCGGAACACGCCGCGCCATTGCTTCGCATCGAGGTCGCCGCCGATGCCGTAGGTGCTGACGGCATCGTGGCCGAACTGGCGCACCTTGGCGGTATCCGCGCCGCGCAGCACGTCGATCATGTGGGCAGCGCCGAAGCGCTGGCCGGTACGGTACACGCAGGACAGCGCCTTGCGCGCGGCTTCGGTGGCATCCCAGGTCGTCGGCGGCTGCAGGCAGTTGTCGCAGTTGCCGCAGGCGCCGGCATGCGCTTCGCCGAAATACGCCAGTAGGGTTTGCCGGCGGCAGCCGGTGGACTCGCAATAGCCGATCAGCGCGTCCAGCTTGCCGTGTTCCAGCCGCTTGCGTTCATCGCCGGCATCGCCGTCCTCGATCATCCGCCGCAGCAGCACGGCATCGCCCAGGCCATACGCCAGCCAGGCTTCGGAGGGCTCGTCGTCGCGGCCTGCGCGGCCGGTTTCCTGGTAATAGCCTTCCAATGATTTGGGCAGGTCGAGATGGGCGACGAAACGCACGTCCGGCTTGTCGATGCCCATGCCGAAGGCGATCGTCGCCACCATCACGATCCCGTCCTCGCGCAGGAAACGGCGTTGGTGCTCGGCGCGCGTGGTCGCGTCGAGGCCAGCGTGGTACGGCAAGGCGCGCAGGCCGCGTTCGGCCAGCATCGCGGCGGTCGCATCCACCTTGCGGCGCGACAGGCAATACACGATGCCGCTGTCGCCACGATGTTCGTCGAGGAAGCCGAGCAACTGCCGGCGGCTATCGTCCTTGGCCACAACGGTGTAGCGGATGTTCGGGCGGTCGAAGGAACTGACGAACTGACGCGCGTCTTCCAGCGCCAGCCGCTCGACGATCTCGCGGCGGGTCGGCGCATCGGCGGTGGCGGTCAGCGCGATGCGCGGGATCTCGGGCCAGCGCTCGTGCAGCAGGGTGAGCTGGCGGTATTCGGGGCGGAAATCGTGGCCCCATTGCGAGACGCAATGCGCTTCGTCGATGGCGAACAGGGCGATCCGCGTGCGTTCCAGCAGCGACAGGAAGCGAGATGTCAGCAGGCGCTCGGGTGCGACGTAGAGCAGGTCGAGTTCGCCATCGAGCAACTGTCGCTCGACCTGCGCCGCCATGCCGGCATCCAGGCTGGAGTTGAGGAAGGCCGCGCGCACGCCGAGTTGGCGCAGCGCCTCCACTTGATCCTGCATCAGCGCGATCAGCGGCGACACCACGATGCCGGTGCCCTCGCGCAGCAAGGCCGGCAGCTGGTAGCACAGCGATTTGCCGCCGCCGGTGGGCATCAGCACCAGCGCATCGCCGCCGGCCGCGACCTGGTCGACGATCTCGCCCTGTTCGCCGCGGAAACTGTCGTAGCCGAAGACTTGGCGGAGTTGTGCGAGGGCGGCGGAAGGCATGCCGCTAGGGTAGCAAGCGGCGCTGGCGTCCCTGTCGGATTCTTCCGCAGGCGGGGATCGGGGATGGGTCCGTTGCGCGCCGGCATCGGGTTTCGGCGCGATGGGCTGCGCTAAGATCATCGAAAGCCATGGGGATGGCTATCCACGGAGGGAGTTTCGATGAAGCATTTGCTGGCGGCATTCGCGTTCGCGTGCCTGTTCTTGTCCAACGCGGTGTTCGCCCAGGAGAAGAAGATCGAGGATCTTCCCTGGGTGGTCGGCCCGACCAAGGGCCAGATCGGCGCGAATGCCTCGATCCAGGTGCCGGAGGGCTATGCCTTCCTGGGGCCCGACGGGGCGAAGGAATTCAACCGCATCACCGAGAACCCCGAATCCGGGGTCGACGAATACATCCTGGCGAAGCAGGACCTGTCCTGGATCGCGTTCTTCTCGTTCGACCTGGTCGGCTACGTCAAGGACGACGAGAAGCTGGATGCGGACGCGTTGCTGTCCTCGGTCACCGAAGGCACGGAAGCGGCGAACGAGGAACGCAAGGAGAACGGCTGGGATCCCATCCATGTCACCGGCTGGTCGTTCAAGCCGCAGTACGACGGCACCATCAAGTCGCTGGAATGGGCCTTCCGCCTGAAGGGCGAGCATTCGAGCGGTGAGACGATCAACTACAACACCCGCCTGCTGGGGCGCCGAGGCGTGATGCAGGTGCTGTTGCTGACCAGTCCGGAACAGTTGCAAGCCTCCGTCGCGGACTTCAAGTCGAAGCTGCCCGGTTTCGCCTTCACTGCCGGTGAAAGCTATGCCGACTTCCGTGCCGGCGACCATGTGGCCGAATATGGGCTGGCGGCGTTGGTCACCGGCGGTGCGGCGGCCGTTGCCGCCAAGAAGGGGTTGTTCGCTGTGATCGGTGTGTTCCTGTTGAAGATGTGGAAATTGTTGCTGGTAGGCGTTGTTGCTTTCGGTGCAAGCATCCGCAAGTTCTTCGGCGGCAAGGACAAGGGCACGGACAAGAGCGCCGAGTCCTAAGCATGGCATCGATGGAAATGCTGCTGTTGCTCGGTATTGCGGCGTTTTATCTGTTCGACAGTGCGTCGCTGCTATATCGGGACGAGGTCGTGTTCGCGCAATGCGGCCGCCGCTGGCGTGCGTCGATGGGCGCCGGATTCATGCTGGCAGGGCGGTATCCCGTGCTGCCGGCAGTGTTTTCGCCGGGGGCGCCGGTCTTCCGCGCGAGCTGGGGCGCGTCAGCACAAGTCAATCCGCCGGCAACGGACGTGATCCTGCCGGTGCTCCGCCCGTTGCGATGGCCGGCGCGATTGATCGCGCTGCTGCTGTTCCTGGTATTGCCGCTGGCCCTGTGGGTGAACCTCGATCCGCGACTGATGCTGGGTCTGCTGGGCGTGTTGTACCTGGTCTCCTCGCTGTCCGTTGCGCACGTGGCGCGCCGACGCTCAATCCTCGACCTGTCGCGCAAGGACATCGCCGCGATCGCCTTCGACGTGATCGCTTGCCCGCCGTTCGCGATCAACCTGGTGCGGCGGGTCACCCTGCGCTGCGGGCTGGCGGTTCCGGCCGGCGAGTTCGCAGCGACCATGCTCGATGTGGACACGCATGCGCGATTGATTCGTGTGCTGAGCGCCAGGAACGGCATCATGGCGGGCGACCGAAGTGCCGACCTGCCATCGTCCGAGCGGGAGGCGCCATGACATTCCTGGAAGGGTTGGTGGTCGCCAGCGGACTGGCCATCGGTTACTGGCTGGTGTCGGTTTTCACCAAGTCGTCGGATGACTACGACGAAGCCCCTGTCGGCTATCCCGACGATCCTGGAGCCGGGGTTGCGGATGCGCCGTGGCACGAAGTGCTGGGGGTCTCCGAATGGGCCAGCGATGAGGACGTCGCCGCGGCCTATCGCGAGAAGATCGGCCAGTACCATCCGGACAAGGTCGCGACCATGGGCCCAGAAATCCGGGAACTGGCCGAGCGCAAGGCCAGGCAGGTCAACGAGGCCTACCGGGACGCAAGGCGTCGAAGTCGAAACTGAGTGGATGAAGCGGAAGCGACGCCGTCGTGGCGTCGTTTCCGCTTCGCGGTCGCCTGCCTCACTGCAGCAGCGAGCGCAACATCCACGCATTCTTCTCGTGGATGTTCAGGCGCTGGGTCATCAGGTCCACGGTGGGATCGTCGCCGGCCTTGTCGGCCGTGGCCAGCACCTTGCGCGCGGTGCGGCACACGGCCTCGTTGCCCACCACCAGCTGGCGCACCATTTCGCGCCAGTCGGCGGCATCGGTCAGTCCGGGTTCTTCCAGGATCGAGCTCAGTTTGATGAACTCCGCATAGGAGCCTGGTGCATTGAAGCCCAGCGCGCGGGTGCGCTCGGCGATCTCGTCAAGCGCCGTCCACTGCTCGGTGTACTGGCCCTCGAACATCGCGTGCAGGGCGTTGAACATCGGTCCGGTCACGTTCCAGTGGAAATTGTGGGTCTTCAGGTACAGGGTGAAGGCGTCCGACAGGAAATGCGACAGACCGTCCGCGATCTTGCGGCGGTCGCTGGCGGAAATGCCGATGTCGATGCCCGGTGCGCCGTCGGCATGCGCGGCCGGCGCCGGCTTCGCGGCTTTGGTCGCGTCGGCTTTCTTCGGGGACTTCTTCTTGGCCATGGCGATGTCCTTCGGGGGCGTTGCGGCGACAATAGCCGCTGGCGGCGTTGCCGCGTGATGAAAATTTACTGATCCGCCGATTCATGCAGCCTATTGCGAGCGAACAACAATCGACGCCGAAGCAGG
This sequence comes from Thermomonas sp. HDW16, assembly GCF_011302915.1. Classification (NCBI taxonomy): domain Bacteria; kingdom Pseudomonadati; phylum Pseudomonadota; class Gammaproteobacteria; order Lysobacterales; family Lysobacteraceae; genus Thermomonas; species Thermomonas sp. HDW16. Next base: position 2,502,426 of record NZ_CP049872.1, on the reverse strand, counting down.
CCCGGCGCGCCATCGATGGCGCGCTGACGCGCGACCGTGGCCGCCTGCTGGGCTTGTGGTCGAAGTGGAATGCGAAGCCCGGCGACACGGTCCTGCGCGACGCCTTCGCCTCGAGATTGCAGGCCTCCGTCGCCGAGCGCGAACGTCGCGCCGCCCGTCTGCCATCGGCAAAGATCGATGAAACCTTGCCCATCGGCGCCGAAGCCGAACGCATCGTCGAGCTGATCCGCAGCCACCAGGTGGTGGTGATCGCCGGTGAAACCGGCAGCGGCAAGACCACCCAGCTGCCGAAGCTGTGCCTGCTGGCCGGGCGCGGAGCTGCTGGCATGGTCGGCTGCACCCAGCCGCGGCGGATCGCCGCGCGCTCGGTGGCGCGGCGCGTAGCGGAGGAACTGCAGGTGCAGCTCGGCGGCGCGGTCGGCTTTCAGGTGCGCTTCAACGATGCGGTCAGTGACGCCACGGCGATCAAGTTCATGACCGACGGCATCCTGCTGGCGGAAATCCAGAACGACCGTTGGCTGTCGAAGTACGACACGATCATCGTCGACGAGGCGCACGAACGCAGCCTCAACATCGACTTCCTGCTTGGCTACCTCAAGCAGCTGCTGCCGAAGCGGCCCGACCTTAAACTGATCGTGACCTCGGCGACCATCGACACCGAACGCTTCTCGAAGCATTTCGACGATGCGCCGGTGGTCAACGTGGAAGGGCGCGGCTATCCGGTGGAGATGCGTTATCGACCGCTGGAAGAAATGGTGTCAGGGACAATTTCCGACACGACTGAAGCCGCTGGCCGCCCCCGCCGAGAAATTGTCCCTGACACCATTTCAGGCATCGTTGCCGCCTGCGATGAAATCCAGCGCGACAAGGGCATCGGCGACACCCTGATCTTCCTGCCCGGCGAGCGCGAGATCCGCGATGTCCACCAGGCGTTGGAAAAGCGCAAGTACCGGCATACCGAAGTGCTGCCGTTGTACGCGCGGCTGTCCGCGCGCGACCAGGATCGCGTGTTCCAGCCCGGCCCGCAGCGACGGATCGTGCTGGCGACCAATGTGGCCGAGACCTCGTTGACGGTGCCGCGCATCCATTACGTGGTCGATCCCGGCGTGGCGCGGGTCAAGCGTTACAGCCCGCGGCAGAAACTCGACCGACTGCATATCGAAGCAGTGTCGCAGGCCAGCGCCAACCAGCGCGCCGGTCGCTGCGGCCGCATCGCGCCCGGTACCTGTATCCGCCTGTATTCCGAAGCGGATTTCGCTTCGCGCGCGGAGTTCACCGATCCGGAAATCCGCCGCGCGGCGCTGGCCGGGGTGATCCTGCGCATGTTGTCGCTGGGCTTGGGCGATATCGAGCAGTTCCCGTTCCTGGAACCGCCGGATTCGCGCGCGGTCGCCGATGGCTGGCAGCAGTTGAATGAGCTCGGTGCGGTCGACATTCCCGATAAGAGCGGGCAACGCAAGCTCACTGCCATCGGCCGGACGATGGCGAAGCTGCCGGTCGACGTGAAGCTGTCGCGCATGCTGGTGGCCGCGAACACGTATGGCGTGTTGCGCGAGATGCTGGTGATCGCCAGCTTCCTCGGCATCCAGGATCCACGCGAACGCCCCGCTGATGCGCGCGCCGCCGCCGATGCCGCGCATGCGCAGTTCGCCGACGCGAAATCCGAGTTCGTCGGCATCCTCAAGCTGTGGCAGGCCTATCGTGATGCGCATGAGGAGATGACCCAGTCGCAGCTGCGCAAATGGTCGGACAAGCAATTCCTCGGCTTCCTGCGCCTGCGCGAATGGTGGGAACTGCACCGACAGCTGAAGCTGCAGTGCGATGAACTCAGCTGGCAGCAAAATGATGCGTCGGGCGGCTTCGCCGAATTGCATCGCGCCCTGATCGCCGGCCTGCCCACCCAGCTCGGCCATCGCGGTGAACGCGGCGTGTTCGACGGCCCGCGCGGCCGCAAATTCCAGCTGTTCCCCGGCTCCAATCTCGCGTCCAAACCGCCGCCGTGGGTGCTGTCGGCCACCTTGCTGGACACCGAGAAAGTCTGGTCGCTGACCAATGCCGCGGTCGAGCCGGACTGGGCCATCGCCGAATTGCCGCATCTGCTGGCGCGCCGTCATTTCGATCCGCACTGGTCGCGTGCGCAGGGGCGCGTGCTCGGCAGCGAGCAGATCAGCTTGTTCGGCCTGGTGCTGGCGCCGAAGAAGCCGGTGCACTACGGCGCGCTGTTCCCGGAGGAGTCGCGCGTGATCTTCGTGCGCGAAGCTCTTCTCACCGGCGAGATCAACACCCGCAGCCCGTTCCTGAAACGCAACCTGCGCACGCTGGAACAGGCCAAGGAAGAAGAGGCGAAGCTGCGCCGCGTCGGCTTGGTGGTGGACGAGGACTGGCAGGCGCGCTGGTACCTGGATCGGCTGCCACCGCATGTGCACAACGCGCAGGCGCTGGATGCCTGGGTGTCCAAGCTGCCGAAGGAACAGAAGGGATTGCTGGAATGGTCGCGCGACGACCTGCTGGTTGCCGACCAGACCGATGCCGCCTTGTATCCCGCCTACATCGCACTCGGCAGCGCGCGCCTCGCCGTGCAGTACCGCTTCGATCCCGGCGCGGTGGACGATGGCATGACCGTCGCGGTGCCGTTGCACCTGTTGAATGCACTCGACGATGCGCGGCTGTCGTGGCTCGCGCTCGGCTTCGTCGCCGACAAGGCGACCGTGCTGATCAAATCGCTGCCGAAGGCGTTGCGGCGCAATTTCGTGCCGGCGCCGGACTTCGGTCGCGCGTTTGCCGAAGCGCATCAGCAGCCTGAAGCCGACGCCATCGAAGGTGCGCTCGCGCGTTTCCTGAAACGGTTGTCGGGTGTGGAAGTGAGTGCGCTGGATTTCGACGCAGTCGGCATCGAACCGCATCTGCGCGCAAACCTGCGCCTGTTCGACAGCAATGGCAAGCGCGTGCTCGCCGAATCGCGCGATCTTGCGGAACTGCGCGTCCGCTTCGGTCAGCGCGCCGCCGATGCCTTCGCCCGCCATGCGGCGCAGGGCATGGCGCAAGCGGGGTTGACCGAGTTTCCGGTGCAGCCGGTGCCGCTCAGTGTGCCGGGCGCAGGCGGAGTGCCGGCGTATCCGGCGCTGCAGGACGATGGCGAAGCCGCGTCGCTGGCCGTGCACGCGCAGCGCGAGGTGGCCGAACGCCTGCATCCGCAGGGCGTGCGCCGGCTGTTGGCGATCGCGCTGGCGGACAAGATGAAGCAGGCGCGAAAGCAATTGCCGGTGCAGCCGAAGATCTCGCTGCTGTACGCCGCCATCGAATCTCGGGACCCGCGGCGCGATGGACTGAAAGATGCCGACCGCCTGCGTGCCGATCTGGTCGATGGCGCGTTCGCCGCGCTCGCCGAATACGACCTGCTGCTGATTCGCGATGCCGACGCTTTCGCGCAGCGCCGTGAAGCCATCGGCAAGGCGCTATTTGGCGAAGCGATGCGCCGCCTGCAACAGGCCGATACGATCCTGTCGCTGGTGGCAGAAGTGCGGGCGAAGCTGGAATCGAAGCTGATGGGCTGGGCGCGCGCCAACCTGGACGATATGCGCGCGCAGCTCGATGCATTGGCGCACCCCGGTTTCCTGCGCGATGTGCCGGCGGAGGTGTTGGCCGAGTATCCGCGCTGGTTGAAAGCGCTGGTGTTGCGTGCCGAGCGCGCGCAGCGCGACCCGACCAAGGACCAGGCGCGCATGCTGGAGATCAAGCCCTTCGCAGACGCGTTGGTCACGGCGGATCCGGCCGATACCGAAGCGCAGGCGCTGCGCTGGGAACTGCAGGAACTGCGGGTGCAGCTGTTCGCGCAGGAACTGGGCGTGAAAGGTGGTGTCTCGCCCAAGCGATTGGCGGCACGGCTGGAACGCCTGCGTTCCGTTTGATTGCTGGCCGCTCCACGTCGTCATCGTTAATGTAGGGCCATGTCCGTCACCGCTGCTCCCGCCAGGAAGAATTACGCCGACGCGCTCGCGCGCCTGCCGGCGGGTGCGTTGCCCGAACCGCTGTCGGCACTATGGCTGGCGCAGGCGGAAGCCGGCGCACCGATGCGCGATGCCGCCGATGTGCTGGCCGATACCCTGCGCATCCTCGTATCGTTGAATGCCGATGCCGATGTGATGGCCGCGGCTTTGCTGGATGCGCTGGTCGATGTCGACCAGCGTGCGGCGGATGCCAAGGTCGAGATCCCGGAGCGCCTGCAGGCCTTGCTGGAAGGCCAGCGCGCGGCTAGCCGGGTCTGGGCCCTGCATCGCGACCATGGCGGCGGTCGCAATCCGGAAGGCATGCGCCGCCTGTTGCTGGCCTTGGTGCGCGACCTGCGGGTGGTGCCGATCGTGCTGGCGCGCCAGCTGTCGCGCATGCGTGCGGCGTGGCGGCTGCCGGTGGAAGAACAGCGCGCACTGGCGCAGCTGACGCGCGACATCCACGCGCCATTGGCGAACCGGCTGGGCATCTGGCAATTGAAGTGGGAGCTGGAAGACCTGGCGTTCCGTTCGCTGGAAACCGATACCTACCTGCGCATCGCCCGCCTGCTGGACGACAACCGGGCCGGCCGCGAGCGCTATATCGAACAGGCGAAGAGCCAGTTGCGCGACGCGCTTGTGGCGCAAGGCATCGGCGATGCCGACATCGCCGGGCGGCCGAAGCACATCTTCAGCATCTGGAAAAAGATGCGAAAGAAGGATGCGCCGATCGGCGAGTTGTACGACCTGCGCGCACTCCGCGTACTCGTCGATGACGTCGCCGACTGCTATGCCGCCTTGGGCCTCGTGCATGCACTGTGGCTGCCGATTCCCAGCGAATTCGACGACTACATCGCCCGTCCCAAGAGCAATGGCTACCGCTCGCTGCATACCGCGGTGGTCGGCCCGGGCGGCAAGACCCTGGAAGTGCAGATCCGCACCCGCGAGATGCACGCGCAGGCCGAGCTCGGCGTGGCCGCGCACTGGCGCTACAAGGAAGGCGGCGCGGCCGGCGGCGCGGCGATGGACAAGCGCATCGCCTGGATGCGCAAACTGCTGGAGCAGGCCGCCGAGGCCGCGCGCGACGGCGAGGTGTCACCGCTGGATGCGATGGACGGCGAGCTGGTCGAAGACCGCGTCTATGCGCTGACGCCGATGGGCGAGGTGGTGGATTTGCAGCAGGGTGCGACGGTGCTCGACTTCGCCTACCAGGTGCACACCATGGTCGGGCACCGCTGCCGTGGCGCGAAGGTCGACGGGCGCATCGTCCAGCTCAACTACCAGTTACACAGCGGCGAACGTGTGGAAATCCTCACCGGCAAGACTGCGGAGCCGCGCCGCGATTGGCTGCAGGCAAGTTCCGGATTCCTCGCCAGCAGTCGCTCGCGCGAAAAGGTGCGCGCCTGGTTCAACAAACTGGATCGCGCGCGCAACCTGCAGGCCGGGCGCGAATTGCTGGATCGCGACCTGCGCCGGCTGGGCTTGCTGCATGCGGACCTGCAGCCGGTGCTGGGCAAGTTCAACGTCGACAACGTCGACGATTTGCTGGTGCTGGTCGCGTTGGGCGATGTCGGTCCGAACCAGGTCGGGCGCGCGCTGCATGACCTCGAAAAGTCGGCGGAAGAATCGCCAGCGCCGCCGGTTGCGCCAGCGAAATCATCGGCGTCGGCCATCGCTGCAGGCAAGGTCACCGTGCAAGGCGTCGACAACCTGTTGGCGCAGGTCGCGCGTTGCTGCCAGCCGCTGCCGGGCGAGGCGATCGTCGGTTACCTCACCCAGGCGCGTGGCGTGAGCGTGCATCGCCCCGACTGCGCGTCCTTCCTGCGGCTGGCCGCCAAGCAGCCGGCGCGCGTGCTGCCGGTGGAATGGGGTGCACGCAGTGGCGGCCACGAAGTGGCGATCCGCATCGACGCGGTGGATCGAAAATGGCTACTGAAGGACATCACTACCCTGATGGCGCAGCAGGGCATCAATGTCGTTGGCCTGCATACCGAGCAGTTGCGCGAAGGCCATGGGCGCGTCCGCCTCAATGTGCGCGTTCGCGTTGGCGATTACGGCCAGCTGGGCTTGTTGCTGGGGCGGCTGGAGGCGATGGCCGGCGTGGAGTCCGCCCGGCGCGGTTAGCCATCAAAGCGGGTTGGACAGGAACAGTTCGCGCACCACGCCGCGCGCGGCGTCCATCGAGAAATGCCGGGCGATATTGTCGCGGCCATGCGTTGCGATGCGATTCCAGAGGATTTCGTCGTCGTACAAGCGAAGCACGGCATCGGCGAAATCCTCGGCGGTGTCGGCCACCAGTGCATCCTGTCCGTCGACCAGGTGCATGCCTTCCACCGCCGGCGATGTCGCGACCACGGGCAGGCCATGCGCCATCGCCTGGTTGACCTTGCCCTTCACGCCGGCGCCGTAGCGCAACGGTGCGACCGATATGCGGCAACCATCCAGCCAAGGCTGCAGGTCCGGGACATGGCCATGGATGCGCATGCCATCGAGGTTCGACAGCGATTGGATGTCGGCCGGCACATCGCCGCCGATGCAGTGGAACTGCATGCCGGGTTGTGCAGCGCGGATGCGCCGGAACACCTCGCGTGCGAACCACAGCACGGCATCCACGTTCGGCTGGTGGCGGAAGCCGCCGACGAACAGCAGATCACGGCGTTGCGACCACGTAGGTCCGGGGGTCGAAAGTTCGTGGACGTTCGACAGCACGCGCACATTCGCTTGTGGTGCATCGGTGGCCAGTAGCGTGTGTTCGCTTTCACTCACCACTAGCGTTGCATCAGCCTTCGCGATCAAGGCCAGTTCGAGTTCGCGCGTCCGCATCGCATCGCGCATGGCGGCGGCATCGCCGGACAGTTCCGCAGCGCGGCGCTCGCGCAGGTAATGCAAGTCGACGGTATCGAACAGCACGCGCGCCCGCGGCGCATGTTTGCGCAATAGAGGGAACAGTTCCGATGCGACGTAATGCCGGCTGACCATGACGGCATCGAAGCGCGGGCCGTGTTCGCGCAACCACGTTGACAAGCTGGAGGCCTGGGGTGCATGCCAACACTCAACACCGAGTTGTTGCAGGGCGGCCGTGTAGGGGCCATCCGCTTCCAGGCGGGTGGGCAGGAACACGACATGCGCGCCTTCGTCGATCAACAGGCGCATCAAATTCACCAGCCGTAGTGAGCCTGAATCGCGATCGGGGCGTGGGGTCAATTCGTCGATGATCAGCACTTGCGACTGGCTGCGATGCAGCAGCGCCGGCGTTGGAATCGTTCCCGGCGCAAGTTGCGCGCGCAACGCGTCGCGCCATTTCTCCGCGAAAACCGACTGGTTGCGTACCTGCGCGGCCTTCGGCCCTTGCGTCAGGTCGGTGCCGGAACTCGTGCCTTCGTCATGCACCACCACCGCGGCTGGCTGGTAAACCACGCGCAGGCCGGCGGCGCGCACCGCGAAGGCGAGGTCGGTGTCTTCGTAATAGGCCGGCGCGTAGCGCGCATCGAAACCGCCAAGGCGTGCGAACAGGTCGCGCGGAATCGCGATGGCTGCGCCGCTGCAGTAATCGGCATCACGCACATAGGCGAAGCGGCAATCGTCGGGCGACTCGTTGCGGCCATAGTTCCAGCCGGAACCATCGACGAAGACCACGCCGCCGGCTTCCTGCAGGCGGCCGTCCGGATAGACCAGCTTGGCGCCGACCAGGCCGACATTCGCATGCTGGTCGAAGGTGCGGAGCAACGCGTCCAGCCAGCCCGGCTGCGGCACGGTGTCGTTGTTGAGGAACATCAGGTATTCGCCGCGTGCCAACGCCGCACCGTCATTGCAGGCGGCGATGAAACCGCCGTTGCTTGCGCGTGCATGCAGGCGGATGCCGTCGATCTGTTCGAGCTTCGCGCGACTGTCGTCGGGCGAGGCATCGTCGACCACGATCACCTCGAAAGGTGCCTGCGGCGGATGCGCGGCCAGTGCGCGCAGGCAGGCCAAGGTATGCGCGAATGCGCCGTAGACGGGGATCACGATGCTGGCGCGCGGAGCGTCGGAGGCCGGCAGCGAGAACGGGGCGAATGGCGCCGATTCGGGCATGTAGAGTGCCCGTGCCGGAGCCGTGTTGCGGCGGAACTGCAGTTTCACCCGCTGCCAACTGGCCGAGAGCCCGCGGGTGCGCAGGCTGGCCCAGCCGCGCCGCCACAGACCCATTGCGCGCGCGATCCAGAAGCGCGCTTCGGCGGGAATGGGCATGCGGCGGAACTCCGGCTGAAGAACGGGACAAAGACCGACGGCGTTCCGCGGGTACCCTGCGCTAGACTCGCTTTGATCCTTCCCGGCATTGTCGCATCCCGCGAAACCGCCGCCAGCCAGACCGCCCATGCCGCGCATCCAAGACGAAGACGACGATCTGCACGACGACGAGCACGACGGCGACCAAGGCAGTACCGACTGGCGCTCCCGCCTGCTGACTTGGGGGCTGGCCGCTGCGGCGCTGCTGCTGGGCTTCCTGATCCCTTACATGCTGTACCTGAACTATCAGGTCGGCGAGCGCTTCGGCAAGTTGCGCTGGCAGGTGCCGACGCGGGTGTATGCACGGCCACTGACCTTGCGCGACGGCCTAGCGATGGACGCGCAGACCCTGAAGACCGAGTTGGATGCCGCCTCCTACCACGATGGCGACGGCAAGCGTGCCGGTACCTATGCGCGGAATGGCGGCCGCTGGCACATCGCCAGTCGCGGTTACAACGACGTGGACGGGCGGGTGGCTCCGACCCGGCTGGAAGTGACCCTGTCCGGTGGCGAAGTCATCGCCATCCGCGACCTCGGCAGCCGCAAGGCGCTGCGCAGCGCGCGGCTGGATCCGGCGCGCATCGCCACCCTGTACGGCCAGCAGCAGGAAGAGCGCCGGCTGGTGCGGATCGAGGAAGTCCCGGAGCTGCTGGTCACCGGCCTGCAGGCGGTGGAAGACCGCGACTTCAACCACCACATGGGCCTGGATTTCGGCGGCATGCTGCGTGCGGTGTTCGTCAACGTGAAATCCGGCGGCGATACCCGCCAGGGTGCCAGCACGCTGACCCAGCAGCTGGCGCGCAGCGGCCTGCTCGGCATCGGCAAGGAACAGACCTATACCCGCAAGTTCAAGGAAATCCTGTTCGCCCTACTGTTGGAGGCGCGCTACGACAAGCGCACCATCCTCGAGGCCTACTTCAACCAGGTCGACCTGGGCCAGCGTGGCGCGCAGGCGATCCGCGGCGTGTCGGCGGCATCGGAGTTCTGGTTCGGCCGCGACCTGCGCGACCTCAGCACCGAACAGATCGCGCTGATGATCGGGCTGGTGAAGGGACCGTCCTGGTACAACCCGCGCCGCAACCCGGAGCGCGCCACCGAGCGTCGCAATTTCGTGCTCGGCAAGATGCACGAATCCGGGCTGATCGACGACAAGGAATACCAGCGCGCGCTGAAGGCACCGCTAGGGGTGACCGAAAACGCTGGCAACGTCGCCGCCAACCGCTTCCCGTCCTATGTCGACCTGGTGCGCAAGCAGCTGGCGCGCGACTATCCGGCCGATTCGATTTCCGGCGCCGGCCTCAGCGTGATGAGCGGCATGTCGCCGTCCGCGCAGGGCTATGCCGAAGGTGCGGTGACTCGCACGCTGAAATCCATCGGCAGCAAGGGGCGGCCGCCGTTGCAGGCCGGGCTGGTGATGACCGATGTGCACAATGGCGATGTGATCGCCGTGGTCGGCAGCCGCAATGTCACCGAGCAGGGCTTCAATCGCGCGGTCGATGCCAAGCGCCCGGTCGGCTCGCTGCTCAAGCCCTATGTCTACCTGCTTGCGCTCGCCCAGCCCGACAAATGGTCGCTGGCCAGCACCATCAGCGATGCGCCGGTGACGGTCAGCCTGGGTCGCGGCCGCGACTGGAAGCCGAGCAATTCCGACAATCGCAGCCACGGCACGGTACGCGTGGTCGATGCGCTGGCACAGAGCTACAACCAGGCCACGGTGCGGCTGGGCATGGACGTGGGGCCGCAGCGGCTGGCGGAACTCATCCGCACGCTGGCCGGCATCCAGTCCGAAGGACAGCCGTCGCTGATCCTGGGCGCGGTCGACCAGAGTCCGTATGCGATGGCGCAGCTCTACCAGTTCCTCGCCTCCGATGGCGAAATCCAGCCGCTGCACGCGGTGCGTGGCGTGCTGGATTCGCAGGGCCGCACCATCAAGCGTTACGACAGCGACGCGCCGCCGGCGCAGAAGGGCGATGCGGTGGCTGCGCGCCTGGTCGGCACCGCGCTGCAGTACGCGGTGAATTCCGGCACTGGTCGGCCGCTGATCCGCGATGGCCTCGGCCGCCTGTCGCCCGCCGGCAAGACCGGCACCAGCAACGATGGTCGCGACAGCTGGTTCGCCGGCTACACCGGCGACCACCTGGCCGTGGTTTGGGTCGGCAACGACCAGAACAAGGAAACCGGTTTGTATGGCGCCACCGGTGGGATGCGGGTGTGGTCGGACATCTTCGCCCGCCTGCCCAGTGCGTCGCTGCGGGTGCCGGGCGAAGGGTTGGACTGGCAGTGGATCGAGGGCGGCCACAGCACCGATGCGGGCTGCCCCGGCGCACGTCGTTTCGCCTTCGTCGCCGGTTACGCGCCGTCCTACCAGCAATGCGTGTACGCACCGCCGCCGCCAGCGGTGGATGAATTCGGCAATCCGGTGCCGCCCGAAGACGGCGGCGCACCACTGGAACGCGCCGGGCAGGCGATTCGCGATCTGCTTGGCTGGGGCGATGGCCGCGATCCGGCCACTCAGGTGCAGCCGGCACCCGCGCCGCCGGCCGAACCCGTGCCGCAGCCCTGAGTCGGCGCTAGCGCAATGTCGATATCGCGCCTGGGCCTTGGCGTCCGCGATGCGCTGTCCGAAGACGCGGCGCTGGCGTCGAGGATCCCCGGTTTCGTCGCCCGTCCTGCCCAGCAGCGGCTGGCGATGGCGGTGGCCGATGCCTTCGAGTCGCGCGGGGTGCTGCTGGCGGAAGCCGGCACCGGCACCGGCAAGACCTTCGCTTACCTCGTCCCGGCACTGTTGTCCGGGATGAAGACGATCATCAGCACCGGCACCCGCGCCCTGCAGGATCAGCTGTATTTTCGCGACCTCCCGCGCGTACGCGATGCGCTGGGCACTGGTCTCAAGACCGCGTTGTTGAAGGGGCGCGCGAACTACCTGTGCCGCTACCGGATGGAGCAGGCCAAGGGCGATCCGCAACTGTTCAAGGGCACGTTCTCCTCGCGCGAACAGGTCAGCCAGTTCCAGCGCGTGGTGACCTGGAGCGGTCGTACCCAGTTTGGCGACATGGCCGAACTGGACGCGTTGCCGGAAGACAGCCCGTTGCTGCCACAGGTGACATCGACCGCCGACAACTGCCTGGGCACCGAGTGTCCCTTCTGGGGCGATTGTTTCGTGGTGCAGGCGCGACAGCGTGCGCAGACCGCCGACATCGTGGTGGTCAACCACCACTTGTTGCTGGCGGATCTCGCGCTCAAGCAGGAAGGCTTCGGCGAGATCCTGCCGGGCGCACAGGCCTTCGTGGTCGACGAGGCACACCAGTTGCCGGAACTCGCCGCGCAGTTCTTCGGCGAAGGCCTGGGCGCGCGCCCGCTGGTGGAACTCGCACGCGATGCCATCGCCGAATGCAAGGAAGTCCCCGGCGCGCTGGGCAGCGTGCAGGAGCCGGCGCGGGCGCTGGAGCAGGCTGCGCGTGCGCTGCGTGCAGCGATGGACAACCTGCCGCAACGTGGCACGCGCTGGCGCGCGCTGGACGAGGATGGCATCGAGCCTGCCTTTGTTTCACTGGCGGATGCCCTGCAAGCGATGCAGCAGACGCTGGAACCGCTGCGCGAAGCCGCGCCGGGATTCGATGCCTGCCACCTGCGTGCGAAAGATCAGTTGGGTCGCTTGCAGCGTTGGATGGGGCTTGAAATGGTGTCAGGGACAATTTCCGATTCGGAAATTGTCCCTGACACCATTTCACCCGCGGCCGCCGACACCAGCGTGCATTGGTACGAACTCACCCCGCGAGGCTTCCGCCTGCAACGCACCCCGCTGGACGTGTCCGGCCCATTGCGCGCGCATCGCGATTCCTCGCACGCAGCGTGGGTGTTCACCTCCGCCACGTTGGCGGTGGACGGGCATTTCCGCCACATCGCGCAGCGCCTGGGCATCAACGAATGCGTGGAACTGATCGAGCCCAGCCCGTTCGATTGGGATCGGCAGGCGCTGTGCTTCCTGCCGCCACGCTTGCCGGAGCCGGCTTCTCGCGATTTCGGCTACGCGCTGATCGAAACTTTGCGGCCCGTGCTGGAAGCCTCTGGTGGCCGCGCCTTCCTGCTGTTCGCTTCGCATCGCGCGCTGCGCGAAGCCGCGGAACTGCTGTGTGATGCGCCGTGGCCGCTGTTCGTGCAGGGCAGTGAGCCGCGCCACGTGCTGCTGCAGAAATTCCGCGACTCCGGCAACGGCGTGCTGCTCGGTACTGCCAGTTTCCGCGAGGGCGTGGACGTGGCCGGCGACGCACTGAGCGTAGTCGTGATCGACAAGCTGCCATTCGCCGCGCCGGACGATCCGGTGTTCGAGGCGCGCCTCGATGCGATCCGCCGCAGCGGCGGCAATCCGTTCCGCGACGAGCAACTGCCGCAGGCGGTGATCGCGCTGAAGCAGGGCGCCGGCCGGCTGATCCGCAGCGAGACCGACCGCGGCGTGCTGGTGCTGTGCGACCCGCGCCTGACCCAGAAGACCTACGGGCGCGTGTTCCTCGATTCGCTGCCGCCAATCCCGAAGACGCGCGAGCTGGCGGACGTACAACGCTTTTTCGACCCGGCGCGAACTGCGCAATAATCGGCCCTTGGTCGACGCAACGAACGGAACGCAACGATGGCGAAAGTCACTGGAATCGGTGGGGTCTTCCTGAAGTGCAAGGGCGACAGCGCGGCGTTGGCCGCTTGGTACCACAAGCACCTGGGCCTGCCGCTGGAAACCTGGGGCGGCGCGATCCTGCGCTGGCCGGACGACAAGGCCGAGGACAAGGGGCTCACCGTGTGGAGCCTGGCCGACAAGGACAGCCAGTGGTTCAGTCCCAGCGATTCGGCTTTCATGATCAATTACCGGGTCGACGATCTCGGCGAATTGCTTGCGCAGCTGAAGGCGGATGGCGTGGACGTCGTGGCCGGCCCGGAATCGCACGAGAACGGCAAGTTCGCCTGGATCATGGATCCGGACGGCAACAAGGTCGAGCTGTGGGAACCGATGTTGTGGGACGAAAAGAACAAGGGTGCGTGATGCGCACAGCCCGCGTATTCCGGAATCCGATCCCGCGATGAAACTGCTCGCCATCGAAACCGCTACCGAAGCCTGTTCCGTCGCGGTATGGATCGATGGTGAGGTACACGAGCGCTTCGAAATCGCCCCGCGTCGACATGCGGAGCTGACCCTGCCATGGGCGGAGCAGCTGTTGGCGCAGGCCGGCGTGGCGAAATCGCAGCTGGACGCCATCGCCGTCGGCCGCGGGCCCGGCGCGTTCACCGGCGTGCGCCTGGCGATCGCGCTGGCGCAGGGCATCGCGCTGGCGCTGGATCGGCCATTGCTGCCGGTATCCACGTTGGCGGCATTGGCGATGCGCGCGGAAACGAACGCGGATGGCGCAGGCATCATCGCCGCGGTCGACGCGCGCATGGGCGAGGTCTACCTCGGCGCATTCGCGCGGCAGGGCGAGGGTCTGGTCGCGTTGACCGGCGAAGTGGTGGTCAAGCCGGATGCCGCGACCGTTCCGGATGGCCGGGATTGGCATGGCGTCGGTACCGGATTCGCCGCCGCCGATGGCGCCTTGCGCGTGCATCTGCAGGGCCGGCTGGCATCGGTCGATGGCATGGCGCTACCGCATGCCGCGGATGTCGCCAGGCTGGGTGCATCGATGTTCGCGCGCGGCGAAGCAATCGCGCCGGAGCGGGTCGAACCCGCCTACCTGCGCAACAACGTGGCGCTGACCATCGTCGAGCAACAGGCCTTGCGCAAACAGCCGTAGACGCCGGAATTTCCCGATGCGTTATGCTGCGTGCATGCAGAGCCGTTGCAAAACAGCGACAACCGGCGCCAGTTACCTACTGATTGCCGTCGCACTGATGGGCGCCCCGGTACTGGCGGAGGACGTCCAGTTCGAAGGCCACACGCTCGAGGTCGAGCCCGGGCAAGGCGATGCGCGAAACATCGCCCGCATCCTCGGCACGCGCTACCAGATCAATGCCGCGGCCGTGCAGATCATCGACAAGGCCCGCGGGTGCTTGGGTAACCAGAGTGGCGTGGCGATCGAGGCGGGAGAGCCGAACAGCGGCCAGTTGGTCGCCAACAGCCAGGTGAACTACCGCGCGGGCTGGTCCACGCACAGTGTTCGCAGCCGCATCGCGGTCGAGGCCAGCGACGGCTATTTCCGCATCGTCCAGTCCGACCTGGGCGTGGCGGACATGGGAGCTGCGGATGCGCGCGATGGCGATTACCGCGTGTTGCAGCAGGACGGTGATTGGGAAAAGGCCGCCTCGACGATGATCGCGCTGGAGCAGGGCGTGATCGATTGCCTGTACCGCTGATCCGGACGGCCGGTTACTGGTCGACCAGTTCGCCGCCCGGCAGGAACTGCCAGGTGCGGGTTACATGCAGGATGTCGGGGTCTTCTTGCGTTTTCGGTAGCGGCGCGAAGGGTTCCGACAGCTTGACGATGCGCAACGCGGCGTTGTCCAGCATCGGGATGTGGCTGGACTGGATGATGCGGGTGCCTTCCACGCTGCCGTTGCGGCGCACTGCCACGCTGATCACCACCAGCCCACCAATGCGGCGACGGCGCGCCTCGTCCGGGTAGTTGAGGTTGCCGACCCGCTCCACCCGGTCCACCCAGCCGCGCAGATACTGCGCCCACGCGTATTCCTTGGTGCTGGCGGAGACGAACTTGCGTTTCGGGCGCTTGGCGTATTGTTGGGAGCGCAACTGGATCTCGGCGGCCAACCGCGCCATTTCGATGTCGCGGTCGATCTTCTCCTGGCCTTGCGGCAGCGGGTTGGCATCGACTTCTTGCCGGATCTGCGCAGTGGGCAGGGTGTCCCGTGCCGTGGTCGAGCTGACCACGCGCGCTTCCGGTGGTGGGCTGGGCGCGGGTGTCTGCGCGCGCAGCGGACGCGGGGCAAGTCCGTCCTCCAACTGCGGCAGCGGGCCGGCCTGCGGTGCTGTGGGGCGGCTGCTCTCGTCATGTTCGCCGCCGCCCTGGTTGTTGGCCTGGGCCAGGAAGTCGGCCTGCGCCGGGGTCAGCGCAGTCTTGGTTTGGGTCAGGATCACGTCCAGCGTGGGCATCACCGGTGCGGCGTCTTCCACCGCGAAGCCGATGCCGAGGATGGCGATTGCGTGCAACAGCACGGACAGCACCATGGTGGCGCCCAAGCGCGTCGATTCGCCGATCGCCGGCGCCGCGGGCACGGACGGGGCGACCGCGGCGGCCATCAGTTGGCCAGCTTGGCTTCGGCCAGGCTGGCCTCGAGTCGGTCGAACAAGCGGCCGGCGATGTTCAGGCCGAACTGCGCATCCAGTTCGCGGATGCAGGTGGGGCTGGTGACGTTCACTTCGGTCAGGTAGTCGCCGATCACGTCCAGGCCGACGAACAGCATGCCGCGCCGCTTCATTTCCGGGCCGACTTGCGCGGCGATCCAGCGGTCGCGATCCGTCAGCGGACGGCCTTCACCACGGCCGCCTGCAGCCAGGTTGCCGCGGAATTCGTCGCCCTGCGGGATCCGCGCCAGGCAGTAATCGACCGGTTCGCCATCGACCAGCAGGATGCGCTTGTCGCCATCCACGATCTCCGGCAGGTAGCGTTGCGCCATCGCCAGGTGGTGGCCGCCTTCGGTCAGGGTTTCCAGGATCACGTTGAGGTTGGGCTCGCCTGCCTTGGCGCGGAAGATCGAGCGACCGCCCATGCCGTCCAGCGGCTTCAGCACGGCCTCGACATGTTCGTTGACGAAGGCCTTGAGCATCGCCGCATCGCGGGTGACCAGGGTCGGTGGACAGCAATGCGGGAACAGCAACGCCGCCAGCTTCTCGTTGAAGTCGCGCAGGCCCTGCGGGTTGTTGATGACAAGCGCGCCTTGCGCTTGTGCCATGCCGAGCAGTTGGGTGTCGTGCAGGTAATCGGCATCGACCGGCGGATCCTTGCGCATCAGCACGACCTGGTTCGGCCCGAATTCGAGCAGCGACCATGCGCCCAATTCGAAATGGCCCTTGGCCGCATCGCGCACCGCCAGCGGGGCCACCGTCGCCACCGCACATGCGCCCACCAGCGACAGTCCGCCGGGGCGTACGTAATGCAGGCGATGGCCGCGGCGTTGGGCCTCCAGCAGCATGGCGAAGGTGGAATCCTTGGCGGTCTTGATGGATTCGATCGGATCCATCACCACCACCACGTCGAGTGGTGCAACGAGGGGCATCGGCACATCCTGCGAGGGGTGCGGGGATGGTATCAGGGCCGCCCGTTCATTCCGGGGCCCGGACGCGGCAGCGCTTGACAGGCCGTTCACAGGCTGGGATATAGAGAGTTCGCCCTGCGGCAGATGCCGCCGGTGCGAATGCCGTCAAAGGGGAGCGCATGTCGCAACAAAACGACCAGGACGTCAGCCTCAAGGGATTGAGGGTGATGGTCATCGACGATTCCAAGACCATCCGTCGTACCGCGGAAACCCTGCTGGTGCGCGAGGGTTGCGAGGTGGTGACCGCCACCGACGGATTCGAGGCGCTGTCCAAGATCGCCGACCACAACCCGCAGATCATCTTCGTCGACATCATGATGCCGCGGCTGGACGGTTATCAGACGTGTGCGCTGATCAAGAACAACCAGACCTTCAAAAATGTGCCGGTCATCATGCTTTCGTCGAAAGATGGTTTGTTCGACAAGGCGCGCGGACGTATCGTCGGATCGGAGCAGTACCTGACCAAGCCTTTCACGCGGGAAGAGCTGCTCGGCGCAATCCGGACGTACGTCAACGCCTGACCGGGGGGTAGGGCATCCATGGCACGCATACTGCTTATCGAAGATTCGCCAACCGAAGCCGCGGTGCTCTCGCAGCTGTTGGAGCGCAACGGGCATTCGGTCACGACTTCGGGCAATGCCGAAGATGGTATTGCCGCGGCGCGCCGCGACAAGCCTGACCTGGTGCTGATGGACGTGGTGTTGCCGGGCATGAACGGCTTCCAGGCCACTCGCGCACTGTCGCGCGATGCCGACACCAGCCACATCCCGGTGCTGATCGTCAGCACCAAGAACCTGGAAACGGATCGGGTCTGGGGCCTGCGCCAGGGCGCCAAGGACTACATCGTCAAGCCGCCGCGCGAGACCGACCTGATCGAGCGCATCAACGCACTGGTTGGGCACTGAGCACCATGGCCAAGCGCGGCAAACACAAGAACAAGGGCAAGCCGCAGCAACCGGCCACGGTGCAGGCAGCCGCGGCGCCGGCCGATGTGGGCGTCGATGGCGAAGACATCATGGCCGAAGAAGCCACGGTGGAAACGCAGGATGCGGACGTCGCCGTGATCGAGCAGGCGCAGGAATTTCCGGTTGAAGCCGCGGCCGGGCGCAGCGATGCCGCCAAGCCGCTGCGACAGTCCAGGTTGAAGGCGCGCGATGCGCGCTCGCCGTACTTGGTGCTTGCCGATTTCGAACAACGCAGCCTGGCCCACGTGGCTGGCCTGCCCGAACAGCTGGATGCACCCGGTCTGTGGCGCGGCGTGGCGTATCGGGTCGGCTCGCATCGGTTGGCATCCGGGTTCGATGAAGTGGTCGAAATCCTGTCGATGCCGGCGTTGACCCCGATCCCCGGGGCGCAGCCGTGGATGCTGGGCGTGGCCAACGTGCGCGGTACCCTGCTGCCCGTTGTCGATCTCAAGCAGTTCCTGGAAGGCGAGCGCACCGTGTTGCACGAGGGCCAGCGCGTGCTGGTCGTGCGCCAGCCGGGCGGCGACGTTGCGGTGACCATTGACGAGATGTACGGCCAGCGCAGTTTCGTCGAAGCCCAGGGCATCGACATGGCCTCCATCGCCGATGGCCGTTATGCGCATTTCGTCGAACGCGCCTACCGCATGAACGACCAGGACTGGGGCGTGTTCAGCCTCGAACGCCTGGCCCGCACCCCCGAATTCCGCCAAGCCGCCGCCTGATCGGCGGTCAAACACTACCAAGCATGCAAGCCGAGGTCGCAACATGAGCACTATGATGGATTCCGTCGCCGGCAAGGGCCAAAACCTCAGCACGCGTGCTTGGGCCGCGATCCTGATCCTGTCGCTGGTCGTGTTCGGTGCGAACACGCTGTATGCCACCACCAAGGCGGCACGCGTCGGCGGTGCCAGTACCGCAGCCTCGAACCTGCAGGTGAACTCGCAGCGATTGGCGGTGCAGGCGCAGGAAGCCGTAGGCGGCAACGCGGATTCCTACAAGGCATTCAATGCGACCAAGGAGCAGATCGACGGCGACGTGAAGTCGCTGAACGACAACTTCGGCACTGCCACCGGCGTCGCCGGCCCGATCAAGAGCGTCACTAATACCTGGGCGCCGTTGGCGAAGGGTGCCGAACAGGTGTTGGCGGCCGAACCGCAGGTGCTGGCGCTGGCGGGCCACGCGGCTAGCGTGACCTCGAAGATGCCGCAGTTGCAGGCGCAATTGAACGAAGTGGTGCGCGGCCTGGCTTCTGGCGGCGCCAGTTCCGGCCAGGTGTTTACCGCACTGCAGCAAGTGGTGACCTCGGCGGCGATCGCCCGCCGCATCGCCGAATTGCAGGCGGGCGGTTCCGGCGCGCAGGTCGCGGCGGAAGGCCTGACACGCGATACCGCGGTGTTCGACCGGTCGATGAACGGTCTGCGCAACGGTGGCGGCGATGTTGCCCGCGTCACCGCGGCCGGCGCGATCGGCCCGCTCAACCAGGCCTTTGCGTTGTGGCAGGAGATGAAGAAGGACCTGGATGCACTGAACGCCAGTTCGAAGAACCTGATCGGCGCGCAGACCTCGGCGGCGGCATTGGCCGCCGGCTCCAACAACCTGTTGTCCGACAGTCAGAAGCTGCTGGCCAGCGTGACCTCGTTCGGTTCGCTGAAGGACACCAGCATCTTCGGTGGCATCTGGGTCAGCATCCTGTCCGGTCTGGGCATCCTGCTGTCGTTGGTCGGCCTGTACTTCAGCACCCGCAGCGCGGAACGCAAGCGCTACCAGACCACCAAGGAACTGAACGACCGCAACCAGGAGGCGATCATGCGCCTGCTGGACGAAATGGGTTCGCTCGCGGAAGGCGACCTGACCGTGAAGGCGACCGTGACCGAGGACATGACCGGCGCGATCGCGGACTCGATCAACTTCGCGGTGGAGCAGCTGCGCACCCTGGTAACGACCATCAACGACACCTCGGTGCAGGTCGCGTCCAGCGCGCAGGAAACCCAGGCTACCGCCATGCACCTCGCGGAAGCGGCGGAGCACCAGGCGCAGGAAATCAACTCCGCCACCGACCGCATCAACGAGATCGCGGCCAGCATTAACCAGGTGTCGCGCAACTCCGCGGACTCCGCCGAGGTGGCGCAGCGCTCGGTGCAGATCGCGACCAATGGTGCAGGCGTGGTGCGGCAGACGATCGCCGGCATGGACAGCATCCGCGACCAGATCCAGGAAACCTCCAAGCGCATCAAGCGCCTGGGCGAAAGCTCGCAGGAAATCGGCTCGATCGTGGAACTGATCAACGACATTTCCGAACAGACCAACATCCTGGCGCTGAACGCGGCGATCCAGGCAGCTTCGGCAGGTGAAGCAGGCCGCGGGTTCGCGGTGGTGGCCGACGAAGTGCAGCGCCTCGCGGAACGCTCCTCCAGCGCGACCAAGCGCATCGAATCGCTGGTGCAGACCATTCAGGCCGATACCAACGAAGCGGTGTCGTCGATGGAACAGACGACCTCGGAAGTGGTCGCCGGTGCGCGCCTCGCCGAGGACGCGGGTACTGCGCTGGGCGAGATCGAAAAGGTGTCGGCGGATTTGTCCGGGCTGATTCAGGGCATCTCCACCGCGGCGGCGCAGCAGTCCAGCGCGGCGACCGGCATCACCCAGACGATGAACACGATCCAGTCGATCACTGCGCAGACTTCGCAAGGCGCCAGCCAGACCGCGGAATCGGTCGGCATCCTCGCGCAGCTCGCCGCCGACCTGCGTCGTTCGGTCGCCGACTTCAAGCTGCCCGCCTGAGCCGCTGACGTCGAGGTGCGGATGAACAGTACCGTCCAGGCCAGCCCCGCCGCGGCGCGGGGCCTTACCGGAGCGTCGCGATGACCACGGCGTTGCGGGATGCCATCGACCACACCGCGCTGGGCTGGGTGAAGCCGGAGATCGACGAGACGCTGCGCCAGGCGCGGCTCGAGATCGAAGCCTTCGCCGAATCGCCCGACGAGCGCGATCGCATGCGCGCCTGCGCCAGCTACCTGCATCAGGTGCAGGGCACGTTGCGGATGCTGGAACTGCACGCACCTGCAATGGTGGCCGAAGAAATGGAACAGCTGGCCGCTGCGCTTCAGGACGGCACCGCGACCAATCGCGACGACGCCGCCGCAGCGCTGATGCGCGGCGTGGTGCAGTTGCCGGATTACCTGGAACGCTTGCAGGGCGGGCACCGCGACATCCCGATCGTGCTGCTGCCGTTACTCAACGAACTGCGTGCCGCGCGCGGCGCCAGCGCGCTCAGCCAGGACGTCCTGCCCAGCTTGCTGGAAGAGCCCACCGAGGCCGAACTCGAACATGCCCGCGGCAGCCTTGCCGGGCGCAACCGCGAATTGCTGGATACCGTCTCCACCGCGCTCAAGGAAGACCTGCTGCGCGTCAAGGACGCACTCGACCTGCACCTGCGCTCGGGCCTGAGCAACGTCGCCGACCTGCAGCCGCAGGCGGAAGCGTTGGGCCGCATTGGCGATACCCTGGGCATCGTCGGCCTGGCCTCGGCCGAAACAGTCATCCAGGAACAACGCAAGGTGTTGTCGGATATCGCCAGCGGCGCACGCGCGCCCAGCGAGAGCGACCTGCTGGAAGTCGCCAGCGCGCTGATCTACATCGACCACTCGCTTGACGACCAGGTCGCCCGACTCGGCCAGGGCGATGCGGACGCAGGCGACGACCTGTTGGCGCAGGAGTCGCGCAAGGTGATGGGCGCGTTGGCGCGCGAGGCGATCGCCAATTTCGCCGAAGTGCGCAATGCCTTCGTCGCCTTCGTCGAAACCGATTGGGACCATGCGTCGCTGGACCAGGTGCCGCGCCTGCTGGGCGAGGTCGGTGGTGCGATGCGCGTGCTGCAGTTGCCGGAACCCGCCGGCTACCTGGAGGCACTGCGCCGTTACAGCCACGCCGAATTGATCGGCAAGAAGCTGGTTCCCGGCGGCCGCCAACTGGACACGCTGGCCGATGCGCTGGCCGGCATGGAGTACTACCTGGAATCGCTGCGCGAGCCGCATGGCCAGCGCCAGGACTTGCTCGACAAGACGCGTGGCAGCCTGGAGCAGATCGGCTACTGGCCGCTGCCGGAAGGCGGCGAGATCGAAACCACCGCGGAGGCCGATGCCACCGAGGCGGCAGTGGTCGCGCATGCCGTTGCGCCGGTCGAAGCGGTGGCCGAAACCGCGACGCAGGCACCTGCGATCGTCGCCCAGCAAGCGGGCCCGGTCGCACTGACCGCCGGTTTCGACAACGCCGGCGACGAGATCGACGACGAGATCCGCGAGATTTTCCTGGAAGAATTCGAGGAAGAAATCGGCAACCTCGACACCTTGTTGCCGGCATGGCGCCTGCAACCCGAGGACATGGAGCGGATGCTGCCGATCCGCCGCGTGTTCCACACCCTGAAGGGCAGCGGCCGCCTGGTCGGTGCTCGCACGCTGGGCGATTTCAGCTGGCACGTCGAGAACATGCTGAACCAGGTGCGCGACGGCAAACGCCCGGCCAGCCCGGCCGTGGTCGCCTTCGTCGGCCAGGTGCGCGAGGTGTTGCCGCAGCTGCATGAGGCGCTGCGCGGCCAGGCCTCGACTGCAGTCGACCTCGCATCGATGGAAGCAGTGGCCGATCGCCTGGCCGCTGGCGAGGAAGTCTTGCTCGGCACCGCCACCGCAGCAGCGCCTGTCGAAGCCGAAGCGATTTCCGTTGCCGAAGAAACTGCCGCGCTGCCGCCTGCGGTCGAAACCGTGGCCGTGCAGGTCGATCCGGTATTGCTGGACATCCTGGGTACCGAAGTCGGCAGCCACCTGGAAACCGTCGATGCCTGGCTGGCGCAGGCGCGCGCGGGCGATGGCAGCGTCAACGACGGATTGCTCCGCGCGATCCACACCCTGAACGGCGCCTTCGCGATGACCGAAGTGCCTTCGGTCACCGCCTTCACCTCGCCTGCGGAAGGCTACGTCAAGCGCCTGCTCGCCGCCGGCCAGCCGGCCGACGCGCAGGGTGTCGCGGCGATCGGCGATGTCGCCGAAGCGGTGCGCGCATCCACCCTGGCGTTGCAAGCCACGCCGGCGCAGGTGCCCCTCTACGCCACGCTGGCGGCTTCGGTCGTCGGTCTGCGCGATGCATTGCCGGAAGCCAACTTGCCGTTCATCCAGATGGACGATGCCGAAGACGAGGCGGCGGATGCCGAACGCGTCGAGTCCGAACGCCTCGCCAACGAGCAGGCCGAGATCGACCGGCTTGCGGCCGAAGAAGCGGAGGTCGCTCGCCTGGCCGAGGAACAGGCGCAAGCCGAGCGTGTTGCCGCCGAAGAAACTGCGCGCCAGCAAGCCGAACGTGTCGCCGTCGAAAACGCCGAGGCGGATCGCCTGATCGCCGAGGCAGCGGAAACCGCGCGGCTGGAAGAAGAACGCAACGAAGCCGAACGTGCCGAAGCGGCGCGCTTGGCGGCCGAACATGCCGAAGCCGAACGCCTTGAAGCCGAACGCCTTGCCGCGGAACAGGCTGAAGCTGCGCGTCTGGCGGCCGAACAGGCGGAAGCCGAGCGCCTGGAAGCGGAACGCATGGCGGCGGAAGAAGCTGCACGCAGCGAAGCCGAGCGTGCCGAAGCGGCGCGCATCGCCGCGGAAGAGGCCGAAGCCGCGCGCCTTGCCACCGAACAGGCGGAAGCGGCTCGCCAGATCGAGGACGCCAGGGTGCAGGCGGAGCGCGAAGAAGCGCAGCGGTTGGAAGCGGAGCGTCTGGCCGCGGAAGAGGCCGAGGCCGCACGCGTCGCCGCCGAGCAGGCCGAAGCCGCGCGCCTTGCCGCGGAACGCGCGGAAGCCGATCGCCTGGAAGCCGAGCGCATCACCGCCGCACGCGTCGTAGCCGAGCGTGCGGAAGTCGAACGCATGGCGGCGGCAAAGGTCGAAGCCGAGCGCGTTGAAGCCGAGCGCCGGATCGCCGAAGCCGCCGCTGCCGCCAAGGCGCGCGAACAGGCCGCCTTGACCGCCCTGCTGGCCAGCGCGACCTCCGCCGAGGATCCGGACGAGGCGCTGGACATGTCCGGGCTGGACGCCGAGTTGGTGGACATCTTCGTCGAGGAAGGCGGCGATCTGCTCGATCAGTCCGATGGCCTGCTCGCGCAGTTGCGCGAAGCGCCGGAAAGCCGTGAAGCCATGGTTGGCCTGCAGCGCGAGCTGCACACGCTGAAGGGTGGCGCGCGCATGGCCGGCATCATGCCAGTCGGCGAATTGGGCCATGCGATGGAAACTCTGCTGGAAGCAGTGGTCGCCCAACGCGCCGAACTCGGCAGCGATGGCGTGCCCCTGCTCGAACGCGGTTTCGACCGCCTGCACGGCATGATCACCCGTGTCGCTGCGCGGCGCGCGGTGGGCATGCCGGTCGGCCTGATCGACGAGTTCAACAACCGCGCCGAAGCGCCGGTGAAGAAAACCGAGGCGGTCGACGATGGCTTGCGCTTCGCGTCGAAGCCGGTCGAGAAGATCGAACTCAAGCCGCTGTCCGCGCCGATGGTGGCCGAAGGCCTCGGCGACGACGACGACATCGGTGTCCGCGCGCCGCAGGAACAGGTGCGCATCCGCGCCGACTTGCTCGACCGCCTGGTGAACTACGCGGGCGAAGTGGCGATCTACCGTTCGCGGTTGGAGCAACAGCTTGGCGCGTTCCGCAATACCGCCGCGGAAATGGAGCAGACCAACCTGCGCCTGCGCGACCAGTTGCGCCGCCTCGATGCGGAAACCGAGGCGCAGATCATCGCCCGCTACCAACGCGTGGGCGACGAGGGCGAGGAATCGTTCGACCCGCTGGAACTCGACCGTTTCAGCACCTTGCAACAGCTCTCGCGCGGCCTGGCCGAATCGGCGGCCGACTTGCAGAGCCTGCACGGGTCGATGGACGACCTGACCCGCCAATACGAAACCCTGTTGCTGCAGCAATCGCGCGTCAGTTCGGAATTGCAGGAAGGCCTCATGCGCACGCGCATGGTGCCGTTCGACGCGTTGGTGCCACGGCTGCGCCGCGTCATCCGCCAGGCGGCCGGCGAAACCGGCAAGCAAGCCCAGCTCAAGCTGGACGGCGCGCAGGGCGAACTCGACCGCAACGTGTTGGAGCGGATGACCGCGCCGTTGGAACACATGTTGCGCAACGCGGTTGCGCATGGCCTGGAATCGCCGGACGCCCGTCGCAAGGCCGGCAAAGCGGACGAAGGCAGCATCCGCGTCGCGGTGCGCCGCGAGGGTTCGGAAGTCGTGTTGCAGGTCAGCGACGACGGTGGCGGCATCAACCGAGACGCGATCCGCGCGCGCGGCATCGAACGCGGCCTGATCAAGCCGGATGCGGTGCTCGGCGATTCCGACCTCGATGTGCTGATCCTGGAGCCGGGCTTCTCCACTGCCGAAACCGTCAGTCGCCTGGCCGGTCGCGGCGTCGGCATGGACGTGGTCGCCAGTGAAGTCCGCCAGCTCGGTGGTTCGCTGGACATCGCCTCCAAGCCGGGCGAAGGCACCACCTTCACCCTGCGCCTGCCGCAGACGCTGGCGGTGACGCAGGCGGTGTTCGTCAAGATCGGCGAGACCCAGTACGCGGTGCCGATCGCCTCCGTGCGCGGCGTCGGCCGGATCACCCGCGAGGACATGGCCAAGCCGGGCGCAACCTATCGCTACGGTGGCGAAGACTACGCGCTGCACGACCTCGGCAACCTGGTCGGCGCCAGCACCACCGCAAAGGCAGAAGGCCAGATCCAGATGCCGTTGCTGCTGGTGCGTTCCGGCGACCTGCGCGCGGCGGTGGCGATCGACCAGGTGGTCGGCAACCGCGAAATCGTGGTGAAGTCGGGTGGCCCGCAGTTGGCGTCGGTACCGGGCATCTTCGGCGCCACCATCATGGGCGATGGCTCGGTGGTGGTGATCCTGGACGTCGCCCCGCTGGTGCGTCGCCAGGCGGCCATGCCGCGCGACGTGGCCGCGGTGCCGCACGCGGCGGAACACCGCCGCGTGCCGCTGGTCATGGTGGTCGACGACTCGGTCACCATGCGCAAGGTCACCGGCCGCGTGCTGGAACGCCACAACTTCGAAGTCGCCACCGCGAAGGACGGCCTGGATGCGCTGGAACGCATGGCGGATACCATCCCCGACCTGATGCTGCTCGACATCGAAATGCCGCGCATGGACGGTTACGAGCTGGCCACCGCGATGAAGGCGGATCCGCGCATGCGCGACGTGCCGATCATCATGATCACCTCGCGTACCGGCGAGAAGCATCGCGAACGCGCGATGGAGATCGGCGTGCAGCGCTACCTCGGCAAGCCGTACCAGGAGGTCGAACTCATGCGCAACGTGTTCGAGCTGCTTGGGGTCGAACGCGCGGGCGACGGTTCGTCGTCGTGAACGCACGCAAGCGCGTCGTGCTGCTGGCGCGCCCGGGCAATGCGTGCCAGCGCACTGAGGCGGCCGTCGCTGCCGCAGGCGCGGACGTGGTAGCGGTGTTGGATCCTGGCGCCGCCAGCGAGGACGACGTGCGCAATACCGCGCCCGATGCGGTGCTTGTCGTGCTCGATCCCGCGGTGGAGCATGCTTTGCAGAAATTCGATGGTGTGCTGGGTGATCCTGCGCTCGAGATCATGTTCGAGGACGCCGACGTCGCGGCCAAGCGCGAAGGCTGGGAAGCCGCACGCTGGGCGCGCCATCTGGGCGCCAAGCTGTACGGGCACGACGACGTACTGCCGCGGGCCAAGGCGTTGCCATCGGCCATCGACGACAAACCACCTGCGGGCCGTGAAGACTCGCGCTTCAAGGCGGAGATGGAAGCGTTGCAACGGCAGGTCGCGGCCATGCCCGAACTGCCGCGCGGCAACCAACATGCTGCACCGGCCAAAACCGGCGCAGTGGTGGTGGCCGCCGGTGTCGGCGGCCCCGATTCGGTGCGCCAACTGCTCGGCGGCCTGCCGGTCGGTTTCCCGCGGCCGATCCTGTTGCGCCAGCGCATCGAAGGCGGCCAGTACGACAAGTTGGTGCGGCAGATGCAACGCGCGACCCAGTTGCCGGTCGTGCTGGCGCAAGCGGGGGATCCGGTCGCCAACGGCACCGTGCATGTGCTGCCGGACGGCATCGACGTGCAGGTCGCGCCGGCCGGGTTGGTGTTTGCGTCGATCGAAGGACAGCCGGGCTTCACTGCCCTGGCGCCGGGCGACAGCGCCCTGCTGCTGCTCAGCGGCGCCGATCCGGCATTGGTCGATCGTGCATTGGCGCTTTCCCTCGCCGGCGGCATCGCACTGGGGCAATCCACCGAAAACTGTTTCGATCCCGCTGCCAGCAATGCACTGGTGGCGCGTGGCGGCGAGGCCGTGAGCCTCGCCAAGCTTCCGCTCAAACTGCTGGCCCGCTGGCCCGCCTGAGGTTCCCATGTCCGACTCATCCAACATCATTCGCGGCGTGCTGATCCAGGTCGCCGATGCGCGCCTGCTGCTGCCGAACGCGACCATCGCCGAAGTGTTGTCGTACGCCGATCCGGAACCGGTGGCGGATGCGCCGGACTGGTTGCTGGGGCGTATCCGCTGGCGTGGCTGGCAGTTGCCGCTGGTGGCGTTCTCGCGTTTCACCGGCATCGCCGACGAGCGCGGTGGGCTGGGCAGCAAGGTGATCGTGCTGAAGGCGTTGGGCGGCGATCCAAAGCATCCGTTCTTCGCCTTGCTGACCCAAGGCTTCCCGCGCCTGGTGACGGTGACCGAAGCGGCGCTGACTTCGGATAGCGACGATGCCGCCGTACCCGAGGGCGTGTTGGCCCGGGTGCGCCTCAACGAGGACGATGCCTTGCTGCCGGACCTGGTGGCGCTGGAAGAGAAGATCGGCGAAGCGCTGGCGATCGCTGCCTAACCGAGGTCCCCGCACAGCGCCTGCAGCGCCGTAATCGCGGCGATGCCGGCGGTTTCCGTGCGCAGTACGCGCGGCCCGATGCGCAACCCCTCGAAGCCCGCGACGACCAGCAATTCGCGATCACGCGGCGACCAGCCGCCTTCGGGGCCGATGGCGATGGTGCAATCGTGCAGTTCGGCATAGCGCAGGGACGACAGCGTATCGTCGGCGAACGGATCGAGGATGAAACCGCGCCCGCTGCGCAGCGATGCCGCCGCCAGCAGCGATTGCGGCGCATCGACGTCCGGCAACATCGCGCGCCCGCTCTGCTCGCAGGCTGCGATCACGATGCCGCGCCAGTGCGCCAGCCGCTTCTCCGCGCGCTGCGCGTCGAGTTTCACTTCGCTGCGGTCGCTGGTGACCGGCAGGATGCGCGCTACGCCGAGTTCCGTCGCCTTCTGCAGGATCCAGTCCATCTTTTCGCCACGGGCGATGCCCTGCAGCAGGGTGATGCGCAGCGGCGATTCGTTGTCGATGCGGCGCGCGGCGATGACCTCCGCGCGCGCCTCGCGCTTGTCGAGATGGACGATGCGCGCGTCGTAGTCGTGGCCATCGCCGTTGAACAACACGCAGGCATCGCCGACTTGCAGTCGCAGCACGCGCAGCAGGTGCGCGGCGACGTCTTCCGGGAGTGCGACTTCGTTGCCGGCTTGCAGCGGCATGTGGAGATGGCTGCGGGTCAGGCGCATGCGGTGGCCTCGATGATGGTGTCGCGGGTGGTATGCGCGAGCAGCAGCAACTGGTCGTCGTCGATGCAGTACGGCGGCATCCAGTACAGCGTGTCGCCTAGCGGGCGCAGCACCACGCCGCGTTCCAGCGCGGCGCGATAGGCGCGCAGGCCGATGCGCAACGACGGGTCGAATGGCGTGCGCTTGTCGCCGCCTTGCGTCAGTTCGAATGCGAGGATCATCCCGGCCTGGCGGACATCGGCGACATGCGGGAGTTCCGCGAGGGGTGCGGCAAGTTCGGTCATGCGCGATGCCGTCGCCCGATTGCGCGCCAGCACGTCGTCGGCGTCGAAGATCGAAAGCGTCGCCAGTGCCGCCGCGCAGGCCAGTGGATTGCCGGTATAGCTGTGCGAATGCAGGAACGCGCGTTCGCGCGAGTCGTCGAGGAAGCCGTCGTAGATCGTTTGTGTCGCCAGCACCGCCGCCAGCGGCAGGAAGCCGCCGGTCAGGCCTTTCGACAGGCATAGCAGGTCGGGCTGCACGCCGGATTGCTCGGATGCGAACAGCGTGCCGGTACGGCCGAAGCCCACGGCGATTTCATCGGCGATCAGGAACACGCCGTGCGCATCGCAGAGTTCGCGTGCGCGGCGCAGGTACAGCGGGTCGTGCATGCGCATGCCGCCCGCGCACTGCACGCGCGGTTCCAGGATCAGGGCGCAGATTTCGCCGGCATGGCGTTCGATTATTTCGCGCAGGCCATCTGCGGCACGCTCGGCGCACTCGGCGGCGGTTTCACCCGGTTCGGCAACGTAGCTGTCGGGCGAGGGCGCGAACAGGGCTTCGGCCAACAAAGGCGCGTACACGCGGCGATACAACGGGATATCGCCGACTGAAAGCGCGCCGATGGTTTCGCCGTGGTAACCATTTGCAAGCGCGACGAACTTGCTGCGTTTGTCCTCGCCACGGTTGCGGAACCAGTGGAAGGCCATCTTCAGCGCGACTTCCACGCCAGCCGAACCGTTGTCGGCATAGAACACCTTGGCCAGCGACGCACGGCCGGGTTCGCGCGGGGCGATGGCCAGCAGTTTCTCGGCGAGCTCCACCGCAGGCGCATGCGAAAAGCCGGCCAGGATCACCTGTTCGAGGGTGAGCGCCTGTTTGGCGATGGCCTGGGCGATGCGCGGCTCGGCGTGACCGAATAGGTTGGTCCACCAGCTCGATACGGCATCGAGGTAGCGCCTTCCGTCGCGCCCGACCAGCCATGCGCCTTCACCGCGCTCGATGGGAACCAGCGGCAACACGTCGGGGTGCTCGCGCATCTGCGTGCACGGATGCCAGAGCACATGCAGGTCGCGCGAACGCCAGTGGCCGGCGTCGTCTAGAATCGCGGTATCGTGAATCGACATTCCCTCATTATCGCCCCGAACCTCGCCACGGCAGACTGCCTGCCATGAGCCGTCGCCTGCCCACCATCCACGGCATCACCGAGCATGACGCCGGCCCGTACCGCATGGAGCGGATGGACCTGGAGTTCAGCAACGGCGAACGCCGCAAGTACGAGCGCCTGCACGGGCGTGGTCATGGCGCGGTGGCAGTGGTGCCGATGCTGGATGCCGACACCGTGTTGCTGGTGCGCGAATACGCGGCGGGCGTGCATCGCTACGAACTCGGGCTGGTCAAGGGTCGTATCGATGCCGGAGAAAGTCCCATCGAAGCGGCCAACCGCGAGCTGATGGAGGAAGCCGGCTTCGGCGCGCGCGAGCTGACCCTGTTGCGCGACATCACCCTTGCTCCCGTGTACATGAGCCATTCCACCCACCTGGTGCTGGCGCGCGACCTGTATCCGCAACGCCTGCCCGGCGACGAGCCGGAGGAACTGGAAGTGGTGCCGTGGAAGCTGGACGACCTGGGCGAGTTGATCCTGCGCGAGGAATTTTCCGAAGGCCGCAGCATCGCCGCACTGTTCATCGCCCGCGAATGGCTGAAGCAGCAGGGATGAGTCTCGATGCCGAACTGCGCGATGCGGTGATCGCACTTGCGCGCAAGGCCGCGGTGGAGATCCTTGCCGTGTACGAAAGCGAGTTCGCGGTGCAGTGCAAGGATGATCGCTCGCCGCTGACGGCGGCGGATATGGCCTCGCATCGCTGCATCGTGGCCGGCCTGCAGGCGCTGACGCCGGAGATCCCGGTGCTCTCGGAGGAATCGAAGGATCTCGACATCGCCGCGCGTCGCGAATGGCAGACATTCTGGCTGGTCGATCCGCTGGACGGCACCCGCGAGTTCATCAAACGCAATGGCGAATTCACCGTCAACATCGCCCTGATCGAAGATGGTGTGGCCACGTTCGGCGTAATCCAGCAGCCGGTCACTGGTGCGTTGTGGCATGGCGCACCGGGGGCGGGTGCATTCCGTCGCGAGGAAGATGCCGATGCCGCCATCCGCGTGCGCGTGCCCGCCGCCGCGCCATTGCGCATCGCCGCCAGCCGCTCGCATCGTGATGCGCGCACGCAGGCCTTGCTCGACGCCTTTGGAGGCGAAGCCGTTGCCTGTGGCTCCTCGTTGAAATTCTGCCGCATCGCCGAGGGCGAGATGGATCTGTATCCACGCTTTGGCCCTACCAGCGAATGGGATACCGCGGCTGGGCAGGCGATCCTGGAAGCAGCCGGTGGCGCGGTGCTGGATCCGCAGGGTAGGCCGTTCCGCTACAACCAGCGCGAGAGCCTGCTCAACGGCGATTTCATCGCGCTTGGCGATCCGGCGTTACGCGAACGCCTGCCGGCATGAGCGGCCCACGCGACATCACCGCGTTGCTCGACATTATGTCGGCCTTGCGCGACCCGAAGACGGGTTGCCCGTGGGATGTCGAGCAGACTTTCGCCAGCATCGCGCCGTACACCATCGAGGAAGCCTACGAAGTCGCCGATGCGATCGATCGCGGCGAGATGGGCGATCTGAAAGACGAACTTGGCGACTTGCTGCTGCAGGTGGTCTTCCACGCGCAGATGGCGCAGGAGCAGGGTGCGTTCGAATTCGGCGACGTGGTGGCGGCGATCTGCGACAAGATGACGCGCCGCCATCCGCATGTATTCGGCGATGAGGCGCGTAAAAGCGATGCCGCTGCCCAACTGCAGCACTGGGAAGACCTGAAGCGCGCCGAACGTGCCGTGCGCGGTGAAAGTGATACCTCTGCGCTGGCCGGGATCTCGCGCGGCCTGCCGGAATGGCAGCGTGCAGTAAAGCTGCAGCACAAGGCGGCGAAGGTCGGCTTCGACTGGCCGGATCCGGCGCCGGTGCTGGAAAAATTGCACGAGGAGATCGAGGAAGTGCGCGCGGAATTCGCGGCGGTCGCTTTGAGCCCGGACGATGCCGCCGCGCATGACCGGCTGGAAGACGAGATCGGCGACATCCTGTTCGTCTGCGCCAACCTGGCGCGGCATGCGAAGGTGGATTTTGGTGCGGCATTGCGCCGCGCCAACCACAAGTTTGAACGCCGGTTCCGTGCGATGGAGGCCTTGTCCGAAGCCGATGGCGGCCTTGCCGGGCAATCGCTGGAAGCGCAGGATCGCTACTGGAACCGCGCCAAGGCAGCGGAGAAAGGGCAGCCGGAATGAGCGACCGATTCACCAGCTTCCGCGAGTTCTACCCGTTCTACCTGGGCGAACATCGCGACCGCACCTGCCGACGCCTGCATTTCGTCGGTACCAGCCTCGCCATCGGTTTCATCGTGCTGGCGATCATGCGCGGTGACCCACGCTGGTTTTTCGCGGCCCTGCTCTCCGGTTATGCGTTCGCGTGGATCGGGCATTTCTTCTTCGAGAAGAACCGCCCGGCGACCTTCAAGTATCCGTTCTATTCCTTTGCCGGCGACTGGGTGATGTACAAGGACATCCTGACCGGCAAGATCCCGTTCTGAGTCAGGCTCAGTCCAGGAAGATCAGCCACGCCGCCACCGCGATCATGGCGAAGCCGGCCCAGTGGTTCCACTTCAAGGGCTGCCCCAGGTACCAGGCCGAGAACCCGGCGAACACCAGCAGCGTGATCACCTCCTGCATGCCCTTCAGCTGCGGCGCGCTGTAGAGCGCCGAACCCATGCGGTTGGCCGGGATCATCAGCAGATATTCGAAGAAGGCGATGCCCCAGCTGACCAGGATCACCTTCCACAACGCGACTTCCTTGAACTTCAGGTGCGCGTACCAAGCGAAGGTCATGAAGACGTTGGACAGCACCAGCAACAATGGCGGCAGGACGCGTTCGTAGGGCATGGCAGTTCACTCTTGAAGGTGCGATAGCGTAGTCCTTCACGTTGCATCCACTTCGTGGCCGGCATCTTTCACAAAGCTGAAGAGCCTGGAGAGGCCATCAATGCGTAGCCAGGAACAGGCTGGATTGGTTTTGATCGTCGAGGACAACCGCAATATTTCCGAGATGGTCGGTGAATACCTCGAGAGCAAGGGCTTTGAGGTCGATTACGCCGCCGATGGCCTTGACGGCTATCGGTTGGCGGCGGAGAACAATTACGACGTGGTCGTGCTGGACCTGATGCTGCCGCGGCTGGACGGCATCGAAGTGTGCAAGCGCTTGCGCAACGAAGCGCGCAAATCCACCCCGGTGCTGATGCTGACCGCGCGCGACACGCTGGATGAAAAGCTCACCGGCCTGTCCTCGGGCGCGGATGATTACCTGACCAAGCCCTTTGCGATCCAGGAACTGGAGGCCCGGCTGCGCGCGCTGATCCGTCGCGAGCGGAGGCAGGTCGGTTCCGAAGTGCTGAAAGTGGCGGACTTGGTGCTGGACCCGGCCTCGCTGCGCGCTACGCGTGGCGGCAACGAATTGCAGCTCTCGCCGATTGGCTTGCGCCTGCTCACCATCCTGATGCGCGAGTCGCCGCGGGTGGTCAGCCGGCAGGAGATCGAGCGCGAGATCTGGGGCAATGGCCTGCCGGATTCGGACACCTTGCGCAGCCACTTGTACAACCTGCGCAAGGTGATCGACAAACCGTTCGACCGCCCGTTGTTGCATACCGTGCAGAGTGCCGGCTATCGCATCGCGGACATCAGCGGGCAGCTGGGATGACATACCGGGCCAGGATTCCTGCCGGACTGACACGGCGCCATTGACATGCCGTCTTCGTGGCGCGACATCCGGGTCGTGTTCCTGCTGCAGGTGGCGATCGTCTGCCTGGTCGTGGTGCTGTGCATGCTCGGCATCGAGATCGTGAACGGCGAGCCCGTGCAGCCGGTCACCGTGGCGGCGATCGGTCTGTCGCTGGTCGCGATCGTCGCGGTGACCTGGCTCACCTATCGCACGACTCGCCGGGTGCTGGCACCGATGGAGTGGCTGTTGCAGGAAGTCTCGCGCTGGGATCCGCAACGTCCGGACATGCGAGCGCTGGCGCCGGAGCGCATTCCTGAATCGGTGCAGGGCGACACCCGCAAGATGGCCGATGCCCTGCACGGGTTGGGACAGCGGATGGAGGCGTACATCGCCCGCGAGCACGATTTCACCCGCGATGCCAGCCACGAACTGCGCACGCCCTTGACCGTGATCCGGGTGGCCGCCGACTTGATCGCGCACGATCCGGGGTTGTCTGATCGTTCGCGGCGCTCGCTGGCACGCATCCGCGGGGCGAATGCGGAGATGGAATCGCTGATGGATGCGCTGCTATTGCTGGCCCGCGATGAAGACGTGGCGCAGGAGACCGAGGATTTCGCGGTACGCGATGTCGTCGAGCAGGAAATCGAGCGAGTACGGCCTTTGCTCGAAGCCAAGGGGCTGGCCCTGGATTGGCAGGCCGATGCCGATCCGCAGCTGCATGCGCCGCCGCGGGTGCTGGGAGTGATGCTGGGCAGCCTGCTCAACAATGCCGTGCGTTTTACCGACGAGGGACGGATCGGGGTGCGCCTGTCCGCGGATCGGGTCGAGGTCGTCGACACCGGCATCGGCATGGATGCGGCGGCGCTGGCCCGTGCATTCGAACCCTTTTATCGCGCCAACCTCGAACACCCCCCGGGGTCCGGCCTTGGCCTGTCGATCGCGCATCGGCTTGGCCAGCGTTGCCGCTGGCCGCTGCAGCTTGCCAGTACCCCGGGCGAAGGCACGCATGCGGCTATCCTGTTCGGTACCGGCATCTCCCGGGATTGAGCCGAATCCCTGGGTCGAGATCGGCCTGTCAACCGGGCGCGTGTTCGCGCGTTCCCACTCCTTTGCCGAAGACCTTCCCCACGCATGAGCCAGCCCCGTCGTCGTTCTGCCTTTCCCGTCCGCAACATCGCCGTCGCTGCCGTGGTGCTCGCCGTGCTGGGTGGCGGTTGGTATTTCTACAAGCACCGGAACGCGGATGCCGAAGGTGGCTACCGCACCGAAACCGTCCAGCGCGGCGACATCCGCGTGGCGATTTCTTCCACGGGGACCCTCAGCGCGATCTCCACGGTCACCGTGGGCAGCCAGGTCTCCGGCCAGATCACCGAGGTGCTGGTTGATTTCAATGACCAGGTGAAGAAAGGCCAGGTGCTGGCCACGATCGACGCCTCCACCTACCAGGCGCAGATCGAGCAAGGCTCCGCGCAGATCGCCAGCGCGCAGGCGTCGCTGCGGCAGGCGCAGGCTGGCCTGCGCAATGCGCAGCTGGACTACAACCGCAAGGCGGACCTGGGCCGGCAACAGCTGGTCAGCAAGAGCGATGTCGACCTGGCACGCGCGTCGCTGGAACAGGCGCAGGCACAGGTGAACTCGGCGCAGGCGCAGATCCGCCAGCAGACCGCATCGACCCAGACCACCCGCGTCAACCTGCAGCGCACGGTGATCCGCTCGCCGGTGGATGGCGTGGTGTTGACCCGCACCATCGAGCCCGGCCAGACCGTGGCCGCCAGCCTGTCCGCGCCGGAGTTGTTCACCATCGCCGAAGACCTAGCGAAGATGAAGATCGAACTGGCGGTCGATGAATCCGACATCGGCCAAGTCAAGGTGGGCCAGTCGGTCAGCTTCAACGCGGATGCGTTCCCCGACCGTCAGTTCAAGGGCGTGGTCGACCAGGTGCGCCTGTCCGCGACCACCTCAAACAATGTGGTCACCTATCCGGTGGTGGTGACCGTCGACAACAGCGACGGCACCTTGCTGCCGGGCCTGACCGTGAACGCGGAGATCGAAGTCAGCAAGCGCAGTAACGTACTGACCCTGGCCAACGCGGCATTGCGCTTCAAGCCGGCCGAGGGCTCGCCGCTGGCCGAACTGCAACCGGCTGGCCCGGGGCAGGCGCAGGGCGCGGCGCAAGGCGGTGCGCGCGGCAACGCGGGCATGGCCGAAGACCTGCAGGCACTCGCTGCCAGCATGAAGCTCAACCCAGCGCAGCAAGCGGCCTTCGATGCCGGCTTGCAGGACATGCAGAAGCGCCAGGCCGAACGCATGGCGCAAGCGCAAGGTGGCCAGAACGGCCAGCAAGGCGGCAGTCGTTTGTTCGGCGGCGGTCCGGGTGGCCCACAGCGCAGTGGCCGCGCGCCGGACGCCAGCATGCAGGCGCAGATGCGCTCGCGCATGCGTGACCGCTTCAACCAGCAGTTCGCTGCGTTTACCGCGACGCTGGACGATGCCCAGCGCGCCACCTGGAGTTCGGCGCTGGAAGCGCAGCTCAGCGCCAAGCGGGTCACCGTCTACAAACTGGTCGATGGCAAGCCGGCCGCGGTGATGGCACGCGTCGGCGCTAGTGATGGCACCAATACCGAAGTCTCCGGGCGCGAGATCGCCGAGGGCGACCTGATCATTTCCGGAGAACGTGCTGCGACGGAGAGCAAGTGATGGCGGCCGGTTCCGAACCGGTTCCGGTGATCCGCACCGAAGGCCTGGGCAAGGTGTATTCCGCCGGCACCGAGGCGGAAGTGGTGGCGCTGAAGAGCGTCGACCTGGTCATCGGCCGTGGTGAATTCGTCGCCATCATGGGGCCGTCCGGTTCCGGCAAATCGACCCTGATGAACCTGATCGGCGGCCTGGATACGCCGAGCGCGGGCAAGTATTACTGCGATGGCGTGGATGTATCCACCTTGGACAAGGAAGAACTGGCCACCCTGCGCCGCGACAAGATCGGCTTCGTGTTCCAGGGCTTCCACCTGCTGCCGCGGATGGACGCGACCGACAATGTGGCGATGCCGCTGGGTTATGCGCGCGTGCCACACGCCGAGCGTCGCGCACGTGCGCTGGAAGCGCTGGCCTCGGTGGGGTTGGCCGAACGCGCCGGTCATCGTCCGAACGAATTGTCCGGCGGCCAGCAGCAGCGCGTGGCGATCGCCCGCGCGCTGGTGAACAATCCGCCGATCCTGCTCGCGGACGAACCCACCGGCGCGCTGGACAGCAAGACCGGCGAGGAAATCCTGGCCCTGTTCAAGCGCCTGCGCGACGACGGCCACACCGTGATCCTGATCACCCACGATGCGCATGTGGCCGAGCACGCCGACCGCACCTACGTGATGCACGACGGCGACCTACATGCGCAAATCGACGCGGAGGCCGCGGCATGACCTTCCTCGACATCCTGCGCACCGCTTTTTTCGCGCTGCGCGGCAACTGGATGCGCAGCGCGCTGACCTCGCTGGGCGTGATCATCGGCATCGCTGCGGTGATCGTGATGGTCTCGATCGGCCAGGGCACCCAGGCCGAGATCGACAAGATGGTGTCCGGCCTGGGTTCGCAGCGGCTGGACATCGGCGGCGCCGGCGGCATGGGCCCGGGCGGCGCGCGCATGGCCCAGGGCAGTCGCTGGAGCCTGAACGATGGCGATGTCGAAGCCATCCGCACCGAAGTCCCGAGTGTGCAATACGCTTCCGGTTCCTTGCGCGGCAGCACGCAGGCGGTGTTCGCCGAGAACAACGCCTCGACCAGTTGGCAGGGCGTGCAGGACGACTGGTTCGCGATCAACGACTGGCAGATCGCCGAGGGCGAAGGCTTCCAGGCCAACGATTACGCGGGCAGCGCCAAGCCGGTGATCCTCGGCGAGACCGTGCGCAAGACCTTGTTCGGCGAGGACAGCGGCATCGGCCAGACCGTGCGGCTGGGGCGCGTGCCGTTCACCGTGGTGGGCACGTTGAAGTCGAAGGGGCAGGGTGGTTTCGGCCAGGACCAGGACGACATGGTGGTGGTGCCGCTGGAAACCGCGCGCCGGCGCCTGTCGAATTCGCAATCCATGCCGCCGGGCGCGGTGCAGCAGATTTCGGTGGGCATCGACGACGCCCGCAACCTGGGCAGCGCGCAAAGCGAGATCGAAGCCCTGCTACGCCAGCGCCACAAGATCGAACCGGGCGCGGAGGACGACTTCAGCGTGCGCAACATCAGCCAGATCGTCGCCACTCGTACCGCCACCACCAACCTGATGTCGAAGTTGCTCGGCGCGGTGGCCGGCATCTGCCTGATCATCGGCGGCATCGGCATCATGAACATCATGCTGGTGTCGGTGACCGAGCGCATCCGCGAGATCGGCCTGCGCATGGCGGTCGGCGCGGGCCCGAGCGACGTGCGCCGGCAGTTCCTGGCCGAGGCCATGCTGATCTCGCTGATCGGCGGCGTGATCGGCATCGCGATCGGCGTGGTCGGTGCCCTGATCGTCGGCAAGCTGGGCAACCTGCCAGTGCAGCTGAACGCGCAAGTAGTGATGCTGGCGGCGGCGTTTTCGATCGGCACCGGCCTGTTCTTCGGCTATTACCCGGCACGCAAGGCCTCGCTGCTGGATCCGATCGAGGCGCTGCGACAGCAGTGATTCGACAGCGCGCGGCACCCTGTCGCCGCCGATACGGGCGGCGACAGGGCCCTTGTGGCAAAATCCGAGGCTATGCCGCAACCTTTTTTCGCCGTGTCCGTCCAATTCCGAGTGCCGCTGCATGGCTGACATCTATGGCCACCTTCCGCGTGGTCCAGCGGGGGTGATGAGGGCTGCGGTTTGGTCGCTCAAGGGCTTGCGCTCTGCTTGGCTGCACGAGTCCAGTTTCCGTCTGGAAGTCTGCCTGTTCGTGGTGCTCGGCCCGCTTGGCTGGGGACTGGGTGCGAACGGGGTGGAGCGCGCGTTGCTGATCGGCAGCTGCCTGCTGGTGATGGCGATGGAGCTGATGAATTCCTCGATGGAAGCGGTGATCGAGCGCTACGGCGCCGAGCACCACGAACTCGCCGGTCGGGCCAAGGACATGGGCTCGGCCGCGGTGTTCGTGTTGATGATGAACGTGATCTTAGTGTGGGCGCTGATCCTCGGGCCGCGTCTCCTGCAAGGCTGACAAGGTGGAAATCGAATGGATCTGAGCTTCTTGGCCTCGCCTGACGCGTGGCTGACCTTGGTCACGCTGAGTGCGCTGGAGATCGTGCTGGGCATCGATAACCTGGTATTCATCTCGATCGCGGTCGGCCGCCTGCCGGAGGCCCGGCGGCCTGCCGCGCGAAAGATCGGCATCGCGGTGGCCTGCATCACCCGCATCATGTTGCTGGTGATGCTGGCGTTCCTGGCACGGATGGAGCACGACCTGTTCACCGTGTTCGGGCTTGGCATTTCGATCCGTGACCTGGTGCTGATCCTTGGGGGCGCGTTCCTGCTGGTAAAGGGCTCGCTCGAGATCCGCGACCTGATCGGCGGCGGTGACGACGACGATCCGCGCACCACCAAGACATCCTCGGTGTTCTGGGTGGTGATCGCGCAGATCGCGGTGATCGACATCGTGTTCTCGCTGGATTCGGTGATCACTGCGGTGGGCATGGCCCAGCACATCCCGATCATGGTGTTCGCCATCCTCACCGCGGTGGGCATCATGCTGCTGGCGGCAAACCCCTTGGGGAAGTTCATCGACGACAACCCCACGGTGAAGATGCTGGCATTGGCCTTCATCCTGCTGATCGGCGTGGTGCTGATACTGGATGGCCTGAACGTGCACGTGCCGCGGCCCTATGTCTATTTCGCGATGGGTTTCTCGGTGCTGGTCGAGTGGCTCAACCTGCTCATGCGCCGCAATGCGTTGAAGCACAAGGTTCCGGGCGCGGGTGAGTGGTAGCCGCGTGCACGCCCGCTTAACGGTGCTTGCCCGTCACTAGCGCGGTTTTCCCGTTTTCATCTTCAGGAGAGATTCCATGCGCGGTTCCCGGTTGCTGCAAAGCGTGTTGCTGCTCGTGCTTGCGCTCTCGCTGAGCGGCTGCGGCTACAACCAGATCCAGTCCAAGGACGAGGCGGTCAAGGCCGGCTGGTCCGAAGTGCTGAACCAGTACAAGCGCCGCGCCGACCTGATCCCGAACCTGGTGAGCACGGTCAAGGGTTACGCCGCGCACGAGCAGCAGGTACTGACCGCGGTGACCGAGGCGCGCGCCAAGGTCAGCCAGATCAACGTCAATGCCGACGATGCCGCTTCGCTGGCGCAGTACCAGGCGGCGCAGGGCGAACTGAGCCAGGCACTCGGCAGGTTGATGATGGTGACCGAGAACTACCCGAACCTGAAGGCGGACACGTCCTTCCTCAACCTGCAAACGCAGCTGGAGGGCACCGAGAACCGCATCACCGTGGCGCGGGGTCGCTACATCCAACTGGTGCAGGACTACAACACCTACATCCGCCAGTTCCCGGTCAACCTCACTTCGATGGTGTTCGGCTACAAGACCAAGCCGAATTTCACGGTGGAGAACGAAGCGCAGATCCAGAACGCGCCGAACGTGGACTTCGGTGCGCCCGCACCGGCGGCGCCGGCCGCTCCCGCACCGACCAACGGCTGATCGCGACCACACGTCGATGATGCGGCGGTTCGCCACGCGCGCACTGCTGGCCCTGTTGCTGCTCTGCCTGTCGTTCGCGACGGCGGCGCAGCAACTGGCCGCGATCCCGACGTTCAGTTCGCCTGTGGTTGACACCACCGGCACGCTGGATGCCACCGCGAAGCAGCTACTCGAGCAACAGGCGCAGGCCTTGCAGCAGCGCAAGGGCAGCCAGCTGCAGGTGCTGGTCATCCCCAGCACTGCGCCCGAAACCATTGAGCAGTACGCGGTGCGCGCCTTCGAATCATTCAAGCTCGGCCGCAAGGGCGTCGATGACGGCTTGCTGCTGGTCGTGGCCAAGGACGACCGCAAGGTGCGGATCGAAGTCGGTTACGGCCTGGAAGGCGCGATCCCGGACATCACCGCAGGCCGCGTGATCCAGGAATACATGGTGCCGAAGTTCCGCCAGGGCGATTACGCTGGCGGGATCCTCGATGCCACCGCGCAACTGGTGAAACTGGTCGACGGCGAGCCGCTGCCCGAACCGGAAGCAAGCCACCCCACCGGTCCGGATCGCGGCGGCGATTGGCTGTTCGCATTGGTCGCCGCATTCTTCGTTGCCTCCTTCCTGCGCAGCATTTTCGGTGGGCTTCCGGCCGGCGTGCGCGCCTTGCTCTGCGCCGGCGGGGCGGGCGTGGCGGCCCTGTTCCTGACTTCGGTCATGTTCATGGGCGGCTTCGGCGCGTTCATCGGTTTCATCGTCGGCATCGTGTCCGGCGGCGGTGGAGGGGGCGGTCGTTACGCACGCCAACGCGACTGGGGCGGTTTTAGTGGCGGTGGTGGCTGGGGCGGCGGAAGCGGTGGCGGTTGGGGCGGCGGCAGTTCCGGTGGCGGATGGTCTGGTGGTGGTGGCTCATCCGGAGGCGGTGGCGCCTCGGGGGGCTGGTGATGGCCGGTACGCTCAAGCGCTTGTTCACCCACCTGTTCACCGGCAATGCGCGTGCGCGCTTCCCGGCGACCGACATGCAACGCATCGCCGATGCGATCGCCGCGGGTGAAAAGCGCCATCGCGGCGAAATCTGCTTCGCGGTGGAAGGTGGGCTGGACGTGCGCGACGTATTGCGCGGTGTGCAGGCGCGTGCACGTGCGCTCGATGCCTTCGGTCGCCTGCGCGTGTGGGATACCGCCGCGAACAATGGCGTGCTGGTGTACCTGTTGCTGGCCGACCATCGCATCGAGATCGTGGCTGATCGTGGCCTGGCCGGGTTGGTCAGCGACGAACAATGGCGCGGCGTCTGCCTGCTGATGGAAGAGCGGCTGCGCGCGGGCGAATACACGGATGCAGTGGTCGCCGGCGTCGACTCGGTTAGCGACCTGATGGCCGAACATTTCCCGCAGTCGCCGGGCGGCGCGGACGAAGACGAACTGCCGAACCAACCGGTTTTCCTGTAGCCCGCATGCCGGCTGCGGCACAATAGGCACATGCCTTACCTACACCAGATCGACCCCATCGCCCTCGACCTCGGGACCTGGAACCTGCCGCTGCTGGGCAGCGTGCATCCGCAAGTGCACTGGTATGGCCTGATGTACCTGCTCGGGTTCCTCGTGGCCTGGTGGCTGGGCCGTCGCCGGATTCGTGCCGGGCGCCTGCCGGGCGTGGATGAAAACGGCTTTGGCGACTTGATGTTCTACGCCATGCTCGGCGTGGTGCTGGGCGGGCGCATCGGTTACATCCTGTTCTACGGTTTCGCCGATTTCATCGCCAATCCATTGATGGTCTTCAAGGTCTGGGAAGGCGGCATGAGCTTCCATGGCGGCCTGCTCGGCGTGCTGGTGGCGGTGTGGTGGTGGTCGCGCAAGCAGCATTTGCACTTCTTCGACACCGTCGATTTCGTCGCCCCGCTGGTGCCGGCGGGGCTCGGCTTCGGCCGCATCGGCAACTGGATCGGCGGCGAGCTGTGGGGCAAGCCCACCCAGGGCACGGCGTTCGATGGTTGGGGCGCAGTATTCCCGCGTTCGCTGCCGGAACCGTTCGCCTCGATGGACGCGGCCACGTTGAAGGCGCAGTTCGATGCCGGCCTGCTCGACAGCTTCGCCCGGCACCCCTCGCAGCTGTACCAGGCCACGCTGGAAGGCTTGGTGATGTTCTGCGTGCTGGTCTGGTACTCGCGCAAGCCACGCCCGCGCTATGCCGTGGCCGGCCTGTTCGCGCTGCTCTATGGCTGCTTCCGCTTCCTGGTCGAATTCGTGCGAGAACCGGATGCGCAACTCGGCTACCTCGCCTTCGGCTGGCTGACGATGGGGCAGGTGCTGAGCATTCCGTTGATCCTGCTGGGACTGTTCTGGTGCTGGAAGTCGCATTCCTCGCCGACGCTGATGCCGGTCAAACCGGAGCCGGCGAAGTGAAGCAGTACCTGGATTTGCTGCGTCACGTGCTGGAGCACGGCACCGAGAAAGCCGATCGCACCGGCACTGGCACGCGCAGTGTGTTCGGCTGGCAGATGCGCTTCGATTTGAATGAAGGTTTCCCGCTGGTCACCACCAAGAAACTGCACCTGCGCGCGATCATCCACGAGCTGCTGTGGTTTCTGCAGGGCGACACCAACATCGCCTACCTGAAGGACAACAAGGTCAGCATCTGGGACGAGTGGGCCGATGAAAATGGCGAGCTTGGCCCGGTCTACGGCAAGCAGTGGCGTAGTTGGGAGGGCGCGGAGGGCAAAACCGTCGACCAGATCGCCTGGCTGATCGACGAGATCAAGCGCAACCCGGATTCGCGCCGCTTGATCGTCAGCGCATGGAACGTGGCCGAACTACCGAAGATGGCGCTGATGCCCTGCCACTCGCTGTTCCAGTTCTACGTGGCCGACGGCAAGCTCAGCTGCCAGCTGTACCAGCGCAGTGGCGACATCTTCCTGGGCGTGCCGTTCAACATCGCCAGCTACGCGCTGCTGACCCACATGGTGGCGCAGGTCTGCGGCCTGCTGGTCGGCGACTTCGTGCACACGCTGGGCGATGCCCACCTGTACTCGAATCA
This sequence comes from Thermomonas sp. HDW16, assembly GCF_011302915.1. Classification (NCBI taxonomy): domain Bacteria; kingdom Pseudomonadati; phylum Pseudomonadota; class Gammaproteobacteria; order Lysobacterales; family Lysobacteraceae; genus Thermomonas; species Thermomonas sp. HDW16. Next base: position 2,459,631 of record NZ_CP049872.1, on the reverse strand, counting down.
CTACGAACAAGCGCGCGAGCAACTGTCACGCACGCCGCGCGCGTTGCCCACGCTGAAACTCAACCCCGAGATCCGCGACATCTTCGGCTTCAGCTTCGACGACATCGCCATCGAAGGCTACGACCCATCGCCGGCGATCAAGGCGCCGGTCGCGGTCTGATGCCGGCATCGCAACGCAAATGCACGTTTCGCTGATCGCCGCGTTGGATCGCGACTTCGCCATCGGCAAGGGCAACGCCCTGCCATGGCATCTGCCGGACGATCTCAAGCGTTTCAAGGCGCTGACGCTGGGCAAGCCGATGCTGATGGGGCGCAAGACCGCCGAATCGCTCGGGCGCGCGCTGCCGAAGCGACGCAACCTGGTGCTGACCCGCAGCGGTTGCACGCCGTTCGATGGCATGCAGGCAGTGGCGTCGATCGACGAAGCGCTCGCTATCGCGGCACTCGATGGCGGCGAGCTGTGCGTGATCGGTGGTGGCGACGTGTTCGCGCTGACGTTGCCCTTGGCAACGCGCATGCATCTGACCTGGGTCGATACAGTGGTCGCAGGTGCGGATGCGTTCTTCCCGCGTTTCGATCCGGATGGGTGGCGCATCGTTTCGCGGGAAAGGCATCCCGTTGATGCGACACACACATTCATGTTCGAGTTCGTGGATTACGCGCGGATCTGAACCAGCGCCGCTGCTCGCTTCGTCAGTGTGAAATATTGTCTTTTTTGCCGAGGGTGCGGTGTACCACAATGCGCCCCGCAGCCAGGGTCGGCGGCAGCGTGATCCGAACAGGCATCGACAGGAGGTCGATGCCTGTTCTTTTTTGCGTGGCGGAATCCGTTTAGCCGTGCTTGGGCAGCGGCTTGAGGATTGCCGTGCGGCGTTGCGCGTTGCGCGAGATGTAGCCGTCACGGCGTAGCCGCTGCATCACGTGGTTGACCATCTCGCGGGTGGCGCCGATCCTGTTGGCGATTTCCTGCTGGGTCAGGTACGCCGGCACATGACGCGTCTCGCCGTCGACGACCGCGTTCTCTTCCAGCAGCGTGGTGACCCGTTCGAACACGCCGTCCAGCGCCAGGCTGTGGATGGTGCGCGTAGCATGGCGCAGGCGCGCGATCAGCCGAAGCATCAGCCGTTCGGCCAGTTCAGGGTAGGTGCGGATCAGGGTGCGCAGTGCGTCGCTCTTGATCACCAGGCATTCGGATTCGGTCACCGCCTGTACCGAGGCCGAGCGCGGGCCGCCATCCAGCAGCAGTTCGCCAAGCGTATCGCCGGGCTCAAGCACGTTGTAAACCACTTCGCGCCCATTGGCGTTGCCCGAATACACGCGCAGGCGCCCGGATAGCAGCACGTAGAGGGCGTCGGAGGCGTCGCCCTGATGGAACAGGATTTCGCCAGCGGCATAGCGCCGGGTGTCGCCAGCCGTCAGCAGCCTTCTGAGCAATTCCTGCGGGATACGCTTGTCTAGATCCATCTGCTGCCGGGAACGTGGGCCTGTAGGGCCGCTTACACAGCGAGCATGATGGCGGTGACGCCTACGCAATGTGATGTGAAAAATTTACTTCGAATGCGCTCGGCACCGGAATTTCAGCGTACGGCTTGATCCCGGTCACGACGCGGACGATTGTGCTGCCGCTGCCTCGACGGCCTGGGTTTTGGCGTGGGCGCGGGCACGTCGCGTCCGGGCACCTGCACCACGCGCAGGTCTTCGCTGTCTAGTTGGATCGCGGTCATCTTGCCGCTCCACACCGCGCCGGTATCGATCGCATGCACGCCATGGCCGATGAACAGGCCCAGCGTGCTCCAGTGCCCGCACACGATCTTGAGGTCGCGCGCGGCGTGGCCGGGCACCGAATACCACGGATACAGGCCCGGCGGCTGGCTACCGGGTTCGCCCTTGTGCTCGAAGGCGATGCGCCCGCGCGGGCTGCAATAGCGCATGCGGGTGAAGATGTTGATGATCGCGCGGTCGCGTTCCGGGCCGTTGAGCCGCGGCGACCAATCCGGGCCATCGCCGTACATGTTCTTCAGCAGCTTGCGGTAGTTGTCTCCGCGCAATTTGGCCTCGATCTCGCGCGCATGCTTCTCGGCCAGTTGCGTAGTCCACTTCGGCGCAAGGCCAGCGTGCACCATCATCCAGCCGAGTTCGCGGTCGACATGCGCAAGTTCCTTGCCGCGTAGCCAATCCAGCAGTTCGCGCGCGTCCTCGGCGAACAGCACGCCTTGCAGGTCCGGATTGACCTTGCGTTGTTCGTCCGGCGAACGTTCACCGATGGCGAGCAGCGACAGGTCGTGGTTGCCCAGCACCACGTGCGACACGTCGCGCAGCGAATGCACCAGGCGCAGGGTTTCGATCGACTGGCCGCCACGGTTGACCAGGTCGCCGCAGAACCACAGCCGATCGTTCGCCGGATCGAAGCGCAGCTTCTCCAGCAGGCGCTGGGTAACGTCGTAGCAACCTTGCAGGTCGCCAATGGCCCAGGTCGCCACGTCACGGCCCTCAGTGCAGCGTGCGCGGCACGGACAGGGTGAACGCCGGGATCGGCGCCGCGAAGCGCGTCCCGTCGTCGGCGAGGATGTCGTAGCTGCCGCGCATGGTGCCGATATCGGTTTCCAGCACCGCGCCGGAGGTGTATTCGAAGCCTTCGCCCGGACGCAGCCAAGGCTGCTCGCCGACCACGCCTTCCCCTTCCACTTCCTGCACCTTGCCGTTGCCGTCGGTGATCAGCCAGTGGCGACGCAGCAGGCGCGCGGGGACATTGCCGCCGTTACGGATATGGATGGTGTAGGCGAAGACAAAGCGGCCTTCCTCCGGCGCGGACTGGTCGTCCAGGAAGCGGGTATCGACGTCGATGTCGAAGATGTAATTGGTGTTGCCCATGCGCGCATTCTAGCTGCGCCGCGCGCGCTGCCGCATCAACATGCGTTCAGCCGACGGTGGGAGGGCCGGCCAACAGGTTCGCCAGGCGTACGAAGCCAGCCACTTCGACCTGTTCCGCGCGGGCATCCGGACGCAGGCCGGCGGCTTCGATCTGCGGGCTGTCGGCGACGCCGTTCAGCGCATTGCGCAGGGTCTTGCGGCGCTGGCCGAAGGCGGCGCGGACGACGTTGGCGAAACTGCGATGGTCGGCGACTTCGATCTTGTCCGCGGGTTTCGGCACCATCCGCACGACTGCCGAATCCACCTTCGGCGCCGGCCGGAACGCGCCCGGCGGCACGATGAACAACGGCGTCACCGCGCAGTACGCCTGCAGCATCACGCTGAGCCGCCCGTAGACCTTGCTGCCGGGGCCGGCCGCCATGCGTTCCACCACTTCCTTCTGCAGCATGAAGTGCATGTCGCGGATCGATGCGGCGTGATCCAGCGCGTGGAACAGGATCGGCGAACTCAGGTTGTAGGGCAGGTTGCCGACCAGCCGGATTTGTCCATCTGCAGGTGCGAGTTCCGCCGCCAGTGCGGTGAAATCCACGCCGAGCACGTCGCCTTCGATCAGGCGCAGCATGCCGTGTTCGCGTGCGGCGGCCTGTAGTGGTGCGTGCAGGTCGCGGTCGAACTCGATCGCGGTGAGCCCGCCGTGTTTCTTAAGCAACGGAAAGGTCAGCGCGCCCTGGCCTGGGCCGATCTCGACGATGGCATCGCCCGGTTGCGGGTTCACCGCCTGCACGATCTTGGCGATCACGCCGTGGTCGTGAAGGAAGTTCTGCCCAAGGTGTTTCTTGGCCGGTTCGGTGAAGCCACTCATTGCGTGCGTCGTTCCTTGTTCACAGCAGGCGCGTGCCCAACGGCACGTCGCGATCCGGCACGCACAGCGCCACTGCGCCGTCGGCATCGTGGAAACCGGTCACCAGGCATTCGGACATCAGTGGGCCGATCTGCTTCTTCGGGAAGTTCACCACGGCGACCACCAGCCGGCCTACCAGCTCTTCGGTTTTGTAGTGAACGGTGATCTGCGCGCTCGACTTGCGGATGCCGAGTTCCGGGCCGAAATCGACTTGCAGCACATAGGCGGGTTTGCGCGCCTGTGCGAACACCTCCGCAGAGAGCACGCGGCCAACCCGTAGCTCCACCTTTGCGAAATCGTCCCAGCCGATCTCCTGCATCTCAAACATTCCGTTGGCGTCGCACGACGAGTTGCGTACAGGTTCGAATCGCGGCGTACAGGCTGGAGGGATCGGCAACACCCTTGCCTGCAAGATCCAGCGCAGTGCCATGATCCACCGCGACGCGCAGGTAGGGCAGGCCCAGGCTGATGTTCACTGCATTGGCGAAGTCGCTGTACTTGAGTACCGGCAACCCCTGGTCGTGATACATCGCCAGCACCGCATCGAAGCCGCGCAGCTTGTCCGGCAAGAAGGCGGTGTCCGCGGGCAGCGGGCCGACCAGGCGCATGCCTTCACCACGCAAGCGTTCCAGTGCAGGTTCGATGACGTCGAGCTCCTCGCGGCCCAGATGGCCGGCCTCGCCCGCGTGCGGGTTCAGCCCGAGTACCGCGATGCTCGGATTCGTGATGCCGAAATCGCGGCGCAACGCGTCATCGACGATGCGGAGCGTGCGTTCCAGTAATTCGGACGTGATCGCATCGGCGACGTTGCGCAACGGCATGTGCACGGTGAGCAGGGCGACGCGGACGATGTCGTTGGCCAGCATCATCACCACGTCGCAGCCGGCCTGTGCGGCCAACAGGCCGGTGGTGCCGGTGAAGGCGATACCGCCGTCGTTGACAATGCCCTTGTGCACCGGGCCGGTGACGAGACCATCGCAGTCGCCATCCATGCAAGCCCGCGCGGCGCGGGTCAGGGCTTCGATGACGGAAGCGGCGTTGCGCGGATCGGGTGAGCCGAACACGGCTTCGGCAGGGTGCGGGATGTCGACGATTTCGATGCTGCGCGGCGACGCGGGTGTTTGGCTGGCGCGATGCAATTCGATCGGCAGCGACAGCGTGGTCGCCGCGCGCTGCAGCGCGGCGGCATCGCCGAAGATCACCAGTTCGACATCGAAGTCCTGCTGGACGGCGCGGACAACCAGTTCCGGGCCGATCCCCGCCGGTTCGCCCGGCACCAGTGCCAGCCGCGGGCGCATCGACGGGACGCGATCAGCCACCGCCGGCGCGTTGCTGCTCTTGTTCTGGAGTCAGCGTCGCTTTGTGGCGCTCGGCCGGTGCAGTCCCGGTCGGGACGGGCGTGGTCGAATTGCCCGAGGCATCGCGCACGTCCACGAACGCCTCGCCGCGCATTTCGCGCAGGAAGCGGTTCCATTCGTCTTCCAACTTGCGGCGGCCGATGGTTTCGCGCACTTGCGCACGCAGGCTGTCGTTGCCGGCGGCGACCTGGCGGCTGGCGCTGCGTTGCACGATCACCCAGCCCGCGTCGGTCTTGAACGGGGCGGAGTTCTGGCCATCCGACAGGGCCGCGACCTGCATGCCAAAGGCGCTGCCATAGGTGTCAGCCCCGAACCAGCCGAGGTCGCCGCCGCGACGCTTGGTGGCGTCGTCATCGGAGGATTCGGCGGCCAGTTTGGCGAAATCGGCGCCACCAGCGATACGCGCCGCCAAGGTTTCGGCCTTGGCCTTTGCAGTAGCGTCATCGGTCTTGTCGTCGATCTTGACCAGGATCTGGCGCGCGGAGAACTGGGTGACCTGCTCACTGCTGCCGGCGGCCTGGTTGCGGGTCTCGACCAGCTGCAGCAGCTGGAAGCCACTGGGGCCGCGGATCGGGCCGATCATCTGGCCAGCCTGCATCTGCTGGATGGTCTGGGCGAAGGCTGGCGGGATTTCGTTGAGTCCGCGCCAGCCAAGATCGCCGCCTTCCAGTGCGTTCGGGCTGTCCGAATAGCGCACGGCCGCAGCGGAGAAGGTCATTTCGCCCTTGTCGAGCAGCGCTTTCACGCCTTCGATCTTCTTCTGCGCAGTCGCCAGTTGCTCCGGTGTGGCGCCGTCGGGCACGCCGACCAGGATATGGGCCAGGTGGAATTGCTGGCTGGCGGTCGCCGAAGCGGTGGCCAGCGCGGCATCGACTTCGGCCTCGCTGACGTTGATGCGGCCCTGGGCGAAGCTCTGGCGCAGTTTCTGGGTGATGATTTCGTCGCGTAGGTTGTTGCGGAATTCGACGAACGACATACCCTCGTTGGTGATTTGCGCGCGGAGCTGGTCCACGGTCATGCCGTTCTGCTGGGCCACGCCCTGAACGGCGCGCTCCAGATCCTCGTCGCTGGCGGTAATACCCGAATCGGTGGCGCGGGTGATCTGCAGGCGCATTAGCACCAAGCGTTCGAGTACTTGCCGTTCCAGTACATCCTGTGGCGGCAGTTGGGTTTCCTTGCCGGCGTACTGCGCCCGGATGTTGGCCACTGCGCGGTCGAGCTCGCTGCGCAGGATCACGTCCTCGTTCACCACGGCGGCGATGCGGTCGATCGGCATGGCGGCGGCGTAGGTCTGTGCCTGTGCGCCGGCAGCGGGCAACAGGCCGGCAAGGGCTACGGCGAGGATGGCGCGGGAAAGGACTGGGCTCATGGGCTGGTGTCGGTAACCGTGTCGATGTCGGGCGGGGTGGGCTGGCCCGTGGCGGTCTGCGGCGGCACCAGATACAGGTCGTCTCGATTGTAGCCGAGGATGGCGCGACGCAAGGCGCGGCGCGTGTCCTGGCCGGCGGAGCCCAGCCCCTTCAGTTCGATTTCGAACATGATGGCGTTGCTGAGGTCGCCGGCGCGATTGTGCACGTAGCGGCGGCCCACAAGCCGAACGGCGACACAACAGCTGTCCCACTGGAAGCCGGCCAGGGTTTCCAGTGCCTTGTTGTCGAACATCGAGTAGTAGTAGCGGCCGACCACGCTCCAGCTCGGCGAAATCGGGTACAGGAAGGAGATGTCCGCCTGTTCCAGCACCTGGCGACGGTAGCGGTAGCCGAGGTTGAACACGCCGTCGTCCGGCAGCAGGTAACGGGCGCGCACGCTGGCGAGGTCGGTCTTGTTCGCTTTCGGATCCCATTGGTAGGAGGCACCGAAGGTCCAGCGGTCGGTCGGCGCATAGTTGGCATCTGCGACCCAGGCGGAACGTCCCTTCTCGGTGATCGGCTCGCCCGGGATGCGCACCCGCGATTCGTCGAAATAACGGATCTGGCCCAGGCTGGCGGAGAAGCGTTCGCGGCCGTCGGACTGGCGGATCATCCGCGTGCTCACCGCCAGGGTGAGTTGGTTGGCATCGGCCTGACGATCGGCACCGGAATAGCGGTTGTCGCGGAACAGTTGTCCCCAGCCGAAAGTCAACGGCTGGGTGTCGAACAGCGGCATGTCGTCCTGGTTGGTGTACGGCACCCGCAGGTAGTACAGCCGTGGTTCGATGGTCTGCAGGTAGTCCTTGCCTTTGACTCGGGTGTCGCGGTCGAAGTAGACGCCGGCATCAAGGCTGAGTACGGGGGTGCTGCTTATGGGCTTGCGTTGCAGCAAAGGCTGCCACACCGATGTGGGAACGGTGTCGGTCGTCCAGAAGCGCCCAAGCGCTTCCTCGGCCACGACTGCGCGACTACGGGCGATGCTGTCGGCCAGCCCGCCATCCAGTTGATAAGAGGTATGCCGGAATGCCGCAATCGGGCGCAGGAACCAGCTGTCCCCTTCAAGCGGCAGGCTGATCCAGGGTTTCACGTCCAGGCGCGAACCGGCGTCGTAGACCGAATGCTGGAAACGCACTGCCTCGGCATCCACGCCGCCAACGAAACGCAAGCCCAGTGATCGCTCCCAGTGGACATAGGCACGGGGCATGCGGTTGTAGGGCAGGATGTTTTCGGTGAGGGTGAAATCCGCCAATTGCCAATGGTCGGCGCTGAACCCCGCGTCCCATCCATAGCCGCGACCGTACACACCGACTTCGCTGTGCGCAGTGAACTGCGAGAGGCCGTCCAGGCTATTGTTGAAGTCTTCGTAATAGCGGGTATCGCTGATCCAGTTCAGGTTCGCGCGCGCTTGCCAATTCGCGCCGAGGTTCTGGAACGCCCCGTAGTGGAACAGGCTGCGGTCGCGGTCGCGCAGCTTGTCGTTCGGCATGTACGTACCTTCGACAGTACCGGTGCCACCTTCAACCAGATAGCGGAACTGGGCGCCCAGTTGTACGCCACGTTCGGTCATCAGGCGCGGGCTGAGGGTGACGTCATAGTTCGGTGCCAGGTTCAGGTAGATCGGCTGCCGCCAGTCAAAGCCATTGCGGCTGGAGTTCGAGATCGACGGAAACAGCAGGCCGGTGCGGCGACGTTCATCGGTCGGGAACATGAACCAGGGCAGATAGATCACTGGCACCTTGCCGACACGCAGGGTAGCGCCATGCGCGACCGCCATGCCGTCTTCGGTATCGACATCGATCCGGCGCGCACGCAGTTCCCAGTGGCGGCTTTCGGGTGGACAGGTCGAATAAGTGGCGCCCCGGAGCGAACCGATGTTGCCGCTGAGAGTCACGCTGTCGGCGCCGCCGTTGCCGCGTTGCGACAGCAATTGGTAGTCGAGATCGTGGATGGTATGCACATCCTTCGCCTGGTCGCCTTCCGCACGTGCGGCGGTCATGCGCAGGCCCGCGCCCTGGTAGCGGATGCTGCCTTCGGCGGTGTAGTGCTCTTGCTGCTTGTCGTAGGTCAGTTCATCGGCACCCATGAACTGGTTGCCGCGACGCAGGGTCACGTTGCCGTTGAAAACCGGATTGTCCTCGGTACCCGAGAGGGCATCGCCCTCGATGTCAGTGGCCTCCTGCGTGTTGTCGATCTTCAGTCCTTCCGGCACCGCCTGTGCTTCGGCGAAGGGCTTGACCACGTCCTGCACCGGGCACAGCCCCCAGTTCAGGGGCATGTCGTCAGCAGCACGGGCTTGAAGCGAGAAGGCGATGCACAAGGGCAGCGGCAGCAGGCGCAGAGCTGGGCGCACGGGGAATCCAGTGACAAAATCCGGCCGCTAGCTTGCCGGAACCACGCGATGCGGGCAAACCGTGGCAATCGCATGACTTGCGCAGGTTTTCGCTCTGGATCGAGCCGAGGTCATGGAAGCAAGTGGCGACCAAGCAGCGCCTGTCACCCGCGGGCTGACCGTAGCGCTGAGGATGAATGGCAGAAGGCTGAATTCCGAATAACCGGCGCAGCGCCATTCTTCTGCGGTTGTCGCCTGATCAGGCCAGCAATTCCCGCACGTGCGCCACGCTGGATTCAGCCAGCGCCTGCAGGTCGTAGCCGCCTTCCAGGGTGGAAACGATGCGCCCGCCACTGTGCCGGTTCGCCAGTTGCGCCAGCGCGCGGCTGATCCAGGCGAAGTCGTCGGTTTCTAGGCGCAATTGCGCCAGCGGATCGCGACGGTGCGCGTCGAAGCCGGCGGAAATCAGCAGCAGCTGCGGTTTGAACGCATCGACTGCCGGCAGCAACGTGCTCGTCCATGCCGCTCGGAACAGCGCACCATCGGCATCCGGCGGCAGCGGCGCGTTGACGATGTTGCCGTCGCCGGTTTCGTTGCGTGCGCCGGTGCCCGGATACAGCGGCATCTGGTGCGAGCTTGCGAACAGCACGCGGCGGTCGTGTTCGAAGATCGCCTGGCTGCCGTTGCCGTGGTGCACGTCGAAATCGACGACGGCCACGCGCTCCAGTCCGTGCGCATCCAGCGCATGCAGGGCGGCGATGGCGATGTTGTCGAACAGGCAGAAGCCCATCGCGGTGTCATGGGTCGCGTGATGGCCGGGCGGTCGTACCGCGCAGAACACGCGCGGGCTGGAACCCAACAAGGACGCATCCACCGCCGCCACCGCGGCACCGGCGGCGCGCAGCGCTGCTTCGGGTGAGGCCGGCGACAACACCGTATCCGGATCCAGCATCACCCGTTCGCTCGGATGTCGTTTCAGTTCCGGGTTGTCCAGCACCAAATCGAGCAATTCTGGGGAATGCGCGCGCAACAACTGCCCGCGACTCGCGCGCGGCGCCTCGCGCCAATCGAGCCTCGGGAACGCCTCACGCAACGCATCCGTGACCACCTGCAGGCGCTCCGGGCATTCGGCATGGCCGGGCCCGGTGTCGTGCAGCAGGCAGGCGGAGTGCGTATAGACGCGCATCGTCACCTGCTTACTTGCGGCGGTCGTGGTTCCACAGCACTTCGCCGTGGCCGCTGGCGCGGGCCAGCACGCGGGCCAGCACGAACAGCAGGTCGGACAACCGGTTCAGGTAGCGGATCGCCTGCGGGCGCACGGCGTCGTGACGGGACAGGGTGACGGTATCGCGCTCGGCGCGGCGCACCACGGTGCGGGCGATGTGGCAACGTGACGCCGCTTCGCCGCCGCCGGGCAGGATGAAATCCTTCAGCGGCGGCAGGTCGTCGTTGTAGTGATCGAGCCGGGTTTCCAGCGCTTCGACATCGGCATCGAAGATCGCCGCATGCCCGGGAATGCACAACTCGCCGCCGAGGTCGAACAACTGGTGCTGGATGCGCACCAGCAGTTCGCGCACATCGTCGGGCACGTCGCTGGCGAGCAGCAGGCCGATGCAGGAGTTGGCTTCATCGACCGTGCCGTAGGCATTGACCCGCGCCGAATCCTTGGCGACGCGGGTGCCGTCACCGAGCCCCGTCGTACCGTCGTCGCCGGTCTTGGTATAGATCTTCGACAGGCGATTGCCCATCGCGGCGGATCAGACCGTCTGCGCGCGTAGTGCCGGCGCGCGCTTGCGCAGCAGCTCGAAGCCGCCGAACAGCAGCGCGGCATAGAACAGCGTGCCGAGTACCGTCCACTGGAAGAACGGGATGCCGGCCACGTAGGAAGCCACCAGGCCTGCGGCGTTCTGCGGATAGACCGGGTTGCCCAGCCAAGAGGTGAAATTGGTGACAACGAAGAACAGCAGCGAGCCCGCCAGCGAGTAGCCCAGCACGCGGCGGCCGGTGACCTTGCCGCGCAGGCCGAAGCCCAGCACGGTGGACAGCGCGATGCAGGCATAGATCAACAGGTAGCCAGCGCTGGTAAAGTACTCCCAGTAAATGCCGCCGTTGAGCAGGCCCAGCACCAGGTCGGAGGCGAACATCGCCACCAGCGGCACGATCAGCGCCCAATGTCGCTTCGCGAAATAGGCGCCACCGAACAGCGCCACCGCCTCGATCGGCGAGAAATTCGGCGGATGCGGGATCACGCGCGTCAGCGCGGCCACGAAAATCAACAGGGCCAGGGTGATCGGACCAGCAGAGATGGAGGTGGGGCGATTCATCGGCGTTTCGGTCGTGGGACAGCGGAGCCGGTAGCATAACGCAATGCCCGCGATTCCCTCCCAACAAGCCCGCGTCCACGACGTGCTGATCGTCGGCGGCGGTCTGGTCGGCGCCAGCCTGGCCATCGCGCTGGAACCGCTCGGACTCGACGTGGCGATGGTCGAAGCCGCCCCGGCCGGCGCGTTACCGGCGGTGTTCGACCAGCGCAACCTCAGCTTCGCCGAGGCCACGATCAACGCGCTGACCGCGCTCGGTGTCATGCCGCTGCTGCAGGCGCCGACCGGCAGCATTCGCCGCATCCATATCAGCCGCAGCGGGGATTTCGGTCGCGTGCAGCTTGAAGCCGCCGCTTATGGCCGCACGGAGTTCGGCCGCGTGGTCGTGGCCCGCGACTTCGGCGAGGCGCTGGAAGCGCGGTTGGCGCAGCTGGTCAACCTGACCCGCTATCGCCCGACGCGGTTCATCGGGCTGGACGATGCCGACGCGGGCTATCGTGTCGTGCGCATATCCGACGATGCTGGCGAACAGCGGTTGCACGCGCGTTTGCTGGTCGCCGCCGATGGCGCGCGCAGTTCGGTACGCGACGCACTCGGCATCGCCGCGCGCGAACACGATTACCGACAAACCTTGTTCGTCACCCGTCTGCGCAGCCAACGTGCGCCTGACGGCACCGCTTACGAACGACTCACCGATCACGGCCCCACTGCGCTGCTGCCGCGCGGCGATGGCCATTACGGCCTGGTGCATGGCGTGCCGCGCGAAGATGCCGAAGCCGTGGCTGCACTGGGCGATGTCGATTTCCTTGCCCGCGTGCAGGACGCTTTCGGTTGGCGTGCGGGTCGGTTCCTGTCCTGCGGCCCGCGCAGCGCGTACCCGATCATCGGCAACGTGGCGCAGGCGTTGACCGCATCGCGCGCGGTGCTCGTCGGCAATGCCGCGCAGTCGCTGCATCCGCTCGGCGCACAGGGCTTCAATCTCGGTTTGCGCGATGCGCTGACCCTGGCCGAATGCATCGCCGGTGCCGCCGATCCGGGCGATGCCGCCGTGCTCGCGCAGTACGCACAGCGCCGCGCGCCGGATCGCGAACGCACCTTGGCGTTCTCCGATGGCTTGGCGAAGCTGACCAGCAACGATGCACCGCTGCTGCGCCCGCTGCGCAGCGCCGGCCTGCTCTCCACCGACGCGATGGGCTGGCTGCAGGCGTGGTTGGTGGGTGGTGCGATGGGCTATCGCGGCGATGTGCCAACGTTGTGCAGGAGCGCCGCATGAATCGCAGAGGCTTGCTCGATGCGGTGATCGCCGGTGGTGGCGTGGTCGGCGCGGCCACGGCGCTGATGCTGGCGCGCGAAGGCCTGCAGGTTGCGTTGGTCGAACCCAAGCGGCCGGACGCCTGGCGGCGCGATGCGCGCGACCTGCGCGTGTATGCGTTCGCGCCCGACAACGCGCGGCTGCTGGGCGATCTTGGCGTGTGGCCGCAGATCGTGGCGGCGCGCGCGCAGCCGTATCGCGGCATGCGCGTGTGGGATGCGGCGGGCGACGATGCGCTGACGTTCGATGCCGATGCACTGGGCCAACGGCAGCTGGGCTGGATCGTGGAGAACGCGCTGCTGGTCGATGCACTGTGGCAGGCATTGCCCGCCGCCGGCGTGCGTCTGCATTGCCCGGCGCGGATTGAATCGCTGGAACAGGCCGGGACCGGCGTGCGCCTGCAGCTGGATGACGGCCTGGCACTGGAGGCGAAACTCGCCATCGCCGCCGATGGCGCGAACTCTGCGTTGCGCGACATGGCCGGTATCGGCACCCGCAAGCACGACTACGCGCAGAAAGGGCTGGTCGCCTTCGTCGCAAGCGAAACGCCACATCGGCAAACCTGCTGGCAGCGTTTCCTGCCGAGCGGCCCGGTCGCATTCCTGCCCTTTGCGGACGATGGCGATGCCGAATTGCAAGGGCGCGTCGGTTCCATCGTATGGACGCTGCCGAACGACGAGGCCGAACGTCTGCGCAGCGCAGATGCCGGTGACTTCGAGCGCCAACTGGAAGCTGCGTTTGGCGGCGAACTCGGTGCAATGCGCTTGCTGTCGCCGCGCGCTGCGTTCCCATTGCAGCGCCAGCTGGCGGACACCTATCTGAAAGGTCGGGTGCTGTTGCTGGGCGACGCCGCGCACGCCGTGCATCCGCTGGCCGGGCAGGGCGTGAACCTGGGTTTGCGCGATGTGGCTGCGCTGCGCGAACTGGTGCGTGCCGGCGGGTTTGCGTCAAGCAATCGCCTCGCGCGCTGGGCGCGCACGCGCAAGAGCGAGAACGCGGTGAACGCGCATGCGTTCGAGACGATCAATCGCGTCTACAGCAACGATGGAATGTGGCCGACATTGCTACGCGGACATGCGCTCGGCATCGCCGGAAAGCTGCCGCCGCTGTCGCGCGCGCTGTGGCGGCACGCGGCGGGGATCTAACGTGCGGGCGTCGCGAACACCGTGATTTCTTCGCGGTCGTGGTAGAGCTGCTTGGCGCGGATCGTCAGCGGCTTTTGCGCTTGATCTGCAAACACGTCCAGGCACAGCTGGGTTTCCTGCCAGCGCTTCTTCATCGGCAATTTCAGGTTGAAGACCGCATGCCGGCACCAGCCTTCACGGAACCAGGTGGCCATGCGTTCGGCCACGCGGCGCGGTTGTTCCACCATGTCGCAGACCATCCAGTCCAGCGGTTGTTGCGGCTGCCAGTTGAAGCCGTCTGCGCGCAGGTGTTCGACCAGGCCGCTGTCCAGCACGTGCTGGCGCAATGGGCCGTTGTCGATGGACTGCACGCGCAGGCCGTGGCGAGTCAGCACCCAGGTCCAGCCGCCGGGTGCAGCGCCGAGGTCGGCGGCGCGCATGCCATCGCGCAGCAGCCGCTTGCGTTCGCCTTCGTCCAGCAGCACCAGTAGTGCTTCTTCCAGCTTCAGCGCGGACCGCGAAGGTGCGTCCGCATGCATGCGCAGGCGCGGGATGCCGAGCGGCCACGGCGCGCTGTCTTCCGGTTCGCCGGTGGCGAGCAGGGCATGGTCGCCATCGAGCAGGCAGACGTGCAGGCGCTGCAGGCGCGGATTGTCTTCCTTGGTCAATACATCTGCCTTGCGCAGTGCCGGGCGCAGCGCATTGCCCAGGCTGCGCGCAAGGCCCGCCATCGGCTTGCCGGCGTCCGAGTCCGGATGCTCCATCACCAGTTCGCCGTAGCGGATGTCGGGCGGCAGCGCGGCCAGCATCGGTGCAATGCGGTCGCGTGGATCCAATCCATTCAAATCAGCGAACAGGCGCAGCTTTTGCCGCGCGAAGATCAACGTCGACCACGGCAGTGCGCGCGACAGCGCATCGGCGTCATCGCAGATGAACAGCACATAGCCGGTACCGCGTTCGGCGCGTGCATAGCCGGCGAATCCGGCCTGCGCGGCGCGTTCGGTCAGCTCGCCGGCGAGTTCCGGCTCGAAGCCGGCGCGGCAATAGCAGAGCAGGCCGTCAATAGCGCTGCCCGCCCAGTTCGCCATACGCACGCAGGACCGCGCGGGCGGCATCGCGTTCGAGATCGCGCACGACCTCGATGCCGCGTTCGTTGAGTGCGCCCACCCAGTCCGCCGGCAGCGGGCCTTCGTCGAATTCGGTCAGCGATTCCACATCTTCCGCACGCGCGCCGATCAGCAGGCGGTCGATGCCGGCCCAGACAGTGGCGCCGTAGCACTGGCAACAGGGCTGCGAGGAGGTGGCCAGCGTGATCGGGCCGATCACGTTGTCCTCCGCATCGCGGTTCAGGCGCAGGCGCTGGGTGCGGCCCTGCGCCAGCATGTAGGCCATCATTTCGGCGTGGGCGACGCTGCAGGCCATCGGCACCACGCGGTTCACGCCGATGGCGATGATCCTGTCGTCCGGCCCGAACACCGCTGCGCCGAACGGGCCGCCGGTGTTCGCCTCGATGTTGTGCTTCGACAACACAATGGCCAGCGCCACCTTGTCGGCATCGGTGGGATACGCGCGCGACGTATCCACGGCGTCATGCACCCAGGCCGGCAGCGTGAGATGGACTTGCGCGTACAGCATCAGGCTTTCGTCGCCCAGGTATCGCGCAGGGTTACGCTGCGGTTGAACACCGGCTTGGCGGGCGTGTGGTCGTAACGGTCGGCGACGAAATAACCCACGCGCTCGAACTGGAAGCTCTGTTCGGGCTGTGCGTCGGCGGCTGCGGGTTCAACGTAGCCCGTTACGGTCTTGCGCGAATCGGGATTGAGGTAATCGACATAGGTCTTGCCGTCCGCCTCGCTGTCCGGATCCGGCACGGTGAACAGGCGGTCGTACAAGCGGATTTCCGTCGGCACGCCGTGCTTCGCGCTGACCCAGTGGATGGTGCCTTTCACCTTGCGGTTGGCGCCTTCCATGCCGGGGCGGGAGTCCGGATCCAGCGTGCAATGCAGTTCGACGATGCCGCCGTCGGCATCCTTGATGACTTCATCGCAGGTGATGATGCCGGCACCGCGCAGGCGCACGTCCTTGCCCACGGTCAGGCGCTTGAAGCCGGGCGGCGGCACTTCGGCGAAGTCCTCGCGCTCGATCCACAGCTCGCGCGCGAACGGCACGTTGCGGGTGCCGGCGGCTTCGTCCTTCGGGTGGTTGCTGAAGGTCAGCGTTTCTTCGTGATTGGCATCGAGATTGGTCAGCACCACTTTCAGCGGATCGATGACGCCCATTCGACGCGGTGCATGCGCATCCAAGTCATCGCGCAGCGCGCCTTCCAGGATGCTGATGTCGAGCAGCGAGTTCTGCTTGCTGATGCCGACGCGATCCACCATCAGGCGCAGTGCAGAAGGCGTGTAGCCACGACGACGAATGCCCTGCAACGTCGGCATCCGCGGGTCGTTCCAGCCATCGACGCGACCGGATTCCACCAGCTGCAGCAGCTTGCGCTTGCTCATCACCAGCCAGTTGAAATTCAGTCGCGAAAATTCGATCTGACGTGGTTTGTCGGCCTCGAACGGCAGGCCCTTGCTGGTGAGCGATGTGGTCAGTTCCGGCGAGTGCGCCAGATCCACCTTGTCCACGCACCAGTCGTACAGCGGGCGGTGGTCCTCGAACTCGAGCGTGCACAGCGAATGGGTGATGCCTTCCACCGCGTCGCTCAGCGAATGCGCGAAGTCGTACATCGGGTAGATCGGCCAGGCGTTGCCGGTGTTCTGGTGCTCGACGTGCTTGATCCGGTACAGCGCCGGATCGCGCAGGTTCATGTTGCCGCTGGCCATGTCGATCTTCGCGCGCAGCGTGCGCGAGGCATCCGCGAACTCGCCCGCGCGCATGCGCCGGAACAGGTCGAGGTTTTCCTCGACGCTGCGGTCGCGGTAGGGCGAATTGCGACCGGGTTCGGTCAAGGTGCCGCGGTATTCGCGGATCTGTTCGGGGGTGAGGTCGCAGACGAAGGCATCGCCCTGCTTGATCAGTTTTTCACCGGCCAGGTACAGCACGTCGAAATAATCCGAGGCATGGCGCAGGTCGTGCCAGTTAAAGCCGAGCCAGCGCACGTCGTCCTGGATCGCGACCACGTATTCGGGGTCTTCCTTGGCCGGGTTGGTGTCGTCCAGGCGCAGGTTGCAGTCGCCACCGAACTCGGCGGCGATGCCGAAGTCCAGGCAAATCGCCTTGGCATGGCCGATGTGCAGGTAGCCGTTGGGCTCCGGCGGGAAGCGGGTGCGGATGGCGGCGTGCTTGCCGCTGGCCAGGTCCTCGCGGACGATCTGGCGGATGAAATCGCGCTTTTCGGGGGCGATTTCGTCGACGGCGGAGGCGGGGCTGGAGGCGGATTCGGACACGGATTGGCGTTGGTTCAAGCGGTTCTTCATTCTACCGGAGCCGCGCAGGACTTCGGTTTTCGCCGTTCTGGCATGGTTCGTGCTTGATCCAACGGTAGGGGAGACACCATGCGTACCGTCTACGAAGCCGCCAACCTGATCGATGCACACCTGGTGCGGCAGGCATTGGAGGCCGAAGGCATCCCGGCCTTCGTGCGCGGCGAGGCGCTGGTGGGCGGGATTGGTGAATTGGGCGTGTTCGGTCTGGTCGCGGTGATGGTGCCGGAAGCGGCGTGGCCGCAGGCGCGCGGCATGGTCGATGCGCTTGCGCTCGGCATGGGAGATACGGATCCGAAATATCAAGACGATGCAGGGGATTGCCCATGTCCGGTCTGATCCGGATCGCACTTCTTTGCCTGATGCTAGCCATACCGTCGGTTTCGGCGGCCTTCGACCAATTAGGGGATGCCGATGCGCAGGGACTGCCGGTGCATGTCGAGAACATGCAGGCCGACGCACTCGACCACGGGCGGTTGAAATTCGCAGGCGGCCCTGCGCAGGCGCGGCGCGTGCATCTCGACGTGAACCTGCCGGTAGGCGACCAGCGCTGGATGCTGTGGTTCGCACGCGATCCGGTGGACATGGTCAAGGTGTCGGGCAAGGGCTGGGCGTTGCCCGAGACCGGGTTCTTCCGCCCGACGCCGTCCGAGGGCTTGCTCCTGGCCGGCTACGGATTCGCGCTGCCGCACGGCGTCAGCGGGCCGCAGCGACTGACCCTTGAATTGGCCAGCAGCATGCGGACGGCGCCCGAGCCGCGCGTGCTGCGCGAACAGGACGTCCTGCGCTATGCCGGGCGTGAGCTGGCGCTGGCCTATGGCGTTTACGCCGCCTTGCTGACGCTGTTGATCGCGGCGCTTGCGTTGTATCCCGCAGTGCGGGATTCGCTGTTCCTGCTGTTTTCGTTGTACACGGCCTCTGCCCTGGTATTCATGGCGTCGTCGAATGGCCACCTGTTCGCCATGCCGGGCATGCGTGCGTTCGGCGGATTGGGTGCTGCCGCCTATTGGCTGGTGCTGCAGGTGTTTTCTGCCATCGCGCTGAGCGTGGTGTTGAACTTCGCGGACGTGCGCAACTCGCAATCGCCATGGGTGCGGCGCCTGGAGAAACTACCGATCCTGATATGGGGGCTGGCCCTGCTGTCGCTGATCCCGATCCCAGCCATCTCCGATTTCCTGCAGGTCATCGGTACGCTGGTCTGGGTCGCGGCGATCGCGGCCTCCATCGTGGCGATGATGGATGGCTTGCGCCGTGGCATCCCGATGGCGCTGGCCACCGTGGCCGCGTTGTTCGCGCTGATGGTGGCCTCATCCGCGCACGAGGCGATGCAGCGGGCATGGATCGCGGACGGCGTGCTGTCCCGGCATGGCTACCAGTTCGCGCTGGTGCTGGTATCGGTGATCCTGTTCGTAGGCGCGAGCAGCCGCATCGGCATGGTGCGCAAACGGCTGGCCGTCGAGTCGAGCGCGCGCCGCGACAGCGAGGATCGGCTGCGCCTGGAGCGCATGCGGACCGGCTTCGTGCAATCGATGCAGGACGAACTGCGTGCTGCGCCAGCCGACGAGATCGCGACGCGCGCGTTCCGCCTGCTCTGCCGGCAGGTTTGCGACCTGTTGGGCCTGGACGACGCGTTAGTGCTCGGTCATGGCACCTTGGGCCAGGAACTCCTGCTGGTCCAGGCCGGGAACCACCAGGTGTCGCCGCTGGCGCAGTCGGCGCTGGTGGCGCGAGGCGTCATCCGCATGCATGCGCAGAATCGCGAGCCGGTGCATGTGCGGATCGAAGGGGCGCGCATCAGCAACGACCCGTCTGCGCCGCAGTACGCCATCGTGCCGATCCGTACGGCTTCTCCTGCGTGGGCTGCATTGATGGTTCCGGTGCAGGCCGCGCAAGGACTCGGCAAGGGCGTGCTCAACGAGTTGGTGGAACTCGCGCGGGTAGCCGTGGCGCATGCCGAAGAGGCCTATGCAGCGATCCAGCTGCGCAAGACCGCGGAATACGACGCCCTGACCGGCAGCCTCAACCGGCGCTCCCTGGATCAGGCCCTGGCGCGGGAATTCAAGGCCCGGGATGCGCAGGCGTTGTCGGTGCTGTTCATCGACATCGACTGGTTCAAACGCATCAACGATGAACATGGCCATGCATGCGGCGATCATTGCCTGCGTAGTGTTGCCGCCACCTTGCGCGCGGAGCTGCGGCCCAATGATGCGCTGGGGCGTTACGGCGGCGAAGAGTTCCTGGTGCTGTTGCCGGGGCACGATGCGGCGGCATCGCGGGTGATCGCCGAGCGTCTGCGCCAGCAAGTGGAGCAGGCGGTGATCGAATGGCAGGGTGGGCGCGTGCCGCTGACCATCAGCGTGGGGATGGCGGCCCGCCGCGACAGCGACCGCGATGCACCCACGTTGCTGGATCGCGCCGACAAGGCGTTGTACGCAGCCAAGCACGAAGGCCGCAACAGGGTGTGCGTGGCACCGGCGGCATTCGTGTAAGGACACCATCCGGGGCGGCATCGATGGCTTGTTGCTGAAATGCAGGCGGGCTATCCCGCATCATGGCGGGCCCCCACGGAATGCCTGCATGTCCGCACATCCCCGCCAGACCGCCATCGCGCAGCTGTTGTTCGGTGCGGCGATCATCGGCACCAATGGCCTCATGGTGCGGCTGGCCCATATGCCTCCAACCGCGGTGGCGTTTTGGCGGATGCTGCTGGCCGGACTGATCCTGGGTGCGCTGGTGCTGGCCCGGCATGGCTGGCAACCACTTTCTCGCAAGGCCTGGTGGTGGTGTGCAGTGCCAGCGCTGGCTTTTGCCATCGACCTGTGGATGTGGCACCGGAGCATCCTGCTGGTCGGGCCTGGCCTCGCGACCCTGCTGGCGAATGCGCAGGTGTTCTTCATGGCGCTGGCCGGCGTGCTGTTCTTCCACGAGCGGGTCGGCCTGCGTTTCGCCAGCGGCGTACTGCTGGCCTTCCTCGGCTTGTGGCTGATGCTGGGCGGCGACTGGGCCAGCCTGCCGCGCGAATATCACTGGGGTGTGTGGCTGGGATTGGGCACGGGCGTGGCGTACGCGGCCTACAACATCGGCATCAAGCGCTCGCAGACCGAAGCCGCGCGCGGCCAGACGCGGGCGCCGGTGGAGCAGGTGCTGTGCATCGCCGCGTTCGGCAGTGCGCTGTGTCTGGGGCTGATGGGCGTGGCCGAAGGCGTGACGTTCGCGCCGCCCAGCCTGCACGCCTGGGGCATCCTGCTGGTTCTCGCAGGCGTGGGCCATTGCCTGAGCTGGGTGCTGATCTCGCGGGCGATGGTCGCGCTGCCGGTGGCGCTGGCTGGCCTGTTGCTGCTGGCGCAACCGATCGTCGCTTATCTGCTGGATGTTGCGTTGTTCGACTTGCCCACCTCGCCGCGGCAATGGCTGGGTTTGGCGGTGAGCCTAGCCGGGATCTTCGTTGCGGGAATGAAATCGAAGGAAGCGCTGGCTGCGCAGGAGGTGTGATCCGCTGGTGGGGGCGTGGCCCGGATGGATCCATCATTCGCGCGTGATCGAACACACGTAGACCAGTTCGCAGGCGCCGCCACCGCTGTCTTCGCGGGTCAGTGAACTGCGCCAGCGCCAGCCGTTGTTCGTGTTCGCTTCCACCAGCCAGCCGTCGACGCGCACGCGCTGGCCGCGTTCGATCCGGCGCAGGGCGGCGGCTACCGCATCGTCGGCCGGGATCATGTGCATATTCGCGCTGCTGCGCACGATTTCCTCGACCGGGATCGGCGGCGTGTCCTTCCAGCTGTAGCGATACCAGCGCGAGGACTGGCGGATATCGAGTTGCGAAATCACCGCGTCCTCGGTCATGCGGCCCCAGCCCAGCGCAAGATCTATGGGCGAAATATCCGCTTCGTGGCCGATGCGGTAATCCTCGCGACCGAGCACGCGAGCCTCGATGCTGAAGCCTGCGAGAGGCCGCAAATTCGTTTCGCCGATTGCCTGCAGCGACATGCCCGCAGGTACGTCCGTCTGCAATGGCATGGCGCCACGTTCGGTGCGTGGCGGCATCGGGCACCGGCTGCTGGCGGCGCTGGTCGTGATGCCGCTGCGTGATGGTGTTGCAGGTGCGCCCACTGGACGCGTTGCCTGCCACCAGATCAGTGCGCACAGCAGGGTCAACAGCACCAACGCAGTGCGAAAACTCATCGGGGATGTCTGCAGGTCAGGCCTTGGGCAATTGTGCCCGCGCCAGCGTGCCGATGGCATCGCCCAGCGTGTGCAGGAAGCTGTCCAGTGCCGAGGATTTGCGCCACACCAGCGCGATCTGCCGGCTCGGTGCCGGGTCGCGGAATGGCACCAATTGAATATTGGGCGATTGCGCGATGGGCTCATGCACCGACAACGCCGGCAACAAGGTCACGCCCACACCGGCGGCGACCATCTGTCGCAGCGTTTCCAGACTGGTGGCGCGGAAGCCGGATTTCTCCTGCGCGCCGGCCAGCCGGCACACATCCAGCGCCTGGTCGCGCAGGCAGTGGCCGTCTTCCAGCAGCAGCAGGGTTTCATCGGACAGTTGCGACATCGACAGCGCTTGCTCCGCCGCCAGCGGATGCTGGTGCGGCGCGGCGAACACGAACGGTTCCTCGAACAGGAACTGCGCATGCAGCTGGTCGTCGTGGATCGGCAGGGCGAGCAGCGCGGCGTCCAGCTTGCCGTCGCGCAGGCGCTGCAGCAGCACGTCGCTTTTTTCCTCGATCAGCAGCAGTTCCAGCTGCGGGAAGCGCTCGCGCAGCTGCGGCACCACATGCGGCAACAAGTAGGGGCCCAGGGTAGGAAACACGCCCAGCCGCAGCGTGCCGGATTCCGGATCCATGCTGCGTCGCGCGGCTTCCTTCATCTGCTCGACCTCGGCCACGATCCGCCGCGCGCGCTGCACCACGTCTTGCCCGGCAGCGGTGATCATCACCTTGCGCGGTGCGCGTTCCACCAGCACCACGCCCAGTTCCTCCTCCAGTTTGCGGATCTGGGTGGACAGGGTGGGCTGGCTGACGAAGCAGGCCTCCGCCGCCTTGCCGAAATGGCGCAGATCGGCCAGCGCGATCAGGTAGCGCAGGTCGCGCAGGTTCATCGGATCAGGCCGCCTGCGCCTGGCTTTCGGTTTCTGCCGGCGCCGAGTGGCGGATCAGGAAGTCGAAGGCGGACAGCGCGGCGGTCGAACCGCCACCCATCGCCACCACAATCTGCTTGAACGGCTCGGTGGTGGCATCGCCGGCGGCGAACACGCCGGGCACATCGGTATGGCCCTTGTCGTCGATCGCGATCTCGCCGCGCGGGCTCAGCGCCACCGTGCCCTTCAGCCAATCGGTATTCGGCAGCAGGCCGATCTGCACGAACACGCCGGCCAGTTCCAGATCACTCGGCTGGCCATTGGTGCGGTCGGTGAAGCGCAGGCCGGTCAAACGGCCGCCATCGCCCACCATTTCGGTGGTTTGCGCGTTCACGTGTACGGTGGTGTTGGGCAGGCTGTGCAGTTTGCGCTGCAGCACGTCGTCCGCGCGCAGCTGGCCGTCGAACTCGAGCACGGTCACGTGATCCACGATGCCGGCCAAGTCGATTGCCGCCTCCACGCCGGAATTGCCGCCACCGATCACCGCCACCCGCTTGCCCTTGAACAGTGGGCCATCGCAGTGCGGGCAATAGGTCACGCCCTTGTTGCGATGCTCGGACTCGCCGGGCACGCCGGTCTGCCGCCAGCGTGCGCCGGGGCTCAGGATCACCGTCTTCGCATGCAGGGTGGCACCGCTTTCCAGTTCGATGCCGATCAACCCGCCCGTCTGCGCCGCCGGCTGCAACGCCTTGGCGCGCTGCGCGGTCATGATTTCCACGCCATAGCTGCGCACATGCGCTTCCAGCGATGCGGCCAGCTTCGGGCCTTCGGTGTATTCCACCGAGGGGAAATTCTCGATGGCCATGGTGTCCAGCACCTGCCCACCGAAGCGCTCGGTGACGATGCCGGTGCGGATGCCCTTGCGCGCGGCATAGATCGCCGCTGCGGCGCCGGCCGGGCCGCCGCCGACGATCAGCACGTCGAACGGCGCGGCTTCGTTCAGTACCTGCGCGGTGCGCGCGACAGCGCCGGTGTCCAGCTTGGCGAGGATCTGTTCGATGCTCATGCGACCGGCATCGAACTCGGCGCCGTTGAGGTAGATGGTCGGTACCGACAGGATTTCGCGCGCTTCCACTTCGGCCTGGAACAACGAGCCGTCGATGGCGACATGCTTGATGCGCGGATTGAGCACGCTCATCGCGTTCAGCGCCTGCACCGTGTCCGGGCAGCTCTGGCAATGCAGCGACATATAGGTCTCGAAGGCGTAATCGCCATCCAATGCGCGTACCTGCTCGGCCAGCGCTTCGTCGATCTTCACCGGATGCCCGCCGACCTGCAGCAGCGCCAGCACCAGCGAGGTGAATTCGTGGCCCAGCGGAATGCCGGCGAAACCCACCTGCACGTCGCTGCCCGCGCGGCGGATCAGGAACGAGGGCTTGCGCGCATCGTCACCGGTCACGCGGGAAATCTTCGGCGACAGCGCGGCGATCTCGTCCAGCAGCACGTCGAGTTCGCGCGCGGCATCCGAAGCGTCCAGCGAGGCAACCAGTTCGATCGGCTGCTGCAGTTTTTCGAGGTAGGCGGCCAGCTGGGGCTTGAGGTCGGCATCGAGCATGGTGGGCATCCTTGGGGCAGGGCGCGCCGACCGAAGTCGCGCAGGCGCCGGTGGAATATCGGGAAAGGGCTGCGGCCAACCGCCCGCAAGAGGCTGGCCGGAGCCCTCTCCCCGCGAGGGGAAGAGGGGCGGACTGCAGGTAGCGGACAGGGAAACGCCGCCTGCAGTGGGGGAGGGTCAGATCTTGCCGACCAGGTCCAGCGACGGCTTCAGGGTCTTGGCGCCGTCGTTCCACTTGGCCGGGCAGACTTCGTTCGGGTGCGCGGCCACGTACTGGGCGGCCTTGAGCTTGCGCAGGGTCTCGCTGACGTCGCGGGCAATCGCGTTGTCATGCACTTCCATGGTCTTGATGGTGCCGCTCGGATCGATGATGAAGGTGCCGCGCAGGGCCAGGCCTTCGGCATCGATATGCACGTCGAACGCGCGGGTCAGCTGGTGGGTGGGATCGCCGATCAGGGCGAACTTGGCCTTGCCGACGGCCGGCGAGGTCTCGTGCCACACCTTGTGGCTGAACTGGGTATCGGTGGTGACGATGTAGACCTCGGCGCCCAGCTTCTGGAACTCGGCGTAATGCTCGGCGGCGTCTTCGATCTCGGTCGGGCAATTGAAGGTGAAGGCGGCCGGCATGAAGATCAGCACGGACCACTTGCCCTGCAGGTCCTTGTCGGTGACTTCGATGAACTTGCCATCCTTGTAGGCATTGGCCTTGAACGGCTGAACCTGGGTATTGATCAGGGACATGGGGAATCCTCTCGTGGGTGGGGTGGGTGATTGGTTGAGGAAAAGAATAGTCAGGCTCAATCAATCTGTAAAATCGATTATAGATATGCTATTGATAGATTTCATCTATCGATGAGCAAGACGAGGTGTATCGGCCGGGCCAGCTACCATGCCGCCGATGACGCCAGACACCGCCACTCCCGCTCATCTACTCGCCGCTGCCCGGTCCCGGATCGATCCGGTGGACGCCGAATGGCTGCTGGCGCACGCGCTGGCGCGGCCGCGCAGCTGGCTGTTCGCGCATGCGCAAGACCCGGTCGATGCCGAGGCCGCCGCGCGCTTCGCCGATCTGCTGGAACGCCGCGCGGCGGGCGAACCGGTGGCCTACCTGACCGGCCGGCAGGGTTTCTGGTCGCTGGAGCTTGAGGTCTCGCCCGCCACCCTGATCCCGCGTCCGGAGACCGAATTGCTGGTCGAGCTGGCGTTGGCGCGGATTCCGATGGATGCGGCATCGCACATCGCCGACCTCGGCACCGGCAGCGGGGCGATCGCGCTGGCGATTGCCAAGGAACGGCCGCGCGCGACGGTCATCGCTACCGATGCCAGTGCGGCGGCGCTTGATATCGCGCAGCGCAATGCTGTGCGCAACGGCATCACAAACATCGAATTCCGCGAAGGCGACTGGTTTGCGCCACTGGTGGGCGAGGCCTTCGACCTGATCGCCAGCAACCCGCCCTATATCGAAGACGGCGATCCGCATCTGCGCGAAGGCGACCTGCGCTTCGAGCCTGCATCGGCGTTGTCCTCGGGCGAGGATGGCTTCGATGCGCTGCGCACGATCATCAGCGCGGCACCAAAGCACCTGTACAGCGGCGGTTGGCTGTTGCTGGAGCATGGCTGGGAGCAAGGTGCGACCGTGCGTGAGCTATTGGTCGCAGCGGGATTCGTCGACGTCGACACCGCGCGCGACCTCGAAAATCGCGACCGCATCAGCATTGGTCGATGGCCCTGAGCCTGCCGCGTTAAAATCGCGGTTTCGCCAACGCAGGGAACGCCCATGCGCACGCTGTATCCGGAGATCGCGCCGTACGAAACCGGCACGTTGCAAGTCGACGACCGCCACACCCTGTACTGGGAGCAGTGCGGCAATCCGAATGGCAAGCCGGTGGTGCTGCTGCACGGCGGCCCGGGCGCGGGTTGCAACGAGAAGATGCGGCGCTTCCACGACCCGGCCAAGTACCGCATCGTGCTGTTCGACCAGCGCGGTGCCGGCCGCAGCAAGCCGCATGCGGATCTGACCGACAACACCACGTGGAACCTGGTCGCCGACATCGAGAAGCTGCGCGAGTTGCTCGGCATCGACAAGTGGCAGGTGTTCGGTGGTTCCTGGGGTTCGACGCTGGCGCTGGCCTATGCCGAAACCCATCCGCAGCGCGTCACCGAACTGGTGCTGCGCGGCATCTTCATGCTGCGCCGCTGGGAGCTGGAATGGTTCTACCAGGAAGGCGCCAACCGCCTGTTCCCGGACGCGTGGGAGCATTACATCGGCGCGATTCCGCCGGTCGAGCGCCATGACCTGATCTCCGCCTTCGGCCGCCGCCTCACCAGCAGCGATGAAGCCGTGCGCCTGGCCGCAGCCAAGGCCTGGAGCATCTGGGAAGGTGCCACCAGTTACCTGCATATCGATCCGAACTACGCCACCAGCCACGGCGATCCGCGTTTCGCGCTGGCGTTCGCGCGAATCGAGAACCACTACTTCGTCAACGGTGGTTTCTTCGAAGTCGAAGACCAGTTGCTGCGCGACGCGCACAAGATCGCCGATATCCCCGGCGTGATCGTGCACGGCCGCTACGACGTGGTCTGCCCGATCCAGAGCGCGTTCGACCTGCACAAGGCATGGCCGAAGTCGGAACTGATCGTCAGCGCGGCCTCCGGCCATTCCGGCTTCGAGGCGGAGAACATCGCGGCGCTGGTGGCGGCGACGGATCGCTTCGCCTAAGCGCCGCGGCGCTTATTCGATGTGATCGATGCGGTGGTGCTTGCCGCCGAAGGCCGCCGTTTCGCCGACGCGCTTGCCCTGCGCGGACTGATACAGCGGCGATTCGGTGGAAATGCCCATCACCTGCACGCCATCCACCTGGAACGGGCGGGTGGCGACCGCGACCACGAAGTGCTGGCCGCCGACTTGCAGCAGCGCACCTGGCGCGACATCCGTCTTCGGCCCGAAGTCGATGGCTTGTAGCGTCGCCATCGCGTCTTCTGCCGACTGCAGCGGTGCTTCCAGGCCTTGGGCGAGTTCGGCGTCCTGCACGTTCAACGAATGCGATTCGGCATCGTCCTGCAGGTCGGCTGCGGGTTTCGCTGCGGCCGAGTAGTCGGCATAGGCCTGTTGCGCGGCCTGCAGTTCCTGCGTTTCCAGGGCGAGCAGGGCGTTGCGCAGTGCGTTCTTGTCCATGGCGTGGCCTTCATCGAAATGGGCCCCCGAGGATAGCGCCTACGGTGTGACCGCACTGCCGTCGGGGTTGCGCTCGATCATCCACAGTCCGGCCCACAGCTTGAGGTCGAGCTCGAAGCCCTCGGCCTGCTTCTGCATCAGCCAGCGCGGCGCATCGCTGCGCGGCACGGTATGCACGGTGATGTTCTCGTTGTCCACGCCGCCGCCGTCGCCGACCTTGGTCAACTCGCGGGCGCGGACGAAGGCGATGCGCTCGTTGCTCATGCCGGACGAAGTGGGGCCGACCAGCAGTACTTCGACCTTGCCCGGCGACCAGCCGGTTTCCTCGATCAGTTCGCGACGCGCGGCGTCTTCCAGCGTGTCCTGCGCGTGGTCGTCGCCGACCAGGCCGGCCGGCATCTCGATGGTGCGCGCGCCCAGCGGCACGCGGAACTGTTCGACGAACAGCACGTGATCGTCCGGCGTCACCGCGATGATGATCACCGCCATGCCCTGGCCGTGGGTGCGTTCGCAGGATTCCCAATGGTCGATGCGCACAAGCCGCAGCCAATCGCCTTCGTACAAGGTCTGTTTGAGGTTCTTGCCCATGGGCCGATCTTAACCGGGGAATGCGACAGGCCGTCGACTCGCAGGTGACGGCGAAACCGACGGGTGTCCGCTACGCGCCTCGAAATGCCGCTGCGCGGACACCCGTCGATTCCGCCGTCACCTCGGCACGAAATCGCTAGACGGAAAGCCCTGCAGCCTCTGCCAACCGCTTGCGCGTCAACGGCCCGAAGCCCATCCAGTCCGAGAGTGATGCCAATTCCGCCGCATCGCCCTTGCCGCGCGCGAAGTCGCCTTCCGGCAAGGGTGCATCCAGCGGAATGGTGGTGAGCTGTCGCCACAGCAGCGCATGTTCGCGCTGTTCGCGCAGACGGGTGGCCATGCTCGCGGCGCCGCGCAGGCGCAGAAAGGGGATTTCGTCGATGCGTTCCAGCACCGCATCCAGCGTGCCGAAGTGGGCCAGCAGCACCGCCGCCGATTTCGGGCCGATCCCGGTCACGCCGGGGATGTTGTCCACCGCGTCGCCGGTGAGCGCGAGGTAATCGGCAATCTGGTCTGCGCGCACGCCCTGCCGCGCCTTGACGCCATCGGCGCCCCAGCGCACGCCCTTGGCGAAATCGTACTGCTCGTCATGCGCCGCCAGCAACTGCGACATGTCCTTGTCCGCGGACACGATCACGCTGCGGAAACCTTCGTTGCGCGAGCGATGAGCGGCGCTGCCGATCAGGTCGTCGGCTTCGTAATCGGAATGGGCGAGCGTGGTCAGTCCCACGGCCTGGCACAGCGCCTTGCACCAGGCGAACTGGCGCTTGAGTTCCGGCGGCGCGGGATCGCGATTGGCCTTGTAGGCCGGATACAGCGCATTGCGGAAACAGGAATCCAGCGCCTCGTCGAAGGCAATCGCGATATGCGTCGGCCGTTCGCGCTCCAACAGTTCCAGCAGGAACCGCGCGAACCCGTGCACCGCATTGGTCGGCCAGCCATCGGCATCGTGGAATTCGTCCGGCATCGAATGCCAGGCGCGGAACACGTACATCGAGGCATCGACCAGGTACAGGGTCGGCATCGCGGGTGCCGCTTGGCTCACGCGGGCGCCCAGTCGCTGATCAGCGATGCAGGGTCAGGGCGTTCGCGTTCCGGGACGTCGACCAGCGGGGTGCCGATGGCAATCGTCCCGACCAGTTGCTCATCCGCAGCCAGGCCAAGGGTGTGTTCGAGGAACGGCCGGTCATAGGCGGGCCAGCCGGTCAGCCACTGCGCACCGAAGCCTTCGGCCTGCGCGGCCTGAAGCAGCAGTAGGCAGACGCAGGCGGCGGTGGAGAAGCGTTCGGACTCCGGGATCTTCTCGTCCGGGCCGAGCTTGGCGATGACCGCGATGGTCAGCGGCGGCAGCAGGAAACGCGTGCGCAGCTTGTCGATGACGGCTTCGCCCGCATCCGGTTCGCGCGTGCGAAGGCGCGCGGAGACCGCGTCAGCAAGGCGCGCGCGCGCTGGGCCGGCGATCCGCAACAGGCGGAACGGCACCCGCTTGCCGTGGTCGGGCACGCGCACCACGGTCTGCAAGATGCGCTGCAGCTGGGCGGCATCCGGGCCGGGCGTGGACAGCTGGCGGGTTGGCACCGACAGGCGGGTATCGAGTGCGTCCAGAGTGAGCGTTGCGGGCATCGTTATTTGGAGCCGTATTGCAGGGAGCTGCCATGGTAGCGGTAGGATGCGGTCATCGAAGCGAATCCAGGCGGGGAACGGACGATGGCGGTGATCGTTGGCGTGGCACGCGAAACGGCGGCGGGCGAACGTCGCGTCGCACTGACTCCGGAAACTTGCAAGAAGCTGGTCGCCGCAGGCGCCAGCGTGCGTGTACAGCCCGGGATTGGCGTCGGCGCGTACTTTCCCGACCAAGCCTATGCCGATGCCGGCGCGCAACTGGCCGAAGACGCCACCCGCGACGCGGACGTGGTGTTGTGCGTGCAACCGCCTGTGGCCGATGCCATCGGCGCGTTGAAGCAGGGTGCGGTGTTGGTCGGCAGCCTGCAGCCGCAGGCGGATGCCGCACGCGGCGAGGCGATCACGACGCGCGGTATCGTCGCCTTCCCGCTGGAAAAACTGCCGCGCACCACCCGTGCGCAGGCGATGGACGTGCTCAGCTCGCAGGCCGGCATGGCCGGCTACAAATCGGTGCTGATCGCCGCGCAACTGGCGCCGCGCTTCTTCCCGATGCTGACCACCGCCGCCGGCACAATCCGGCCGTCGAAGGTGTTGATCGTTGGCGCCGGCGTGGCCGGCCTGCAGGCGATCGCCACCGCCAAGCGCCTGGGCGCTCAGGTGGAAGGCTTCGACGTGCGGCCGGAAACCCGCGAGCAGATCGAATCGCTCGGCGGCAAGTTCCTCGACCTCGGCGTGTCCGCGGCGGGCGAGGGCGGCTATGCGCGTGCGCTGACCGATGAGGAACGTGCCTTGCAGCAGCAGCGCCTGGCCGATCACCTCAAAGGCATCGATGTAGTGGTCTGCACCGCCGCAGTGCCGGGCCGCCCCGCGCCGAAGATCATCAGTGCGGCGATGGTGTCCGGCATGAAGCCGGGCAGCGTGATCGTCGACCTCGCCGCCGAGACCGGCGGCAACTGCGAACTCACCCAGCCGGGCCAGACCATCGACAGCGGCGGCGTCACCATTGCCGGCCCGTTGAATCTCGCCTCGATGGGTGCGCAGCACGCCAGCGAGATGTACGCCCGCAACGTCTACAACTTCGTCAGCTTGCTGCTGAAGGACGGCGCGCTGGCGTTCGACTGGGATGACGAATTGCTGGCGAAGACGGTGTGGCCGGAGCGGGTGGTTGCTGCGTAAAGCATTGACGGTCGCTGCATTCTGCTTGGCGGCTGGATGCAGCGATCAAGGTGGCAATGGCCGTCAACCCGGGGCGCAGCAAGATCCGTACATCCCGCGCCCTGTCGTCGAAACAACCCATTATCGAATCCATAGTTCGGCGACGGATACGCAGACGCGAGCGGTGGGCGAGTCGGTCGAATCCTTGTACGCCGCTTACGCGAAAGTATTCGGCCAGCAGCGACAGGTGCAGCGGCTGGAACTGGTGCTCTACAAAAGCCAGGCCGAGTTCAAGGCGAACAACCGCAGCGCCGCCTGGGCGGAAGCGTATTACCGCGAGCCCCGCTCCTACGCCTATCCGGGCAATGGCGATAACCCGCATCACTGGATGCTGCACGAGGCAACGCATCAACTGCTGAGGCAGGCCAGCGGATTCAAGCTGCGACGGTGGGTCAACGAAGGGATCGCGAGTTATTTCGGCGCGGGCACGCTGCGCGATGGCATGCTTGATCCGATGGTTGCGGATGCAGCTGCTTATCCGATCTGGTGGTTGGCCTCGTTGGAGTTATCGGGCGACATGCAGGCGGATATCGACCGCGGCGTGGTGATTCCGATCGAGCAAATTGTCGAGGACACCGGCCCTCCGATCTCGCAGGACGTCAATGGTTATTACCTCCACTATTGGAGCCTGACGCATTACCTGCTCGATGGGGATGCCGGCAAGCATCGCGATGCCTTCCTGGCCCTGGTGCGGCAGGGAGGTGGGCCGGTCGAGTTCCGCCGGTTGCTTGGGCCGTACGCACAGATCCAGCGTGGCTGGTACGAGCACCTGCGTGCGTTGGCGATGAAGCAGCGCCAGGCAACAAAAAACGGGAGCGAATAGCTCCCGTCGTTCGGTCTTGCCCTATGGCGGGGTTATTGTCGCGCGCGTTCGCGCCGTTCCGGTGCCGGATGCGCCTTCAGCCATTCGACTTTCTGTTGCGGGGTCTTTTGCCGCCAGTCGGCCAGGAAGACCTTGCGCTGATCGTTATCCATACCACGCATGGCGTGGAACAGGGCGCGGGCTTCGGTGCGCTGTTCGGGCGACATGTGTTCCCAGCGCTGCATGCCGTGGCGGGCGCGGTCGCGTTGGTCGCGCGGCATGGTCTTCCAGCGTTGCGCGCGTTCGATCATGCGGCCGCGGTCGTCGGGGTTGCTGTCCCAGCGATCGCGCAGGGGCGCGACCAAGGCGTCGCGCTGGGCAGGCGTCAGCTTGTCCCATTCCGGGTACTGCGTGGTCGCGGTCTGTGCCTGCGCGAAGGCGAACGCCGGCCACAGGGCAAGGGCGAGGAGGGTGGTTCGGATCATGCGGCTCTGGATCGTGTTGTTCATCGCTTACTCCATCGCGAGCCGCTGCGCATCGGACGATGCCAGCCAGGCGTAGAACTCGGGGTCTTCATCCAGCATCGTGGCGACCGGCGCGGTGCTCGAAACCACGTTGCCGGCAACAGGCGTGCTGGTGGTCGGCGCCTGCACCGTGCCGAACTGCAGGCCGATGGCCAACGCGCCGAGCGCAGCGAAA
The DNA here is from genome assembly GCF_011302915.1 of Thermomonas sp. HDW16. Taxonomy (NCBI): domain Bacteria; kingdom Pseudomonadati; phylum Pseudomonadota; class Gammaproteobacteria; order Lysobacterales; family Lysobacteraceae; genus Thermomonas; species Thermomonas sp. HDW16. Next base: position 2,427,778 of record NZ_CP049872.1, on the reverse strand, counting down.
CCGGCGGCGGCGTAGCGCAGGCCATGGCCGTGGCGCACGCGTTCGCCGCGCAGGGCGGCATTGCGGCGCTGCGCCAGCTGCGCGCGGGTGCGCGGCGACAACCGTTCCAGCGAGGTGTCATGGTGCGCGCGAAGCGCGTCGTCGAATTTGTTGTCGTTGCTGTTCATCGGAATTCTTCCAGTTGTTTCTGCATCGCCTCGCGGGCGCGGGACAGATGCGTTTTCACCGAGCCTTCGCTGCAGCCCATCGCGCGGGCGGTATCGGCCACGTCGAGTTCTTCCAGCACGCGCAGGGTGAAGGCTTCGCGCTGGCGGGCGGGCAGCTTGCGCAGCGCCGCGCTGATCCGCGTCCATGCTTCGCGGCTGTCGTTGTTGCGCGAGGGATCCGGGCTGTCGTCGGCCCAGTCCAGCGGTTCGCCGTCGTCATTGCTGCTGCCGGGGATCAGCCAGCGCAGGCGGAACAGGCCGCGCCGCTGCACATCGACGATGCGGTTGCGCAGGATGCTCCAGAACAACGGGCTCCATTCCGATGGCGGATGGTCACGGTAGGCAAGCATCTTCATCATCGCGTCCTGTACCGCGTCCAGCGCATCGTCGCGGTTGCGCAGGGCGATCTCGGCGAAGCGGAACGCGCGCGTGTCGATACCGGCCAGGAACGCCTCGAGCGTCGTCGGTATCGCCGGCTCGGTGGCCGGAACGTTCTGGTGGGCTTCGGCGCTCACGCGACCAAGCTTAGCGGGGTCGAACAGCAACATGGCATCCGGTATCGGTATCGCACCGCAGTTCGCCGCCGGGGCGGGATTGCGCCGGCCGTGCAGGGGAAACGCCCCGCGGAGCGCGCGGTTGACATGACGGATCGCCACTAGTCGCCGCGTCCAGATACATGGTTATGATGCAGACAGACAACTTGGGGGTGGATCGTGGGCGACGGCTTCGTGGCGCTGTACATCTTCATGCTGGCGGCCATCGCCGGCCACGTGATCATCTCGCGGGTGCCGGTGATCCTGCATACCCCGCTGATGTCGGGTTCCAACTTCATCCACGGCATCGTGCTGATCGGCGCGATGGTCGTACTCGGCCATGCGGATACCACCCTGGAAAAGGCGCTGGGCTTCATCGCGGTGTTCCTGGGCGCGGGCAATGCGGCAGGCGGTTACGTGGTGACCGAGCGGATGCTGGACATGTTCAAGTCCAGCAAACAGCCCGTTCAGAAGCCGGAGGGCGGCAAGTGACCGTTCTCACCCTGATCAAGCTGAGCTATTTCATCGCGGCGACCCTGTTCCTGCTGGGCCTGCAGCGCATGGCCAGCCCGAAGACCGCGCGCAGCGGCATCCAGTGGGCCGGCGTGGGCATGCTGATCGCCACCATCGCCACCTTCTTCCTGCCGGGCCTGCATAACATCGGCCTGATGATCGCGGCGATCGTGATCGGCGTTGGCCTGAACTGGGTCTGGGGCAAGAAGGTGGCGATCACCGACATGCCGCAGATGGTCGCCCTGTTCAACGGCATGGGCGGCGGTTCGGCGGCGGGCATCGGCGCGGTGGAGCTGGTGCGCTGGTCGGCGGCGGGGCAGTCGCCCGGCCATGTGCCGGCGGTGCTGGCGGTGCTGGGTTCGCTGATCGGCGCGGTCTCGCTGACCGGTTCGATCATCGCCTGGGCCAAGCTCGATGGGCGCATGGACAAGCGCTACACCTTCCCCGGCCAGCAGTGGTTCAACGCGGCGGTGGCGGTGGCGGCGGTGGTCTGCGGGGCGATGGCGCTGCACACGCTGGCGATGCCGTGGATCGTGGCGTTCTTCGTGTTGGCGCTGGCCTTGGGTGTATTGATGACGCTGCCGATCGGCGGCGCGGACATGCCGGTGGTGATCTCGCTGTACAACGCGTTCACCGGTCTTGCGGTGGCGTTCGAGGGCTATGTGCTGGGCAACGAGGCGCTGATCATCGCCGGCACCATGGTCGGCGCAGCCGGCATGCTGCTCACGCGGCTGATGGCCAAGGCGATGAACCGCAAGATCAGCAACGTGCTGTTCTCCAACTTCGGCGGCAGCAGCGGGGAAATGCAGGAGATCGGCGGTTCGATGAAGCCGATCGAAGCCGCCGACGTGGCCGCGATGATGGCCTACGCCGAGCGCGTGGTGATCGTGCCCGGCTACGGCTTGGCGGTGGCGCAGGCGCAGCACAAGATCTGGGAACTGGCGCAGCGGCTGATGGATCGCGGGGTGAAGGTGAAGTTCGCCATCCACCCGGTGGCCGGGCGCATGCCGGGACATATGAACGTGCTGCTGGCCGAGGCCGGCGTGCCCTACGACCTGATCGCCGACATGGACGACATCAATCCCGAGTTCAAGAACACCGACGTGTCGCTGGTGATCGGCGCCAACGACGTGGTCAATCCGGTGGCGAAGACCGATCCGGCATCGCCGATCTATGGCATGCCGATCCTCGACGTGGTGGATTCGAAGAACACCATCGTCATCAAGCGCGGCAAGGGCACCGGTTTTGCCGGCATCGAGAATGCGCTGTTCTATGCCGACAACACCCGCATGCTCTACGGCGACGGCAGCGAGATGGCGAACGCGCTGGTCAGCGAGCTCAAGGCACTGGACGGCGGCCACTGAGGCCACCGATCAGCGCCACCACCAGGGCCAACGCGTACCAGGCCAGATCGGTGGTGCCGTTGGCCAGGCGGATCAGTTCCCAGGCATAGGCCGGCCCCAGGCGCAGCGCGGAATCCCAAGGCAGCAGGCCCATGCTGCGGCCGATTTCGGTCGCTGCGATGCCCCAATTCGCGATCAGGATCGTGGTGGCGGTTGCGCATGTGGCGATGGTGGCGCGCCGCCATCCGGCCGTCGCATGGCCCAGCTTGAGCATCAGCAGTGCGTCCAGCGCGGCCAGCGGTGCCAGCCAAGCACCATGCGTTTCCAGCGCCAGTGATGCCAGCACCCAGGCCGCGGCGAATCCCAGGCAACCGCACAGCAGGAGCAGCAGAGCGGGGAGGGGAATGGTGCGGGGGGAAGCTGTCATGGTGGGGCCGGAATGTGGTTGCGCATTCTAGCGAGTGCCGAAAGGGACTAGAATGGTACGAATTCGATCCCGCACGTCCGTCGCCCGCCCGCATGTACTCCCGAAGCAGTGAACCCGTCCGTTTCGAGCGCGATTGCGCGGCCGTCCTGGTCCCGCAGGGCGAGGAAGTGACCCTGCCCGCGGGCACCGTGGGCTACATCACCCAATCGCTGGGCGGCAGCTGGACGGTGTTCGTCGAAGGCAACCTGATGCGGATCGCCGGCAAGGATGCGGATGCCATCGGCAAGGAACCGCCAGAACCCATCGACCTGCCCGAAGGCGCCAGCGACGAGGACGTGGAAGCCCTGGTCTGGCGCCAGCTGCGTACCTGCTTCGATCCGGAGATCCCGGTCAACATCGTCGAACTGGGGCTGGTGTATTCGGCCGAGGTGAAGCCCCGCGACGACGGCCAGCGCGAGGTCGAAGTGCGGATGACCCTGACCGCCCCGGCTTGCGGCATGGGCGACATCCTGGTCGATGACGTGCGCAGCAAGATCGAGCTGATCCCGACGATTGTCGAGGCCGACGTGGAGCTGGTCTTCGACCCGCCGTGGAACCGGACCATGATGTCCGAGCTGGCACGGTTGGAAACCGGAATGCTCTAACGCAGTTCGGATGACAGACCGGACATTTCGAATGTGACTTTTTTACATTCGTCGTGACCATCGACATAGCCGCATAACGTCACTTTTGGCCTGTCTGGGCTGCGCAGAAGCGTGATGCCCTGCAACATTTCTGGCCTTCAACTGCCGGAACAAGCGTAATTTGCTGCAAAGCAGCATCAATCGAAGTGGCTCTACACCGCCATTGCTTACGTTTGCAACCATTCATATGCAGAAAAGTTATCTGCTTATGCCCTCGAATACTTGACGGTATTCCCAACCCCACATGACGCTCGCGCTTCGCTTCAGGTTCATTCAGCTTCCTGGGGCGACTCCCGTCATGAAATCAGGTCAACAGGGGAATGTCCTGGCCGGATCAACGGGAAGTTTGTGCCTGTATTTGCCACGCCGCATGCCGCGGCCTCCAATCCACCTATAGGGGTACATGCCAGTGAATCAGCGCCGTCTCAACAGCCTCGCCGCCGCCATCGCCTTGTCGCTCGTCGCGACCGGCGCGCAGGCCGCGGGCAAGGTTGATCTGCAGAAGCAGAACCTGAACCAGCTCAAGCAGCAGTACAACACTGCGGTCGCCGCCAAGGGCGTGGCCGCGATGGCGCACAGCCGCCACGCACAGTTCATGGGAGCCGACGCCAACTCGCAGCTGCTGATGAAGGTCAAGCGCGAAGACCATGGCGTGCGCAACTACCGGTACACCCAGGCCTACCGCGGCATCCCGATCTTCGGTGAGGGCGTGGTGGTCAGCGAAGACGGCGCCGGCAACGTGCGCACCATGTTCGGCAACATGATCACCGGTCTTGAGCAGGACATCGCGTCGACCACGCCCCGCCTGAGCAAGGCCAATGCGCTGGTTGCCGGCAAGCGCGCCGGCCTGGGCAACGGCATTGGCGGCATGCTGACCCGCAACGAGAAGTCCGACCTGGTGATCTTCGTCGACGGCAACGGCCGCGGCCACCTGGCCTACCACGTCGACTTCTTCGCCGATTCGGCCACCGGCGGTGCGCCGACCCGCCCGAGCATCATCATCGATGCCAACAGCGGCCGCGTGCTGAAGCAGTGGGAAAACCTGCAGCACGCACAAGTCGGCACCGGCCCTGGCGGCAATGCAAAGACTGGCCAGTACGAGTACGGCACCGACTACGGTTACCTGGACGTTGCCCAGAGCGGTACGACGTGCACGATGAACAACACCAACGTCAAGACCGTCAACCTCAACAACGCCAGCACCAATACCAGCACCACCGCGTTCTCCTACACCTGCCCGCGCAACACAGTGAAGACCATCAACGGTGCGTACTCGCCGCTGAACGACGCCCACTATTTCGGCGGCGTGATCTTCGACATGTACCAGGCCTACCTGGGCCGCGCGCCGTTGACCTTCCAGCTGGTGATGAAGGTGCACTACAAGAGCGGCTACGAGAACGCGTACTGGGACGGCAGCGCGATGACCTTCGGCGATGGTGCCAGCACCTTCTACCCGCTGGTCAGCCTGGACGTGTCCAGCCACGAGGTCTCGCACGGCTTCACCGAGCAGAACTCCAACCTGACCTACTCCGGCATGTCCGGCGGCATGAACGAAGCGTTCTCCGACATGGCCGGCGAGGCCGCCGAGTACTTCTCGCGCGGCAGCAACGACTGGCTGGTCGGCGCCGAGATCTTCAAGGGCACCGGCGCGCTGCGTTACATGGCCAACCCGCCGCAGGACGGCAGTTCGATCGACAACGCCGCCAACTACACCAGCTCGATGGACGTTCACTACACGTCCGGCGTGTACAACAAGGCGTTCTACCTGCTGGCCAACAAGGCGGGTTGGAATACCCAGAAGGCATTCCAGGTCATGGCCCGCGCCAACGATCTGTACTGGACGGCAAGCAGCACCTTCAACCAGGGCGCCTGTGGTGTCGAGACCGCCGCTGGCGACCTCGGCTTCACCGTGGCCGACGTGACTTCCGCATTCTCGTCGGTTGGCGTGAGCTGCTCCGGCGGCGGTGGCGGCGGTGGCAGCACCGGCGGCGCGCTCACCAAGGGCGTGGCGGTGACCGGCATCAACCAGACCAGCGGCAACTCGGTGAACTACACCCTGGTAGTGCCGGCCGGCGCCAGCAATCTGACCTTCACCACGTCCGGCGGCACCGGCGATGCCGACATGTACGTGAAGTTCGGCAGTGCGCCGACCGACACGTCCTACGACTGCCGTCCGTATGCCTCCGGCAATGCCGAGACCTGCAGCTTCGCCGCACCGTCGGCCGGTACCTACTACGTCCGCCTCAAGGCGTATTCGGCGTTCTCCGGCGTCAGCCTAGTCGGCGACTACACCACCGGCGGTGGCGGTGGTGGATCCACCCAGACCTACACCAATGGCACCGACGTCAGCATCCCGGACAACAACTCGACCGGCGTGACCAGCAGCATCGCCGTGTCCGGCCGCACCGGCAATGGCCAGGCCAGCACTCCGGTGGCGGTCAACATCGTGCACCCGTACATTGGTGACCTGATCGTCGACCTGATCGCACCGGACGGCTCGGTCTACAACATCAGCAACCGTTCGGGCGGCAGCGCCGACAACATCAACAAGACCGTCAACATCAACCTGTCCGGCGAAGCCCTCAACGGTACCTGGAAGCTGCGTGCAGCAGATCGCGCGCGTTCCGACGTGGGCTACATCAACAGCTGGAGCATCACGTTCTGATCCTGTCGGCCAGTTGGTAGGCCACGAACCCCGGCTTCGGCCGGGGTTCTTTTTTGTGGGAAACCCGCGAGAAACGAAGCGCGACTCGCCAGTGGCGGCGAGGCTTCAGCTAGCGGCTTCGAAGCGGTTGGCATCCACGTTCTTGCGCACCTTGCGCGGATCCCAGATGCGGCCGTTCATGGCGATGTAGACGCCCGGCGGCAGCGACTGCACCGCGCCCACTGCACAGCCGATGTTGAATTCCGCGTCGGAGCCTTCGAAGCGTGCAGGGTTGAGTGCGCCGGTCAGCACGATGGTCTTGCCCTGGATGTCGGCCAGCACATGCGCGGTCTGCACCATCGAGTCCGTGCCGTGGGTGATCAGCACGCAGGTTTCCTCCTGCGCGGCGATGGTGGCGCGCAGCAGCTGGCGGTCGGCATCGTCCACGAACAGCGAGTCCTTGCGCAGCAGCGGGATCACGTGGAAGCGGAATGCCACCCCGAGTTCCTGCAGGATGCGGCCGATCTGTGGCTCGCCGACTTGGTAGTCCGACTTGGCGTCGAAATAGACCTTGTCGATGGTGCCGCCGGTGGTGACGATGAGCAGATTGTCCATGGGCTGTGCCCTCCTTGCCGCCATTGTCCGGCAAGTGGGCGTGCGCGTCAGCCCAGGCCGGTCAGCTGCAGCAGCGGATCCAGCATCGCGCCATAGGAGGCGGCATGCGCCAGCCCCGCGCGAATCGGTTGCCGTACCTGCGCGGCGCTGGCGGTACGCACGGCGCGGGCTGCCTGGTGCGGCTGCAGGCAGGCCGGTTCGAAATCCAGCCCGCAGTCGTCCAGCAAGGCATGGATGCGTGCGTCGGGATCCGCCAGCAAATCCTCGTAGCGGTGCAGTCGGATGTGGGCGGGATCGCGCGTACGCCAGGCATCCATCGCCTGCCGACAATCGCGCAGATAGATCGCGATGTTGTCCATGTCGTTGGCGAAATGCGGTTGGCTGTAGAACTGCTGCTTGAAGCAGGACCAGGCGGTTTCCAGTGGATCGCGACGAACCTCGATCACGGTCGCGCCCGGCAGCATGGCGCGCAGGATTCCGGCGTGCTTCCAGTTGTCGGGCAATTTGTCGGTGAAGCGCGGGCGGCGTGTGCGCCAATGCGCGGTACGCGCAAGGTAGTCGCGGCCGAGTCGATGCCAGTCTTCCGCGCTGGCCTGCGGCACCCATTGCGGATACGCCACGCCACGGCGTACCGATTCCTGCTGGATGACGATGCCGAGATCCGCCAGTTCGCTTGCGCCTTCGACTTGCGGGTGTGCGGCCAGGATCTGTTCGAACAGGGTCGAGCCGGAACGCGGCAGGCCGACGATGAAGATGACTTCATGGCCAAGCGTTGCGTCGATGGGCGCAGGCAGGGATTCGGTTGCGGCAAGCGCCTGTCGAACGTAGTGCTCGAATGGCTGCAGGCGCCATGGCGTGAGCCGCTGTTGCAGGGCGTTCGCGGCCAAGAAGGCGGCGAATGCCTGCGAGTGACGGCCGCGATCTTCCTCCAGCTTGCCCAGCGCATGGCCCATCGCCACGCGGTCACTGTCGGCGATGTCGCGGCGCTGCAGTTGCGCGGATAGCGCATCGGCATCGGCATCGGACAAGGGCACGGTCTTGATGTTGGACAACCCGCGCCAGGCATCGCCGCAGGCGGGATGCAGGCGCAGTGCGTCGCGATAGTGGGTGGCGGCGCCATCGAAATGGCCCAGGTGCACCAGCGCATCGCCAAGCAATACGGCGGCGGGCAGGATTTCCGGTGCCAGTGCGCGCGCGTGCTGCAAGGCGTCGACTGCGGCGTTGCTGTCGCCCTGGCCATGGAACGCTCGGCCCAGGTTGAACCACGGCACGGCCTGTTGCGGGTCGAGTTCCACAGCGCGTCGCCATGCGGCGATGGCGGCGTCGCATTCGCCGCGCGTGTTGTATGCATTGCCGAGGTCGGCATGCAGCAGGGCATCGTGCGGGTGCGTCGCAATGGCCTGTTGCAAGGTGGCGATGGCCTGCATCGCACGCTGCGTGTGCAAGAACAGGATCGCTTGCAAGCGCTGCGCTTCCGCGTGCTGCGCATGGCGTCCCAGAACTTCGCCGATCAGGCGTTCGGCCTGCGCCGGCGCACGGTCGCGGATTGCGCGGGCGGCGGCATGCAGGCGTTCGATGTCGTCCGGCGCCAGGCCGGTCATGCGTGGATTGGCGGCTGTCATTGTTGCTTGCCGAAGCGCACGCGGATGCCGTCGATGCTGGAGGCATACACGACCACCAGCGCCAGTGCGATTTCGATCAGGGCAAACGCGCGCTCAGCCGGTTCCGACCACGCCAGCATCACCCCATGGCTGAACCACGGCAGCGCGAACACTCCGGCAACGAAGCCCGCCAGCGGCCAGCCACGCCATGCGGCAACTGCCAGTAGCAATGGCGGCAACACGAGCAGCAGGACTGCAGCCATGACGTGCCCGCCGCGTCCGGCCCACAGGCCGAACAACACGGCCAATGCGATCAATGCAATGGAAAGCAATCGCTTCGAATTCATGCGGAAAGCCTGCTTGCGAGCATGGCCACGCGGCGCCCCAGCGCGCGCGCAAGTTGCGCCTCATCGTCGCTGGGCTCCGGCGTGTCCTGCATTCCGGCCACATGGCTGGCGCCATAGGGTGTGCCGCCGCTGCGGGTGGTGTTGAGCGCCGGTTCTGAGAACGGGATGCCGGCAACCACGCAGCCGTGGTGCAGCAATGGCACCAACATGGTCAGCAGGGTCGATTCCTGGCCGCCGTGCATGGTGGCGGTGGAGGTGAACACCGCCGCCGGCTTGCCGACCAACACCCCACTGGCCCATTCGCTGCCAAGGCTGTCGATGAAATGCTTCATCGGCGCGGCCATGTTGCCGAAGCGGGTCGGGCTGCCCAGCAGCAGGCCTGCGCATTCGTGCAGGTCGCGCTTGTCGATGTAGGGTGCGCCGTCTTCCGGCTCTGGCGGTGCGGCGACCTCAGTGATCGGTGCGACCGGCGGCACCGTGCGCAGGCGCGCGGACATGCCTTCGACCTCGCCGATGCCGCGCGCAATCTGTCGCGCCAGGCGCGCCACCGAACCGCCGCGGCTGTAATAGAGGACGAGAATCTCGGGCATGACATGCGATGCGTCGGGCGAAGCGCGCAGGATAGGGCATTCGACGGGCTGCGCGGCGGGAACGGGTCATCGGTTAGGCTTGTGCCGATGGAGCCACTGGATTCCCTGAACCGCTGGAGCGAACGCCTGCGCGATCGTGCGCGCGCCGGCACCTTCTTCCGCTTCACCTGGAAGCGATTCCTGGGCGACCGCCTGTTCGAGGCCGCCGGCGCGTTGTCGTTCACCACGGTGTTCGCGCTAGTGCCGCTGTCCATGGTGGTGTTCGGCGTGCTCTCGGCGTTCCCGGTGTTCGACGAATGGAGCGACGGCCTCAAGGCCTACATCTTCGCCAACTTCGTGCCGCGCGCGGCGAGTGCGGTGCAGAACTACCTGAGCGAGTTCTCCGCCAACACCAAGTCGCTCACCACCGCAGGTGCGTTAGCGCTGGTGATCTCGCTGCTGGTGACCCTGAGCAGCGTGGAATCCATCTTCAACCGCATCTGGCGGGTGCCGACGGCACGTCCCAAGTTCGGCCGTTTCCTGGTTTACTGGACGGTGCTCACCCTGGGCGGCCTGGTTGCCGCCACCAGCCTGGCGCTGTCCACCCGCTTCTTCGCGCTGGCGATCTTCGAGACCATGCCGGGACGCTGGTTGGAAGCGATCATGTTGAGGCTGGCGCCGATGGCGATCGAAATGCTCGCCTTCGCCGCGATCTTCAAGGTGGTGCCGCATCGCACGGTGCAGTGGCGGCACGCGTTGGCTGGCGCTCTGCTTTCGGTGCTCTTGTTCGAGGCCGTGAAGTGGGGCATCGGCCTGTATCTGGGCAGCTTCGGTTCCTACCAGAAGATCTATGGGCCGTTGGCGTTCGTGCCGATCTTCCTGCTGTGGATCTACTTCGGCTGGACGTCGATCCTGTTCGGTGCGTCGTTCGCCTCCTCGATGTCGGCGTTTCGTTACCAGCCGGTCGCCTTGCGGCTTCCACATGGTTACGAGCTGTATGGCCTGCTGCGCATGCTGGGCCGCTTCCAGCAGGCGCGGGCGCAGGGACGCGGCCTGCACAGCGACGAAATCCAGCAACTGGAACCCATCCTCACCGACAGCCTGGTGCAGGACATGCTGGGCAAGCTGGACGAGATCGACGTGGTCAGTCGCGCCGAAAGCGGCGAATGGCTGCTGGCGCGCGACCTGGATGATGTCACCATCGGCGAACTATACGAAGCCTGCCACCTGCGCGTGCCGGTGGCGGAAGCGCACTTGCCGCATCGCGATGATGCACTCGGCATCGCCGTGATGACCGTGCTGGACGGCCTGCGCCTGCCGTTGCGCGACCAACTCAAGCAGCGCGTGTCCAGTGTGTACGATGGAATCGAAGGAGCCTGATTGATGCAATTGCGGATCGCGATGTTGATGTTGTTGCTGGTCTTGCTTGCGGCATGCAAGCGCGAAGCCGAATCCACGGCGACGCCCGCGCCCGCGACGAAGCCTGACGTTGCGCAGCCGGTACGGCCCGCGCGGATTCCCGCCGTCGTCGAACAGCCGACCCTGCGCATCGCCACGCTGGACGGCAAGACCTTCGACCTGGCGGAACAGCGCGGCAAGTGGGTGATCGTCAATTTCTGGGCGACCTGGTGCGGGCCTTGCCTGAAGGAAATGCCGGAGTTGTCCGCCCTGGACGCGATGCGCGAACACATCGTGGTCATCGGTCTGGCCTACGAGGACAACACGCCGGAGGCGATGCAGGCTTTCATGAAAACGCACCCGGTGGTCTATCCGATTGCCTTGGTCGACGTCTATGACCCGCCAAAGGATTTCGAGACCCCGCGTGGCCTGCCGATGACCTACATCATCACCCCGGATGGCAAGGTGGCGAAGCAATACACCGGGCCGGTCACCGCGCGGATGATCGAGGACGACATCGCCAAGGCGGGCGGCCCCAAGGCTGGGTGAGCTTGTCGATGACGAGCTACGCCGCCCGCTTCCTCGTCCGCGGCAAAGTGCAGGGCGTGTGGTTTCGCGCCGGCACGCGGGACGAAGCCCTGGCGCTGGGTTTGCGCGGTTACGCCGGCAATCTTTCCAATGGCGACGTCGAAGTGCTGGCGGTGGGCGATGCGACAGCCATCGAACGGCTGGCCGAATGGCTCCGGCATGGGCCTCCGCTGGCGAGGGTGGAATCGCTGCAGCGTTTCGATGCGGATGCGGTCGATGCTGCAGCTTTGGGTTTCGACATCCTGTAGGACTCAGTCCTTGAGCGACGGGATCGGCTTCAACGCACCGTAGCGTTCCTTCGCCGGCTTGCCAGGCAGCGGCGGGAACACGATGGCCTGTTCCTCCGCGCGGGTGTCGGGCAGCCGATCCAGCAAATCGCGGATCAGTGTCAGCCGGCCCAGCTTCTGGTCGTTGAAATCCACCAGCGTCCACGGCGCGTAGTCGGTATGCGTGGCTTTCAGCATCGCCTCGCGCGCCTTGGTGTATTCGCCGTACTTGTTGCGTGCTTCAAGATCGATGGGCGAGAGCTTCCAGCGCTTGAGCGGATCGTCCAGGCGCTGCGCGAAGCGTTTTTCCTGCTGCACCTGGTCGCAGCACAGCCAGTACTTGAACAGCAGAATGCCGTCATCGACCAGCTGTTTCTCGAACTGCGGGGCTTGCTGCAGGAAGGCTTTCACCTGCGCGTCGCTGGCGAAGCCCATCACCTTTTCCACGCCGGCGCGGTTGTACCAGCTGCGGTCGAACAGGACGATCTCGCCGGCGGCCGGCAGGTACGGGACGTAGCGCTGGAAATACCACTGGGTGGCTTCGCGCTCGTTGGGTTTCGGCAGTGCGGCCACGCGGCACTGGCGCGGATTGACGTGTTCGCGGATCGCGTCGATGGCGCCACCCTTGCCGGCGGTGTCGCGGCCCTCGAACAGCACCACCACGCGCTTGCCAGCCTGTTGCGTCCACCGTGCCAGCGCCGCCAGTTCTTCCTGCATCGGCTCCAGTAGTTTCTCGTAGTGCTTGCGCTTGAGCTTGCTCATTTCTTCTGCTTCCCCGGTTTCATGCTGCGCGCGACTTCCAGCAGCGCACCTTGTTGACGGGTGTTGAGGCTGCGATAGGCAGCGAGCAGGTCGTGCTCGCCCTTGGTGCGTGCGGGGTCGAGGGTGCTGGCAAGCTCGCCCAGCAACGCACCGGCCGGCACGCCGAAGGTGCGCGCCAACGCGTCGATCTGCTCCTTGCCCGGGATCTTGTCGCCCTTCAGCCAGGCATTGACCGTGCTCACGCCGGCGCGCGGGATGGCGGTGGCGATATCGACCACGGTCAGGCCGCTGGCCTTGCTGAGCAGTCGCAGGGTGGTATCGATGGCCATCGTCACTCCTTGAGCCTGGGCTTCAAATTGGCGAGGTTGCAGGGTTTGGTGCGTGCATCCAGTTGCGCGGCGATGATCTTCTCCCAGCCGGTGCGGCAGGCCGAGGTGGAGCCGGGCAAGGCGAACAGGAAGGTGGCATTGGCGAGGCCGGCGAACGCGCGCGACTGCAGCGTGCTGGTGCCGATTTCCTCGAAACTCAACGCGCGGAACAATTCGCCGAAGCCATCCATGCGCTTGTCCAGCAGCGGCAGCAGCGCTTCGGGGGTGGAATCGCGGCCGGTGAAGCCGGTGCCGCCGGTGACAAAGATGCCGTCGACGCCACCATCCGCGATCCAGCGCGAGACGATCGCGCGCATCGCGTACTTGTCGTCGCGGACGATGGCGCGCTCGTGCAGGCGATGGCCGGCTTCACGCAAGGCATCGCAGAGGTAATCGCCGGAGGTGTCGTTGTCCGCCGTGCGCGTGTCCGACACGGTCAGTACGCACAGCGAGAGTGGTTTGAATTCGGAGGCGGCCGTCATGCGTCGAGTGTAGGCCGGGCGCGTTACGCCTGCATCAGTGGTGCTGCCTGGAGAACGACAGCGAGTACCACTGGGTCGCGTCCTCGTTCCAGCCGGCGGCGCGGTACAGCGCGCGGGCGGCGGCATTGTCCTGCGTGGTTTCCAGCGAGATGCCGGCCGCGCCGTCCTCGCGGGCGAACTTCGCCGCGGCGTCCAGCAGGCTGCGGGCCGCGCCGCTGCGGCGTGCGCCGGCATCGACATACAGGTCGTTGAGGATCCAGGTCTTGGCGGTGCGCACCGAGGAGAACATCGGATACAGCTGCACGAAGCCGACCATGGCGCCATCGCGCTTGGCCAGCAGTACCACCGACTCGCCGACGCGCAGCCGGCTGCGCAGCCAGTCGCGGGCGCGCGGCACATCGGACGGCTGGCCGTAGAACTGGCGGTAGGCGTCGAACAGCAGGGCGAGCGCATCGAGGTCGGCCGGGCCGGCGCGGGAAATGGTGGTATCGCTCAAGTCAGTTCTCCCGCGCCAGTTGCGCCAGCGCCTCGGCCTGCTGTTCCTGCTGCAGGCGCAGCACCAGCAGGTCGAGGTCGCCTTCGATGATGTTCGGCAGGTCGTACAGGGTCAGGCCCTCGACGCGGTGGTCGGTGATCCGGCCCTGCGGAAAGTTGTAGGTGCGGATGCGCTGGCTGCGATCGCCGCTACCGACCTGCAACTTGCGGTCGGCGGCGGTGGCGGCAGCGCGCTTTTCCAGTTCGGCTTCCACCAGCATCGCTTGCAGGCGCTTCATCGCCTTGTCGCGGTTGGCGTGCTGGCTGCGCTCGGTCTGCGATTCCACCACCACGCCGCTGGGCACATGGGTGATGCGGATCGCCGATTCGGTCTTGTTGACGTGCTGGCCGCCGGCGCCGGAGCTGCGGAAGGTGTCCACCTTGAGGTCGACCGGATTGATCACGATCTCGGCATCGTCGCCCGGTTCGATGGCGATGATCGCCACCGTCGCCGCCGAAGTGTGGATGCGGCCCTGCGATTCGGTGGCCGGCACGCGTTGCACGCGATGGGTGCCTGATTCGTACTTGAGTTTCGCGTAGGCGCCGTCGCCTTCGACGCGGGCGACGATTTCCTTGTAGCCACCGTGCTCGCCGGCATTGGCCGATTCCACTTCGACCCGCCAGCCCTGCGTTTCCGCGTAGCGCGCGTACATGCGGAACAGGTCGCCGGCAAAGATCGCGGCCTCGTCGCCACCGGTGCCGGCGCGCACTTCCAGGTACAAGCCGCCGCTGTCGCGCGCGTCCTTGGGGATCAGCTGGGCCAGCAGTTCGCCTTCGAGTTGTTGCAGGCGTTGGGTCGCGGCTTCGATTTCGTCCTCGGCCAGTTCGCGCAGTTCCGGATCGGCGCGCATCGCTTCGGCGGCGGCGAGGTCGGCGCGCGCCTGCGCTTCGGCGGCCAGTGCATCGGCGACCGGTTGCAGCGTCGAAAATTCGCGCGACAGGTTGCGGAAGCGGGTCTGATCGGCCGCCACCGATGGATCGGCGAGTAGCCGTTCGACTTCCTCGCGGCGCTCGACCAGCGCGTCGAGCTTGCGGCGCAGCGCAGGCGTCATGCGTCGGTATCGCTCGTGCCGTGCGGGAACAATTTTTCCGCAGCGCGCGGCAGTTCGCCATCACCGCTGAGCGCGGCTTCGCGCAATGCGACGGTGGGCGCGTGCAGCAGGCGATTGGTCAGCGTGTGGGCCAGGAACTCCAGTGCTTCCTGCGGCGATGCGCCGGCAGCCAACTGCTGCTGCGCCTTCGCCAACGCTTCGGCGCGTGCGGCATCGCCATGCGCACGCAGGCGCAGGATCGGTTGCTGGCGGCCGCTGGCGTGCATGGCTTCGACGAAGCGCGCGGTCTGCAGCTCGACGATGGCTTCGGCCTGTTCGGCCGCTTCGCGGCGGCTGCGGCGGTTGTCCTCGATCGCGCGTTCCAGATCGTCCACGGTGTACAGGAACACGTCGCGCAGGCCCGAGACATCCGCGGCGATATCGCGCGGCACGGCCAGGTCCAGCAGCAGCATCGGCCGATGCCGGCGCTGCCGCAGCGCATGTTCGACCTGCGCGCGATGCAGCACCGGCTCGCGGCTGGCGGTGGCTGAAATCACGATGTCGGCTTCGGCCAGGTGCTTGTCCAGTTCGGCTAGCGGCAGGGCCACGCCGCCATGGCGGGTGGCCAGGTCTTGCGCATGGGCGAGGGTGCGGTTGGCGATCAGCAGGCGCTGCGCCTTGGCTTCGACCAGGTGCCGTGCGGCCAGTTCGATGGTCTCGCCGGCGCCGATCAGCAGCACGCTGGACTCGCTCAGCCGCGCGAAGCTGTCCTGCGCCAGCCGCACGGCCGTCGATGCCACCGACACGGGATTGGCGCCGATGCGTGTGTCGGTGCGCGCGCGCTTGGCGGTGGCGAAGGCCTGCTGGAACAGGCGGTCGAGCTGACCACCGAGTGCGCCGGCATCGCGCGAGGCTGCCCACGCCTGCTTCACCTGGCCCAGGATCTGCGGCTCGCCTAGCACCAGCGAGTCGAGGCCGGTGGCGACCCGGAACAGGTGGCGCACGGCGTCGCCGTCGCGGTGGCGATACAGATAGGTGTGCAGGTCGTGGCCGGTATCGGGATGGGTGGCCAGCCAGTCCGACAGCGCGCGGCCATCGTCGTCGGTATGCGCGTACAGCTCGGTGCGGTTGCAGGTGGACAGCAGCACCGCCTCGTGCACCTCCGGCAGCGCGCGCAGCGAGCTCAGTGCGGTGGCCAGCGCATCCGGCGCGAACGCCACCTTCTCGCGCAGGGCAACCGGCGCGGTCTGGTGGTTGATGCCGAGGACATGCAGGCTCATCGGAAGTTCAATCGGGTATCCGAAATACGTTCAGGTGCCTGCGCTAAGCTGCCGGCACGACCCGATATTGTACCGGCCCACCCACATGCCGATGCCGCAACGCTACTTTCCCCGCCTACTCCTCTGCGTGGCCCTGTTCGCCGCCGCATCGGGCGCCCAGGCGGCGAAACCGTCGCCTCCCGTCGCCGAAGACCCGCTGGAAGCCACCATCGCCGGCGAATTCGCGCTGCAATCCGGGCAATTGCCGGAAGCCGCGCGCCAGTACCTGCGCGCTGCACGGGCAGTATCCGATCCGGTGCTGGCCGAGCGCGCCACCCGCATCGCCCTGTTGGCGAACGAGGATGCCCTGGCCCGCGAAAGTTACGGCCTGTGGCGGTCGCTGGCCCCGCAGCCGAGCGCACCAAGGCAGGCCGTTGCCGCCACGCTGGCCCTGCGCGCGGGCGACAAGCGCGCGGCAAAACGTGAGTTGCGGGATTTGCTGGCCGATGGCGGCGATGGCTGGAAGCATGTGCTGGCGGCGCTGATCGGCGCGGTCGGCAAGCAGCCGAAGTTGGTGGTGGCGATGCTCGATGACTTGGTCGATGACGGCGCATTGCCGAACCAGCTGGAGCCGTGGTTGGGCTTCGGCGGCTTGGCGCAGCGGTTGGGCCAGCCAGTGCTGGTGGAACGCATCGTCCAGCAGGTGGTGGCGCGTTTCCCGGGCGAGCCGCGGGTCGCCCTGCTGCGCGCGCAATTGCTGCGCGAGGGCGGCAAGCTCGACGAGGCGCGGTCGTTGCTGGCGGGGCTGGAGAATGCCGCGCGGCTCTCCCCGCAATTACGCTGGTCGCTGGCCGGCGAGTACGACGCGCTGGGCGATGCCGCGCAGGCGGCGCGAGTGCTGTCGTTCGGGCCGCAGGACGAATCCAGCTACGCGCAGCGCGCTGCATTGCTGGACAAGGCCAAGGACAAAACCGGGCTGGCCACTTTGTACGACGAACTCAAGCGCGAGGCGACCCGCCCCAACCCGATGCGCCGGCTGTTGCTAGGGCAGGTGGCGGAGTTGCTGGAGCGCTATGACGAAGCCCTGGCCTGGTACGCCAACGTGCCGGGCGAGGAGGCGCAGGGCATCGCGCGCCTGCGCAGCGCCAACGTGTTGTTCCAGCTCAAGCGCAAGCCGCAGGCCTTCGCTGCGTTACGCGCGATCCAGGCGGACGCGACCCTGGACGAAGATGCCCAGCGCGACGCCTACCTGCTGGAAGCCGAGCTGCGGCTCAAAGATGGCGATGCCGCCGGTGAGCTCGATGCCTATTCGCGCGGGTTGGCCGCCTTCGCCGACGACGAGGCGCTGTTGTATTCGCGCGCGCTGTTGTGGGAACGCCGCGACGACATCGCTAAGGCCGAGGCGGATTTCCGCCGCATCCTGGTGATCGCGCCGGACGACGTGAACGCCTTGAATGCGCTCGGCTACACGCTTGCCGATCGCACCGACCGCTACAAGGAGGCGCTGGAGCTGATCGACCGCGCGCGCGTGGCCGAGCCGGGCAACGCGGCGATCATCGACAGCTACGGCTGGGTGCTGTTCAAGCTGGGCAAGTCGCGCGAGGCGCTGGATCACCTGCGCCATGCGTATGCCTTGCAGAAGGATGCCGACATCGCCAGCCACCTGGGCCAGGTGCTGTGGGTGCTGGGCCAGAAGGACGAAGCGCGCAAGTATTTCGATGACGCGCGCAAGATCGACCCGGACAACCGTTCGCTGCAGCGCGCGCTGCAGGACGTGGGGGCATGAGGCTCGTCATCGCGCTGGCTTGCGGGGTGCTGGCAGGTTGCCAGACCGTGGCGCCGAAGTCCCTGCCGCCGGTCGATGCCGCCGCGGCAGACGCCGCGCAACTGCAGCGCGAGCAGCGCCTTGCCGACGAGAATCGCTGGTCGCTCAGCGGCCGCGTTGCCATCAGCAACGGCAAAGATGGCGGCAGTGGCCGCATCGAATGGGTCAACGACGACGAATCCCTGGCCGTCGAGCTCAGCGCGCCGATCACTCGGCAGACCTGGCGGCTGACGGCGTCGGAAAACGGCCCGTGGTGCGTCGAGGGCCAAGACGGCAAACGATGCGGCATGGATGCCGAGCAACTGCTGCGCGACACCACGGGATGGGAGATCCCGGTGGCGTCGTTGGGCGAGTGGCTGCGCGGCATGCGAACCGACGCGCCCTCCCGCGAAGTGCGCTATGACGATGCCGGCCGCCTCAGCCACCTGCAGCAGTCCGGCTGGACGATCGACTACCGCTGGCCCGAGGCGGGAGCCCGCGTGACCACCGATCATCCTGAAATGCCGACTCGCATCGATGCAGTGAAAGGGCAGGCCAAGGTCAAGCTGGTCGCGGACGCATGGCATTGGCTGCCGTGAATCCGGCCGACGGCTGGAGCGCCTGGCCCGCCCCCGCCAAGCTGAACCTGTTCCTGCGGATCGTCGGGCGCAAGCCGGACGGTTACCACGAGTTGCAGACCGTATTCCGCCTGCTGGACTGGGGCGACACGGTGTTCCTGCGGCCACGCGCGGATGGCGTGATCACCCGCGTCGGTGCCGGCGCCGAAGGTGTGGCGGAAGCGGATGATCTCTTGGTTCGCGCAGCTAAAATCCTGCAATCGGAAGCTAAAAGTAGCCAAGGCGTCGATATCGGCATCGAAAAGCGCATTCCGATGGGCGGTGGCTTCGGCGGCGGTTCGTCGGATGCCGCGACCGTGCTGGTGGCGTTGAATCTGCTGTGGAGTCTGGATTTCGACATCGACAGGCTTGCCGCCCTCGGTTTGCGGCTTGGGGCGGACGTGCCGGTGTTCGTGCATGGCTGCAATGCCTGGGCGGAAGGCGTGGGCGAGCAGCTGACCGCCATCAAACTGCCGCCGGCCTGGTATGTGCTGGCC
This sequence comes from Thermomonas sp. HDW16, assembly GCF_011302915.1. Classification (NCBI taxonomy): domain Bacteria; kingdom Pseudomonadati; phylum Pseudomonadota; class Gammaproteobacteria; order Lysobacterales; family Lysobacteraceae; genus Thermomonas; species Thermomonas sp. HDW16. Next base: position 2,408,691 of record NZ_CP049872.1, on the reverse strand, counting down.
AGTCCCGGCGTACACGCGGCCACCGCCGGACTTTTCCAGGCTGCGGATTTGACGCGGAATGCTGCACCCGCGAAAATGTCGGACTTCCTTTCCGGAACTGCGCTCGACAACGCGTTCGAGCCGGTGCTGCGCCGCCGCGAACCTGCCGTCGAGGCTCTGTTCGAAGCGTTGGCGCGCATCGGCACGCCGCGCTTGACGGGTTCGGGCAGCGGCTGTTTCGTCGAATTCGCCACCCGCGAATCCGCGCAAACGGCGCTGGCGGCGTTGCCATCGGGCGTGAATGCCTGGTTGGCGCGCGGTGCCGGACGGTCGCCATTGCTGGATGCGGTGGAACGTTTCAATACAGGGGCGTCGCCAAGCGGTTAAGGCACCAGGTTTTGATCCTGGCATGCGTAGGTTCGAATCCTTCCGCCCCTGCCATTCAAGCGACACATGCAATTCCTTCCCGCGCGCTCGTCGTGCGGTCATGCACCACCGCCACGGTCAGAGCGCAGCGGAGTAGACCATGCAGGACGAACGCAATTTGCTGGTGTTTTCGGGCAATGCCAACCGGCCGCTGGCCGACGCGGTGTGCCGGGAGCTCGGCGTCCGCCCGGGCAAGGCCCTGGTCAGCCGTTTCTCCGATGGCGAAGTGCAGGTGGAGATCGAGGAGAACGTGCGCCGGCAGGAGGTCTTCGTGATCCAGCCGACCAACGCACCGACCGCCGAGAACTTCATGGAATTGCTGGTGCTGGTGGATGCGCTGAAGCGCGCGTCCGCCACGAATGTCACCGCGGTGGTGCCGTACTTCGGCTACGCCCGCCAGGATCGCCGCCCGCGTTCCTCGCGCGTGCCGATCACGGCGAAAGTCGCGGCCAAGATGTTCGGCGCGGTGGGCACGGATCGCGTGCTGACGGTCGACCTGCACGCCGACCAGATCCAGGGCTTTTTCGATATCCCGGTGGATAACGTCTATGCCTCGCCGCTGCTGCTCGCCGATATCTGGCGTGCGCACGGCACCGACAACCTGATCGTGGTGTCGCCGGACGTGGGTGGTGTGGTGCGTGCACGCGCCATCGCCAAGCGCCTGGACGATGCCGAGCTGGCCATCATCGACAAGCGTCGTCCGAAGGCCAACGTGGCCACCGTGATGAACATCATCGGCGACGTGGAAGGCAAGACCTGCGTGCTGGTGGACGACATCGTCGATACCGCCGGCACCTTGTGTGCCGCGGCGAACGCGCTGAAGGAGCGCGGTGCGCTGAAGGTGGCGGCGTACTGCACCCACCCGGTGCTGTCCGGTGCCGCGATGGACAACATCAGCAAGTCGCAGCTGGACGAGCTGGTGGTGACCGACACCATCGCGCTGACGCCTGCGGCACGCGCCTGCGGCAAGATTCGCCAGCTCAGCGTGGCGGAGTTGCTGGCCGAAACCATCCGCCGGGTGGCGTTCGGCGAATCGGTCAGTTCGCTGTACGTGGATTGACCAAACCTTTCGCGATGCAGGCATGCGCCGGCATCGCACCCCACTCACCTGGTCGCGGGTGAGTGTCATCGCCGCCGCGAGGCGGTTTCATCGCAACGAAAGTGAGTCATCAACATGTCTACCGAACACAACATCAAGGCCACGAGCCGCAATGTCGAGGGGAAGGGTGCGAGCCGCCGCCTGCGCCATGCCGCTTCGATCCCGGCCATCGTCTACGGCGGCAAGTCCGCACCGCAGCCCATCCAGCTCGACCACGAGAAGATCTGGCTGGCCCAGCAGCACGAGTGGTTCTATTCGTCGATCCTGAACCTGGACATCGACGGCAAGACCGAGCAGGTGCTCCTGCGCGACATGCAGCGCCATCCGTTCAAGCAGATCATCATGCACTTGGACTTCCAGCGCGTGGACGCCAACCAGGCCCTGCGCGCCAGCGTGCCGCTGCACTTCCTGAACCAGGACACCTCGCCGGCCGGCAAGACCGCGGGCGTGCTGGTGCTGCACGAACTGAACGAAGTGGAAGTGAGCTGCCTGCCGAAGGATCTGCCGGAGTTCATCGAGGTCGACCTGTCCAAGCTGGAACTGGGCCAGATCATCCACCTGTCCGAGCTCAAGCTGCCGAAGGGCGTGGAAATCCCGGCGCTCAAGCTGGGCAAGGAACACGATGTGGCGGTGGTGATCGCCAAGCACGCCCGCGTCGAGTCCGAGGAAGAGACCGCTGCACCGGAAGCTGCCGAAGTGCCGGCCGCCAAGGTCGCGAAGAAGGACGAGAAGTAATCGCGACGCGCCCTGCCGGTTCGCGCCGGCAGGGTGCCCGCATTGCTGACCGAATCCGCGATGGCAGGCTTGCGCCTCATCGTCGGGCTGGGCAACCCCGGACCCGAACACGCCCGAACCCGGCACAACGCCGGGTTTTGGTTTGTTGACGCACTGGCGGAAAAAGCCGGCGCGCGCTTTGGCCTGGAATCCAAGCTGTTCGGCGAAACCGCGAAGGTGGAGATCGCCGGCCAGAACGTCTGGCTGCTGAAGCCGGCGACCTTCATGAACCTGTCTGGCAAGTCGGTCACGGCGGCACTGCGCTATTGGAAGATCGAGCCGGAGGAAGCGCTGCTGGCGCACGACGAACTCGACCTGCCGCCCGGTGTGGCGCGGCTCAAGTTCGACGGCGGCCACGGCGGTCAGAACGGCCTGCGCGACAGCATGCGCCTGCTCGGGCATGGCAAGTTCCACCGCCTGCGGATCGGCATCGGCCATCCCGGGCACAAGGACAAAGTCACCCCGTGGGTGCTCGGCAAACCGGGACGCGACGACGAGGCGGCCATCCTGCGCGCCATCGACGACGCCATCGACGTCATGCCGCTGGCGGTGAGCGGCAATTTCATGGATGCGATGACCCGGCTGCACACGCCGCGGCCTGAGTGATCCACCCTGATTTTCTGCGCGCGGCTGAATCCCGCGCGACAACGGAGCAACACGCGACATGGGCATCAAATGCGGCATCGTCGGCCTGCCGAACGTCGGCAAGTCCACCCTGTTCAACGCGCTGACCAAGGCCGGCATCGCTGCCGCCAACTTCCCGTTCTGCACCATCGAACCCAACGTGGGCGTGGTGCCGGTGCCGGATCCGCGGCTGAACGCGCTGAGCGAGATCGTGAAGCCGCAGAAGGTGATCCCGACCGCGGTGGAGTTCGTGGATATCGCAGGGCTGGTGGCGGGTGCCGCCAGCGGCGAAGGCTTGGGCAACAAGTTCCTGGCCCATATCCGCGAGGTCGACGCGATCACCCACGTGGTGCGCTGCTTCGAGAACGACGACGTCATCCACGTCAACAACAAGGTCGATCCGCTGGCCGATATCGACACCATCGACACCGAGTTGGCGCTCGCCGACCTCGAGTCGGTCGAGAAGGCGTTGAACAAGGCCGAGCGCTCCGCCAAGACCGGCGACAAGGAAGCCAAGGCGCGCGCCGAGGTGCTCGGGCGCATCAGCGCTGGCCTCAACGAGGGCAAGTCGGCGCGTTCGCTTGGCCTGAGCGATGACGACAAGGCCGCGGTGCGCGACCTGTTCCTGATCACCCTGAAGCCGGTGATGTACGTGGCGAATGTGCTGGAAGACGGTTTCGAGGGCAATGCGCATCTTGATGCGGTGCGTGTTCGCGCGGCCGGCGAGGGTGCCGAAGTGGTGCCGGTCTCCGCCGCCATCGAGGAAGAGCTGAGCCAGCTGGACGATGCCGATCGCGACGATTTCCTCAAGGATCTCGGCCTGGACGAGCCTGGCCTGAATCGCGTCATCCGCGCCGCCTACAAACTGCTGGGCCTGCAGACCTATTTCACCGCCGGCGTGAAGGAAGTCCGCGCGTGGACGGTCAAGGCCGGTTCCACCGCGCCGCAGGCCGCTGGCGTGATCCATACCGATTTCGAGAAGGGCTTCATCCGCGCCGAAACCATCGGCTACGACGATTTCCTCAAGTACAAGGGCGAATCCGGTGCCCGCGATGCCGGCCGCCTGCGCCTGGAGGGCAAGGAATACCGGGTGCAGGAAGGCGATGTGCTGCACTTCCGCTTCAACGTCTGACGAAAACTGTCGTTTTCGTCAGCGATGACCGTTGACAGCCGGCCGCATGCACTCCAAAATTGCGGGCTCTTTGGGATGTCCCTGCGGCTGACCAACGAAACAATCCGGAGGGATACCCAAGCGGCCAACGGGGGCAGACTGTAAATCTGCTGGCTTACGCCTTCGGTGGTTCGAATCCACCTCCCTCCACCAGTTTTACGCATCACCGTTTTTTGTTCCATCCGGCGGCCTTACCAGCCACCGGTGCATCACAGGCAGGGCTCCCGGCGCGGGAGTAGTTCAATGGTAGAACCTCAGTTTTCCAAACTGATTACGAGGGTTCGATTCCCTTCTCCCGCTCCACCATTGCATTGCGACGCCCGCCCCGCCTTACAACTTGCTCACGTAGCTCAGTCGGTAGAGCACCTCCTTGGTAAGGAGGAGGTCGAAGGTTCGATTCCTTTCGTGAGCACCATATTCAGCGATTCCATCCAGTAACCCCAACGAGACGCAGCCATGGCAAAGGGTAAGTTCGAGCGCACCAAGCCCCACGTGAACGTGGGCACGATTGGACACGTGGACCACGGCAAGACGACGCTGACGGCGGCGCTGACGAAGGTGGGCGCGGAGCGTTTCGGTGGCGAGTTCAAGGACTACGGTTCGATCGACGCGGCGCCGGAAGAGAAGGCGCGCGGCATCACGATCTCGACGGCGCACGTGGAATATGAATCCCCGAACCGCCACTACGCGCACGTGGATTGCCCGGGCCACGCCGACTACGTGAAGAACATGATCACGGGTGCGGCGCAGATGGACGGCGCGATCCTGGTGTGCTCGGCGGCTGACGGCCCGATGCCGCAGACCCGCGAACACATCCTGCTGAGCCGCCAGGTCGGCGTGCCGTACATCGTGGTCTACCTGAACAAGGCGGACATGGTGGACGATGCCGAGCTGCTGGAGCTGGTGGAGATGGAAGTCCGCGAACTGCTGAGCAAGTACGAGTTCCCGGGCGACGACACCCCGATCATCTCGGGTTCGGCGCGCATGGCGCTGGAAGGCGACCAGTCGGACATCGGCGTGCCGTCGATCATCAAGCTGGTGGAAGCGCTGGACAGCTGGATCCCGGAGCCGGAGCGCGACGTGGACAAGCCGTTCCTGATGCCGGTGGAAGACGTGTTCTCGATCTCGGGCCGCGGCACCGTGGTGACCGGTCGTATCGAGCGCGGCGTGATCAAGGTGGGCGAGGAAATCGAGATCGTCGGTATTCGCCCGACCCAGAAGACCACCGTGACCGGCGTGGAAATGTTCCGCAAGCTGCTGGACCAGGGCCAGGCGGGCGACAACGCGGGTCTGCTGCTGCGCGGCACCAAGCGTGACGACGTGGAGCGCGGCCAGGTGCTGTGCAAGCCGGGTTCGATCACCCCGCACACCGAGTTCGAGGCCGAGGTCTATGTCCTGTCGAAGGACGAAGGCGGCCGTCACACCCCGTTCTTCAAGGGCTACCGTCCGCAGTTCTACTTCCGCACGACCGACATCACCGGTGCGGTGACCCTGCCGGAAGGCGTGGAAATGGTCATGCCGGGCGACAACATCAAGATGGTCGTCTCCCTGATCAACCCGGTGGCGATGGACGAAGGTCTGCGTTTCGCGATCCGCGAAGGCGGCCGTACCGTCGGTGCCGGCGTCGTGGCAAAGATCATCAAGTAATGCACCAAAACGCTCACGCCAAGGCGTGAGCGGCCCTGCGTTTCCCCCATTCCTGCTCACGGGAATGGGTCGGGGTGAAAGGCAGGCGGCGCAAGCCGCCGTTGCCTTTTCAGGAAGCACTGCAAGTTCCGATACGCCAGTAGCTCAATTGGCAGAGCAGCGGTCTCCAAAACCGCAGGTTGGGGGTTCGAGTCCCTCCTGGCGTGCCACCCGCGATTCGCGTCGCCGGCGCGTGCGCCAACAGGGATTGACGTTTTGACCAGCAAGACGCTGCATAACCAGTCCACCTCCGGTGGGGACATCGTGAAGTACGCCCTGGCGCTGTTGTTGGCAGCCGCCGGCCTGTTCGCCTTCTACTGGTTCGACGGCCAGTGGCCCGGCGGCGTGCGCGTCCTTGCGGTCGTTGCCGGCCTGGTGGCGGGTGCATTGGTGTTCATGACGACCGTCAAGGGTGCGGAGACCCGCGAATTCCTCTCGGAGTCGCGTTTCGAGCTGCGCAAGGTGGTGTGGCCGACCCGCCAGGAAACCACGCGCACGATGTGGGTGGTGATCGCGGTGGTCATCCTGATGAGTCTACTGCTGGCCGGCATGGATCTGGTGATCCAGGCAGTGGTGAAGTGGCTGCTCGGCAACGGTTGAGGATCGCAAGTGACTGAGAATATCGATCAAGGTACACAGGCCGACAAGCGCTGGTACGTGGTGCATGCCTATTCCGGCTTCGAGAAGTCGGTGGCGCAGGCGCTGCGCGACCGCATCGTGCGCACGGGCATGCAGGATCGCTTCGGCGAGGTGCTGGTGCCGACCGAGGAGGTCATCGAAATGCGTTCCGGCCAGAAGCGCCGTTCTGAACGCAAGTTCTTCCCGGGCTACGTGCTGGTGCAGATCGCCACCCGTGACGAGGGCGGCATCCCGCGCATGGACAACGAGTCCTGGCACCTGGTCAAGGAAACCCCGAAGGTGATGGGCTTCATCGGCGGCACTGCCGACCGCCCGCTGCCGATTCGCGACGCCGAGGCCGACATGATCCTGCAGCGCGTGCAGGATGGCGTGGAGAAGCCGAAGCCGAAGGTGCTGTTCGAGCCGGGCCAGATGGTCCGCGTGGTCGACGGCCCGTTCAACGACTTCAATGGCGTGGTCGAGGAAATCAACTACGACAAGAGCCGCCTGCGCGTGGCGGTGCTGATCTTCGGTCGTTCGACTCCGGTCGAGCTGGAGTTCGGCCAGGTCGAGAAGGCCTGACGTTCGGGCCTGATCCGCCGGCCCGCTGGGCGGGCGGGGGAAAACCTGATATGCTTTCTGGCTCCCTGCGGGGAACCAGATCAACGACCGGCCGCCTTGTGCGGCCGTCGGCACGAATGCAATGCGGTGCGCGACGCCGGGACGCGACCCGCTTTTGAACACAGTGATCCCGGTCCGATGGGGAGCCTGAGACTCAGGCGCTTGCACCCGGAGAGAAGACAATGGCTAAGAAAGTAGTCGGTTACATCAAATTGCAGGTCAAGGCCGGCCAGGCCAATCCGTCGCCGCCGGTGGGTCCTGCCCTCGGTCAGCGCGGCCTGAACATCATGGAGTTCTGCAAGGCGTTCAACGCAGCGACCTCCAAGCTGGAACCCGGTCTGCCGACCCCGGTGATCATCACCGCGTACTCGGACCGTACCTTCACCTTCGTCACCAAGAGCACGCCGGCTTCGGTGCTGCTGAAGAAGGCCGTCGGCATCACTTCCGGCTCCAAGCGCCCGAACACCGACAAGGTGGGCAAGGTCACCCGCAAGCAGCTGGAAGACATCGCCAAGGCGAAGGAAGCCGACCTGACTGCGGCCGACCTGGACGCAGCGGTGAAGACGATCGCGGGCTCCGCCCGTTCGATGGGCCTGGTGGTGGAGGGTTAAGACATGGCGATGACCAAACGACAGAAGACGATCCTCGCCGCCACCCAGCCGGGCAAGGCGTATCCGATCGAAGAAGCGCTGAAGATCCTGAAGGACAACAGCAAGGCCAAGTTCGTGGAAGCGATCGACGTGGCCGTGCGCCTCGGCGTCGATGCCAAGAAGTCCGACCAGCAGGTGCGCGGTTCCACCGTGTTGCCGGCCGGTACCGGCAAGTCGGTGCGCGTGGCGGTGTTCGCCCCGGCGGGCGCCAAGGCTGACGGAGCCCTCGCCGCTGGCGCGGAAGCCGTCGGCATGGATGACTTGGCGGAGAAGATGATCGCCGGCGACCTGAACTACGACGTGGTGATCGCGACTCCGGACGCGATGCGCGTCGTGGGTAAGCTGGGTCAGGTGCTGGGCCCGCGCGGCCTGATGCCGAACCCGAAGGTCGGTACCGTGTCGCCGAACCCGGCCGAGGCAGTGAAGAACGCCAAGGCGGGCCAGGTGCGTTACCGCACCGACAAGGCCGGCATCATCCACTGCACGATCGGCAAGGCCAGCTTCGAGAACGACGCGCTGAAGGGCAACCTGCAGGCGCTGCTGCTTGACCTGATCAAGGCCAAGCCGTCCAGCTCGAAGGGCACCTACCTGCAGAAGATCTCGCTCAGCTCGACCATGGGCCCCGGCGTGACCGTGGACCAGGCGTCGCTCAGCCTGAAGTAATCGTTTCAAGCCGCGCCGCTTCGGTGGCGCGGTGCTTCGAAATTTTGAAGGCCCTGTCGCAATCCATCGTGACGGAAGCCGTCAAAGACCGCAGGTGCGGTCTGCGCAAGGCAACGACGGGCATGGATGCTCACATGGCATGGAATCGCCGTTGCCGAAGGCGGGATCGCTTAATCCGCACCCGACGAGGATGCCGGCCTGCGTAGATGGTGAAGCCCTTCTGGAATGTTTTTGTACAAGACAGCTCTGGATGGCCACCACGGGATGCCCGCATCCCCGATGCCAAGGATCGGCATCGCCCAGGACCGTCGACGGCTGGAGCCGTAGGCGGAGTTCATTAGAGGAGTGACTATGGCTCTCAATCTGTCCCAGAAACAGAACGTTGTTGCCGAAGTGGCCGAAGTGGCCGCCAAGGCGCACTCCTTGATCGCAGCCGAATACGCAGGCACCACGGTCAGTCAGATGACCGCGATGCGCAAGAAGGCCCGCGAAACCGGCGTGTACTTGAAAGTCGTCAAGAACACGCTGGCCGCGCGCGCCGTGGAAGGCACCGATTTCGCAGTCGCAAAGGACTCGATGGTCGGCCCCCTCCTGTATGCGTTCTCGACCGAGGAGCCCGGCGCCGCCGGTCGCCTGATCAAGGAATTCGCAAAGGGTAACGACAAGCTTCAGCCGAAGCTGGTCGTGGTCGAAGGGCAGCAGTACGGCCCGGCGCACGTCGAAGTGTTGGCCTCGCTGCCGACGCTGGAGCAGGCGCTCGGCATGCTGGCCCGCGTGCTGGCCGAACCGGCGGCGATGTTCGCCCGCGCGGTCAAGGCCGTGGCCGATCAGCAGGGTGGCGGCGACGCCGCACCGGCTGCCGAAGCCGCCGCCGAAGCCGAACCGGCCTAAGCCCAAGACAGCGTTCCCATCCAACGAAACCAATTCTTTAAACAGACCAGTTCTCTTAAAGAAAATCATCCAGAGGTAAATCAAATGTCCCTGTCCAACGAGCAAATCGTCGACGCCATCGCCGCCAAGTCGCTGATGGAAGTGATGGAGCTGGTGAAGGCCATCGAAGAGAAGTTCGGCGTCTCCGCCGCCGCCCCGGTCATGGCCGCTGGCCCGGCCGCCGCCGCTGCCGCAGTCGAAGAGCAGACCGAGTTCAACGTCATCCTGAAGTCGGCCGGCGACAAGAAGGTCGAAGTGATCAAGGCCGTTCGCGCGATCACTGGCCTCGGCCTGAAGGAAGCCAAGGACCTCACCGAGGCCGGCGGCACCGTGAAGGAAGGCGCTTCGAAGGAAGATGCCGAGAAGATGAAGAAGGATCTTGAAGCCGCCGGTGCGACCGTCGAAATCAAGTAATCCGTACTTGCGTCGTCAGCTGGCATCGACGACACGCTGAAGGCTGGGGGCCACAAGCCCCCGGCCTTTGGTCGTTGTATCGGAACGGAAGTTTCGCACCGTTCCGCAGCATATCGAAATTCATGAGTTGACAGTCGGAAGTAGCGGGAGAAGGCGTGCTGGTGCCGGCAATACCAGCGACTTCCAACTGTCAGTTCCAGCCATTCCCCCACGGCCGCGCACCCGCGGCCGAACGAGAGACGAGGCGCACGCCACATGACTACCGCCACCCAGCAGTATTCGTTCACCGAGAAGAAGCGCATCCGCAAGGACTTCGGCAAGAGCCGGTCCATCCTGGAAGTGCCGTTCCTGCTCGCCATCCAGGTCGACTCCTACCGCGAGTTCCTGCAGGAGCACACCGAGGCGTCCAAGCGCGCCGATCGTGGCCTGCATGCCGCGCTGAAGTCGGTGTTCCCGATCAGCAGCTACAGCGGCAATGCCGCGCTGGAATACGTCGGCTACAAGCTCGGCGAGCCGATGTTCGACGAGCGCGAATGCCGCAACCGCGGCCTGAGCTACGGTGCGCCGCTGAAGGTGACCGTGCGCCTGGTGATCTACGACCGTGAGTCGAGCACCAAGGCGATCAAGTACGTGAAGGAGCAGGAGGTCTACATGGGCGAAATTCCGCTCATGACCGACAACGGCACCTTCATCGTCAATGGCACCGAGCGCGTCATCGTCTCCCAGCTGCACCGCTCGCCGGGCGTGTTCTTCGACCACGACCGCGGCAAGACCCACAGCTCGGGCAAGCTGCTGTTCTCCGCTCGCGTGATCCCGTACCGCGGTTCCTGGCTGGACTTCGAGTTCGACCCGAAGGACGCGCTGTTCACCCGCATCGACCGCCGCCGCAAGCTGCCGGTCAGCGTGCTGCTGCGTGCGTTGGGCTACAACAACGAAGAAATGTTGAACGAATTCTTCGAGATCAACACCTTCCATATCGAAGCCGAAGGCGTGCAGCTGGAGCTGGTGCCCGAGCGCCTGCGCGGCGAAACCCTGGACTTCGACCTGGCCGATGGCGACAAGGTCATCGTCGAGGCCGGCAAGCGCATCACCGCGCGCCACGTGAAGCAGCTGGAAAGTGCCGGCGTGTCTGCGCTCGCGGTGCCGGACAGCTACATCGTCGGCCGCATCCTGTCGCATGACGTGATCGATCCGAAGACCGGCGAACTGCTGGCCACCGCGAACGACGAGATCAACGAGGAAATCCTCGGCAAGCTGCGCAAGGCTGGCATCGCCAGCGTCGGCACCCTGTGGGTGAACGACCTGGATCGCGGCGCCTACCTCTCCAACACCCTGCGCATCGACGGCACCAAGACCCAGCTGGAAGCGCTGGTCGAGATCTACCGGATGATGCGTCCGGGCGAGCCGCCGACCAAGGATGCCGCGCAGAACCTGTTCCACAACCTGTTCTTCACCTTCGAGCGCTATGACCTGTCCTCGGTCGGCCGCATGAAGTTCAACCGCCGCATCGGCCGTGACGCCGTCACCGGCGCCTCGGTGCTGTACGACGCCAAGTACTTCGCGGATCGCAAGGACGAGGAGTCCAAGCGCCTGGTCGAGGAGTGCGGCAACGGTTCCGACATCCTGGACGTGATCAAGGTATTGACCGAGATCCGCAACGGTCGTGGCGTGGTCGACGACATCGACCACCTGGGCAACCGTCGCGTGCGTTCGGTCGGCGAAATGGCCGAGAACGTGTTCCGCGTGGGCCTGGTCCGCGTCGAGCGCGCGGTCAAGGAGCGCCTGTCGATGGCGGAAGCCGATGGCCTGTCGCCGCAGGACCTGATCAATGCCAAGCCGGTGGCCGCCGCGATCAAGGAGTTCTTCGGTTCCAGCCAGCTGTCGCAGTTCATGGACCAGAACAACCCGCTGTCGGAAGTCACCCACAAGCGCCGCGTCTCCGCGCTTGGCCCGGGCGGCCTGACCCGCGAGCGCGCCGGCTTCGAAGTGCGCGACGTGCACCCGACCCATTACGGCCGCGTCTGCACCATCGAGACGCCTGAAGGTCCGAACATCGGCCTGATCAACTCGCTGGCGGTGTTTGCCCGCACCAACAAGTACGGTTTCCTCGAGACCCCGTACCGCAAGGTGGTGGACGGCAAGATCACCGACGACATCGAGTTCCTGTCGGCGATCGAGGAAGTGGGCAAGGTCATCGCCCAGGCCAATGCGCCGCGCGACGCCAAGAACAACATCACCGCCCAGTTCGTGGCCTGCCGCTTCAACGGCGAAAACGAACTGCGTCCGCCGAGCGAAATCCAGTTCATGGACGTCAGTCCGATGCAGACCGTGTCGGTCGCGGCGGCGCTGGTGCCGTTCCTGGAGCACGATGACGCGAACCGCGCACTGATGGGCGCGAACATGCAGCGCCAGGCCGTGCCGACGCTGAAGTCGCAGAAGCCGCTGGTCGGCACCGGCATCGAGCGCGCCGTGGCGCGCGACTCGGGCGTGACCGTGAACGCGCGTCGTGGCGGCGTGATCGAGCAGATCGACGCCGGCCGCATCGTGGTCAAGGTGAACGAGGCGGAGATCTCCGGCGAGCACGATGCCGGCGTCGACATCTACACCCTGATCAAGTACACGCGTTCCAACCAGAACACCTGCATCAACCAGACCCCGCTGGTGAACCCGGGCGACGTGGTCGCGCGCGGCGACGTGCTGGCCGACGGCCCGTCCACCGACATCGGTGAACTGGCGCTGGGCCAGAACATGCTGATCGCGTTCATGCCGTGGAACGGCTACAACTTCGAAGACTCCATCCTGCTCAGCGAGCGCGTGGTGGAAGAGGATCGTTACACCACGATCCACATCGAAGAGCTGACCTGCGTCGCGCGTGACACCAAGCTGGGCCCGGAGGAAATCTCCGCGGACATCCCGAACGTCTCCGAGCAGGCGCTGAATCGCCTCGACGAGAGCGGCGTGGTGTACATCGGCGCCGAAGTGCGCGCCGGCGACATCATGGTCGGCAAGGTCACGCCGAAGGGCGAGAGCCAGCTGACCCCGGAAGAGAAGCTGCTGCGCGCGATCTTCGGCGAGAAGGCGTCCGACGTGAAGGACAGCTCGCTGCGCGTGCCGCCGGGCATGGACGGCACCGTCATCGACGTGCAGGTCTTCACCCGCGACGGCATCGAGAAGGACAAGCGCGCGCGCCAGATCGAGGAATACGAGATCAAGCGCGTCAAGAAGGACTTCGACGACCAGTTCCGCATCCTCGAGTCGGCGATCTACGCACGCCTGCGCGAAGTGCTGCTGGGCAAGACCGCCAATGGCGGCCCGGGCGTCAAGAAGGGCGACAGCGTGTCCTCGTTGGTGCTCGACGGCCTGAAGAAGTCCGACTGGCTGCAGCTGCGCATGAAGGAAGACGACGCGAACGACGCGATCGAACGCGCCACCAAGCAGCTCGACGCGCACCGCAAGGAGTTCGACAAGCGCTTCGACGACAAGCGCGGCAAGATCACCCAGGGCGATGACCTCGCACCGGGCGTGCTGAAGATGGTCAAGGTGTTCCTGGCGGTGAAGCGCCGCATCCAGCCCGGCGACAAGATGGCCGGCCGCCACGGCAACAAGGGCGTGGTCTCGACGATCGTTCCGGTCGAGGACATGCCGTACATGGCCAACGGCGAGACCGTCGACATCGTGCTGAACCCGCTGGGCGTGCCGAGCCGTATGAACATCGGCCAGGTGCTGGAAGTGCACCTGGGCTGGGCCGCCAAGGGCCTGGGCCAGAAGATCCAGAAGATGCTCGATGCCCAGGCCAAGATCGCCGACCTGCGCAAGTTCCTCGACCAGATCTACAACCACGACAACACCGCGCATGCCGAGCGCGTCGACCTCAAGCAGTTCAGCGATGCCGAACTGCTGACCCTGGCGCAGAACCTCACCGACGGCGTGCCGATGGCCACCCCGGTGTTCGACGGCGCGGACGAGGCCGAGATCAAGAAGATGCTCGAACTCGCCGAGCTGCCGCTGTCCGGCCAGACCGTGCTGCACGACGGTCGCACCGGCGAGGCGTTCGAGCGCGAGGTGACGGTCGGCTACATGCACATGCTAAAGCTGAACCACCTGGTCGACGACAAGATGCACGCGCGTTCGACCGGTCCGTACTCGCTCGTCACCCAGCAGCCGCTGGGCGGCAAGGCGCAGTTCGGCGGCCAGCGTTTCGGCGAAATGGAAGTCTGGGCGCTGGAAGCCTACGGCGCGGCCTACACCCTGCAGGAAATGCTGACGGTGAAGTCCGACGACGTGCAGGGCCGCAACCAGATGTACAAGAACATCGTCGATGGCGAGCACGAGATGGTCGCGGGCATGCCGGAATCCTTCAACGTGTTGGTGAAGGAAATCCGCAGTCTGGCCATCAACATGGAACTCGAGGAGCACTGAGTTTCGCGAAGGCGCGGCGGTAACGCCGCGCCGGACCGCAAGACCCATTGCCCCTCATCCGGAGAATCCAAATGAAAGATTTGTTGAACCTCTTCAACCAGCAGCGCCCGGCGCTCGACTTCGACGCGATCAAGATCGCGCTGGCCAGCCCGGACCTGATCCGTTCGTGGTCGTACGGCGAAGTGAAGAAGCCCGAGACCATCAACTACCGCACCTTCAAGCCGGAACGCGACGGCCTGTTCTGCGCCGCCATCTTCGGCCCGATCAAGGACTACGAGTGCCTGTGCGGCAAGTACAAGCGCATGAAGCACCGCGGCGTGGTTTGCGAGAAGTGCGGCACCGAAGTGACCCTGGCCAAGGTGCGCCGCGAGCGCATGGGCCACATCGACCTGGCCTCGCCGGTCGCGCACATCTGGTTCCTGAAGTCGCTGCCGTCGCGCATCGGCCTGATGCTGGACATGACCCTGCGTGACATCGAGCGCATCCTGTACTTCGAAGCCTTCGTGGTGACCGAGCCGGGCCTGACTCCGATGGAGCGCGGCCAGCTGTTGACCGAAGAGCAGTTCATGCAGGCGCGCCAGGAACACGGCGATGATTTCGACGCCGCGATGGGCGCCGAGGCCGTGTACGACCTGCTGCGCACCATCGACCTGCAGTCGGAAATGCTGACGCTGAAGGAAGAGATCGCCAGCACCGGCTCGGAAACCAAGCTCAAGCGCCTGACCAAGCGGATCAAGCTGGTCGAAGCCTTCCTCGAATCCGGCAACCGCCCGGAGTGGATGGTGATGACCGTGCTGCCGGTGCTGCCGCCGGACCTGCGTCCGCTGGTACCGCTGGATGGCGGCCGCTTCGCGACCTCGGATCTGAACGATCTGTATCGCCGCGTGATCAACCGCAACAACCGCCTGCGTCGCCTGCTCGAACTCAATGCGCCGGACATCATCGTGCGCAACGAGAAGCGCATGCTGCAGGAATCGGTGGACGCGCTGATGGACAACGGCCGTCGCGGCCGCGCCATCACCGGCACCAACAAGCGCCCGCTCAAGTCGCTGGCCGACATGATCAAGGGCAAGCAGGGCCGCTTCCGCCAGAACCTGCTGGGCAAGCGCGTGGACTACTCCGGTCGTTCGGTGATCGTGGTCGGCCCGACCCTGCGCCTGCACGAGTGCGGCCTGCCGAAGAAGATGGCGCTGGAACTGTTCAAGCCCTTCATCTTCGCCAAGCTGCAGCGTCGTGGCCTGGCCACCACCATCAAGGCGGCGAAGAAGCTGGTCGAGCGCGAAGAGGCGGAAGTCTGGGACATCCTGGAAGAAGTCATCCGCGAACATCCGGTGCTGCTGAACCGTGCGCCGACCCTGCACCGTCTGGGCATCCAGGCGTTCGAGCCGGTGCTGATCGAAGGCAAGGCGATCCAGCTGCATCCGCTGGTGTGTACCGCGTTCAACGCCGACTTCGACGGTGACCAGATGGCCGTGCACGTGCCGCTTTCGCTGGAAGCCCAGCTGGAAGCGCGCGCGCTGATGATGGCCTCCAACAACATCCTGTCGCCGGCCAACGGCGAGCCGATCATCGTGCCGTCGCAGGACGTGGTGCTGGGCCTGTACTACATGACCCGCGCGCTGGAGAACAAGGCGGGCGAGGGCATGGTGTTCGCCAACATCGCCGAAGTGAAGCGCGCCTACGACAACCGCGTGGTGCAGCTGCACGCCAAGTGCAAGGTGCGCATCAGCGAGACCGTGGTGGCCGAAGACGGCAGCCGCAGCAAGCAGACCTCGATCGTGGACACCACGGTCGGTCGTGCGCTGCTGCGCGAAATCCTGCCGGAAGGCCTGCCGTTCGCGTTGGTCAATACCGAGCTGAGCAAGAAGAACATCAGTCGCCTGATCAATAGCTGCTACCGCATGCTGGGCCTGAAGGACACGGTGGTGTTCGCCGACAAGCTGATGTACACCGGTTTCGCGTACGCAACGCGCGCGGGCGTGTCGATCGGTATCGACGACATGATCATCCCGAATGAGAAGAAGGGCATCCTCGACGAGGCCGAAGCCGAAGTGCTGGAAATCCAGCAGCAGTACCAGAGTGGCCTGGTCACCGGCGGCGAGCGCTACAACAAGGTGGTCGACATCTGGTCGCGCACCAACGAGCGCGTGGCCAAGGCGATGATGGACACCATCGGCACCGAGAAAGTGCAGAACGCCCAGGGCGAGACCATCGACCAGAAGTCGATGAACTCGATCTACATCATGGCCGACTCCGGCGCGCGTGGTTCGCAGGCGCAGATCCGTCAGCTGGCCGGCATGCGCGGCCTGATGGCCAAGCCGGACGGCTCGATCATCGAGACCCCGATCACCTCGAACTTCCGCGAAGGCCTGAACGTCCAGCAGTACTTCATCTCGACCCACGGTGCCCGTAAGGGTCTGGCGGATACCGCGCTGAAGACCGCGAACTCCGGTTACCTGACCCGTCGCCTGGTCGACGTGGCGCAGGACGTGGTGATCACCCAGACCGATTGCGGCACCACCACCGGCCTGACCATGACCCCGATCGTGGAAGGCGGCGATGTGGTCGAGCCGCTGCGCGACCGCGTGCTGGGCCGCATCGTGGCTCGCGATGTGTTCCTGCCGGGCAACGACGAAGATCCGTTCGTCACCCGCAACACCCTGCTCGATGAAGCCTGGGTGCAGAAGCTGGAAGACGCCAGCGTGCAGGCGATCGACGTGCGTTCCACCATTACCTGCGAAGCGCCGTTCGGCGTGTGCGCGCACTGCTACGGCCGCGACCTGGGCCGTGGTCACCTGGTCAACCACGGCGAAGCGGTCGGCGTGGTCGCCGCGCAGTCGATCGGTGAGCCCGGTACCCAGCTCACCATGCGTACCTTCCACATCGGTGGTGCGGCGTCGCGAGCGGCGGCGATCGACAACGTGACGGTGAAGACCACCGGCTCGGTGAAGTTCAACAACCTCAAGCACGTCAACCACGCCAGCGGCGGTTCGGTGGCGGTGTCGCGTTCCGGCGAACTGTCGATCCTCGACAACCACGGTCGCGAGCGCGAGCGCTACAAGCTGCCGTACGGCGCGATGATCAACGTCAAGGACGGCGGTGAGGTCAAGGCGGGACAGACCATCGCCACCTGGGATCCGCATAACCACCCGATCGTCTCGGAAGTCGCCGGCTTCATGCGTTTCATCGACTTCGTCGATGGCGTGACCGTGATCGAGAAGACCGACGACCTGACCGGCCTCGCCTCGCGCGAGATCACCGATCCGAAGCGTCGCGGTACCCAGGCCAAGGACCTGCGTCCGCTGGTGCGCATCGTCGACAAGGCGGGCAAGGACCTCAACATCCCGGGTACCGACCTGCCGGCGCAGTACATGCTGCCGCCGAAGTCGATCGTGAATCTTCAGGATGGTGCCCCCGTGGGCGTGGGCGACGTGGTCGCCAAGATCCCGCAGGAAGCCTCGAAGACCCGCGACATCACCGGCGGTCTGCCGCGCGTGGCCGACTTGTTCGAAGCGCGCAAGCCGAAGGAAGCGGCGATCCTCGCCGAGATCTCCGGCGTGGTCAGCTTCGGCAAGGAAACCAAGGGCAAGCAGCGCCTGGTGATCAAGCACCCGGACGGCACCGAGCACGAAGAGCTGATCCCGAAGTATCGCCAGATCATCGTGTTCGAAGGCGAGCACGTGGAGAAGGGCGAGACCGTGGTGGACGGCGAGCCGACTCCGCAGGACATCCTGCGCCTGAAGGGCGTCGAGGAGCTGGCCGCGTATCTGGTGAAGGAAATCCAGGACGTCTACCGCCTGCAGGGCGTGAAGATCAACGACAAGCACATCGAAGTGATCATTCGCCAGATGCTGCGCAAGGTCGAGATCGTGGACGGTGGCGACAGCAAGTACCTGCATGGCGAACAGGCCGAGCGCCAGCGCGTCATCGAGGAAAATGCCCGCCTCGCCGCCAAGAACGAGATCCTGGCCAAGGTCGAGCCGGTCCTGCTGGGCATCACCAAGGCTTCGCTGGCGACCGAATCCTTCATTTCCTCGGCTTCGTTCCAGGAAACCACTCGCGTACTGACCGAGGCTGCCGTCCGCGGCACCCGCGACACCCTGCGCGGCCTGAAGGAAAACGTGATCGTCGGTCGCCTGATCCCGGCCGGTACCGGTCTTGCGTACCACACCCAGCGCCGCAAGAACGCCACCGGCCTGACCGAGGCCGAAATGGCGACCTTGTCCGGCGAGCTGGCCGAGGACGTCGAGTCCGGCGAGGCGGTGTAACACATCCGGCATCCCGCCCGGCATTGGCCGGGCGGGGCTGGCGTAATACTTCGGTACGGCTTATACTCCGCACCGTTTTGATGGCCTTGGGCCATCCAGATCACCAAATGAGGTCGCAGGACGCGCCTCGTATTGGGCCCAGGACGGGCGGGATCGCAGATTGACCATGGCTGGCCGCATGCGGCCGACATGGTTTTTCGGTATGGCTGCGTTTGACCGAAGGGTCGAGCGCGGGCTATACTTTTTCGTCTAACTTGGCCGGATTGCCTATTGATCCGGCCATGCCTGCTTAGTTCGTCCGTCTCCAAAGGGCCCAGGCCCACCAATCGAGTTACCTAATGGCAACCATCAACCAGCTTGTGCGCAAGCCGCGCAACCCGGAAACCTACAAGAGCACCTCGCCCGCGCTGGCCAACTGCCCGCAACGTCGTGGCGTGTGCACCCGCGTCTACACCACCACCCCGAAGAAGCCGAACTCGGCCCTGCGCAAGGTGGCCAAGGTGCGCCTGACCAACGGTTACGAAGTCATTTCGTACATCGGTGGCGAAGGCCACAACCTGCAGGAGCACAGCGTGGTGCTGATCCGCGGCGGTCGCGTCAAGGACCTGCCGGGCGTGCGCTACCACACCGTGCGCGGTTCGCTCGACGCCGCCGGTGTCGCCAAGCGCCGCCAGGCGCGTTCCAAGTACGGCGCCAAGCGTCCGAAGGCCTAAGCGCGTCGCATCACGCGACCGCCCACGAATAGATTTCTAGGGGTTACTGAATATGTCCCGTAAAGGCAATACTCCGCAGCGTTCGGTGCTGCCGGATCCGAAGCACGGAAGCGAAACCATCGCCCGCTTCATCAACATGGTCATGCAGAGCGGCAAGAAGTCGGTCGCCGAGAAGATCGTGTACGGCGCGATGGACGTGATCGGCGAGAAGAACCCGAACGCACTCGAGCTGGTCGAGAAGGCGCTGGGCAACGTGTCGCCGTCGGTCGAGGTGAAGTCCCGCCGCGTCGGTGGTGCGACCTACCAGGTGCCGGTCGAAGTGCGTTCCTCGCGCCGCATGGCGCTGGCGATGCGCTGGCTGATCGAATCCGCGCGCAAGCGTGGCGAGAACAGCATGCCGCGCAAGCTGGCCGGCGAGCTGCTGGACGCTTCGGAAAACCGTGGTGGCGCGATCAAGAAGCGCGAAGAAACCCACCGCATGGCCGAAGCCAACAAGGCATTCGCGCACTACCGCTGGTAAGACTGTCGGTGCGGGCCCGCTGAGCCCGCAAGGCGCGGATCACATGCGCCACGCAGGTTCGTCCTGCACAAAGACCGACGGCCGCCGCAAGGCGGCCATCGGCCATCCGGAATCCGCTGAAGCATCCCCTTCAAAGCGCGATTCCCACACTCCGTTTCGACGGAATCACATCGAGAGATCACCGTGGCCCGTACCACTCCCATCGAGCGTTACCGCAACTTCGGCATCATGGCCCACATCGATGCCGGCAAGACCACCACGTCCGAGCGCATCCTGTTCTACACCGGCGTCAGCCACAAGATCGGTGAAGTGCACGACGGTGCCGCCACCATGGACTGGATGGAGCAGGAGCAGGAGCGCGGCATCACCATCACCTCGGCCGCCACCACGGCGTTCTGGTCGGGCATGGACAAGTCGCTGCCGCAGCACCGCTTCAACATCATCGATACCCCCGGCCACGTCGACTTCACCATCGAAGTCGAGCGTTCGCTGCGCGTGCTCGACGGCGCGGTGTTCGTGCTGTGTGCCGTCGGCGGCGTGCAGCCGCAGTCCGAGACCGTGTGGCGCCAGGCCAACAAGTACCAAGTACCGCGCATGGCCTTCGTCAACAAGATGGACCGCACCGGTGCCAACTTCGACAAGGTCGTCGAGCAGCTGAAGGCGCGCCTGGGCGCGTACGCCGTGCCGATGCAGGTGCCGATCGGCGCTGAAGACGGTTTCGAAGGCGTGGTCGACCTGCTGAAGATGAAGGCGATCCATTGGGATGTCGCCTCGCAGGGCACCCAGTTCGAGTACCGCGACATCCCGGCGAACCTGCAGGCCAAGGCCGAGGAAGCGCGCAGCTTCATGATCGAAGCCGCCGCCGAAGCGACCGAAGAGCTGATGGACAAGTACCTCAACGAGGGCGAGCTGTCCGAAGCCGAGATCATCGAAGGCCTGCGCCTGCGCACGCTGCGCGTGGAAATCGTGCCGGTGTTCGCCGGCTCGGCGTTCAAGAACAAGGGCGTGCAGGCCATGCTCGACGGCGTGATCAACCTGCTGCCGTCGCCGATCGACCGTCCGCCGGTGCAGGGCATCGACGAGAACGAGAAGGAAGACACCCGCACGGCCGACGACAAGGCGCCGTTCTCCGCGCTCGCGTTCAAGATCATGACCGACCCGTTCGTGGGTTCGCTGACCTTCTTCCGCGTGTACTCGGGCGTGCTCAACTCCGGCGACCAGGTGTACAACCCGGTCAAGTCGAAGAAGGAGCGCGTGGGCCGCATCCTGCAGATGCACTCCAACCAGCGCGACGAGATCAAGGAAGTGCGCGCGGGCGACATCGCCGCGGCGGTGGGTCTGAAGGACGTCACCACCGGCGATACCCTGTGCGCGCAGGATCACATCATCACCCTGGAACGCATGGTGTTCCCGGAGCCCGTCATCTCGATGGCGGTCGAACCGAAGACCAAGTCCGACCAGGAAAAGATGGGCATGGCGCTGGGTCGCCTGGCGCAGGAAGATCCGTCGTTCCGCGTGCGTACCGACGAGGAATCCGGCCAGACCATCATCGCCGGCATGGGCGAGCTGCACCTGGACATCATCGTCGACCGCATGAAGCGCGAGTTCAACGTGGAGGCCAACGTCGGCAAGCCGCAGGTGGCGTACCGCGAGACCATCCGCAAGTCGGACGTGAAGTCGGACTACAAGCACGCCAAGCAGTCCGGTGGTAAGGGTCAGTACGGCCACGTGGTGATCGAGATGTCGCCGATGACCGCGGAAGATCGCGCGAATCCGGACGTCAAGGATGATTTCCTGTTCATCAACGACATCACCGGTGGCGTGATTCCGAAGGAATTCATCCCGGCGGTGGAGAAGGGCATCCGCGAAACCATCACCAGCGGTCCGCTGGCCGGCTTCCCGGTGGTGAACACCAAGGCCAAGCTGGTGTTCGGTTCGTACCATGACGTCGACTCGTCGGAAATGGCGTTCAAGCTCGCCGCGTCGATGGCGTTCAAGGAAGGTTTCCGCAAGGCCGATCCGGTCCTGCTGGAGCCGATCATGAAGGTCGAGATCGTGACCCCGGAAGATTACGTCGGCGACGTGATGGGCGACGTCAGCCGTCGTCGCGGCCTGCTGCAGGGCCAGGACGACAGCCCGTCCGGCAAGATCATCAACGCGATGGTGCCGCTGGGCGAGATGTTCGGCTACGCGACCTCGCTGCGTTCGATGTCGCAGGGCCGCGCGACCTTCACCATGGAATTCGACCACTACGCCGAAGCGCCGAGCAACGTCGCCGACGCGGTGATGAAGAAGTCCTGATTTAGGCAGCTGATCAACTCCTGATCAACCAACATTCCGGCGGCATCCACGGGTGCCGCCGAACACACACGACAAGCAAGGTGAATCAAAATGGCAAAGGGTAAGTTCGAGCGCACCAAGCCCCACGTGAACGTGGGCACGATTGGACACGTGGACCACGGCAAGACGACGCTGACGGCGGCGCTGACGAAGGTGGGCGCGGAGCGTTTCGGTGGCGAGTTCAAGGACTACGGTTCGATCGACGCGGCGCCGGAAGAGAAGGCGCGCGGCATCACGATCTCGACGGCGCACGTGGAATATGAATCCCCGAACCGCCACTACGCGCACGTGGATTGCCCGGGCCACGCCGACTACGTGAAGAACATGATCACGGGTGCGGCGCAGATGGACGGCGCGATCCTGGTGTGCTCGGCGGCTGACGGCCCGATGCCGCAGACCCGCGAACACATCCTGCTGAGCCGCCAGGTCGGCGTGCCGTACATCGTGGTCTACCTGAACAAGGCGGACATGGTGGACGATGCCGAGCTGCTGGAGCTGGTGGAGATGGAAGTCCGCGAACTGCTGAGCAAGTACGAGTTCCCGGGCGACGACACCCCGATCATCTCGGGTTCGGCGCGCATGGCGCTGGAAGGCGACCAGTCGGACATCGGCGTGCCGTCGATCATCAAGCTGGTGGAAGCGCTGGACAGCTGGATCCCGGAGCCGGAGCGCGACGTGGACAAGCCGTTCCTGATGCCGGTGGAAGACGTGTTCTCGATCTCGGGCCGCGGCACCGTGGTGACCGGTCGTATCGAGCGCGGCGTGATCAAGGTGGGCGAGGAAATCGAGATCGTCGGTATTCGCCCGACCCAGAAGACCACCGTGACCGGCGTGGAAATGTTCCGCAAGCTGCTGGACCAGGGCCAGGCGGGCGACAACGCGGGTCTGCTGCTGCGCGGCACCAAGCGTGACGACGTGGAGCGCGGCCAGGTGCTGTGCAAGCCGGGTTCGATCACCCCGCACACCGAGTTCGAGGCCGAGGTCTATGTCCTGTCGAAGGACGAAGGCGGCCGTCACACCCCGTTCTTCAAGGGCTACCGTCCGCAGTTCTACTTCCGCACGACCGACATCACCGGTGCGGTGACCCTGCCGGAAGGCGTGGAAATGGTCATGCCGGGCGACAACATCAAGATGGTCGTCTCCCTGATCAACCCGGTGGCGATGGACGAAGGCCTGCGTTTCGCGATCCGCGAAGGCGGCCGTACCGTCGGCGCCGGCGTCGTGGCAAAGATCATCAAGTAATTCAAGAAGTTATCGGCGGCCGAGCAATCGGCCGCCGGTTCTACCGGGAATTGCAAAAAGATTGTGGATTCGGGCTTGCGCTGGCTGGATTGAATCCGCTAGAATGCAAGACCTTCGCGGGGATGTGAGTTTCCGCGAACAGCGAAAAGAGGTGCAGGAAGCGCCTCGTGTTCGCCAGACAGGGAGATGTCGCGTGGCAAGGCCTCGTCCGTTCCGGAGATTTCCGGAGCACTTCGGCGGGGCCTTTCGGCGCGTTCATGGATTCCCACGCTGGCGGACCGGGTAACCGGCCCGCCTTTTGTTTCATCCGCTCCATCGCAACACCGTTGTTTCCACGGGGTACGGCGCACCCAGCCGCCGCACCTGTCGCTCTTTAGATACGAAGGATTCCTCCCATGGCGGACCAGAAGATTCGCATCCGGCTGAAGGCGTTCGATCATCGTCTGATCGACCGTTCGGCCAGCGAGATCGTCGAGACGGCCAAGCGGACCGGCGCGCAAGTGCGCGGCCCGATCCCGCTGCCGACCAAGATCGAGCGTTACACCATCCTGACCTCGCCGCACGTCGACAAGGACGCGCGCGACCAGTATGAAACCCGCACGCACAAGCGCGTGCTCGACATCGTCGACCCCAACGACAAGACCGTGGACGCGCTGATGAAGCTCGAACTCGCGGCTGGCGTCGACGTCCAGATCAAGCTGACCTGAGGACTTAACGATGAGCGCGAAGAAGTATTCGCTCGGCATCGTCGGTCGCAAGGCCGGCATGAGCCGCATGTTCACCGAAGATGGCAAGTCCATCCCGGTGACCCTGATCGAGGCAACCCCGAACCGCATCACCCAGGTGAAGACCGTCGAAACCGACGGCTACTCCGCCGTGCAGGTGACCGCGGGCGTGAAGCGCGCCTCGCTGTTGAACAAGCCGGCCACCGGCCACCTGGCCAAGGCCAAGGTGGAAGCGGGTCGCGGCCTGTGGGAACTGCGCGTGGAAGCCGACCAGATCGGTGGCTATGAAGTGGGCGGCGAGATCAAGGCCGACATCTTCAGCGAAGGCCAGATCGTCGACGTCCAGGGCGTGACCAAGGGCAAGGGCTTCCAGGGCACGATCAAGCGCTGGAACTTCCGCATGGGTGATGCCACCCACGGTAACTCGCTGTCGCACCGCTCGCCGGGCTCCATCGGCCAGCGCCAGACGCCGGGTCGCGTGTTCCCGGGCAAGAAGATGTCCGGTCACATGGGTGCCGTCACCC
Organism: Thermomonas sp. HDW16; assembly: GCF_011302915.1. Lineage (NCBI taxonomy): Bacteria > Pseudomonadati > Pseudomonadota > Gammaproteobacteria > Lysobacterales > Lysobacteraceae > Thermomonas > Thermomonas sp. HDW16. The sequence continues at coordinate 2,384,285 of NZ_CP049872.1, read as the reverse complement.
AGACCACGCAGAACCTGCAGGTGGTCAAGGTCGACGCCGAGCGCGGCCTGATCGCCGTGCGCGGTGCCGTGCCGGGTGCGCCGGGTGGCGATGTGATCGTGCGCCCGACGAGCAAGGGAGTCTGATCATGGAACTCAATATCAATAACGGGAAGACGCTGTCGGTGTCCGACGCCGTGTTCGGCCGCGATTTCAGCGAAGACCTGGTTCATCAGGTGGTCGTTGCCTATCGCAACGCCGGTCGCGCCGGTACCAAGGCGCAGAAGACCCGTTCGGAAGTCAATGGCACCACCAAGAAGTCGAAGAAGCAGAAGGGCGGCGGTGCGCGTCATGGCGCGCTGACGGCTCCGATCTTCGTCGGCGGTGGCGTGACCTTCGCGGCCAAGCCGCGCAGCTTCGCGCAGAAGGTCAACCGCAAGATGTACCGTGCGGCCATCGCCGCGATCCTGTCCGAGCTGAACCGCCAGAACCGTTTGCTGGTGGTCGAAGGCTTCGAGCTGGATTCGCCGAAGACCAACGGCATGGTTGCCAAGTTGAAGGACCTCAACGTCGGTCGGCGTCCGCTGATCGTCACCGAGGATGCGACCGAGAACGTGTACCTGTCCGCCCGCAACCTGCCGTACGTGCAGGTCCGCGACGTGCAGGGCCTGGACCCGGTTGCGCTGGTCGGTGCCGACACCGTCGTCATCACCTCCGATGCCGTCAAGAAGATCGAGGAGTGGCTGGCATGAGCACCGCCAATGTTTACGAAGTGATTCGTGCGCCGCGCGTGTCGGAAAAGACCGCGCGCCTGCAGGAAGTCTCCAACCAATACGTCTTTGAAATCGCGAAGACCGCCACCAAGGCCGATGTGAAGGCTGCCGTGGAAAAGATCTTCGACGTCAAGGTCCAAGCAGTGAACGTGGTGAACGTGAAGGGCAAAGCCAAAGCCTTCAAGAATCGCCAGGGCCGCCGCAGCGACTGGAAGAAGGCGTACGTCACGCTGGCCGAAGGCCAGTCGATCGACGTGATGACGGCCTCGGCCTGAGGAACTAGTCCATGGCATTGATGACATTCAAACCCACCTCGCCCGGCCGTCGTTCGATGGTCCGCGTGGTGACGCCCGGCCTGCACAAGGGCGCGCCGCATGCGGCGCTGGTCGAAAAGCAGAGCAATAGCGGCGGCCGCAACCACCACGGCCGCATCACCACCCGTCATATCGGTGGTGGCCACAAGCAGCACTACCGCATCATCGACTTCAAGCGCGACAAGGAAGGCATCCCCGCCCGCGTCGAACGCATTGAATACGACCCGAACCGCACCGCGCACATCGCGTTGCTGTGCTATGTCGACGGTGAGCGCCGCTACATCATCGCGCCGAAGGGCCTGAAGGCCGGCGACCAGGTGATCGCGGGCCGTGATGCGCCGATCAAGGCGGGCAACACCCTGCCGCTGCGCAACATCCCGGTCGGTTCCACCGTGCACTGCATCGAGATGAAGCCGGGCAAGGGTGCGCAGATCGCGCGTGCCGCCGGTGCCGGCGTCCAGCTGGTCGCGCGCGAAGGCATCTACGCGATGCTGCGCCTGCGTTCGGGCGAGATGCGCAAGGTGCCGGCCGACTGCCGCGCCACCATCGGCGAAGTCGGCAACGACGAGCACAACCTCGAGAAGCTGGGCAAGGCTGGTGCCAAGCGGTGGCGCGGCGTCAAGCCGACCGTCCGCGGTGCCGCCATGAACCCGGTCGACCACCCGCACGGCGGTGGTGAGGCCAAGGCTGGCCAGGGTAATCCGCATCCGGTCACCCCGTGGGGCGTGCCGACCAAGGGTTACAAGACCCGCAAGAACAAGCGCACGCAGCAGTTCATCGTGCGCGACCGCAGGAGCTAATCGGCAATGGCACGTTCACTCAAGAAAGGCCCGTTCATCGATCACCACCTGCAGAAGAAGGTGGAGACCGCGGGCAGCAGCAAGAAGCCGATCAAGACCTGGTCGCGTCGTTCGACCGTGTTGCCGGAAATGATCGGTTTCACCATCGCCATCCACAATGGCAAGAACCACATCCCGGTGCTGGTCAACGAGAACATGGTTGGCCACAAGCTTGGCGAATTCGCCCTGACCCGTACCTTCAAGGGTCACGGCGGCGACAAGAAGTCGGGCAAGTAAGGAGATGACCATGGAAGCGAAAGCAATCCTGCGCAGCGCGCGCATCTCCGCCCAGAAGGTTCGCCTGGTCGCCGACCAGGTGCGTGGCCTGTCTGCCGAACGCGCCGTCAACCTGTTGAAGTTCTCGGACAAGAAGGCCGCCGCCATGATCCGCAAGGTCGTGGAGTCCGCCATCGCCAATGCCGAGAACAACAACGGCGCCGACGTCGATGCACTCAAGGTCAAGACCATCATGGTCGATGAAGGTCCCTCGCTGAAGCGCTTCATGGCGCGTGCGAAGGGTCGTGGCACGCGCATCACCAAGCGCACCAGCCATATCACCGTGATCGTGGGCGAGGGCAAGTAATCATGGGTCATAAAGTCAATCCGATCGGCATCCGCCTGGGCATTTCCAAGGACTGGAATTCCAAGTGGTTCGCCGGCAAGAAGCACTTCGCAGACTTCCTCGCCGCCGACCTCAAGGTCCGTGAGGTGCTGCGCAAGAAGCTGGCCGCCGCGGGCATCAGCAAGATCCTGATCGAGCGTCCGGCCAACAACGCCCGCGTGACGATCCACACCGCCCGCCCGGGCGTGGTGATCGGCAAGCGTGGTGAGGACATCGAGAAGCTGCGCAAGGAAGTGAGCGATGTGATGGGCGTCCCGGCGCACATCAACGTCACGGAAGTGCGCAAGCCGGAGCTTGACGCGCAGCTGGTCGCCGAGTCGATCGCGCAGCAGCTGGAGCGTCGCATCATGTTCCGCCGCGCGATGAAGCGTGCGGTCGGCAACGCGATGCGCCTCGGCGCGCTGGGCATCAAGGTCAACGTCGGTGGCCGCTTGAACGGTGCGGAAATCGCTCGTTCGGAGTGGTACCGCGAAGGCCGCGTGCCGTTGCACACCCTGCGTGCGGACATCGACTACGGCTTTGCCGAAGCGAAGACCACGTACGGGATCATCGGCATCAAGGTGTGGGTCTACAAGGGCGAGATCTTCGATTTCTCCCAGGTTGGCCAGGAAAAGCAGGACGACACGCCGCGCAACGATCGCAATGATCGTGGCGACCGCGAACGTCCGCGCGGCCCGCGCCGCGACCGTGAAGCGAGGGACTAAGTCATGTTGCAACCCAAGCGAACCAAATATCGCAAGCAGCACAAGGGCCGGAACGAAGGCCTGAGCTGGAGCGGCAATGCCGTCAGCTTCGGCGAGTTCGGCCTGAAGGCGACCGCGCACGGCCAGTTGACCGCGCGCCAGATCGAGGCCGCGCGTCGTTCCATCAGCCGTTACGTGAAGCGTGGCGGCAAGATGTGGATCCGCGTGTTCCCCGACAAGCCGATCACCAAGAAGCCGATCGAAGTCCGCATGGGCTCCGGCAAGGGCAACGTGGAGTACTGGGTCGCGCAGATCCAGCCCGGCCGCATGATCTATGAAATCGAGGGCGTCGACGAAACCACGGCACGCGAAGCGTTCCGCCTGGCCGCCGCCAAGCTCTCGGTCACCACCACTTTCGTGACCCGGACGGTGCGCTGATGGAACTCAAGCAACTGCGTCAGAAGTCGGCGGACGAGCTCCAGGCCCACCTGGTCGAACTGCAGAAGGAGCGCTTTGCGCTGCGCATGCAGAAGGCCACTGGTCAGCTCGCCAAGACCCACGAAGCCCGCCGCGTGCGCCGCGAGATCGCTCGCGTCAACACGCTGCTCGGTGCGAAGAAGTAAGGGACAGCCGAAATGACTGAACAAACCAAGAAGCTGCACACGGTCGATGGCCGCGTCGTCAGCAACAAGATGGACAAGACCGTCACCGTGCTCGTCGAGCGCCAGGTCAAGCACGCGCTGTACGGCAAGTACCTGCGTCGCTCGACCAAGCTCCACGCGCATGACGCCGACAACGCCTGCAACGAAGGCGATGTCGTGCGCATCGCCGAGTGCGCGCCGATGTCCAAGACCAAGAACTGGCGCGTGGTGGAAATCATCGCGCGTGCGGCCGAGTAAGGAGAGACAGCCATGATCCAGATGCAGAGCTTTCTCGACGTTGCGGACAACTCCGGTGCCAAGGAGCTGATGTGCATCAAGGTGCTCGGCGGCTCCAAGCGCCGTTACGCCGGCATCGGCGACATCATCAAGGTGTCGGTGAAAGACGCGATCCCGCGCGGCAAGGTGAAGAAGGGCGACGTCTACGACGCCGTCGTGGTGCGTACCCGCAAGGGTGTGCGTCGCGCCGACGGTTCGTTGATCCGCTTCGACGGCAACGCCGCTGTCCTGTTGAACAACAAGCATGAACCGATCGGCACCCGCATCTTCGGGCCGGTGACGCGCGAACTGCGCTCCGAGAAGTTCATGAAGATCGTCTCGCTCGCCCCCGAAGTGCTGTGAGCGGAGAGGACTAAGACATGAACCGTATCAAGAAGGGTGACCAGGTCGTGGTCACCACCGGCAACAAGAAGATCAAGGGTCAGACCGGCGAAGTGCTGCGCATCGATGGCGAGCGCGTGTACGTCTCCAACCTGAACCTGGTCAAGCGCGCCACCAAGCCGAATCCGCAGGCCGGCCAGTCCGGCGGGCTGATCGAGCGCGAGGCGTCGATCCACATTTCCAACGTGATGCTGCTCAACCCGGCGACGGGCAAGGGCGAACGCGTTGCCACCAAGATCCTGGAGAATGGAAAGCGCCTGCGCGTGTTCCGCTCCAACGGTGAGGCGATCTGACCATGAATACCCGTCTGGAAAAGTTCTACAAGGACGAAGTGGTGCCGAAGCTGATGAAGCAGTTCGGCTACACCAATCCGATGGAAGTGCCGAAGCTGACCAAGATCACCCTGAACATGGGCGTGGGCGAGGCGGCGACCAACAAGAAGATCCTCGAGAACGCGGTGGCCGACATGGCCAAGATCTCCGGCCAGAAGCCGCAGGTCACCAAGTCGCGCGTCTCGGTGGCTTCGTTCAAGATCCGCGACGGCTGGCCGATCGGCGCCAAGGTGACCCTGCGCCGCGCCAAGATGTACGAGTTCCTGGACCGCCTGATCAACATCTCGCTGCCGCGCGTGCGTGACTTCCGCGGCGTGTCGGGTCGTTCGTTCGACGGCCGTGGCAACTACAACATGGGCGTGAAGGAACAGATCATCTTCCCGGAGATCGATTTCGACGCCGTCGACGCGATGCGCGGCATGGACATCGCCATCACCACCACCGCGAAGACCGATGCCGAGGCCAAGGCCCTGCTCGAGGCCTTCCGCTTCCCGTTCCGCAACTGAGGCAAGACATATGGCCAAGACTTCGATGGTGAACCGCGAGGCCAAGCGCGCCAAGCTTGCCAAGCAGCACGGCGCCAAGCGCGACGCGCTGAAGAAGATCATCTCCAGCCAGGACGCGTCCTACGAGGAGAAGATGGACGCGGCGGTCAAGCTGCAGAAGCTGCCGCGCGATTCCTCGCCGAGCCGCCAGACCACGCGTTGCGTCCTGACCGGTCGTCCGCGCGCCGTGTACAGCAAGTTCGGCCTGGGCCGCAACGCGCTGCGCAAGGCGACGATGAACGGCGACGTCCCGGGCCTGCGCAAGGCTAGCTGGTAAACGAAAACCCTGTCATACTAGGCGGCTTCCCGCCTTGAATCGGCAGGATAGACCGGGGCCCGCAGCGATGCGGGCCTTCGGCCGAGACAAGCGTCGTGCGGTTCGTCCGCGGGCGTCCACAACCAAAGACAGATTTTCGCGAAAGCGGATATCGGTGCACTCATCAGGAACCATCCATGAGCATGACTGATCCCATCGCCGACATGCTGGTCCGCATCAAGAATGCGGCAGCGGTTGGCAAGCAGACGGTGAAGATGCCGTCCTCCAAGACCAAGGTCGCGATCGCCAACGTCCTCAAGGGCGAGGGCTACATCGCCGACGCGCGCGTCACCCAGCTCGGCGCCAAGGCCGAACTCGAAATCGCCCTGAAGTACTACGAGGGCAAGCCGGTGATCGAGACCCTGAAGCGCGTGTCGCGCTCGGGCCTGCGCAACTACCGCGGCAAGGACGCGCTGCCGAAGGTCCTCAACGGCCTGGGCGTCGCCATCATTTCCACCTCCAAGGGCATCATGACCGACACGCAGGCGCGCCAGCAGGGCGTCGGCGGTGAAGTCCTGTGCATCGTGGCTTAAGGGAGTAACGACCATGTCCCGAGTTGCCAAGAAGCCGGTTGCCCTTGCCAAGGGTGTCGAGCTCAACGTCCAGGCGGATTCGATCAGCGTGAAGGGCCCGAAGGGCACCCTGAGCGTGCCGAAGCCGGCCGGTATCGAAGTCAAGATCGAAGACGGCAATGCGCTGCTGTCCGCCAACGACGCCTCGCTGGTGCCGCTGACCGGCACCCTGCGCGCCATCGTCGCCAACATGGTGAAGGGCGTGTCTGAAGGCTTCGAGCGCAAGCTCGAGCTGGTCGGCGTCGGCTACCGTGCTGCCATGCAGGGCAAGGACCTGAACCTGTCGCTCGGGTTCTCGCATCCGATCCTGTTCCCGGCGCCGGAAGGCATCACCATCAGCACCCCGACCCAGACCGAGATCGTGGTCGCCGGTGCCGACAAGCAGCGCGTCGGCGAAGTCGCCGCCAAGATCCGTGGCTACCGCCCGCCGGAGCCCTACAAGGGCAAGGGTGTGAAGTACGCCGGCGAAGTCATCATCCGCAAGGAAGCCAAGAAGGCGTAATCCCGCAAGGGATGCACGCGCCTTCAGCTTCGAGGAACCAGATCATGAGCATCAAGAACACCGCCCGCCTGCGCCGCGCCAAGTCCACCCGCGCGCACATCCGCAATCTCGGCGTGCCGCGCCTGACCGTGCTGCGCACGGGCCAGCACCTGTACGCCCAACTGTTCACCGCCGATGGCGCCAAGGTGCTGGCTTCGGCCTCCACCGTGCAGGCCGACGTGATGTCCGGCCTGAAGAATGGCAAGAACGCCGAAGCCGCCGCCAAGGTGGGCCAGGTGATCGCCGAGCGCGCCAAGGCCGCGGGCATCGAGAAGGTCGCGTTCGACCGCTCGGGCTACCGCTACCACGGCCGCATCAAGGCGCTGGCCGATGCCGCGCGCGAAGGCGGCTTGCAGTTCTAAGCCTTGATGGCATGGGGTTTCGGCCCCATTCCATCGAACGGATTGATTGCTTGCCGATGCAAGGTGCATCGGACGCCAGTGCCGGTTGCGGCCATGGCGGAACATCCGCGGTAACCCACAACTACAAGCGGCAACGCCGCAAATTCCTTCAATTCAAGAGATATCGAAAATGGCAGAACAACGCGAATCCCGCGGCCGCGATCGTGGTCCCCGCGAGGAAAAAGTCGATGACGGCATGATCGAGAAGCTGATCGCGGTCAACCGCGTCAGCAAGACGGTCAAGGGCGGTCGCCAGTTCACCTTCACCGCGCTGACGGTGGTGGGCGACGGCGCCGGCCGCATCGGCATGGGCTATGGCAAGGCGCGCGAAGTGCCGGTCGCCATCCAGAAGTCGATGGAGCAGGCTCGCAAGGGCATGAGCACCGTCGACCTCAACAACGGCACCTTGTTCCACCAGATCAAGGCCAACCACGGTGCAGCCAGCGTCTTCATGAAGCCGGCTTCCGAGGGTACTGGCGTGATCGCCGGTGGCGCGATGCGCGCCGTGCTGGAAGCGGTGGGCGTAAAGAACGTGTTGGCGAAGGCCACCGGTTCGCGCAACCCGATCAACCTGGTGCGCGCCACGATCCGTGGCCTGGAGTCGGTGCATTCGCCGGCCAAGATCGCGGCCAAGCGCGGCAAGAAGGTGGAGGACATCGTCCATGGCTAAGAATGAATCCGGCACGGTCACCGTGCGCCTGGTCAAGGGCCTGCGCGGCACCCAGTCCCGTCACCGCCTGTCGGTGAAGGCGTTGGGCCTGGGCAAGCTCAATAGCGTCCGTACGCTGAAGGACAGCCCGCAAGTGCGCGGCCTGATCAACCAGCTCCACTACCTGGTCAAGGTCGAGGACTAATCCCATGAAAATGAATACTCTGAGCCCCGCCGAGGGCGCTCGCCAGGCGCCGAAGCGCGTCGGTCGCGGCATCGGTTCCGGCCTAGGCAAGACCTGCGGCCGCGGCCACAAGGGTTCGTTCGCGCGCGCCGGCAAGGGCAAGATCAAGGCCGGTTTCGAAGGCGGCCAGATGCCCATGCAGCGTCGCCTGCCGAAGATCGGCTTCCGTTCGAAGCTGGCCAACGACACCGCCGAAGTGCTGCTGTACAAGCTGGACACGCTGCCGGCCGGCGAAATCGACTTCGCCGCCCTGCGTGCCGCCAAGCTGGTGCCGAGCACCGCCAAGCGCGCCAAGATCGTGGTCAAGGGCGAAGTCACCAAGGCCTACACCCTGAAGGGCATCGCTGCGACCGCTGGCGCCAAGGCTGCGATTGAAGCCGCCGGCGGCAAGCTGGCGGAGTAACCGGCGAATGTCGCGTAACGCGAGTGCTTTGTCGGGTCTGGCGGGTGCGGGCAAGTTCACCGAACTTCGTTCGCGCCTGCTGTTCGTCCTCGGGGCGTTGATCGTCTACCGCATCGGCTGTTTCATCCCGGTGCCGGGCGTCAACCCGCAGGCGATGCTGCAGCTGATGGAAGCGCAGAAGGGCACCATCGTGGACATGTTCAACATGTTCTCCGGTGGCGCCTTGTCGCGTTTCAGTCTGTTTGCGCTGAACGTGGTGCCGTACATCTCGGCCTCGATCGTGGTCCAGCTGATGACCCAGATCCTGCCCAGCTGGAAGGCGATGTCCAAGGAAGGCGAATCCGGCCGCCGCAAGATCACCCAGTACTCGCGTTATGGCGCGGTGTTCCTGGCGGTCTTCCAGGCCGCAGGCATCGCCATCGCACTGCAGGGCCAGGGTGCCAGCGGTGGCATTCCGGTCGTCTACAACCCGGGCCCGGGCTTCGTGATGACCGCGGTGGTTTCGCTGACCGCCGGCACGATGTTCCTGATGTGGCTGGGCGAGCAGGTGACCGAGCGCGGCATCGGCAATGGTGTTTCGCTGATCATCTTCGCCGGCATCGTCGCAGGCCTGCCCGGTGCGGTGATCAACACCCTGCAGCAGGCCAACAGTGGCGACATGCAGTGGATCACGGTGTTCTTCATCCTAGCCATCGTGCTGGCGTTCACCTGGTTCGTGGTGTTCATGGAACGCGGCCAGCGCCGCATCACCGTGAACTACGCGCGTCGCCAGGGTGGCCGCGGCGCGTACATGAACCAGAGTTCGTTCCTGCCGCTCAAGCTCAACATGTCGGGCGTGATCCCGCCGATCTTCGCCTCGTCGATCATCATGTTCCCGGCCACCGCCTCGACCTGGTTCGGCCAGTCCGGTAGCCCGGCGACCGCTTGGTTGCAGAAGTTCAGCCAGATGCTGTCACCGGGCGAGCCGCTGCACATGATCCTGCTGGCTGCGTTGATCATCGGCTTTGCGTTCTTCTACACGGCGTTGGTGTTCAACTCCCAGGAAACTGCGGACAATCTGAAGAAGTCGGGCGCGCTGATTCCGGGCATCCGGCCGGGCAAGGCCACCGCCGACTACATCGATGGCGTGCTGACCCGGTTGACCCTGGCCGGTTCGCTGTATCTGGTACTGGTCTGCCTGTTGCCGGAAGTGATGCGCACCGAGCTGGGCACCTCGTTCTACTTCGGCGGTACCTCACTGCTGATCGTGGTGGTGGTGGTGATGGACTTCATCGCGCAGATCCAGGCGCATCTGATGTCGCACCAGTACGAGAGCCTGCTGAAGAAAGCGAATTTGAAAGGCGGCTCGCGAGGCCGCTGATTCCCGCGGATTTCAATTCGCTGGAAGAATGGAACAACCGCCGAGCCGGGCATCGCGCCCCGGTCGGCACAATGGGCGACTCACGCAGCGATTCCGGGCGTGGGTGGTACCGAACCGATCCGCGCGCCGGAGTAGCGCGCGGGCAGGCCGGCCAGCTTTCCCAAAAGGAAGCCATCCGGGGCTGCCAGTTCGGCACCATCGCCGGAGCATGGGCACACTCCCCATGCCGGGCAACGGGCTTTCGGGGCCGGGGCTTCCTGAATCATCGGAATCGGGTTATAATTTCATGTTCACCGCGCCGGATTGCCAAATCCGGTGCCTTTCGTTATCGGAGATCGCCTTATGGCGCGTATTGCGGGCGTCAACCTGCCTGCCCAGAAGCATGTCTGGGTCGGGCTGCAAAGCATCTACGGCATTGGCCGTACCCGTTCCAAGCAGGTCTGCGAATCGGCCGGCGTGAATTCGTCGACCAAGATCCGCGACCTGTCCGAGCCGGACGTCGAGCGCCTGCGCGCCGAAGTCGGCAAGTTCGTCGTCGAAGGCGACCTGCGTCGCGAGATCGGCATGGCGATCAAGCGCCTGATGGACCTGGCCTGCTACCGCGGCCTGCGCCACCGTCGCGGCCTGCCGCTGCGTGGCCAGCGCACCCGTACCAATGCACGTACCCGCAAGGGTCCGCGCAAGGCCATCAGGAAGTAAGGAATAAATCATGGCCAAGCCAGCAGCAACCAAGACCAAGAAGAAGATCAAGCGCGTCGTCACCGACGGCATCGCCCACGTCCACGCTTCGTTCAACAACACCATCATCACCATCACCGATCGCCAGGGCAATGCGCTGTCGTGGGCCACTTCGGGCGGCGCGGGTTTCCGCGGTTCGCGCAAGTCGACCCCGTTCGCCGCGCAGGTCGCCGCCGAGAAGGCCGGCAAGGCCGCGCTCGATTACGGCGTGAAGTCGCTGGAAGTGCGCATCAAGGGCCCGGGCCCGGGACGCGAGTCGGCCGTGCGTTCGCTGAACAACGTGGGCTACAAGATCATCAACATCATCGACGTGACGCCAATCCCGCACAACGGGTGCCGTCCGCCGAAGAAGCGTCGCGTCTGACGCCGGGGAGCATTAGAAAATGGCTCGTTATATCGGTCCCACCTGTAAGCTCGCCCGCCGCGAAGGCGCAGACCTCGGTCTGAAGTCGCCGGCGCGCGCGCTCGATTCCAAGTGCAAGCTCGAGCAGAAGCCCGGCCAGCACGGCGCCAACGTGCGCAAGGGCAAGCTGTCCGACTACGCCACCCAGCTGCGCGAGAAGCAGAAGGTCAAGCGCATCTACGGCCTGCTGGAGCGCCAGTTCCGCAACTACTACAAGAAGGCCGCCACCAAGAAGGGCAACACCGGCGAGAACCTTCTGCAGATGCTGGAAACCCGCCTGGACAACGTCGTCTACCGCATGGGCTTCGCCGTCACTCGCCCGGCCGCGCGCCAGCTGGTGTCGCACCGCGGCATCACCGTGAACGGCAAGTCGGTGAACCTGCCGTCGTACGCGGTCAAGGCCGGCGACGCGATCACCCTGTCGGAGAAGGCCGCGCGCCAGCTCCGCGTCAAGGAATCGCTGACCGTCGCCCAGCAGATGGACCTGTCCCCGTCGTGGGTCGAGGTCGATGCCAACAAGTTCGCCGGCGTGTTCAAGGCCGTGCCGGACCGCGCCGATCTGCCCAGCGACATCAACGAAGCGCTGATCGTCGAGCTGTACTCGAAGTAATTTTCTTTGCGTCACGCACCCGGCGTCATGAACCGGGTGCTTCAGGAGACATCACGAATGACGGTTACCGCAACCCAAGTGCTGCGCCCCCGCGGCCCGCAGATCGAGCGCATCGCCGACAACCGCGCCAAGGTCGTGATCGAACCGCTGGAACGCGGCTACGGCCACACCCTCGGCAACGCCCTGCGTCGCGTGCTGCTGTCCTCGATCCCCGGCTTCGCGATCACCGAAGTCGAGATCGATGGCGTGCTGCACGAGTACACCACGGTCGAAGGCCTGCAGGAGGACGTGCTCGAAGTCCTGCTGAACCTGAAGGACGTCGCCATCCGCATGCACAGCGGCGATAGCGACACCCTGGAACTGAAGAAGCAGGGCCCGGGCATCGTCACCGCCGGCGACATCAAGACCAGCCACAACGTCGAGGTGCTGAACCCCGACCACGTGATCGCCAGCCTGACCAAGGACGTGGCGCTGAACATGCGCCTCACCATCAGCCGCGGTTTCGGCTACCAGCCGGCCGCCGCGCGCCGCCGTCCGGATGAAGAAACCCGCACGATCGGCAAGCTGATGCTGGACGCCTCGTTCTCGCCGGTCCGCCGCGTCGCATACGCGGTGGAAGCCGCGCGCGTCGAACAGCGCACCGACCTCGACAAGCTGGTGCTGGATATCGAAACCAACGGCACCATCGACGCCGAGGAAGCCGTGCGCACCGCAGCCGACATCCTCAGCGACCAGCTGTCGGTGTTCGGCGATTTCACCCACCGCGATCGCGGTGCGGCGAAGCCGGTCGCCAGCGGCGTTGATCCGGTGCTGCTGCGCCCGATCGACGACCTGGAATTGACCGTGCGTTCGGCCAACTGCCTGAAGGCGGAGAGCATCTACTACATCGGCGATCTGATCCAGAAGACCGAAGTGGAGCTGCTCAAGACCCCGAACCTGGGCAAGAAGTCGCTCACCGAGATCAAGGAAGTGCTGGCCCAGCGTGGCCTGTCGCTTGGCATGAAGCTCGAGAACTGGCCGCCGGCCGGCATCTCGGCCCACGGCATGCTTGGGTAAGCGAGCGTGTACAGGCGATGCCATCCGGCATCGCCTGCGCGAGCGAACGCCCGAGCGCTGTGCGCGAGGGCAGGGGTGCAAACGCGGCGCAGCCGCGGCTTCCGCTCCGATTTCAAGTTGAACGATTCATCGCAACACCCGCCGACGAACGAAACGTTCGCGGCATGACCGGCAAGGGACGCCGGCACGGACCACCCGCAGTCCACCCGCCCGGAACACTGAGCACACGCCAGGATGGCGACAGCGATATCCAACGACACAACATTCATTCGTAAGGAATCTTTCCCATGCGTCACCAGAAATCCGGCCGCAAGTTCAGCCGCACCAGCGCGCATCGCAGCGCGATGTTCTCCAACATGGCCGCTTCGCTGTTCAAGAGCGAGCTGATTCGCACCACCCTGCCGAAGGCCAAGGAACTGCGCCGCGTCGCCGAGCCGCTGATCACCCTGGCCAAGGTCGATGGCGTTGCCAACCGCCGCCTTGCGTTCGCGCGTCTGCGTGACAAGGAGGCCGTGGGCACCCTGTTCACCGTGCTGGGCCCGCGCTACGCACAGCGTCCGGGCGGGTACCTGCGCATCCTGAAGTGCGGCTTCCGCGCCGGCGACAACGCGCCGATGGCGTATGTCGAGCTGGTGGACCGCCCGCAGACCGCCGAATAATCCACGGCGCCAGCGCTGTACCGAAAGACCCCGGGACTTCCGGGGTTTTTCGTTTTTGGCTATCTGAACGATAATCGGTCAATCCCCACGCATGGCAGGCGCATGAATCCGTTTCGCTGGTCGTTCCGCAGTCAATTCCTGCTTGGATTCGTCGCCTGTGCCGCGCTGCTGAGCTATGCGTTCTTCTACGTGCAGCTCCATCTCGGCATCCAACCGTGCCCGTTTTGCGTCTTCCAGCGCATCTGCTTCGCCGCGCTCGGTCTCGTGTTCCTGATCGGTGGCCTGCATGCGCCGCGCGATGCGAGTACACGCAAGGCGTGGTCGCTGCTGGCGCTGCTTGCCGCCGGTTTCGGCGCGAGTTACGCCGGCCGCCATGCCTGGGTGCAGCTCTATCCGCCGGAATTGCCCAGCTGCGGCCCCGGGCTGAACTTCATCGTCGAACAACATTCCTGGCTCGGCGCGGCGCGGCAGGTGCTGCTGGCCACCGGCGATTGCAGCAACATCGACTGGAAATTCCTCGGCCTGACCATGCCGATGTGGTGCCTGCTCTGGTTCGTTGCACTGGGGCTGTGGGCGCTTCATGCCGGATGGAAACGACGCGAGAAGCATCTGTTCCACAGGTAACTGTTGCAGCGACGTGGGCGCAGCGCGATGATGCAATGCAGCAACGCACAGCATCGAAGTTGAAGTCGCCATGTCCAACGCTATCGCCGTGAATCTCCCCGCCGATTGGTCGCCGTCCAGCTGGCGCCAGCGTCCTGCTTTGCAGATGCCGACCTATCCCGACGCGGCTGCATTGGACGGAGCGCTGCGCGAGTTGCACGCGTTGCCGCCCCTGGTGACGTCGTGGGAAATCCTGGCGTTGAAGAAGCAAATCGCCGAGGCGCAAGAAGGCAAGCGCTTCATCCTGCAGGGCGGCGATTGCGCGGAGACGTTCGATGGCTGCACCTCGGAGGTGATCTCCAATCGCCTGAAGGTGCTGCTGCAGATGAGCCTGGTGCTGGTGCACGGGCTGCGCCTGCCGGTGGTGCGCATCGGCCGTTTCGCCGGCCAGTACGCCAAGCCGCGTTCGACCGATACCGAAGAGCGCGGTGGGGTGTCGCTGCCGAGTTACCGTGGCGATATCGTCAACGGCCCGGAGTTCACCGCCGAAGCACGCATTCCCGATCCGCGGCGGATGATCAAGGCGCATGCGCGTTCGGCGATGACGATGAACTTCGTGCGTTCGCTGATCGATGGCGGCTTCGCCGACCTGCACCACCCCGAATACTGGAACCTGAGCTGGGTCGGCCATTCGCCGCTGGCCGATGAATACCGGCGCATGGTCGACGGCATCGGCGATGCCGTGCGCTTCATGGAAACGTTGTCCGGCAACGAGCTGCACAACCTCAACCGCGTCGATTTCTACACCTCGCACGAAGCGTTGCTGCTGCCATACGAGGAAGGGCAAACTCGCGAAGTGCCGCGCAACTGGGGTTGGTTCAACCTCAGCACGCATTTCCCGTGGATCGGCATGCGCACCGCGCAGCTGGATGGCGCGCACGTCGAATACTTCCGTGGCATCCGCAATCCGATCGGCCTGAAGATCGGCCCGTCGGTGACGCCGGATCAGTTGCTGAAGACCATCGATGCGCTCAACCCGGACAACGAGACCGGTCGCCTGACCCTGATCCACCGCATGGGCGCGGCGCATATCGCCGAAAAATTGCCGCCGTTGCTTGCTGCGGTGAAACGCGAAGGCAAGCGCGTGCTGTGGATCTGCGATCCGATGCACGGCAATACCGAGAGCACGACCAACGGTTACAAGACCCGCCGTTTCCACAACATCCGCAGCGAGCTGGAACAGGCGTTCGATGCGCATGCGGCGGCCGGCCTGCGCCTGGGCGGCGTGCACCTTGAGCTGACTGGCGAGGACGTGACCGAATGCCTGGGCGGCGCGCGCGAGCTCACCGAGCGCGACCTCGAGCGCGCCTACCGCAGTACCGTGGATCCGCGCCTGAACTACGAGCAGGCGCTGGAAATCGCGATGTTGATCGTGCGCAAGCGTGGGCAACTCGCCGCAGGCTGATTCGCCTGCGGCGCGCGCATGCCGCTGGCTTATTTCGTTTCCGCGAGTTCCACGCTGGGCAGGAACTGCGGCGGCTTGCGCGCTTTGCTGGCTTGTTCGTACGAATAGGCCAACTCGACAAGTCGCGCTTCGCTCCACGCAGTGCCCATGAAGGTGATGCCGAGCGGCAGGCCGTGGCTGTCGCCCATCGGCACGGTGATGCTGGGATAGCGCGCCACTGCCGCCGCGCCATAGCCCGCGCCGGTGAAGTGGTCGCCATTGATCGGATCGGTCAGCCACGCCGGTGACATCGATGGTGCTACCAACGCATCCAGGTCCTGCTTCTTCAGTGCGGCATCGATCCCTTGCGGGCCGGCAAGCCTGCGCGCCTTGTCGCGTGCATCGCGGTACGCTTTGTCGGTCAGCGGGCCTTTCGCCTGCGCCTGTTCGAACAGTTCCTGCGCGAAATAACGCATCTCGGTATCGGCATTCTGCTTGTTGAAGACGATGACGTCGGCCAGTGTCTTCACCGGTGCGCCACTGCTGGCCAAGTAGGCATTGAGGTCGGCCTTGAGTTCGTACAGCAGTACTTCCAGTTCGTCCGCATCCCATTGCCCGGCGGTGGGGATTTCGGCATCGACTACGGTGGCACCGGCGGCCTTGAGCGCAGCCGCCGCGCGTTCGAACGCGGCATCCACATCCGGTTGGTAACCCATTGCCTTGCGCAGCACGCCGATGCGCGCACCCTTCAGTGCATCGGGCTTTAAATGCGTGGTGTAGTCGATGGCGCTGCGAGCCGCACGTTCCTGCGTTGCCGTATCCGCAACATCGGCAGCAGCAATCGCGGTCAGCACCGCGGCCGCATCGGCCACGCTGCGCGCCATCGGCCCGGCGGTGTCCTGCGAATGCGAGATCGGGATGATGCCGCTGCGGCTAACCAGGCCGACGGTTGGCTTGATGCCGACTAATCCGGCGACGGCGGATGGACAGATGATGCTGCCGTCGGTCTCGGTGCCGATGCCGACCGTGGACAAGTTGGCGGCGATCGCGGTACCGGTGCCCGCGCTGGAGCCGCAGGGGTTGCGGTCGAGCGCGTACGGATTTTTGGTTTGCCCGCCGCGTGCGCTCCAGCCGGAAGTCGAACGGGTCGAGCGGATATTGGCCCACTCGCTGAGGTTGGTCTTGCCGATGATGACTGCGCCGGCTTCACGCAGTTTCGCGACGAGGAAGGCATCGGACTTCGGTCGATGGTTCGCGAGTGCAAGCGAGCCGGCGGAATTGACCATCGGCGTGGCGTCGATATTGTCCTTCAGCAGAATCGGGATGCCGTGCAGAGGCCCGCGCAACTTGCCCGCCTTGCGCTCGGCATCCAGTGCGTCGGCCTCCTTCAAGGCATCGGGATTGGTTTCGATGACGGCATTGAGTGTCGGGCCGGCATCGTCGATGGCGGCGATGCGGTCGAGGTAGGCCTGGGTGAGTGCATGGCTGGTCAGCGAGCCCGCCGCCATCTGCTGTTGCAGCGAAGCGATGCTGGCTTCTTCGTAGGCGAACGCAGACGGGGCAGTGGCGGCAGTTGGCGTGTCGACGGATGCATTCGACGCTTGCTTGCAACCAACGAGCAAGGCCAGCGAGATGGCGAGCGAAAGGGTCAGGCGGCGCATGCGAATCTCCCGTGACGAATACGCAAGCATCGCCCGTGCCGGAAGCCGCGGCAACTCAGCGGCGGCGCACCATCAGGTCGCGCGCCAGCACCCACACCACCAGCAGGTTGATCGCCACCACCACTGCTTCAAGCCAGTGACGATGGGTGGCGAAGGCGTAGATGTCGAAGGGTAGGTACAGCGCGGCTGCGATGCAGCCCAGCCATGAGGCCCAGGCCTTCGCACGCCACAGGCCCCAGCCTTCGATCAGGTGGACGATGCCGTACAGCGCGGCCACCGCGGCCGCGAGATGCACCGAGCCGGGATTGATCGCCTGCGCGAGCCACGCCGCCGCGCCGTGGCTCGGATCCAATTGGAAGTGCGCGATCAGTTCGTGCACCCAGCGTTGCAGCGGTGCCGGGCCGATCAGCTCCAGCCCACTGGCGGCGAGCAGCGCCAGCGAGCCCTTCACCGCCTCGACGATGGCGATGATGTGCAGGCCGGGGTGCGCGTGCGGATCCGGGTTGTAGTGTTTCTGCTGCTCGCTCATGCCGGCGTCGTCCCTGGCGCGAAGGGCCATGATGCCAGTGACATGTAGCCAGCGGGGACGGTCTGCAAGAGCTCGATGCGGTCGACGCGCAGTGGTGATGCCGGTATTGCCATGTCCGGCAATGTCGGCGGCTGTGCGCCGCGCGGCAGGTAGGCGAGGGTGATGTGCGCAGTTTGCGTGCGTTCCTTGGCGAAGCCGCAACCTTGCATCGCCATTTCGAGTTGCTTGAGCAACGCCTTCAGCGCTTCTGTCGCTTCGACCTTGGCGACGAGTACCCGCGCATGCGGCCAGTACTGCGCGCCGGCCAATATGGCGTCGATCGCCTGTGTTCGTGATGCGAGGACTTGCAACGCGTCGTCGATGCGCATGCGTCGCGCATCGTCGATGGATTCGCCCAGATAACGCAGGGTCATGTGCCACTGCGCGGGCGTGCGCCAGTCGTGGCGCGGCGCATCCGCGGGCAAGGCCGCGCGGATGCGGTGTTGCAGGTCTGCCAGCGCGGCCTGCGTTGCCGCGCCTGGCATCCAGCCGAGGAACACACTCACCGCGCGTTCCCCGCTTGCCTTATGCCGAACGGCTGGCGCGCTTGCGGTCGCTTTCGGTCAGCTGCTTCTTGCGCAGGCGGATTTCCTTCGGGGTGATCTCGACCAGCTCGTCGTCGTCGATGAAGTCCAGCGCCTGTTCCAGCGTGTACTTGATCGCCGGGGTCAGCTGGATCGCATCGTCCTTGCCCGAAGCGCGCATATTGGTCAGCGGCTTGGTCTTGATCGCGTTGACCGTTAGGTCGTTGTCCTTGCTGTGGATGCCGACCAGCTGGCCTTCATACACGTTGTCGCCTTCGGCGGCGAACAGCTTGCCGCGATCCTGCAGCGGGCCCAACGAATAGGCCGGGGTAGCACCTGCGGCATTGGCGATCATCACGCCGTTGAGGCGCTTGGCGATCTGGCCGGTTTCCTTCGGGCCGTAATGGTCGAACACGTGGAACAGCAGGCCCGAACCCTGGGTCAGGGTGCGGAACTCGTTCTGGAAGCCGATCAGGCCACGCGCCGGGATCTGGTAGTCCAGGCGCACGCGGCCCTTGCCGTCGGATTCCATGTTCTTCAGCTGGCCCTTGCGGGTGCCCAGCTTCTCCATCACGCCGCCCTGGTGGATTTCTTCCACGTCGACCACCAGCTGTTCGATCGGCTCCATCAACTGGCCGTCGATTTCCTTGATGATCACTTCGGGACGCGACACCGCCAGCTCGAAACCTTCGCGGCGCATGTTCTCGATCAGCACCGACAGGTGCAGTTCGCCGCGGCCGGAGACCAGGAACTTGTCGGCGTCTTCCAGCTGCTCGACCTTCAGCGCCACGTTGTGCACGGTCTCGCGCTCAAGGCGATCCTTGATCTGGCGGCTGGTCAGGAACTTGCCGCCGGAAAGATCCTTGTTGCCGGCGAACGGCGAGTTGTTGACCTGGAAGGTCATGCTGATGGTCGGCTCATCCACGGTCAGCGCCGGCAATTGTTCCGGCGCATCGATCGCGCAGATGGTGTCGGAAATCGTCAGGTCCTGGATGCCGGAAATCGCGACGATGTCGCCGGCTTCCGCGCTGTCCTGTTCGATGCGCTCAAGGCCCATGAAGCCGAGCACCTGCAGCACCTTGCCCTGCCGCTTCTTGCCTTCGCGGTCGATCACGGTGACCGGCATGTTCTTCTTCAACGTGC
The DNA here is from genome assembly GCF_011302915.1 of Thermomonas sp. HDW16. Lineage (NCBI taxonomy): Bacteria > Pseudomonadati > Pseudomonadota > Gammaproteobacteria > Lysobacterales > Lysobacteraceae > Thermomonas > Thermomonas sp. HDW16. The sequence continues at coordinate 2,364,985 of NZ_CP049872.1, read as the reverse complement.
CGCGCTGGATACGGCCGATGCCGATCACGCCGACGAAGTTGTTGTAGTCCAGCTGGCTGATGCGCATCTGGAACGGGCCGTCGGTGGCCACCGGCGGCGCCGGCACGTGCTGCATGATCGCTTCGTACAGCGGGGTCATGTCGCCTTCGCGCACGGTGTCTTCCAGGCTGGCGAAACCGTGCAGCGCCGAGGCGTAGACGATCGGGAAATCCAGCTGCTCGTTGGTGGCGCCGAGCTTGTCGAACAGGTCGAACACCTGGTCGATCACCCAGTCCGGGCGGGCGCCGGGGCGGTCGATCTTGTTGACCACCACGATCGGCTGAAAGCCCATCGCGAACGCCTTCTGGGTGACGAAGCGGGTCTGCGGCATCGGGCCGTCCATCGCGTCGACCAGGATCAGTACGGAGTCCACCATCGACAGCACGCGCTCGACCTCGCCGCCGAAGTCGGCGTGGCCCGGGGTGTCGACGATGTTGATGCGGTTACCCTGCCAGGTGATGGCGGTGTTCTTGGCCAGGATGGTGATGCCACGTTCCTTTTCCTGGTCGTTGCTGTCCATCACGCGCTCGGCCAGTACGGTGCGTTCGTTGAGCGTGCCGGATTGCTTGAGCAGGCAGTCGACGAGGGTGGTCTTGCCATGGTCGACGTGGGCGACGATGGCGATATTGCGGAGGCGTTCAATGGACATGCGGAATGCGCGCCGGGATTGACCGGCACGGCCGTTCAGGAAAGGAAGCCGGCTATTATAGCGGGCTGCGGCGTCCGCCGCCTGTATCAATCTGAAGGAACCTCCCATGTCCCTGATCGCCATCTTCGATACCGACCGCGGCCCGATCCGCGTCGAACTGGCCGCCGACAAGGCGCCGCTGACCGTCGCCAACTTCGTCAACCTGGCCAAGCGCGGCTTCTACGACGGCCTGAACTTCCACCGGGTGATCCCGGATTTCATGATCCAGGGCGGCTGCCCGGAAGGTTCCGGCCGTGGCGGCCCGGGCTACCGCTTCGAAGACGAGGCCAATAACGGCTTGGGCCACGACCGTGGCGTGCTGTCGATGGCCAATGCCGGTCCGAACACCAATGGCAGCCAGTTCTTCATCACCCACGTGTCCACCCCGTGGCTCAACGGCAAGCACACCGTGTTCGGCAAGGTCATCGACGGCCTGGACGTGGTGGATGCGGTGAAGCAGGGCGACGCGATCAAGTCGGTGAAGATCGAAGGCGATACCGACGCCGCGCTGGCGGCGAAGGCCGACCGCGTTGCGGAGTGGAACAAGATCCTCGCGGCCTGATCCATCGATACGCTGCATGAAAAGGGCGGCCTCGGCCGCCCTTTTCGTTTCAGCGAGAACTGCGGGTCACTTCCAGCGCAGGGTATCCAGCATCGCGTTGACCTTGGCCTCGTCGCGTGGGTAGTAGTACTCCACCGGCGCGTAGAACAGCGCCAGCGCCAGGCCTTTCTCATGTTCGAAGGCGGCTGCCATGGCCCGGTATTTCAGGCCGGCTTCGTTGTCCATCGACATTTCGAAACGCAGGCCCTCGCGGCCGCCGAAATCCACCGGGCGCAGGTTGGTGACCACCACGTTCACCGCGCCTGCCGCGCGCATGCCGTCCGCGATCAGGTCGCGCAACTCATCCGGCCGCATGCCGCGGTGGTAGAACGCGCCATCCGGGCGGCGCTTGGTCTGGCGTTCGCCGAGGAAGATGAACTCGCGTTCGCGCACATTCGGGACCAGGTAGAGGCTGTTGAGCTGCGGGCCATCGATGGTCCACAGTTGTTCGCGCGAGCCCTGCGACCGTGTCCATTCCATGCCTGCATCGATGGTCAGGTTGCTACCAATCCGCTGCGTGCCTGGTGTCACCAGCGGGCCACCGGCAGCACATGCCGTCAACGCCAGCACCAGCACGACGACGATGATCGCGCGCATGCGTCCTTTCCATGCAGGTTTCATCGGGCACCTCCGAGTTTGTCCAGTTCGCGTTGCACGAAGGCGCGGTCTTCCGCATTCGGCGCGTCCTGCAGGTAGCGTTGCAGCGAGGCGCGCGCACCTGCCGCATCGCCCGCGGAACGCTGCACGAAGCCATGCTCGCGCCATGCCGCCGCGGGCGCGCCCGGCAGCAAGACGGCCTGCGCGTAATAGGTGGCCGCCTTCGCCTTGTCGTCGCCCAGTCCGCGCCGGCGATAGGCCTCACCCAAGTAGAAGGTGAGCAGGCCCTTGTCTTCAGTGGGCGAGTCGGCCAGCAGTTCGCCGATCACAAGGATCGAACCGGCATAGCGACGATTGCCGAGTTCCTCGTCCAGCAATTTCGGCAACAACGGGCGCACTGCGGCGCGGTAGCGATCGCGGCCGCGGTCCGTGGGTGCGTTGGGGATGGCGGCGGCTTCGGCCTTGATGTCGTTCAAGCGTTCTTGCGAGGCGGGATGGGTGGAGAAGACCGGCATCGGCCGATCGTACTTGCGGGTCTGTTCCTCGCGCCACATCCGTGCCCACAAGTCCGCGCCGGCGGACGGCGCCCAACCATGTTCGACCACGCCATCGAAACCCAATCTGTCCGCCTCGCGTTCCATGTCGCGCGAGTATTTGAAGATCGCCGCATAGCCGGCCAGCATCCCGAGCTGCGCGATGCCGCCTGCGCCTGCTCCATAGGCGACCATCTGGAAGGCGCTCAGCCAGGCGCTGGCATCCTTCATCCGTCGCCATTGCTTGAGCGAGTGCTGGGCGGTGAAGTGGCCGGTTTCATGGCCCAGCACGAAGGCGAGTTCGGCCTCGTCGCGGATGCGCAGCAGGGCACCGGTCCAGAACAGCATCATGCCGTTCGGGCCATGCTGGCGTTGAACTGCGGCACGTCCATCACGTACACGCGCAGGTCGCTGCAATGGCCACCGGCGACCTTGCAGGCCACGCCGCGGATGTAGTCGTTGAGGGCCGGGTCGCGCACCAGCAATGGCGAGCGCTTGAGTTCGGTTTCCGCGCGTTCCATCGCATACCAGAGTTCGGCTTCGTCGCTGCCGGCGGTGGGCGCGGTGCCGGGCGCGTTGTCGCGCAGTGGCGCGCGGGAGGCGCAGGCGGCGAGCAGGGTGGCCGCCAGCGCGATCGCAAGACTTCGAAGCGCGGCACTCATTTCGCCGGCACCGGTTGCGTGCCGCGCACGCCCTTGAGCAGGTCGTCCGCGGTTTCGCGCGCACCCGCGAGGTTGCGCATGTCGCCGGTCTGGTCGATCAGCAGGTTGTGCCAGACCACCTGGCCGGTGCGCAGGTCGATCAGGGACGCGACGCCGACCTGCATCCCGCCGCCCATGTCGCCGCCCAGCAACAGCAGGCCGGCGATACGCATGGCCTGGCGGCCGCCGCTAGCGTAGCTGTCGCGGATATAGGTGAACAGGCCGTAGTCCGCGCCGGTGGTCTCGCGCAGCGCCTGCACGCCGGGGCCGACCGACCAGTCGAACTTGCCATGCTTGTTGCGAAGCCTGCCGGTCGCGCTGCCGCGTTCGTAGGTGAGGATGCTCGACGACACCGCCTGGGCCAGCAGATACAGCTGCCTTGCCCGTGTCTCCGGACCAGCATCCGCCGGGAGATAGTAGTCGGGGGCCATGCCGATGCCTTGGCGGGCCAGGGCATCGCGCGCGGCCTGCGGATACAGCTTGCGGGCGGCATCGGTCCACTCCTTGCGGGGTTCGGCCATGCCGCCAGCGCCGAGCTCGGAGAGCTCGATGTCGGGTTCGATGAGCACCACCGTGCCGGAGAGCGCCAATGGCTTGCCGGCGGTGTCCTTGGCGGTGCGCACCTGGGTCGAGGAACAGCCGGAAAGCAGTGCGAATGCAGCCAGCATTGCAGCTACGGAAAGCCAGCGACGGCCATGCCGACGCAGCGTGGATAGAGAGGTCTGGCGAAGCGGCTGTGTTAACATTTGAAGGCTTTCTCCCACGTCCATGCCGCGTTCTGCGGCCCCGTTCCGAGGTTCCCCACGATGCCTCAACTCGCCCGGCGCATTGGCCGCGCCAAGCCCAGCGCCATCATGGCGGTCGCCGAAAAGGCCAAGCGCCTGAAGGCCGAAGGTCGCGACATCATCAGCTTCTCCATCGGCGTGCCGAACTTCCTGCCCGCCGAACACGTCTATGCCGCCGCGCGTGAAGCACTCGCGAAGGATAGTGGACAGTACGGCAGCAATCGCGGCAGCGACGCGTTGCTGGACGCATTCATCGAACACATGGCGAAGATCGGCCTGACCGGCTATGCGCGGGTGAATTGCGCCACCGGCATCGGCGCCAAGCACGTGATCTACAACCTGGCTGAGGCGTTGCTGGACGAGGGCGACACCATCGCCTTTGCGGTGCCGTACTGGACCAGCTACATGGACATCGCCGAAATCGTCAACGCCAAGGTGGACCTGCTGCCGTGCCCGGCCAGCCAGGACTACAAGATGACGCCGACCCAGCTCGACGCTGCGCTGGCGAAGAAGCCGAAGGTGTTCCTGTTCAACAATCCGTCGAACCCGACCGGCATGGTCTACACCCGCGATGAAATCGTCGCGCTGGCCGACGTGCTGGTGAAGTATCCGGACACCTGGATCATCACCGACGACATCTACAACCGCATGCTGTTCGACGGGCTGGAATACGTGAACTTCGTGCACGTGCGCCCGGAACTGCGCGACCGCGTGATCTTCATCGATTCGCTGTCCAAGACCTACGGCATGCCCGGTTGGCGCGTGGGCTTCATGGCCGGTCCGGAATCCGTGGCGCAGGCGGTGACGGTGATGAACTCCAACCACATCACCAACATCCCGGAGATCGTCACCGCGGCGGCCATCGCGGCACTCAGCGGCCCGCAGGACGTGCCGAACGAGAAGAACCTCGAATTCCAGGCCAAGCGCGACCAGGTGATGGCGGTGATGGATGCGATCCCCGGCGTGGTCTGCCCGCGGCCGCAGGGTGCGTTCTACGTGTTCCCGGACATCAGCTGCACCTTCGGCAAGTCGCACAACGGCACCAGGATCGAGAACGACGTCGATTTCTGCAATGCACTGCTGGAAGCCAAGGGCGTGGCCTGCGTGCCGGGTTCCGCGTTCGGCGAGCCGCGCGCGATGCGCATCAGCTACACCTGCCCGACGCCGCAACTTACACCGGGCCTGGCGCGCATCCAGGAATTCTTCGCCGAGCTGGTTTGAGGCGCGAAGTCCCATGCGCGTTACCACTGTCCTTTGGATCGCAGCCGTGCTCGCCGCTGGCGCGATCAGCTACGGCCAGGTGAAGCCGAGGCTCGCCGGGTGGCTCGACGACCCGCCAGCGCTCCATCCCGACGACCCGCGCATGACCACCGGCGACAGCAGCATCGTGATGCTGTCGGCCGAGTGGTGTGGCTACTGCCTCAAGCAGCGCAAGGCATTCGAGATGGCCAATGTGCGCTACCACCTGCTGGACGTGGACACGCCGGAAGGCGACCGCGCGATGCAGGCGCTGCAGACCGGCGGCGTGCCGGTCACCATCGTCGGCCAGGACGTCATCTACGGCTATCAACCCGAGGCGGTGAAGACGCGGTTGGCGCCGCTCGGCTATCGCCTTTGAACACTTACGCATTTCCCGAATGAAGGAAGATTTCCCCATGAAAGCCCCCGTCCGTGTTGCAGTCACCGGCGCCGCCGGCCAGATCGGTTACGCACTGCTGTTCCGCATCGCCTCCGGCGAAATGCTGGGCAAGGACCAGCCGGTCATCCTGCAGATGCTGGAATTGCCGCTTGAGAAGGCCCAGGCCGCGCTGAAGGGCGTGATGATGGAGCTGGAAGATTGCGCGTTCCCGCTGCTGGCAGGCATGGTCGGCACCGATGACGCCGAAGTCGCGTTCAAGGACGCCGATTACGCCCTGCTGGTCGGCGCGCGTCCGCGCGGCCCGGGCATGGAGCGCAAGGATCTCCTGCTTGAGAACGCCAAGATCTTCACCGCGCAGGGCGCGGCGTTGAACAAGGTCGCCAGCCGCAACGTGAAGGTGCTGGTGGTCGGCAATCCGGCCAATACCAATGCCTATATCGCGATGAAGTCCGCGCCCGACCTGCCGGCGAAGAACTTCACCGCCATGCTGCGCCTGGACCACAACCGCGCGCTGTCGCAGCTGGCCAACAAGGCCGGCGTGGCCGTGGCCGACATCAAGAAGCTGGTGGTGTGGGGCAACCACAGCCCGACCATGTACCCGGACTACCGCTTCGCCACCGTCGACGGCCAGTCGCTGAAGGACAAGATCAACGACGCCGACTGGAACGCCAATACCTTCATCCCGCAGGTCGGCAAGCGCGGCGCCGCGATCATCGAAGCGCGTGGCCTGTCGTCCGCCGCATCGGCCGCCAACGCCGCCATCGATCACATGCGCGATTGGGCGCTGGGCACGAACGGCGAGTGGGCGACGATGGGCGTGCCGTCCGATGGCAGCTACGGCATCCCGGAAGGCGTGATCTATGGCGTACCGGTGATCTGCGCCAATGGCGAATACACCCGCGTCGAAGGCCTGCCGGTCGACGACTTCAGCCGCGCGGCGATGGACAAGACTCTCGCCGAGTTGGAAGAAGAGCGCGCTGGCGTCGCCCACCTGCTGTAAGCGTTCGTCGCGGCTGCAAACTCAAAGGGCTGGCCTTGTGCCGGCCCTTTTTTGCATTCGGTGGTTTCGAAGATATGCGGAACGCGTGCACTGCTAGGCAGCACCGTGCACCAATCACGAAAAACTCAGCCGCCCGGCCCGCAATCGATGCAGTTCAGCGGCGGATGCGGGCCCATGCCCAGTGCTTCCAGCAACATGCGCAACGCGGTGCGCAGGCCTTCCTCGATCACCGGGTGGTAGTACGGCATGTCCAGCGCTTGTCGCACAGTCATGCGCGACTGGATGGCCCAGGCCAGCAGGTGCGCCAGGTGCTCGTTGTCCGGGCCGATCATCTCCGCGCCCAGCAACAGGCCGCTGCCGGCCTCACCATACACACGCAGCAGGCCTTGGTTGACCAGCATCACCCGTGAGCGTCCCTGGTCGTGGAACGACACTTCGCCCACGGCGAAATCCGCGCCGTCCGCCAGCAGTTGCTCGTGCGACTTGCCGACGTAGGCCACTTGCGGCTCGGTGAACATGATCCCCAGCGGCGTGCGCCGGGCATGCTTGTGCACCGTCGGATAGTTGGCGGCATTGCGACCCGCCAACAGTCCTTCGTCGGCGGCTTCGTGCAGGATCGGGCGTTCGGCGTTGGCATCGCCGGCGATGAAGATATGGCTGCCGCCGGCCTGCATGGTTTGCGGATCGAACAGCGGCACGCCGCGCGCATCCAGTTCAAGCCCGGTGTGTTGCAGTTGCAGGGTGTCGACGTTGGGTGCGCGTCCGCTGGCGGCCAATAGATAGTCGAAACGCTCGCTATGTTGCTCGCCGGCGGCATCGCTGGAATGCACCAGCACGCTGTCGCCATCGCGTTCGATGCGCAGTTCGCGTGCATCGAGATGGGTGATCAATTCGTTGGTGAAGATGCGTGCGGCTTCCGCCAGTACCACGGGATCGCTGAGGCCGGTGATGCGTCCGCCACGGCCAAACACGTGCACGCGCACGCCTAACCGATGCAGCGCCTGGCCCAGTTCCAGCCCGATCACACCCGTGCCGAACACCGCCACTGAACCCGGCAGGTCGTTCCAGTCGAACACATCGTCATTCACCACCAGGCGGTCGCCGGCGGCTTTGAAGGCGTCCGGAATATTCGGACGCGAGCCGGAGGCGATGATGATGCGCTTGGCACGGATGCGATTGAAGGACGGGGTGCTGCCGTCGGCGGCGGCCGTGAGTACCAGCGTGTGCGGGTCTTCGAACGCCGCATGCGCACGCACGATATGAGCGGGATCGAAACCTTCCACCGCATCCAGCACGAAACCGACGAAGCGGTCGCGTTCCTCGCGCACACGGCGCATGACCGCGCGGCTATCGACCTTGCCGGCATCGCTGTGGATGCCGAATGCGGGCAGCAGCGACAGCTGGTGGCGCGCCTGCGCCGGCGCGATCAGCAGTTTCGACGGCATGCAGCCCACCCGCGCGCAGGTGGTGCCGAACGGCCCGCCTTCGATCAGCGCGATCGAATCGGTGTGCTTGCGCACCTCGCGGTAGGCCGACATGCCGGCAGTGCCGCCGCCGATGATGGCGACATCGACTTCGCGCAGGCTCACGCGGTGCTTCCGCGCGCTGGCAGCACCCAGCCCGGCCGCAGGAAGTGGCAGGTATAGCCGCTGGGATAGCGCTGCAGGTAGTCCTGGTGTTCGGGCTCGGCTTGCCAGAACGGGCCGGCCGGTGCGAGTTCGGTCACCACCTTGCCCGGCCACAGGCCGGAGGCGTCGACATCGGCGATGGTGTCCAGCGCCACCTGTTTCTGTGCGTCCGAAGCGTAATAGATCGCCGAGCGGTAACTGCTGCCGCGATCATTGCCCTGCCGGTCCACGGTGGTGGGGTCGTGGATCTGGAAGAAGAACTCCAGCATCTTGCGGAAACTGGTCTGCGCGGGATCGAACACGATCTCGATCGCCTCCGCATGGGTGCCGTGGTTGCGGTAGGTGGCGTTGTCGACATCGCCGCCGGAATAACCCACGCGGGTGCGCAACACGCCGGGTTGCTTGCGAATCAGTTCCTGCATGCCCCAGAAGCAGCCGCCGGCGAGGATCGCGGTTTCAGTGCTCATGCGTTGTCTCCCGCCGGGGCGGCATCGAACAGATGGCGATATTCGCCATAGCCTTCACGCTCCAACGCATCGGCGGGTACGAAGCGCAGCGCTGCCGAATTGATGCAGTAACGCAGGCCGCCGGCATCGCGCGGGCCGTCGTTGAAGACATGGCCGAGATGGCTGTCGCCATGCTGCGAACGCACTTCGGTGCGGATCATGCCGTGGCTGATGTCGCGTTTCTCGATGACATGCGCCGGTTCGAGCGGCTTGCTGAAACTCGGCCAGCCGCAGCCGCTGTCGAACTTGTCCAGCGAGGTGAACAGCGGTTCGCCGGACACGATGTCCACGTACAGCCCCGCCTGCTTGTGACCGTTGAAGGCGTTGTCGAACGGGCGTTCGGTGCCGGCTTCCTGGGTGACCCGGTATTGCTCCGGGGTCAGGCGGGCGAGGGCTTCGGGGGTCTTGCCGTAGGTCCTGGTCATCGGATGTTCCCTGGTCGACTGCGGGCATTGTTGCCTGGTGAAGATGTGGGGCCGCGTGAACCTGCGGGCAAGGGCCGGCGACTGCGCCGAGTGCCGGATTCGGGCGGCGTGGCGATCGGCTAAAATAGCGGTTTTCCCGGGAGTCCCCATGCGCGAATCACAGTCCGCAGGCGCACGCTTCCGCGCCGCGCTCGCCGCCGAATCGCCGTTGCAGGTCATCGGTGCCATCAACGCCAATCACGCCCTGCTGGCCAAACGTGCCGGCTACAAGGCGATCTACCTGTCGGGCGGTGGTGTGGCCGCCGGTTCACTGGGGCTGCCGGACCTCGGCATCAATACGCTGGAAGACGTGTTGATCGATACCCGCCGCATCACCGACGTTTGCGACCTTCCGCTACTGGTAGATATCGACACAGGATTCGGCGCCAGCGCCTTCAATATCGAACGCACCGTCAAGTCGCTGATCAAGGCTGGCGCTGCGGCCTGCCATATCGAAGATCAGGTCGGCGCCAAGCGTTGCGGGCATCGCCCGGGCAAGGAAATCGTTTCGCAAGGCGAAATGGTGGACCGGGTGAAGGCGGCAGCGGATGCCAAGACCGATCCGGATTTCTTCCTGATTGCGCGCACCGATGCGATTCAAGTGGACGGTGTGGATGCTGCCATTCAGCGCGCCATCGCCTGTGTTGAAGCCGGCGCGGATGGCATCTTCGCCGAAGCGGCTTACGACCTGGACACCTATCGCAAATTCGTGGATGCAGTACAGGTGCCGGTGCTGGCCAATATCACCGAATTTGGTGCGACGCCGCTGTTCAATCGTGACGAGCTGGCCGCAGCCGGCGTGGCTATCCAGCTGTTCCCGCTGTCCGCATTCCGTGCTGCCAACAAGGCGGCGGAGCAGGTGTACCAGTCGATCCGCCGTGACGGCGATCAGAAGGCCGTGGTCGACAGCATGCAGACGCGCGAAGAGTTGTACGACCGCATCGGTTACCACGCCTTCGAGCAAAAACTTGATGCGCTGTTCGCGCAGAAAAAATAAGTCCGCAGACAGGAAAAAGACCATGAGCGAAGCAACCGTTCCCGGCTTCAAGCCGAAGAAGTCCGTCGCCCTCAGCGGCACCGCCGCCGGCAATACCGCGCTGTGCAGCGTGGGCCGCAGCGGCAACGACCTGCATTACCGTGGTTACGACATCCTGGATTTCGCCAATACCAGCGAGTTCGAGGAGATTGCCTACCTGCTGGTGCACGGCAAGCTGCCGAACAAGGCGGAGCTGGCCGGTTACAAGGCCAAGCTGAAGTCGCTGCGCGGCATCCCGGCGGCTGTGAAAGCTGCACTGGAAGAACTGCCGCCGTCGGCGCACCCGATGGACGTGATGCGCACGGGCGTGTCGGTGCTGGGTTGCGTGACGCCGGAGAAGGACGACCACAACGCGCCGGGTGCGCGCGACATCGCCGACAAGCTGATGGCCAGCCTCGGTTCGATGCTGCTGTACTGGTACCACTGGAGCCACAACGGCCGTGCGATCGACGTGGAAACCGACGACGACAGCATCGGCGGCCACTTCCTGCACCTGCTGCATGGCGAGGCGCCGCGCGAATCCTGGGTGCGGGCGATGCACACCAGCCTGATCCTGTACGCGGAGCACGAGTTCAACGCGTCCACCTTCACCGCGCGCGTGATCGCCGGCACCGGCAGCGACATGTATTCCTGCATCGCCGGTGCGATCGGCGCGTTGCGTGGGCCGAAGCACGGCGGCGCCAATGAAGTCGCGTTCGAGGTGCAGAAGCGCTACGAGACGCCGGATGAGGCGGAAGCCGATATCAAGGCACGGGTCGAGCGCAAGGAAGTGGTGATCGGTTTCGGCCACCCGGTGTACACCGTGTCCGATCCGCGCAACAAGGTGATCAAGGAAGTGTCGCGCGAGCTGTCGGCCGAGCAGGGCGACATGAAGATGTACGACATCGCCGAGCGTCTGGAATCGGTGATGTGGGACATCAAGAAGATGTTCCCGAACCTCGACTGGTTCAGTGCGGTCAGCTACCACATGATGGGCGTGCCCACCGCCATGTTCACCCCGCTGTTCGTGATCGCGCGTACCAGCGGCTGGAGCGCGCACGTGATCGAGCAGCGTATCGACGGCAAGATCATCCGCCCCAGCGCGAACTACACCGGGCCGGAAGATCGCGAGTACGTGCCGCTCGACAAGCGTTGAGCGTTTCGCTGGACAAGAAAAAAGCCGCGCATTGCGCGGCTTTTTTCGTTTGCGGATATTGCCGGCCTCAGAGCAGGCCTTCGGCCTTCAATGCGGCTTGCACGCCGGGGTCTGCGGCCATGTGCGCATCGAACGCGGCCAGGTTATCCATGCCGGCAAGATCCACGCCGGTCTTCTTCGCCCACTGGGTGACCACGAACAGGTAGGGGTCGGCGACCGAACGACTGCCGGTCAGCCAGTCCTTGCCCGCAAGCTGCGCATCGGCGCGCTTGAAATAGCCATGCAATGCGCGCTTGGCCTGTTCCTTCGCCTTGGCTTCCGCCTCCGGGCCCAGGTAGGCCTCGGTGCCGAACAGGGCATGGAAGGTCGGGTGCACGTCGGCATTGAGGAAGGCGAGCCAGCGGTTCACTTCGGCGCGGCTTTCCGGTGTGCCATCGCCGCCGAGCTTGGCCTCGGGGAACTTGTCGACGATGTAGTTGAGGATCGCCGAGTTCTGGGTCAGCACCCAGTCGCCTTCGGTGAGCACGGGTACTGCCCCGGCCGGGTTCAGCGCGCGGTACCAGTCCTGCTTGCGCTCATCGCGCGAGACGATCTGTGCTTCGTACGGCGCGCCGGTCCATTGCAGGGCGATATGGTCGGCCAGCGAGCAGGCGCCCGGTGAGGTGTAGAGCTTCATCGCGTGTTCCTTGCGGTCAAAGACGGGCGAGTACTATCCACCCGTTGCGATGAAGATGCGATCAGCGTGCGCGCAACGCTGCGTTACGAGCGGCCATCAACCGCGGGCGCGGCGCGGCTTCAACGACTGCACCTTGAGGAAGGTGTGGTCGCCGATGGTCGCCACCTGGTAGGCGTTGCGCCAGCTTGGGTTGGCGATGGCATGTGCCATGAAGTGGCTGGCACCCGGCACCACTTCCTTGCGCTGGCCCGGGGGCAGCGCCCAGTTGCGCTCGGATTCCAGTGCGATGGTCACCGCCTCGGCCCAGGCCTCGCTGTTGGACAGGCGGGTCTGCGGCGAGACGATGGTGGGCGCGAACTGCTTGCGCGCGGTCACCACCTGGCACAGGTTGCGGCCCCACAGGCCGCTGTCGCGGCGACGCAGGGCGACTTCGGCCACTGCCTGCTGGCCGCGCACGGATTGGTCGCGGGCTTCCAGGTAGACGGTGGTACTGAGGCACAGCGAGTCGGCGGCAGGTTGCGGCAGCACATTGCCGGCCATCCAGAGGATCCACGCCAGTTTCATGTCGGACTCCTTGCTCCGTTGCGGCGCACGGCCCGGCATCGAAACGATGTCGAACCCATGCGTCATGGCGTTACTTAGGAGGGCGGCAGCTCTATGGCGGCCTTTGCCCGGGCGCGCCGTACCTGAAGAAGGGTTCGGTCGGCGTGCCGGTTCACCTTTCGGGATCACGCGCTCGGGCGGTCCGTCAGGCCAAAAAGTTGGCGCAACTTAGGCAGCCAATACCGAACGGTTCCTGAATGAGTGTTTCAGAAATATTTGATTCGATTGGAGTTTTTATTCTGGAATGGTGCTCAGAGCGTGGCCGCCAAACGACTGCCCTGGGCGATGGCGCGCTTGGCATCCAGCTCCGCGGCCACATCCGCACCGCCGATCAGGTATGCCTTGCGGCCTTGCGCAGCCAACGCATCGAACAGCTCCCGCCGCGGCTCCTGACCAGCGCAGATCACAACGTGGTCGACATCCAGCACCTGTTCGCTGCCATCGACGCGGATGTGCAGGCCGGCATCGTCCACGCCCAGGTATTCGACCCCGCCCAGCATCTTCACGCCCTTGGCCTTCAGCGTGGCGCGATGGATCCAGCCGGTGGTCTTGCCCAGCCGCGCGCCGGGTTTGCCGGGGGAGCGCTGCAGTAGCCAGACCTTGCGCGCGGGCGCTTCCGGATGCGGCTTGGCCAGGCCGCCGGGGGTGTCGAACGCGGCATCCACGCCCCATTCGGCCATCCAGCGCTGCGGATCCAGCGAGGGCGACTCGCCCTCCTGCACGAGGAACTCGCCGACATCGAAGCCGATCCCGCCGGCACCGATGATCGCCACCTTCTTGCCCGGCACCACGCGCCGTTGCAGTACGTCGAGATAGCCGACGACCTTCGGATGGTCGATGCCGGGGAAGTCGACCGCGCGCGGGGTCACCCCGGTGGCGATGACGATGTCATCGAAGGAGGCAAGCGCATCGGCATCGACACGCGTGTCCAAGCGCTGCTCGACGCCAGTCTCCTCGATACGGTTGCGGAAGTAGCGCAAGGTCTCGTGGAATTCTTCCTTGCCCGGGATCTGCTTGGCCAGGTTGAACTGGCCGCCGATTTCGCTGGCCGCATCGAACAACGTGACGCGATGTCCGCGTTCTGCCGCGACGGTGGCGCAGGCGAGGCCAGCCGGGCCTGCGCCGACCACGGCGATGGATTTCGATGCCGCGGTTTTCGTGTAATTCAGTTCGGTTTCCGCGCAGGCGCGCGGATTCACCAGGCAGCTCGCCTTCTTGTTCTCGAACACATGGTCTAGGCAGGCCTGGTTGCAGGCAATGCATGTGTTGATGGCACCAGCGCGTCCGGTGCGCGCCTTGTTGACCCATTGCGGATCGGCCAGCAGCGGTCGCGCCATCGACACCATGTCGGCGCCGCCCGAGGCGAGGATCGACTCCGCCACGTCGGGCATGTTGATGCGGTTGGTGGCCACAAGCGGCACGCCGACATGCGGTTTCAACTTGGTGGTCACGCCAGCGAAGGCCGCGCGAGGCACTGAAGTGGCGATGGTTGGCACGCGTGCTTCATGCCAGCCGATGCCGGTGTTGATGATGGTCGCGCCGGCGGCTTCCACGGCCTTGGCCTGCGCCACGATGTCATCCCAGCCGTTGCCGCCTTCGACCAGGTCGAGCATCGACAGGCGATAGACGATGATGAAATCCGGGCCGCAGGCCTCGCGTACCTGGCGCACGATCTCCACGGCGAAGCGCATGCGCTTCGCTGCATCGCCGCCCCATGCATCGCCGCGCTTGTTGGTGCGCGGTGCGGTGAATTCGTTCAGCAGGTAGCCTTCTGAGCCCATGATCTCCACGCCGTCGTAGCCGGCTTCGCGCGCGAGTTTTGCGGCGTTGGCGAAGTCGCGGATATGGCGCTCGATGCCGCCTGTGGAGAGCGCACGTGGCGTGAATGGATTGATCGGCGCCTTCAACTTCGACGGTGCCACCGACAGCGGGTGGTAGGCATAGCGCCCGGCGTGCAGTAATTGCATGCAGATCTTGCCGTCGTTTGCGTGCACGGCAGAGGTGACCTGCCGATGGCGGCGCACATGCCAGGGCATCGACATGCGGCTGGCAAACGGCTTCAACCAGCCGGTGAGGTTCGGTGCGAACCCGCCGGTCACGATCAGGCCCGCGCCACCAGCGGCGCGCTCTGCGAAGTAGGCGGCGAGTTTCGGGAAGTCGGCGCTGCGGTCTTCCAGCCCGGTGTGCATAGAGCCCATCAGCACCCGGTTGCGCAGGGTGGTGAAGCCCAGGCCGAGTGGGCGGAACAGGTGCGGGTAGGGCGCGGGTGCATTCATGCGGCAAGCATACTGACGCGTACGGTTGTGTGCACCCTCGCTCAGCCTTCTTCGATGACTGGCGTATCATCTTCTCAGGGGTGGTGCGAAGCAGGGAGATATCGCCAGACGGTGATCGAACAGCTTTGCAAGCCTTCAACTGTTATGGTAGCGTTAACGCGGCTTTCACGCGCCCGAGGCTAATCTGTGTCGGATGGCGTGCGGACACAGCCGTCCTACAGAGCAATTTTGCGTCACAGGTTTCTATTACTGATCAAGGAGCTGAACATGAATAAGAAACTCCTCTGCGCCGCCCTTCTGGGTGGTCTGGGTTTGGCGCAGGCTGCGTCCGCCCAGGAGTTTGATGATCGCTGGTACGTTTCCGGTTCGACCGGTGTCAATATCCAAGATACGGATCGCCGTACCGAAGATGCCGCGTTCGGTACGCTCGGCTTCGGTAAGTTCATCTCGCCGCGTCTCTCGCTGGAAGCTGAACTCAACTATCAGAACCCGGATCTGACCCCGAACCCGAACTTGTGGTGGAGTCAGTACGGTGTTTCGGTCGACGCCCGTTATCACTTCCGCAATGCGGATTCGAAGTGGTGGCCCTACCTGCGTGGCGGTCTCGGCTACCAGCGTCATGAGGAAGAATATGACGCATACCCGAGTGTGAATTCGCCGGCTCAGCGTAAGGGCAGCAATCTGGCTGCAAATCTTGGCGCTGGCTTGCAGTTCGATTTTGGTCGCGTCGATGTGCGTACGGAACTCGGCTATCGCGTCGATTTTGATGACGAGAGTTATGCCGCCGATACCTTCCAGAGCCCGTCCAGCACTTATCCGCACCTGCAGGAAGAGAGCTACTTCACCGACGTGTTGGCTTCGATAGGCCTGACCGTGGCCCTGGGCCCGGAGCCGGTTGCCCCGGTTGCCCCGGCTCCGGTGGCTCCGAACTGCGCCGACATGGATGACGACGGCGACGGCGTCAACAACTGCAACGACAAGTGCCCGGGTTCGCAGGCTGGCCAGACCATCGGTCCGGACGGTTGCCCGGTGCCGGTCTCGATCGATCTGAAGGGCGTGAACTTCGACTTCGACAAGTCGACCCTGCGTCCGGATGCGGTTGCGATCCTGAACGAAGCCGCCGAGATCCTGAAGCGTTACCCGGATCTGCGCGTTGAAGTCGCCGGTCACACCGACCAGTGCGGTTCCGACACCTACAACCAGGGTCTGTCCGAGCGCCGCGCCAAGGCGGTGTACGACTACCTGACCAGCAACGGTGTCGACGCAGGCCGCCTGGCCGGTCCGAACGGCTACGGCGAAAGCCGCCCGCTCGAGGACAAGGGCCAGACCCTGCCGGGCTGCAAGAGCGAGATCAACCGCCGCACCGAGCTGAACAGCCAGTAATCCGGCTGTCGGTTCTGCAATACACGAAGCCCGGCCTTGTGCCGGGCTTCGTTTTTATGCGACTCGAGAATTGCGACTTGCGCATCCGACCGCCTACACTGCCGACAACTCATGGGGATCTACATGTCGATACGTCGTGTGCTTGTTGCGTTGTTCCTGTTCGCATTTCCGATGGTTTCGTTCGCGCAGGCGAGCACCAACTGCAGCAGCGACCTGATGGTGGCGATGCCGGTGCGTCCCACCGTGCTTTCCCCGGTGGCGATCGAACTGTCTCCTGCGACAACCCAACTGGGGGGCGCGAGTGGCGTACTGTCGCAGGCCTTTGATGAAGCGTTATCGGTCGATAGTGTGTTGTTGCGGATTCGCCAGGACGGTTGCCGTGCGATCGCCAATGCCAGACCCGCCGGCAGCTTGGTTGACCCCAACAATCCCGCTGCCTACAAGCCCAAGACCGCATTCGACAACACGCCCTGGCGCTTCGACATGACCCAGAATGGCAAGCGGATGACGGCGGACGAGTTCGACGCCTGGATGAAATCGCGTGGCGTGCGTGTGGTCGGGAACAAGGATGCTGCGTCGACGACACAGGCGCCGCCTGCGGATGCCGTCAAGCCGTCCAACTGACGCGACGGATCCGGTCGCATGACCGGCAAGGAAACCGCCCGCTACGGGTTGGCGCGCGTGTTGTCCAAGCGCGGATTGTGTTCGCGCAGCGAGGCGGAACGGCTGATCCGGGATGGCCGCGTCCGGCTCGACGGGCGGGTGATCCGGGATCCACGGCATGCGACCGATGCGCAGCATGCAAGCATCGCGATCGATGGTGCGAAGGTCGTTGCCGTAATGCGGCGTTATCTGATGCTCAACAAACCGCGTGGGCTGGTCACGACTCTGCGTGACGAACAAGGCCGCGATACCGTGTATCGCTGTTTCGATGGTGCGGATATCGGGTTCATTGCGCCGGTTGGGCGATTGGACAAGGCCAGCGAGGGCTTGTTGCTGTTCAGCAACGATCCGGCGTGGGCGGCGCGCATTACCGATCCCGAAACCGGGCCGGACAAGACCTACCACGTGCAGGTGGACTGCATTCCGGATGACGCACTGCTACGTGTGCTGCGCGACGGCTTCGAGTGCGATGGCGTCAGCATGCGCGCGAAATCCGTCGAGCTTCTGCGTGCAGGTGAGAAAAACGCATGGCTTGCGATCGTGCTGGACGAAGGCCGCAATCGGCAGATTCGCCGATTGCTAGCCGCGCTCGATATCGGCGTGCTGCGCCTGATCCGCATCGCCATCGGCGACTTGCAACTCGGCGATCTGCCGAAAGGGCAGTGGCGCGAATTGACCGTCGAGGAAGTCGCCGCGCTGGGCGGCGACTGAGCCCTCAGTTTTTCAGCACGCCCAGTTCGTGGCCGATGCGGATGAACGCGTCGATCGCCCGATCCAAGTGCTCGCGCGTATGCGCCGCACTCATCTGCGTGCGGATGCGCGCCTGGCCCTTCGCCACCACCGGGAAGAAGAAGCCGATCGCGTAGATGCCTTCTTCCAGCAGCCGCGTGGCGAACTGTTGTGCCAGCGGCGCGTCGTACAGCATCACCGGGCTGATCGGATGCACACCCGGCTTGATGTCGAAGCCGGCCGCTGTCATGCGTTCGCGGAAGTAGGTGGTGTTTTCGCGCAGGCGCTCACGCAGCTCGCCGGCTGACGACAGCATGTCGAACGCCTTGATGCCGGCGGCCACCACGTGCGGCGGCAGCGAATTGGAGAACAGGTAGGGACGCGAACGCTGGCGCAACAGTTCGATGACTTCGCGCTTCGCGGTGGTGAAGCCACCCAGTGCGCCGCCCATCGCCTTGCCCAGGGTGCCGGTGAAGATGTCGATCTTGTCCAGCACGCCCTTCACTTCGGCGCTGCCGCGGCCGGTGGCACCGAGGAAGCCGGTGGCATGGCATTCGTCGATGTGCACCAGTGCGCCGTACTTCTTCGCCAGCGTGGTGATTTCGTCCAGTGGCGCGATGAAGCCATCCATCGAGAACACGCCATCGGTGGTGATCATGATGGTGCGCGCGCCATCGTCCTTGGCCTGCTGCAACTGCTTTTCCAGATCGGCCATGTCGCAGTTGGCGTAGCGGTAGCGCTTGGCCTTGCACAGGCGCACGCCATCGATGATCGAGGCATGGTTGAGCGCATCGCTGATGATCGCGTCGTGCTCGTCCAGCAGCGGCTCGAACAGACCGCCGTTGGCATCGAAGCAGGCGGCGTAGAGGATGGTGTCCTCGGTGCCGAAGAACTCGGCGATGGTCGCCTCCAGCTGCTTGTGCAGATCCTGGGTGCCGCAGATGAAGCGCACCGATGCCATGCCGAAGCCATGCGTATCCAGTGCATCCTTCGCCGCGGCGATGATGTCCGGATGGTCGGCCAGCCCCAGGTAGTTGTTGGCGCAGAAGTTCAGCACCTTGCGGCCATCGACCAGTTCGATCTCGGCCGACTGCGGTGAAGTGATGATGCGCTCGGACTTGAACAGGCCGGCGTCGCGGATTTCGTCGAGGGTGGTGGCGTAGCGTTCGGTCAGGCTCATGATCGTCCTCAGTTCCAACTCAACACGACCTTGCCCGACTTGCCGCCTTCCATCAGCTCGAAGCCTTTCTGGAAGTCGTCGATCGGCAGTTGATGGGTCAGTACCTTGCCCAGCGGGAAGCCGGACAAGATCAATTGCGTCATCTTGTACCAGGTCTCGTACATGCGCCGGCCATAGATGCCCTGCAGGGTCAGGCCCTTGAAGATCACCTTGTCCCAGTCGATGCCGGCACCGTTGGGCATGATGCCGAGCATCGCGATCTTGCCGCCGTTGTACATGCAGTCGAGCATGTCGTTGAAGGCGCGCGGGTTGCCGCTCATCTCCAGGCCCACGTCGAAGCCTTCCATGTGCAGGTCGGCCATCACCTCCTTGAGCGAGGTATTGGCGACGTTGACCACGCGGGTCGCGCCCATGTCGGCGGCCAGCTTGAGTCGGTAATCGTTGATGTCGGTGACCACCACGTTGCGTGCGCCGATGTGCTTGCAGATGCCGGCAGCAATGATCCCGATCGGGCCAGCACCGGTGATCAACACGTCCTCGCCCACGACATCGAACTCAAGTGCGCAGTGCGCGGCGTTCCCGTAGGGATCGAAGAACGCGGCCAATTCGCTCGGGATCTGGTCGGGGATCGGCCACAGGTTCGATGCCGGCATCACGATGTATTCGGCGAACGCGCCATTGCGGTTCACGCCGATGCCGACCGTGTTCGGGCACAGGTGCTGCTTGCCGGCGCGGCAGTTGCGGCAATGGCCGCAGACGATGTGGCCTTCGGCGCTGACGCGCTGCCCGAGCTGGTAGCCGGACACGCCCGGGCCGATCTCCACGATGCGGCCGACGAATTCATGGCCGATCACCAGGCCCGGCTTGATCGTGCGTTGGCTCCACTCGTCCCACAGGTAGATGTGCAGGTCGGTGCCGCAGATCGCGGTCTTCTCCAGCTTGATCAGCACTTCGTTGGGGCCGGGCGTGGGTACTGGAACTTCTTCCATCCAGATGCCCTTTGTTGCTTCGCGCTTGACCAGCGCCCGCATGGTGTTCTGCGACATCGTCCCGTCCTTCGGTCACGCTCGGAATAGACCGCCATTTTACCGCCAGCCGAACTCCACGTGACCGGCATGACTCCGGGCACAGGTCGAAACTGCAGTGGGATGGTCTAATCGAAAGTAGCCGAACCGCCGGAGTTGTTGAATGCGCTACCGTATGTTGCCCGCCGCCATCCTGCTTGGCCTTGCCTGCGGGCACGCGCAGGCCGACGAAGGCATGTGGATGCCGTCCCAGTTGCCGCAACTGGCCAAGGAACTGAAGGCCGCGGGTTTCAAGGGCAATCCGGCCGACCTGGCCGACCTGACCAAGGCACCGATGAGCGCGGTGGTATCGCTCGGCGGCTGCACCGCCAGCTTCGTGTCCCCGCAAGGGCTGGTGGTGACCAATCATCACTGCGCACTCGGCGCGATCCAGCTGAATTCCACCGCGGAGCGCAACCTGATCCAGGACGGCTTCATCGCCGCGAGCATGGCCGATGAGCCTTCCGCTGGCCCCGCGGCGCGGATATGGGTGACGGTGGGCTTCGATAACGTGACAGACCGCATCTTGGTCGATGCCAAGGGCAAGACCGGCCGCGCCTACTTCGATGCGGTCGATGCTGCGGAAAAGACGGCAGTCGCGGCCTGCGAACAGGACGCGAGCTACCGCTGCAGCGTGGTCGACATGTACTACGGCAGCGAGTTCTACCTGATCAAGCAGCTTGAGCTGAAGGACATTCGCCTGGTCTACGCACCGCCGCGCGCGATCGGCAATTACGGCGACGAGATCGACAACTTCATGTGGCCGCGCCACACCGGCGATTTCACGTTCTATCGCGCCTATGTCGGCAAGGACGGCAAGCCGGCCGCGTATTCGCCGGACAACGTGCCGTACGCGCCGCCAGCGCATCTCACCGTCTCCACCGCACCGGTGAAGGCGGGCGATTTCGCGATGGTCGCGGGTTATCCGGGGCGCACGTTCCGCCATCGCACCGCATCGGAATTCGCCAGCCAGATCGACTGGTTGTTGCCGACCCGCGTCGATGTGGTCGGCGGCCTGATCAAGACGATCGAAACCGCCACCGCCGGCAACAAGACCAAGGAGGTGCTGTACGCCTCCACCGTGGCCGGGCAGAAGAACACGCTGAAGCGCGCGCAGGGCGAGCTCGACGGCCTGCGTCGCAGCGATGCGGTGCGCGTACGTGCTGCCGACGAAGCGGCGATGCTGGCGTGGCTGGCGAAGCAGCCCAACGCCGCCACCGCGCAGGCCGACATCCGCGCGATGCAGGCGCAGCTGGATGCCGCGGAAGCGATGCGCGAACGCGACTTCATCCTGCCGTTCCTGCGCACCGGCCTGATCGGCTCGGCTTCCACCCTGCAGCGGTTGGCGCTGGAGCGCGGCAAACCTGATGCGCAACGCGAATCCGGTTACCAGCAGCGCGACGAAGCCTTGATCGAAGGCAGCCTCAAGCAGCTGCAGCGCCGCTACGACCCGGATGTCGAAAAGGCCGTACTGATGTATGCGTTGCAGCGTTATTTCGCGCTGCCGGCGACGCAGCGCATCGCCGAATTCGACGCGGTGTTCGGCCGCAACGCGGCGGAAGCGAAGACGCGCCTCGATGCCTTGTACGCGGGCACCAAACTCGGCAATGAATCGGATCGACTGGCCGCGATGAAGACCGATGCCGCGACGCTTTCGACATCCAACGACAGCCTGCTCAAGGCGGCGGCCACCTTGCAGCCGGCCTTGCTGCGGCTGGAAGAGGAGGGGAAGCAGCGCAGCGGTGAACTCTTGCGCCTGCGCCCGGCCTACATGAAGGCGCTGATCGGCTACCGCAATTCGCAGGGCCGCGCGGTATATCCGGATGCGAATTCCACCTTGCGCGTCAGCTACGGCAAGGTCAGTCCGCTCAGCCCGCGCGACGGCATGGACTATCGCCCGTTGACCACGGTCGCCGGCATCGTCGAGAAGAACACCGGCGTGGAACCGTTCGACGCGCCGAAGCCGCTGCTCGACGCCATCGCCAAGGGCGATTTCGGCAGCACGATCGATCCGACGCTGAAGACGCAGACGGTCGATTTCATGACCAACCTGGACACCACCGGCGGCAATTCCGGCTCGCCGGTACTGGACGCGAACGGCAAGCTGATCGGCCTGAACTTCGACAGCAACTGGGAGGCGGTCAGCGCCAGCTGGATGTTCGACCCGCGTTACAAGCGCGCGATCCACGTCGACATGCGTTACCTGCGCTGGCTGCTGGCCAAGGTGTATCCGGCGCCGCAGCTGCTGAAGGAAATGAACCTGCCGGCCGAATGAACACGCATTCGAGCCGGCGACGATACATGCACGACTGAACACGAACCGAAAGGAAACGATGATGCGCAAGACGATGCTGGCCACGGGAATCGCCGTGGCAACGATGGGAATCGCACTCTCCGCAAGCGCGGGCGAGGGCATGTGGGTGCCGCAGCAGTTGCCGGGAATCGCCGGACCGCTGAAGGCGGCTGGCCTGAAGCTGGATCCGAAGCAGCTGGCGAACCTCACCGGCGACCCGATGGGCGCGGTGGTCTCGCTGGGTGGTTGCACCGCGAGCTTCGTCTCCCCGCAGGGGCTGGTGGCGACCAACCATCACTGCGCGTACGGCGCGATCCAGTTGAATTCCACCGCCGAGAAGAACCTGATCAAGGACGGCTTCAACGCACCGACGTATGGCGATGAGCTGTCGGCCGGCCCGAACGCGCGCATCTACGTGCTGGACGAAATCACCGATGTCACCGCGCAGGCCAAGGCGGCGATGGCGGCGGCCGGCAACGATCCGCTCAAGCGCAGCGACGCGCTGGACGACTTCGAGAAGAAGCTCACCGGCGATTGCGAAGCCGAAGCCGGTTTCCGCTGCCGCGTGTACAGCTTCATGGGCGGCAACACCTACCGCCTGTTCAAGAACATCGAGATCAAGGACGTGCGCCTGGCCTATGCACCGCCCGGCAGCGTGGGCAAGTTCGGCGGTGATATCGACAACTGGATGTGGCCGCGCCACACCGGCGATTTCTCGTTCTATCGCGCCTACGTGGGCAAGGACGGCAAGCCGGCCGCGTTCAGCAAGGACAACGTGCCCTACCAGCCCAAGCACTGGCTGAAGATCGCCGACAAGCCGCTGGGTGCGGGCGATTTCGTGATGGTCGCGGGCTATCCGGGCCGCACCGATCGTTACGCACTGGTGGCGGAGTTCCAGAACACCCAGGACTGGCGTTATCCGGCCATCGCCAAGGCGTACAAGGACCAGATCGCATTGGTCGCGGCTGCCGGCAAGACCAACCCCGACATCGCGGTGAAGTACGCCAACAACATGGCCGGCTGGAACAACACCAGCAAGAACTACGAAGGCCAGCTGGAAGGTTTCGCGCGCAATGACGTACTCGGCATCAAACGCCGCGAGGAAGCGGCAGTGCTGGCGTGGCTGCGCGCGCAGGGCGACAAGGGCCAGGCGGCACTGGCGGCGCATGCCGCGCTGGAGGCCATGGTCGAACAGGACAAACGCACCCAGGAGCGCGACCTGGTGGTCGGCATGTTCAACCGCACCAGCGTGCTGGGCACCGCCGTCAATCTGTACCGATTGGCCATCGAGAACGCCAAGCCGAACGCCGAGCGCGAAAGCGGCTACCAGGAGCGCGACCTGCCCGGCATCGAGGGCAGCCTGAAGCAGATGGAGCGCCGTTACGTGCCGGCGATGGATCGCCAGCTGCAGGCCTACTGGCTGGAGCGTTACGCGCAACTGCCTACTGGCCAGCGCGTCGCGGCTTTGGATAAATGGCTGGGCGGCAGCGACAAGTCGGCAGTGGATGCCGCGCTGAAGCGCCTGGACGGCACCACACTGGGCAGCACCGAGGAACGCCTGAAGTGGTTCAAGGCCGACAAGGCCGCCTTTGAAGCCAGCACCGACCCGGCCATCCAGTACGCAGTGGCGGTGATGCCGACCATGTTGCAGATGGAGCAGCAGGCCAAGATCGAACGCGGCCAGGCCCTGCAGGCGCGCCCGGTCTTCCTGCAGGCCGTGGCGGACTACAAGAAGAGCAAGGGCGAGTTCGTCTATCCGGATGCCAATTCCTCGCTGCGCATCACCTTCGGCAACGTCAAGGGCTACACCAAGCTCGATGGCAGCGTGCAGCAGCCGTTCACCCTGCTGGAGCAGGTCGCCGCCAAGGAAACCGGCGCCGATCCGTTCGACAATCCGAAGGCGTTGCTCGATGCGGTGAAGGCCAAGCGCTACAGCGGTTTGGCCGACAAGCGCCTGGGCACCGTGCCGGTGAACTTCCTGTCCGATCTGGACATCACCGGCGGCAATTCCGGTTCGCCGGTGCTGGACGCGCAGGGCAAGCTGGTCGGGCTGGCGTTCGACGGCAACATCGAATCGGTGTCCAGCAACTGGGTGTTCGACCCGGTGATGACCCGCATGATCTCGGTCGACCAGCGCTACATGCGCTGGATCATGCAGGAAGTGATGCCTGCGCCGCAGCTGCTCAAGGAAATGGGCGTCGCACCGAAGAAGTGATGCGGTCGCGTACTGCGTGACATGGAAACGCCGGCCTCGTGCCGGCGTTTCCGTTTGCGCGATGGCTCAGTCGCGGAAGTCGTAGTCGAAGGTGTAGAAGTGCTTGCCGTCGACGATGTCGATGGCGATGCGTCCGCGCAGGCCAACCAGTTCATCGGTACCGGTATCCGGCACCACTGTCAGGTCCAGCGAGGGCTTGCCGCGATCCATGATGCCGTTGTGCTGGGCGAAGAAACTGCCCTTGCGCCCGTCCAGCGTGCCTTCGATGCGCTCGATCGCCACGTATGCGCCGGAACCCGGCACCGGCGACATCACCGCCAGCATATGCACCACGCTGCTCGCATCCAGCGGCCCGTGGAAGCGCTTGTCGAAGCGCGAATGGCCCACGCTGGCGCCGCCGCCGATATCCAGTTCGTCCTGCGGAATGCGCTTGACCTCGAATTCGCCCTTGGCCTGCATCGATGGCACCTCCTGGATGGCTGTCCAGCCTACCGCAACCGGGTAAAACGGCAGTCGAACTGCTAGGCTGGTGCACCGCAACAAACGACGCGAACGCACCGCATGCGAATCCTGCTCGCCCGCCACGGCGAAACCCCGTGGAATGCCGAAGGCCGTTACCAGGGCCAGGAAGACATCCCGCTGTCGGAAGTCGGTATCGCCCAGGCCACTGCGCTGGGCCAACGCCTGCGCGAAGTGCAGATCGACCGCGCCATCGCCTCGCCGCTGTCGCGCGCACGCCGTACGGCGGAGCTGGCGCTGGGCGAAGCGCGTGCCGCGCAGCTGATGTTCGATGGCGGCTTGATGGAAATCGGCCATGGCGAGTGGGAAGGCCTGCTGGCCAGCGAGATTCGCGAGCGCGATCCCGAGCGCCTCACCGCCTGGCGCGATGCCCCGGATACGGTGCAGATGCCGGGCGAGGGCGGCGAATCGTTGCAACAGGTGCTCGATCGCGCCTGGCCTGCCTTCGCCCGCGCCTGCGCCGGCCTGGGCGAAGACGGCACCTTGCTGGTCGTCGCCCACGATGCGGTGAACCGTGTGCTGCTGTGCCGCGTGCTCGGCATCCCGCTGTCGAAGCTGTGGACGTTCCGCCAGGCGCCCACCACGCTCAACCTGCTGGAAGGCGGTAGCGTGGAGTCACTAGACGTGGTGCGCTTGAACGATTGCAGCCATCACACCGCGCTGTTCGGCGAAGCGGTGCATCGGGCGCTGTAATCGTTCGACCTACAATTCGCATATGCCAAAGACGCTTGCCGACTGGCTCGACTTCATCGAACGCCAGCACCCGAAATCCATCGACATGGGCCTTGCGCGCGTGCGCGAAGTTTCTTCGCGGATGGGCTTGAAGCGCCCGGCCAAGCGCGTCATCACGGTCGGCGGTACCAACGGCAAGGGCTCCACCGTGGCCTTCGTCGAGAGCATCGCCCGCGCGCACGGCTGGAAGGTGGGCAGCTACACCTCGCCGCACCTGTTGCACTACAACGAGCGCGTGCGCATCGATGGTGTCGATGCCGACGACGCAGCGCTGGTTGCCGGCTTCGAAGCCGTCCACGTCGCGCGTGGCGATACCCCGTTGACCTATTTCGAGTACGGCACGCTGTGCGCGCTGTGGTTGTTTTCGCGCAGCAAGCTGGATCTTGCGGTGCTGGAAGTGGGCTTGGGCGGGCGGCTGGATGCGGTGAACATCGTCGATGCCGATGCCGCGATCATCACCACCGTCGATCTCGACCACCAGGATTGGCTGGGCGATGACATCGAGGCGATCGGGTTCGAGAAAGCCGGCATCGCCCGCCCGTTCAAGCCCTTGATCCTGGGCGATGACGATCCGCCGGCCAGCGTGCTGCGCCATGCCTACGCGATCGGCGCGCAATCCTGGCGGATCGCCAACGATTTCTTCGCCGAACCGATCGATGCAGACACCTGGCGCTGGCGCGAGGTGGGTTTCTCGATGACCTTGCCGATGCCCGCGCTGGCTGCGCCCGTGCAGTTGCGCAATGCCGCCTGCGCCATCGCCGCATTGCGTTCGTTGAAGGCGCGTATCGACAAGCGCGTGTATGCCGAGGGCGTCGCCAATGCGCGCATCGCCGGGCGCTTGCAGCGTTTCGAGCAGGGCGGGGTGGAAGTGTTGGTCGATGTCGGCCACAACCCGCAGGCCGCGCGCGCGCTGGCGACGTGGCTGCGCAAACAGCCGGCAAGGCGAACGCTAGCGGTGTATGCCGCACTCGTCGACAAGGATGCGGTTGGCGTAGTGGGGGCGCTGGAAAGCGTGGTGGACGCCTGGCATATCGCCGGACTGGCCGATGCCGGCCCGCGCGGGCAGGGCGTGGACGATTTCGCGCAGCGGCTGGCCGGAACCGCGGCGGCCGATGCCGCGCGCCATGCCTATGTCGTGGCTGCACTGGACGCCGCCATTGCGCAGGCGGCGCCAGGCGAGCGGGTGCTGGTATTTGGCTCGTTCCACACCGCCGCCGCCGCTTTGCAGCGACTCGCGGGCAACGGTTAAGCCGGGACAACGGCGCGGGCCGCTATAATTCGCGCGCCCCCCGTTCGCCGGTTCCCGTCGATGGATTCTTCCCTGAAGCAGCGCCTGGTTGGCGCGATCGTGCTGATCGCGCTGGCGGTCATTTTCCTGCCCATGCTGGTCAAGGGCCCGGCGCCCGACAGCGGCGTGTCCGATGTGCCGCTGGATATCCCCGCCGAACCCAAGCCCGCGGGCGATGCCACCACCCGTGATTTTTCGCTGACCGAGCCCGGTGCAACCCCGCAAGGCGGTGCCGTCGGCATGCCCACGGCCACGCCGGACTCGGCCAGCGCCGAACCCGCGCAAGATGGCATGTTCCCGGCTGTCGCGGCGGGCGATTACGCCGTGAGCTTCGGCAGCTATACCAGTGCCGCCGATGCCGACAAGGTCATCGCCGCGTTGCGCAGTGCGGAACTGCCGGGTTATCGCGAAACGGTGCAACTCAATGGTCGAGAGGCGCAGCGCGTGCGCATCGGCCCGTTCGCGGATCGCGCCGTGGCCGAGGCCGCGCGCCTGCGCGCCACGCAGGTAAGCGAGGGCGTCGGTGCCAAGGTCGTAGCGCTCGATGCAAACACGGCGCCGGCATCGACCGCTGTCGCGGCGCCATCGCCCGTGCCGGTGAAGGCAGAGCCGTTGCCGCCTGCACCCAAGCCCGTCGCCATCGCGCCTGCGCCGAAGCCCACCGCACCTGCCCCCGTCACCAAGCCGATCATAGAACCCAAGCCTGCCGCGCCGGCACCGGCAAAGCCGGTGGCTGCCACGCCGCCCGCGCCGAAGCCGGAGCCCGTATCGCAACCGAAGCCGGCCGATACCAGCAAGACCGGTTTCGCGGTGCAGGTGGGCGCATTCGCCGATGCCAACGCAGCCACCGCCCTGCGCGACAAGCTGCGTGGCGCCGGCTTCAACGCATTCACCGACACGGTGAATACCGATGCCGGCAAGCGCACCCGCGTGCGCGTGGGCCCGGCGATGAATCGCGCCGAAGCAGACCAGTTGAAAGCCAGCGTGCAGGCGAAGCTCGGCATCGCCGGCATCGTCCGCCCGCATCCATAACCGCAATCGTTCGAACAGGAAAACAGCGCCATGTGCGGCATCGTCGGAATCGTCGGCCAGACCGAAGTCGCAGCGCAGCTGTATGACGGGCTGACCGTGCTGCAGCATCGTGGGCAGGATGCCGCGGGGATCGCGACCGCGGATGGCGGCAAGTTGCGCGTGCACAAAGGCAATGGCCTGGTGCGCGATGTGTTCGATGCGAAGGCGATGGCCCTGCTCGATGGCCGCGTCGGCATCGCCCATTGCCGCTACCCGACCGCCGGCAGCGAAGGCAGCGACGAAGCGCAACCGTTCTACGTCAACTCGCCGTTCGGCATCGCGTTGGCGCATAACGGTAACCTGATCAATACCGACGCGCTTCGCCGCGAGGTGTTCGAGCAGGATCGCCGCAACGTCAATACCGAATCCGATTCCGAAGTGCTGCTCAACGTGTTCGCGCACGAATTGGACACGCAGAAGGCGCTGACGCCGGACGCCGCGTTCCGCGCGATCGAAGGCGTGAACCGCCGCGCCAAGGGCGGCTATGCGGTGGTCTGCACCGTGCTGGGCCTGGGCCTGGTCGCGTTCCGCGATCCGCACGGCATCCGTCCGTTGGTGCTGGGCAAGCGCACGATGGCAGGCGGCGACGAATACATCATCGCGTCCGAATCGGTTGCGCTGGACGTGCTGGGCTTCGAACGCGTGCGCGATGTCGAGCCGGGCGAGGGCATCGTGATCACCGCGCGCGGCGAACTGTTCG
The DNA here is from genome assembly GCF_011302915.1 of Thermomonas sp. HDW16. Lineage (NCBI taxonomy): Bacteria > Pseudomonadati > Pseudomonadota > Gammaproteobacteria > Lysobacterales > Lysobacteraceae > Thermomonas > Thermomonas sp. HDW16. The sequence goes on along the minus strand of NZ_CP049872.1, from coordinate 2,336,241 downwards.
CGCAACAGTGCGCGCCGCAGCAGGCGCATGCGCCGTGCATCTTCGAGTACGTGTATTTCGCGCGGCCGGACTCGATGATCGAGGAAATTTCGGTGCACAAGGCACGGATGCGCATGGGCGTGACCCTCGGCGAGAAGATCCTGCGCGAGCGCCCGGACCACGACATCGACGTGGTGATCCCGATTCCCGACACCAGCCGCGATTCCGCGCTGGAGATCGCCAATACATTGGGCGTGAAGTACCGCGAGGGCTTCATCAAGAACCGTTACGTCGGCCGCACCTTCATCATGCCGGGGCAGGGCGAGCGCGCGAAATCGGTGAAGCGCAAGCTCAACCCGATCCCGCTTGAATTCAAGAACCGGGTGGTGCTGCTGGTGGACGATTCCATCGTGCGCGGCACCACCAGCAAGCAGATCGTGCAGATGGCGCGCGATGCCGGCGCCAAGAAGGTTTACCTGGCCTCCGCCGCGCCGCCGGTGCGCTTCCCGAACATCTACGGCATCGACATGCCTTCGCCCGACGAGCTGGTGGCGCATGATCGCAGCGAGAAAGACGTCGAAGAGTTGCTGGGTTGCGACTGGTTGATCTACCAGGACTTGTCCGACCTGGAAGCGGCGGTCGCGGGCCCGAAATTCCCGGGCCGCAAGTTCGACAGTTCCTGCTTCAGCGGGGAATACGTCACCGGCGTGGAGCCGGGTTATTTCGAACGGATCGAGCAGTTGCGTTCGGATGAGGCGAAGAAGAAGCGCAGGGCGAGCTGAAGATGGCTTGTCGATGGGCGAGTGCCCGGGTGCGTTTCAATTCGCTCCCCGATACTCGCTCGGTTGAAACGCACCCGGGCACTCGCCATGGCAGTTGCCGGCAATCGTGATGAAGAGCCTGTTCGCCGCCGCCCGCACTTGCCTGGACGCATCATCGCCCGAGGCCAAGCTGGCCTCCACGTTCGACGTCGCCGCCGCCTTCGCGCGCGGCGAACTGGTGATCGATGCCGCTGCGCCTGCCCCCGAACCGATCCACATGCCGGGTCGCCCCGCACGGCCGACACTGGTGCATCCGCGCGAACTGCCGCGTCGCGGTTTCGGCAGCAATGAAGGCCGTGCGGCGTTCATCCACGCAGTAGCGCACATCGAATTCAATGCCATCGACCTGGCCTGGGATGCGGTCTACCGCTTCCGTGGCATGCCCACGGAGTACTACGCGGACTGGGTATCGGTCGCGAATGACGAAGCACGACATTTTTCGCTGCTGCGCGCACGACTGAAAGAGTTCGGCCACGACTACGGCGATTTCGACGCGCACAACGGCTTGTGGGAAATGGCCGAGAAAACCGCCCACGATGGTCTTGCTCGCATGGCATTGGTGCCGCGCGTGCTGGAGGCGCGCGGGCTGGACGTGACGCCGGGGATGATCGTGAAACTGCGCGCGCTGGGCGACGACGCCACCGCCGATATCCTGGAAGTGATCCTGCGCGAGGAAGTGGCGCATGTCGCCGCCGGCTCGCGCTGGTATCGCTGGCATTGCGAACGCGCCGGCATCGAGCCACGCGCACGCTTCCGCGAGCTGCTGCACGAATACGCCACCGGCGTGCTGCACAAGCCATTCAATACCGAGGCGCGGCTGGAGGCCGGCTTCGACATCGAAGAACTCGAAAGCCTGCTGGCCGCCGCCGACTGACGGTTATCGCCGGTTGCCGTGGATTTCGGCACACTCGGTCGTATCCATCCGGGAGGATTGCCATGAAGCTCGCCATCGCCTCGTTGTCCCTGCTGCTGGCCGCCTGCAGCTCGCCGCAGCCATCGTCCGAATCTTCACCACAGCCCGAAGCGGCCGTACCCGCTGCAACGCCCGCTGCGCCGGCAGTCGCCGAAGCGCCGATGGCCAAGCGCGCGCCCGACGACACCACGCCGCCGATGACGGTCTTCCGCGCATTCGGTACCGAGCCGTTCTGGAACATCAATGTCGAAGGCGACACCCTGACCTACACCACGCCGGACGATCAGGTGGGCGTGGCGATGCAGGGCACGCGTCGCGCGCTGGATGACGGCCTGGAACTCAGCGGCAGCCACGATGGCAAGGCCTTCGTGCTGGCCGTCACCGGCGGCCTGTGCAACGACGGCATGTCCGACAACGAATACGAACTGGACGCGACCTTCCGCTACGGCGATATCAACTACAAGGGCTGCGGCGAAGTGGCGAAGTGATCAGACTGCCGGTAGCGACACGAGATCGAATCCGTTCTCGCCCACCCGCAGCACCGAGCCCTGCTCATACCAGTCGCCCAGCACGATGCGGGACTCGCCGTTGATGTGATCGTGGATCGCCGGGCGATGGGTATGCCCGTGGATCATGCGGCGCACGCCGTAGCGCTTGAACCATTCCTGCACGGTGGTGTGCGACACGTCGCCGATGGTTTCCGCCATGCCGCTTGCGAGCAGTTCGCCATAACGCGCCTTGCTGGCGGCGCGCGCTTGTTCGGCGAAGGCCAACCGTGCCGGTAGCGGTTGCGAGAGGAATTGCGCCTGCCAGCGCGGGTCGCGGGTCTGCGCGCGAAACTGCTGATACGCCACATCGTCCGTGCACAGCAGGTCGCCGTGCAGGATCAGGGCGGGTTCGCCTTGCAGCAGGATCACAGCCGGATCGGGCAATAGCGTCATGCCGGCGCGTTGCGCGTAGTCCGCGCCGAGCAGGAAATCGCGATTGCCGCGAATGAAGTAGGTCGGCACGCCTGAGGCAGTGAGTGCACGCAGTTTTTCAGCGACGAAGGCGCCGGCTGCGGAGGGATCGTCATCGCCCACCCAGGCTTCGAACAAGTCGCCTAGGATGTAGAGCGCATCGGCCTCGCTGGCTTCTTCGTCGATGAAGCGCCCGAACAGTTCGGTGATGAACGGGCGCTCGGGGTCGAGGTGCAGGTCGGAGATGAACAGCGTGGTCATGCGCGAAGTGTAATCGGCCACACGCTCGCGGAGGATGCGGGCGCCGAGGGTGCCGGGCAGGCCGCGGCAGCGACATTTCGAGTCGCAGAGTGGGCTGCCCGGTACCCTCGACGCATCAACGGAACGAACTGGCAGGGGACCAGCCCTTCACCCGGCTAAAATACGCACATTCCGTTCGATGCCCCGCCCATGACCGTCCGCACCCGTTTCGCCCCCAGTCCCACCGGCTACCTGCATATCGGCGGCGCGCGCACCGCGCTGTATTGCTGGCTGGAAGCGCGCCACAAGGGCGGGCAGTTCATCCTGCGCATCGAGGACACCGACCGCGAGCGCAGCACGCAAGGCGCGATTGACGCCATCCTCGATGCGATGGCGTGGCTGGGCCTGAACTACGACGAAGGCCCGATCTACCAGACCGATCGGCTGGATCGCTACAAGGAAGTCGCCGAACAACTGGTCGCCTCCGGCCATGCCTACTACGCCTACGAGACGAAAGAAGAACTGGAGGCGATGCGCGAAGCGGCGATGGCCGCTGGCGAAAAGCCGCGCTACAACGGTGCGTATCGCGATGCGGACGCCGGTTGGCGCGATGACCCGAACCGGGTGATCCGCTTCAAGAATCCGCTGGATGGCGTGGTCGCGTGGGAGGACAAGGTCAAGGGCCGCATCGAGATCGCCAACAGCGAACTCGATGACCTGGTGATCTTCCGCAGCGACGGCTACGCCACCTACAACTTCGCGGTGGTGGTGGACGATATCGACATGCGCATCAGCGACGTGGTGCGTGGGGACGACCACGTCAACAACACCCCGCGGCAAATCAATATCTACACCGCGCTGGGCACGCCGGTACCGCATTTCGCCCATCTGCCGATGATCCTGGACGAGCAGGGCGCGAAGCTCAGCAAACGCACCGGCGCGGCCGATGTCATGCAGTACCGCGATGCCGGCTACCTGCCGCATGCGTTGCTGAATTACCTGGTGCGCCTCGGCTGGTCGCATGGCGACCAGGAAGTGTTCTCCATCGCCGAGATGCAATCGCTGTTCGACTTGGCCGACGTGAACGCGAAGGCTTCGCGCCTGGATTCGGCCAAGCTCGGCTGGCTCAACCAGCAGTACCTGAAGTCGGACGATCCCGATGCCGTCGCCAAGCATCTGGTTTGGCATCTGCAGCAGGCGGGTTACGACCTGGCGAAAGGCCCGAAGCCCGCCGACCTCGTTATCGCCCTGCGCGAGCGCGCGCAGACGCTGAAGGAAATGGCGGAGAAGTCCGCTGTGTGGTTTGGCCCGGTTACCGAATACGACGCAGCCGCCGTGGCCAAGCAGTTCAAGCCGGAAGCGCGCGGCCCGCTGGAGGAAGCGCGGGTGCGCTTGGCGGCGCTGGATCCGTGGTCCCCCGAAGCCATCGGCGAGGCACTGAAGGCCACCGCGGAAGCACAGGGCATCGGCATGGGCAAGATCGCGCAACCGATGCGCGTGGCGATCACCGGCACCCAGGTCAGCCCGGATATCGGCTGGACGGTTTATCTGTGCGGTCGCGACGAGGCCCTGGCGCGGGTCGACGCCGCCCTTGCAATGATCACATCGGGCACATAAATCGACGACATGGGCAACACGCACGCCTGCACGGATCCGCACCAACACGTCCACGACGCCGCCGGCTTCGTGGCAGCAGTGGAGCGTGCCTGCAATGAACGTGGCTTGCGATTGACCGCGATCCGCACGCGGGTGCTGTCGCTGGTGGCAGCAGCTGGCAAGCCGATCAAGGCCTATGACCTGCTGGAACAGGTGCGCGATGGCGAAGGCGCCGGGGCGGCCGCGCCGCCCACGGTGTATCGCGCGCTGGATTTCCTGATGGCGAATGGCTTCATCCACAAACTGGAATCGATCAACGCCTTCGTCGCCTGCCATCACCCGAACAGCGCGCAGCATTCGGTGCCGTTCCTGATCTGCGACCGCTGCCATTCGGCGATCGAACTGGAAGACGCCAGCATCGTCGAGACGCTGGACAGCGCCGCGCGCGCGCTGGGCTTCGCCCCGCAGGCGCAGACGCTGGAAGTGCACGGCCTGTGCGCGAAGTGCGCGCAGGCCAGCTGAACGTGGATATCAGGTCGTAGCAGCGGCGATGCGAGGCATCGGTTTCGCTTCGCGGATCGGCAGATTGGCGGTGGCCGCGAGCAGGGCCAGCACGATGTCGGCGTGCCACATCCACGAATAGTCGCCGAAGCGCTCTAGCGCTGATCCGCCCAGCCACGCGCCGAAGAAGCCGCCGATCTGGTGCGAGAGCAGGGTGAAGCCGAACAGGGTGGCGAGATAACGCGCACCGAATAGCTTGCCGATGATCCCGGCAGTCGGTGGCACGGTAGCGAGCCAAGTGAGGCCGAGGCCGGCGGCGAAGCCGTAGAACACCAGTGGCGTGGGTGGCAGCAGCAGGTACAGGCCGATCAGCAGCGCGCGGCTGGCATACATCAGCGCCAGCAGCGACTTCATCCGGTAGCGCTGGCCCAGCCAGCCAATGGCGAGGCTGCCGCCGACATTGAACAGGCCGATCAGTGCGAGTGCGGTGGCCGAGACCTTGTCCGACAACCCGCACAGCGCGATCTCGGTGGGCAGGTGGGTGACCAGAAAGGCGATGTGGAAGCCGCAGGTGAAGAAGCCGACATGCAGCAACCAGTAGCTGCGGTCGCGGAAGGCTATACGAAGTTGTTCGGACAGGCCGATGCCTTCGTTCGCGACGGGTTGCGGTTCGGTCGTTGTCGAGGCCGGTTTTTCGCGCCTGCGCAGCGGCCATGCCAATGGCAGCGTGGCCAGTGCGGCTGCAGCCAGCGCCCACATGCCGGCCGCCCAGCCTGCTGCGGAAATCACCGCCTGCGCGAACGGCGCGAACACGAACTGGCCGAACGAACCACCGGCATTGATCACGCCCGCCGCCATCGAGCGATTGCGTTCGTCGATGCGTTGCGCCACCGCGCCGATCAGCACCGAAAAGCTGCCAGCACCGGCACCCGCTGCGCCTAGGATTCCCAGCGTCAGTACCAGTCCCCATTGCGAAGTCAGCAGCGGTGCCAACGCCATGCCGACGACCAGCATGACGCCGCCGAATACCAGCACGCGGCCCGGCCCGCGCTTGTCCGCCCACATGCCGAACACCGGTTGCGCCGCGCCCCACGCCAGTTGCGCGATTGCCAGCGCGAAGCTGATCTGCACGATCGACAGGCCGGTGCCGGCGTGGATCGGCTGCACGAACAGGCCCAGCGATTGGCGGATGCCCATCGTGACCATCAGGGTGGCGGTGGCGGCCAGCACTAGCCACCAGGCATTGCGTCGCCTCGTTTCTGTCATCGGCGCATGACACCTGTACGCCGCGCAGGCGTCAATCGGTGGCGATGGAACGCTGAAGTGCCTGATGTGCGCGGCTTCGCTGGCCGCACATGCCGATCATCCTGTTGACGTGGGTTGCTCATGAAATGTTATGTTATAACTTACGCAATGAATTGAATCGGATCGGCATGAAGAAGACCTTGCTGGCGCTCGCCTTGCTATCGACGATGTCGGCGCCCGCCTTCGCGCAGAGCGACCACGACCGCATCGCCACGCTGGAAGCGCAAGTGCGTGCATTGCAAGCCGAGATCCAGGCCATGAAGGGCAATACGACGGCGCCGATGGCGAGTGCGCCCGCGACGACCGGCAATTCGATGGAAGCCGACATCGATGCACTTGCGGCCGCGCCCGAAGAGGCGTCTACGTCCGACGTGGCCACCAGCGTGGCCGCACCCGCTGGCGACAACAGTAGCAGCGGCAACGCGAACGCGTTCAATCCGGCGATGAGCGTCATCCTCAACGGCAGCTATTCGCACCATTCGCTCAACCCGGACGGCTACGTGCGCAGCGGTTTCCCGCTGGCCGGTGAAGCCGGGCCTGGCGCGCAGGGGCTGTCGCTGGGCGAAAGCGAGGTTTCGCTGTCCTCCAACATCGATGACAAGTTCTACGGCCAGCTGACGATGGCGGTCGGCAGCGAGGACGGCGAGGATCACCTTGGCGTCGAGGAGGCCTACATCGACACCACTGCGTTGCCGAACGGCTTCAGCCTGCGCCTGGGCCGGTTCTTCTCCAATGTTGGCTACCTCAACAGCCACCACGCGCATACCGACAGTTTCTTCGACCGTCCGCTGCCGTACCAGGCCTTCCTCGGCAACCAGTACGGCGACGATGGCGCGCAGCTGCGCTGGGTCGCACCGACCACGCTGTTCCTCGAAGTCGGTGGCGAGGTGTTCCGCGGGCAGCACTACCCAAGCGGCGGCGCGCAGCAGGGCGGCGTCGGCACGCGAACGTTGTTCGCGCATATCGGCGGCGATGCCGGCGCAAACAACGAATGGTTGGCGGGTGTCTCGATGCTGAAGACCAAGTCCGCCGGCAGCGAAGACGGTTTCGCCGGTGATGCCAAGGTCTACATCGCCGATGCCACCTGGAAGTGGGCACCGCACGGCAACTTCAAGGACGGCGGCTTCACCCTGCGTGGCGAATACATCCTCGACGATCGCAATGGCCTGTGGGTCGATCCGGAGGACGCAGGCAACACGCTTGCGTGGAACGGCCAGCGTCGCGGCGCTTACCTGGAGGGCGTGTATCGCTTCAACCGGACCTGGGACGCGGGCTACCGCTACGACAAGTTGTGGGGCGATGCCGCGTTGCCCTTCGGCAGTGCGTTCGATCCGTCCCGCGGCAGCGTGCAACTGACTTGGCGCAACAGCGAATTCAGCCTGTTCCGCCTGCAGCTCAGCCGCGATACGCCGAATCCTGCGGATAACGACAACACCATCACCCTGCAATACCAGACCAGCTTCGGCGCCCACGGCGCGCACAAGTTCTGAGGAGCCAACGATGAAACTGCTTGCGATTCCCGTCCTGTTGCTTGCCGCGTTGCTGTCCACGCCAGCGCAGGCGAAATTGAAGGTATTTGCCTGCGAACCCGAATGGGGCTCGCTGGTGCAGGAACTGGCTGGCGACAAGGTCGATGTCGACGTCGCCACGACCGCGCTGCAGGACGTGCACGTGATCGAAGCCAAACCCAGCCTGATCGCCAAGGTGCGTGCCGCCGATCTCGTGGTCTGCACCGGCGCCGGCCTTGAAGTAGGCTGGCTGCCGCAATTGCTGCAGCAGTCCGGCAACACCAAGGTCGCGAGCGGTCCCGGTGCGTTCATGGCGGCGATGCAGGTGAAGCGGCTGGAAGTGCCGACCACGCTGGATCGCGCCAACGGCGACGTCCACCCTGACGGCAATCCGCACGTGCAGATGGATCCGCGCCGCATCCTGGTGATCGCCAAGGCGCTGGGCGCACGGTTGGCGCAGGTCGACCCCGCCAATGCCGCCACCTACCAGACGCGCACCGACGACTTCACGAAGCGCTGGCTGGCCGCGATGGTGCGCTGGAAGGCCGAGGCTGCGCCGCTCAAGGGCCGCAAGGTGGTGGTCCACCACATCAGCTGGCCGTACCTGTGGGATTGGCTGGGCATCCAGCAGATCGGGGCGCTGGAACCGAAGCCGGCAGTGCCGCCGACGGCGGCGCATCTGGCCGCGCTGGTTGGCACGACCAAGGACAGCGACACCTTGGTGATCGTGCGCGCGGCGTACCAGGATCCGAAGCCGGCCGATTGGCTGTCCGAACGCACTGGCGTGCCGGCAGTCACCCTGCCGTTCACGGTCGGCGGCGATGCGCAGTCGAAGGATCTGTTCGGCCTGTTTGATTCCACCATCGACAAGTTGCTGGGGGCCGCCAAGTGACGCTGAACTGGGAAGGGCTGGATATCGGCATCCTCGGCCCAGCCTGCGTGGCCGGGTTGATCGTGCTGTCCACCCACGTGCCGTTGGGCAAGCAGGTGTTGAACCGCGGGATCATCTTCATCGATTTGGCGATCGCGCAGATCGCCGGGCTGGGCGTGATCCTGGCGCAGTACCTGGGCGTGGACGAACATGGATTCGGCGTGCAATTCGCGGCCGCGGCTGCGGCGCTGGGCGGTGCCGGCCTGCTGGCCTGGACCGACCGGCGCTGGCCACAGCTGCAGGAACCCCTGATCGGTACCCTGTTCGTGCTGGCCGCGACCGGTGGGCTGTTGCTGCTGGCCGACAATCCACAGGGTGGCGAGCACCTCAAGGACTTGCTGGTCGGGCAGATCCTGTGGGTGAGTTATGGCCAGCTGATTCCCGCGGCGATCCTGTCGGCGATCCTGCTGGGCGCGATGTGGCTGCGTCGCGGCCGGCTCACCGGCTTGCTGTTCTATGCCCTGTTCGCACTGGCGATCACCGCCTCGGTGCAGCTGGTGGGCGTGTACCTGGTCTTCGCAAGCCTGATCGTGCCGGCGCTGGCGACGATCAACATGCAGGGCCGGACGCGGCTGGTCGCCGCCTACCTGATCGGTTTGGCGGGCTACATCGGCGGATTGGTGTTGTCGGCGGTGCTGGATCTGCCGAGCGGGGCGATGATCGTCTGGGTGTTGGCAGGCTGTGCCTTGTTGGCGCAGGCGATCCCGGCGGTGCGTCGCGTGCATCCGGCGCAGGATGCGAATCAGGCCGCATTGGATGTCGCGGCTTGATGGCGTTCACACCGCCAGCCGCATCGATCGTTACAATATAACAATGACTCGGACGCAACACCGCCTGCTAGACCGCCTCGGCGCGACTGGTTCGCTACTGTGCGCGCTGCATTGCGCGTTGTTGCCGTTGCTGATCGCCTTGTTGCCCACGCTGGGCCTGGGCGGCGTGCTGGATGAGCGTTTCGAGCAGGCCTTCGTCCTCTTCGCCACCCTGGTGGGCGGTTACAGCGTACTGTCCGGTTATCAGCGCCACCGCCTGTGGCAGGCGCTGGCGCTGATGTTGCCGGGCCTGCTGATCCTGTGGCTGGGCGTGCTGTACCGGCCGTTGCACGAATCGGTCTGGCCGCATGCGTTGGTGATGACCTTGGGCGGCACGCTGGTGGGATTGGCGCACCTGGCCAACCTGAAGCTCAATGCCGGTCATGTGCATGGTGCCAGCTGCGCGCATTGATCGCGTGCTAGAATTCGCGCCCTCGCGCGTGTCGCGATTCAACTCATACGATTCAGGAGCAACACGATGGGCAAGGGCGACCGCAAGACTGCCAAGGGCAAGCGCTACAACTCCAGCTACGGCAACGCGCGTTCGAAGACCGTGACCAAGGCTGCCGGCACCGCTGCGGCGCCGGCGGTGAAGAAGGCTGCGACCAAGTCGGTTGCCAAGAAGGCCGTTGCCAAGAAAGCCGTCGCCAAGGCCTGATCGCCGGCGATGCGACGAAAACCCCGCCTCGGCGGGGTTTTCGCGTTTTAGGCGTGCGGATCAGCGTGCGGGCTTTTTCGCGCCGGCTTCAATCGCCGTCCATGCGCGCAACAGGTTGCCGCCCAGGATCTTGCGGATGTCGGCGTCCTTGTAGCCACGCGCTTGCAGGCCGGCGACCAGATGGGGGAAATCGGCCACGGTCTTGAGTTCGGCCGGCAGTTCGCCATCGACGCCGTCGAAGTCCGAGCCGATCCCGACATGGTCGATGCCGATCAGCTTCACCCCGTAGTCGATCTGGTCCAGCACCTGCGCCAGCGTGCTGCTGTGTGTTGGGTGCGCCTCGTTCCAGGCCTTGTCGAAGGCGGTGCGATCCTGCCCGGGTTTGCCTTGCGCCTTCAGTTCGGTGTTGCGCAGGTTGAAGTCGTTGATCGCGCGGAAATGCGCCTGGGTATCGGCGGCGCTGGCGGGGTCGATGAAGGCGGTGCCGAACGGCACCTGTACCACGCCGCCTTTGGCTGCAACGGCCTTGGCGATGTCATCGCTGATATTGCGCTCGAAGCCGGGAGTGAAATGGCGGAAGGCCGAATGGCTGGCGATCACCGGCACCGTGCTCAGCGCGATCGCTTCCTTCGCCGAGGCATCGCCCAGGTGCGAGACATCCACAATGATCCCCAGGCGATTCATCTCGCGCACCACGTCGCGGCCGAACGGGCTCAGCCCATTCCATTTTTTCTCAAGCGCATACGAAGAATCGGCGATGCGGTTGGCCGCGCTATGCGCCAGGGTGATGTAGCGCACCCCACGGTCGAAGAAGAACAGCACGTTCGCCAGCTTGTCGCCGAGCGGCGCGCCGTTCTCCATGCCCAGCGGCAGCAGTACGCGCCCGTCTTCCAGCAGGCGGTTGGTGTCGCGCGGGGAGGTGAGGATGGCGAACCTGTCCGGGTGCCGCTGCACCAGCGCTTCCACGCCGTCGATCATTTCGTTGGCGACTTGCCAGGCGCTGCCGTCGTCGTCCTGCTTCGGCGAGGTGTAGATCGACATGAACGCCACGTCCAGGCCGCCGGCGCGCGCCTTTGGATAGTCGAATTCGCGATCCTTGGCTTCGGCGCCAAGATCCGCCATTTGTCCATCAGGATGCCAGGTGCATCGATATGGGTATCGACGATGATCGCGTCTTGCGCCAGCCGATCGGCGGCGTCCTGTGCCTGTGCGCTGGCCGCCAGCAGGGGCAGTGCGAGCGAGAGCGAAACGACGAGCAAGCGATGGCGCATGGCGTTCTCCGCGTTGGGTCGTGCAAGGCGATCAGGCGAGCCGGTGGCCACCGGCATACGTGGCTTGCAGCAGGCGTCCGCCCAACCAATAACAAAGCTCGGCGGGGCGTTGGATCTGCCACAGGGCGAAATCCGCACGCAGGCCGACGCGCAACACGCCGCGATCCGCAAGCCCCAATGCTTTCGCCGCGTTGACGGTGGCGCCGCGCAGGGCTTCTTCCGGGGTCAGCCTGAAATGCGTGCAGGCCAGTTGCATGGCCTGCCGCAGCGACAGCAGGGGCGAGGTGCCCGGGTTGCAGTCGGTGGCCACCGCCATCGGCACACCATGCGCACGCAGGGCATCGAGCGGCGGCAGTTTCGTTTCGCGCAATACATGGAAAGCGCCGGGCAGCAGCACCGCGACGGTGCCGTGTGCGGCCATCGCGCGCACGCCATCGTCGCCGGTGTATTCGATGTGGTCGGCGGACAGGCCATCGAAACTCGCCGATAGCGCTGCACCGCCAAGATCGCTGAGCTGGTCGGCATGCAGTTTCACCGGCAGACCGAGTGCACGAGCAGCTTCGAACACACGTCGCGTCTGCGCGGGCGTGAAGCCGATGCCTTCGCAGAACGCATCCACAGCATCCACCAGGCCTTCGGCATGCAGGCGCGGCATCCAGTCGATCACGGCATCGATATAGCGGTCGGCGTCGTCCTTGTATTCCGGCGGCAACGCGTGCGCGCCGAGATACGTGGTCTTGATCTCGATGCCGTGGCGTTCGCCGAGTGCGCGTGCAACGCGCAGCATCTTGCGTTCATTGTCGAAGTCCAGCCCGTAGCCGGATTTGATCTCCAGCGTGGTCACGCCATCGCGAATCAGTGCAGCAACGCGTGGTTCCGATTGTCGCAACAGCTCGTCTTCGCTTGCTGCACGCACCGCGCGCACGGTGGACAGGATGCCGCCGCCCGCGCGTGCGATCTCCCCATAACTCGCGCCCTGCAAGCGCAGCTCGAATTCCGCGGCACGGTCGCCAGTGAAGACCGCGTGGGTGTGGCAATCGACCAGTCCCGGGGTGATCAGCGCATCGGTTTCGATCACTTCGTCGGCCAGGTCTTCGATGTCGCCGGGCAGGGCATGGCGTGCGCCCGCATACGCGATGACGCCATCTCTCCAGCCCAGTGCGCCATCCTCGACCAAGCCATAGCCGGCATCTGCATCCAGCGTGGCCAGCGTGGCGCCCAGCAGCAGGCCATCGAAACGCGGTTGATTCACGTGGCGGACTCCACAGGTGTCGGTTTGGCGGGATTCGCGGGCAGCAAGCGTTGCGCCAGCGCCTTGTACACGGGAACACGGCAGACCAGTGCCGACGCCCCGCGCGCGATCAGCACCGTGGCCAGGATCGGCAACAACATGTCCTGGTTGTCGGTCATCTCCATCGAGATCACCGCCGAGGTGAGCGGCGCCTGGGTGACGCCGGTCAGGTAGCCGCACATGCCCAGCAACACGAATGCAGTGGCCGGCGCATGTGGCATCAGCATCGACAGGTTCTGGCCGAGACCGGCGCCGACCGCCAATGCCGGTGAGAACAATCCGCCGGGGATGCCGGCCACGTACGACACCAGGTTGGCGGCGAACTTGACCAAGCCGAATTCGCCGCTGACCAATGCATGGCCCTGCACCAGGCTGCGTGCCTGCTCGTAGCCGGTGCCGAACGCGCCATTGCCGAACGCGATGCCAAGACCCGCCAGGGTCAAGCCGCACAGGCCCGCCAACAGCACCGGATGCTGCCGGCGCAACGCGCCCAACCAACGTGGCTTGCCATCCATCGAGGCCAGCAACATGCGGCTGAACGCGCCGCCGACCAGTCCGCACACGGTGCCGCACAGCAATACTGCCAGCCATGCCTGGCGCAAGGGCAGTACCACGTTGACGCGGCCGAAATAGGTGTAGTTGCCGAGCAATGCCAGCGACACCACGCCACCGACGATCACCGCGGTCAGCAGGGTGCCGGAGAAGCGGTGCTCGAAGGCGCCGCCAAGTTCCTCGATGGCGAACACCACGCCGGCCAGCGGCGTGTTGAACGCCGCAGCGATGCCGGCGGCGCCGCCTGCCAGCAGGAATCGTCGTGCCTGGTAGTCGTCGTGGAAGCCGAAACGCCGGCCCAGCGCGTGCATGATGCCGGCGCCGACATGCACGGTGGGCCCCTCCCGTCCAATCGACGCGCCACCCAGCAGCCCGGCTACGGTCAGCGCCATCTTTGCCGCCGCGACCTTCATCGAAAGATGTCGTTGGCGTTCTTCGGCATTCATGCGCAAGCCGGCGATCACCTGCGGAATGCCGCTGCCGCGAGTTGCCTGCAACCCGCGCGAAGTGACCCAGGCCAGCAGGGCGAACATTGCCGGGGTGATCGCCAACGACCACCATGGCGATGCCGCGACCGCGCGATGGAACAGGCCGAAGGCGGAATCGCTGGCCTTGGCGAAGGCGATCGCCGCCAATGCCACCAGCACCGCGCCACCCCACAATACGGCGCGGCGTTTCCAGAGCTGGGCGGAGAGCAACCCGTCCAGGCCGGTTTCGGGATCGTGTTGCATCGGCATTGCGGCATTGTCGCATGCGGCACGTCAGTCGCTCGGGCAGAATGCGTGCATGCCTGAACCAGCAGCACCATATCGCACGCCACGCGGCTGGGCCCTGCCCGGCATCGCCAACCTGCATTCGCACGCCTTCCAGCGTGCGATGGCCGGCATGGCCGAACGCCAGACCGATCCCGCCGATTCGTTCTGGACCTGGCGCGAAACCATGTACGGCATGGCCGCGCGCTTCGACCCCGAATTGCTGCACGCGGTGGCTTCGCAGCTGTACGTGGAAATGCTGGAAGCCGGCTACACCACGGTCTGCGAATTCCATTACCTGCACCATGCGCCGGATGGCCGGCCGTACGCGGATCACGCGGCGATGTCTCGCGCATTGCTGCGCGCCGCGCGCGATACCGGCATCCGCATCACCCTGTTGCCCGTGCTGTACATGAGCGGCGGTTTCGATGGGCGGCCATTGTCCGAACGCCAGCGCCGCTTCGGCCACGAGGTCGAGGCCTACCTGCGCCTGCTCGACACTCTGCGCGACGACGAAGGCGAAAGCGTGCGCATCGGCTGCGCGCTGCACAGCCTGCGCGCAGTGCCGGAAGTTGCAATGCGCGAAGTGCTGGCGGGATTGCCGGACGATGCGCGCATCCATATCCATATCGCCGAACAAACGGCAGAAGTGGACGAATGCGTGGCCGTGCGTGGCGCGCGGCCGGTGCAGTGGCTGCTGGACAATGCGCCGGTCGATGCGCACTGGACTCTGGTGCACGCCACCCATCTGGACGATGCCGAAGTGCAGGGCATCGCCCGCAGCGGCGCAACGGCGGCGATTTGCACGACGACCGAAGCGAACCTGGGCGATGGCCTGTTCCCGCTACGCGATTACCTGGATGCCGGCGGCCGTTGGGGCGTGGGCTCGGATTCGCATATCTCGGTATCGCCGGTGGAGGAATTGCGCTGGCTGGAATACGGGCAGCGCTTGTTCGCACGCCGTCGCAATATCGCGTCCAGCATGCGCGTGCCGAGTGTTGGCGTGACTCTGCTGGATGGGGCGCTGGCAAGCGCGGCGGACAGCACCGGTTTCGCGGCGGATGACCGCATCGTGCTGGATGCGGATGCGCCGATCCTGGCCGGTGCGGTCGAGGCGGACGTGGTGGATCGCTGGATCTTCAGCGGCAACGCGAACGTGGTGCGCGATGTCGAAGTCGCAGGCACGCGCGTGGTGGAGGATGGCCGGCATCGCAACCGTGACGCGATTGCCGCGCGCTATCGCGCCGCGATGAAGGACTTGCTGGCCTAGAACGCCGTTCCTTAGAAGAGCCCGCCTTGTTCGCCCGGCAGCGCGCCTTCCAGCCGCAGCAGGAATTGCTTGGTCGGCAGGCCGCCGCCGAAACCGGTGAGCGATCCATCCGCACCGATCACCCGATGGCAGGGCAGCACGATGGGCAGCGGGTTGCGCCCATTCGCCGCGCCGACCGCGCGCATCGCGCTGGCATTGCCAACGCGTTGCGCGAGTTGCGCATAGCTGATCGTGACGCCGTAGGGAATCCGCGCCAGTTCCTGCCACACCACGCGCTGGAAGTCGGTGCCCTGCGGCGCCAACAGCAGGTCGAAATCGCGGCGTTCGCCATCGAAATATTCGCGCAGTTGCGCTTCAGTGGCGTTGAGGATGTCGTTGTCGCCGCCATGCCAATCGCTGCGGTCGGCAGGGTGGCGGTTGTCGCGGAATTCGATATGGCGCAGGCCGCTCTCGTCCGCCGCCAGCATCAGTGGGCCGACCGGGCTGTCGATGCGCCGGCAGAAGATCATCGTGCGTCTCGCAAGGCGGGACGCAGCGGCGCGAGATCGCCATCGTTGGTTGCCGGGGCGATGCCCAGCAGATGCGTCAGCAACGGATACACGTCGACATTGTCGAATGCAGGCAGGCGGGTGCCGCCACGGAACGACGGGCCGATGGCCGTGAACACCGCGCGCATTCCGGGATCTTCCGGCGCGAAGCCGTGTTCGCCCTTGAGCGCCGGTTGCGCGGGCCAGCGATGCAGCCACACGCGCCAGCCGTCGTCCGCTTGGCAGACGATGGGCGGGATACGCGGGTTGCTGCCGAAATGCCAGCGCTGCGGCGTTTCGCCTTTGCGCCAGCACTGGAAATGGTCGTGGCGACGGACCAGCGTCCGCTCGACCTCGGCTTCATACCCGGGCTGTGCCGTCAATCCGACGACCTGGCCGGCGTATTCGACACTGATCGCATCGGCCGGCACCAGGTCATCGAGATAGCGGATGTTCTCGCCACGCACATCGGCCATGCCGTGGTCGGATAGCACGATCAGGTCGACCTGATTGTCGAGTCCGCGTGCGTGCAGGCCATCGCGCAGCCGCTCAAGCCCGGCATCGATGTCGGCAAGCGCCTGCATTGCCTGCGACGAATGCATGCCTGCCGCGTGCGCCGCCACATCGAACTGCTCCATGTACAACGTGACCAGCCGCGGTCGTTGCGCCGGCGGCAAATCCAGCCACGCCAGCACTTGATCCACTCGCGCCTGCACCGAGAGGGTGCCGTCGAACGGTCTCCAGAAACGCGGCCGCTGCCCGGCGATTTCCGCTTCCGATCCCGGCCAGAACATCGTGGCTGCAATCCCGCCCTGCCGCTGCAGCGTGGCCCAGATCGGCTCGCCGCCCCACCAGCGGCCATCGCGCGCGCTGGCCTCTTTCGACACGAACTTGCCGAGCAACGCGTCCTGCATGTTGTTATGGACGATGCCGTGGCGATCCGGGCGCAGGCCGGTGGCCAGCGTGTAATGGTTCGGGAAAGTCAGCGTGGGATAGCTGGGGTTGAGCCAGTCCGCACGCACGCCTTCGCTGGCGATGGCATCGAGGGCCGGCATGCGACCGCTGCCGACCGTATCGGCCGGAAGTCCATCGATCGAGACCAACAGTACGGTGGGTGCTGCCTGCGTCGCGTCGGGGCGATGCGCGCACCCGGCGACAGCCAGCAGGAGAAGAGCGAAGAAGCTGCGTAGCAATGGCATCGGCCGATGATACCCAAGCATCGCCGCCATCATCGAACCGTACCGTCGAGTCGGGTCGTGGCCGGATGCGATAATCGCGGCTTCGCTTGCAGGAGCCGTCCTCGATGTCCAGCCGCCACGATCCGTCCCGCTCGATCCGCGCACCGCGCGGCAACCAGCTCAACTGCCGTTCGTGGCTGACCGAAGCCCCGTTCCGCATGCTGCAGAACAACCTGGACGCGGAAGTGGCGGAAGACCCGACCTCGCTGGTGGTGTACGGCGGCATCGGCCGCGCCGCACGCGACTGGGCCAGCTACGACAAGATCCTGGAAACCCTGAAAACCCTAGGCGATGACGAAACCCTGCTGGTGCAATCCGGCAAGCCAGTCGGCGTGTTCCCGACGCATGCCGATGCGCCGCGCGTGTTGATCGCCAATTCCAACCTGGTGCCGCACTGGGCGACGTGGGAACACTTCAACGAGCTCGATAAGAAGGGCCTGATGATGTACGGCCAGATGACTGCGGGCAGTTGGATCTATATCGGCAGCCAGGGCATCGTGCAGGGCACCTACGAGACCTTCGTGGAAATGGGCCGCCAGCATTACGGCGGCAGCCTCAAGGGCAAATGGATTCTGACGGCCGGTCTTGGCGGCATGGGCGGCGCGCAGCCGCTGGCGGCATCGCTGGCCGGCGCGTGTTCGCTCAACATCGAATGCCGCCAGACCAGTATCGATTTCCGCCTGCGCACGCGCTATGTGGATGAGCAGGCGACCGACATCGATGACGCCCTCGCGCGCATCGAGAAATACACCAAGGCTGGTGAAGCGAAATCCATCGCGTTGCTCGGCAACGCCGCCGAAATCCTGCCGGAGCTGGTGCGGCGCGGCGTGCGCCCGGATTGCGTGACCGACCAGACCAGCGCGCACGATCCAGTGCACGGCTACCTGCCGATCGGCTGGACGGTGGAGCAGTGGCTCACCGAACAGAAGCAGCATCCGGAGAAAGTGCGCGACGCCGCGAAGAAGTCGATGCGCGTGCACGTGGAGGCGATGCTGGCCTTCCATGCCGTCGGCATCCCCACCGTCGATTACGGCAACAACATCCGCCAGATGGCGAAGGACGAAGGCTGCGAAAACGCCTTCGATTTCCCCGGTTTCGTGCCGGCCTACGTGCGCCCACTGTTCTGCCGCGGCGTGGGTCCGTTCCGCTGGGTTGCGCTCAGCGGCGATCCTGAAGACATCTACAAGACCGACGCCAAGGTCAAGGAACTGATCCCGGACGATGCGCACCTGCACAACTGGCTGGACATGGCGCGCGAGCGCATCAGCTTCCAGGGCCTGCCGGCACGCATCTGCTGGGTTGGACTGGGCCTGCGCCACAAGCTGGGCCTGGCCTTCAATGAAATGGTGCGCAATGGCGAACTGAAGGCGCCGGTGGTGATCGGCCGCGATCATCTCGATAGCGGTTCAGTCGCATCGCCCAATCGCGAAACCGAGTCGATGATGGATGGCAGCGATGCCGTGTCTGATTGGCCGCTGCTCAACGCCATGCTCAACGTCGCAGGCGGCGCGACCTGGGTCAGCCTGCACCACGGTGGCGGCGTCGGCATGGGCTATTCGCAGCACAGCGGCGTGGTAATCGTGTGCGATGGCACGGAAGAAGCCGACAAGCGCATCGCCCGCGTGCTGTGGAACGACCCGGGCACCGGCGTGATGCGGCACGCGGATGCCGGGTATGAGATCGCGAAGGATTGCGCGAAGGAGCAGGGGCTCAAGCTGCCGATGCTGTGAGCCGCTGCAGGCACAAGGCGCACAATGCAAGGCCAACACCCATTCGGACATGCCATGGACGCTGAAGCGCTGATCAAGGCCGCCCTGCGCGAAGCCGGCTACGGCCCGGATACCATCGGCTCGGCCTTGCCGCGGATCATGCGCATCCTGCAGGCGGAGGACGTGCGCATTGAAATGGGCCGCGCTCTGTCCCGCAAGGAACGCGAGCACGTGCGCTTGCAGCTGGAGCTCGGGTTTGATGTGTCGGAAGTCGTGGCGGGTTTGAAGGCCTGAACAATGCAGCGGAAGCAAAGGCTCAAGCAGCCGATGCCGTGACGCTGATGGCACGCAGTGTTGCGTGACTTGAAACGAATGGCTTGCGCCGGCACATAAGCGGTATTACCCACTGGATTCCTGTCATGGCTACTGCCCCCGTTCCGCTGCGTATCGATTTCGTCTCCGACGTGGTTTGTCCATGGTGCGCGATCGGGCTGACTTCGCTGGAGCAAGCACTGCAACGATTGCAGGGGCAGGTGGCGGCGGACATCCACTTCCAGCCATTCGAGCTGAACCCGCAAATGGCGGCGGAAGGCGAAGACATCCGCGAACACCTGCAGCGCAAGTACGGCATGCCGGATGCGCAGTTGGACGAAAACCAGGAGCGCATTCGCCAGCGCGGCGCGGAGCTTGGGTTCGACTTCGATTTCAATGCGCGCAGCCGCACCTGGAACACGTTCGATGCGCATCGCCTGCTGCATTGGGCTGGCATCGAGGGCAAGCAGCGGGAGTTGAAGCATGCCCTGCTGCGCGCTTATTTCAGCGAGGGCAAGAATGTTTCCGACCGCGACACGCTGGTCGCCGTTGCAGCAAGCGTGGGGCTGGATTCGGAGCGCGTACGTGCCATCCTGGCCTCGGGCGAATACGCTGCGGATGTGCGTGCGGCCGAGGAATTTTTCCGTCGCAACGGTATCAATGGCGTGCCGGCGGTCATCATCGACCAGAAGCACCTGATCTCCGGCGGGCAGCCCGTGGAAGTGTTCGAGCGCGCGTTGCGGGAGATCGCGACGAGCAAGCCGGGCTGATCGCGCGACGGGTTACTTCGCGCCGGTGGCGTTTTCCTGGGAGATGCGGGCAATCGCGCTGGTCATGATCACGCTGTTGGGCACGACGATCTCGTTGCCGTCGGCATCGACCAGCAGGGTGAAGCCCAGCGAGATCAGGTGCACGCGTGCGGTGATCAGGCCAACCGGGGTGTAAAGCTTGATGGTTTCACCTTCGCGGATCGCCCCGGACATCACCAGCGAGAAACCGGCGATCAGGTTGCCCAGGGTGTCCTGCGCGGCCAGCCCGCCCACCACGGAGAGGACGCCGGCACCGGCGAGCAGCGCGGTGCCGACGGAACGCAGCTGCGGGATCAGGTGCGCGTACAGCACCAGCGCCAACAGATAGACCGCCAGCTGGATGAGCAGGCTGACGAAGCGCAGCACGGTCACGTCAGACATCCGCTTTTCAAGGCGTCGGGTGAAGCGGCGGATCAACACAACGACAATCGTTGCGATGGCGAAGGCGGCTGCGGCCAGCACCAGTGCGCCGGTAAGCGTGTTGGGGTCGAGCAGGTGGGTGAGCCCGGCGGGTGGCGTTTGCATTTTGTCCATTCGCGCAGGTTAGCGAAAACGCGGGGCTGTGGCAGCGCCCGGCATCGGAGTAAAGTCGTGCCATCGACCCGCGATGGAGTGCTGGCATGGGCAACGGCAAGACACCCTATTACAAGGCTTACAACGCGCCGGCCGGCGGTTGGGGCGCAGCGGCGGCCACCGCCAAGGTGCTGATGCAGCAAAGCGTGATCGTGAAGGGCTCCGAAGCGCTGCTGAAGATGAACAAGCCCGGCGGCTTCAAATGCCCGAGCTGTGCGTTTCCGGACCAGGCCTGCGAAAAGCTGTTCGATTTCTGCGAAAACGGCGCCAAGGCGCTGGCGCACGAAGCCACCAAGTTCCGCGTCACCCGCGAGTTCTTCGCCGAGCACTCCGTCACCGAGCTGATGGAACAGTCGGATTACTGGCTGGAAATGCAGGGCCGGTTGACCGAACCGATGCGCTATGACGCCGCGACCGACCATTACGTGCCCTGCAGCTGGGACGACGCGTTTGCGTTGATCGGCAAGCACCTGCGCGGGCTGGAAAGCCCGCACCAGGCCGAGTTCTACACCTCCGGCCGCACGCCGAACGAAGCGGCCTTCCTGTATTCGATCTTCGTTCGCGAATTCGGCACCAACAATTTCCCGGACTGCTCCAACATGTGCCACGAGCCGACCAGTCGCGGCCTGCCGCCGGCGATCGGGGTAGGCAAGGGCACGGTGGTGCTGGAGGATTTCGACCACGCCGAGGCGATCTTCGTCATCGGCCAGAACACCGGCACCAATTCGCCGCGGATGATGACCAACCTGGTCGAAGCGCGGAAACGCGGCATCCCCATCGTGGCGGTGAACCCGATGCCGGAGCGCGCGCTGATCCGCTTCACCGAGCCGCAGGACATCCTGCAGATGGCGACCTTCGGCTCGACCAAGGTCTCCAGCGAATTCGTCCACATCAAGATCGGCGGCGACCTGGCCTTCATCAAGGGCATCATGAAGGTGATGTTCGAGCGCGAAGCCGCTGGCGAAACCGTGCTCGACCACGAGTTCATCCGCGAACACACCGTCGGTATCGAGGCCATCCGCGAAGACGCGCTCGCCCAGGACTGGGCGGAGATCGTGGAAGTGTCCGGCTTGGCGGAAGAACAGATCCGCCGCTGCGCGGAAATCTACATCCGCTCCAACGCCACCATCATCTGCTACGGCATGGGCCTGACCCAGCACCAGCTGGGGTCGCAGTTGTTGCAGCAGGTGGCCAGCTTGCTGCTGCTGAAGGGCAATTACGGCAAGCCGGGTGCCGGCATCAGCCCGATCCGCGGCCACTCCAATGTGCAGGGCGACCGCACGGTGGGCATCGATGAACGCCCGTCGCCGGAATACCTGGATCGCGTGCGCGAGGTGTTCGGTTTCGAGCCGCCGCGCGACTGGGGTCACCACACGGTGGAAAGCGTGGAGGCGATGCTGGACGGCAGCGCCAAGGTATTCATCGGCATGGGCGGCAATTTCGTGCGTGCGGTGCCGGATACCGAACGTTCCTACGCGGCGATGCGCAAGCTCGACCTGACCGTGGGCATCGCCACCAAGCTCAATCGCGGGCACATGGTGCACGGCAAGGATGCGCTCATCCTGCCGGTAGTGGCGCGCTCGGAGCGGTTTATCACGGGGCTGGGCGAACAGTTCGTGACCATCGAGGATTCGATGTCGAACGTCAGCGCTTCACGCGGGGTGCTGGAACCGGCCAGCCCGGACCTGATGCCGGAGGTGGAGATCGTCTGCCGCATGGCGATGGCCGCGTTGCCGGACAGCAAGACCGACTGGGCGCGTTACGCCGACGACTACGCAGCGATCCGCGACAAGATCGCCGAGGTGTATCCGGAGATCTACGAAGGCTTCAACCAGAAGATCCAGGCGCCGAATGGCTTCCACCTGGACGTGGCACCGCGTCGCCTCGTGTGGAAGACGCCGAATGGCAAGGCGAATTTCCTGCCGTTGCCGGGCCTGCACGTGAACGCCGTGGTGGACGACCCAGCGATGCTGCGATTGGCCACGGTGCGTTCGCACGACCAGTTCAATACCACCATCTACAGCTACAACGACCGCTATCGCGGCGTGTACAACGACCGCATGGTGTTGTTCATGAACGCGCAGGACATCGCGGATCGCGGTTTGGTCGAAGGACAGAAAGTGGCGCTGGAGACCATCAGTACGGACGGCATCCCGCGTCGTGTCGAAGGCCTGAGCGTGCTGGACTACCCGATGCCGCGCGGCGCGATTGCCGGCTATTACCCGGAGCTCAATCCGCTGATCCCGCTGGACTACTACGACAAGACCAGCGGCACGCCGGCGGCGAAATCGGTGCCCGTGCGGGTGGTCGCGGCCTGACGCTTATGCGGTAGGCGGCAGCACCATCTGCGCCAGCAGGCGTTCGATGGCGATGGCCGGCTCCGTGCATTGCCCGCTGTGGATCGGCGAGGTCTGGATGATCGAACTGCGCGTCGCGGTGAGCCAGTGGAAGCGCGCGCGCAGCGGCAGCTGGCCGATGGGGCCGGAGCCGGGCGCGCCGCTGCAGATCGCCGGAAAGGCCTGCAAATGTCGCTGGATGGTTTCGATGTCGGCGGCGGGATCCAGCGCCAGGACGCGCGCAGCATCCAGGTGGATGCGCGCTTCCAGGAACGCCGGCCGCTGCCGCGACAGCAGGATGCCGGCATTGACGAATTCGCCGCGCTCGACCCGTGGTACCACACGGATCACCGCGTAATCGTAGGTTTCAAGCGCGTGCATTGATCGCCTCCTGCACGAAGCCCTGGCGCTGCGCGACGCGGCGGATCAGGTAATCCAGATAGGCCTGCCGATGCGCATCGGGATCGGCCAGCAGCTCTTCGCCGCCGAGCCACTCATTTGGCAATTGCATCACGATGTCGCGCAACACGTCATCGCCAAGGCGCGCAGCGCAGTCGGCATCGACCGCTTCGATCCGGTCGGCGTACGGCAGCAGCACATGGTCACGGATCAGCGGAAAACGGCTGGCCGGATCGGCATCCCGCCCATCCCAGCCGTGGTGGAAATACAGGGCAGCGCCGTGGTCGATCAGCCACAACTTGCGATGCCACATCAGCATGTTGGCATTGCGCGCGGTGCGGTCGACATTGGAGAGGAAGGCATCCAGCCAGACGATGCGCGAGGCCAGTTCGCCATCCACGACATCGACCGCCGGATCGAAAGTGACCGCGCCCGGCAGATAGTCCAGCGCCAGGTTCAGGCCGGCGCTGGCGCGGATCAGGTCCTGGATCTCCGGGTCGCCCTCGGTGCTGGCCAGGATCGGGTCCAGCGTGGCTGCGACGATTTCCGGCATCGGCAATCCCAACGCGCGCGCCACTTCGCCGCCGATCCACTCGGCCACCAGCGCACGCGCGCCTTGGCCCGCACCACGGAACTTGAGCACGTACAGGCCCAGGTCGTCGCCTTCCACCACGGCCGGCAGCGAGCCGCCCTCGCGCAGCGGAGTGACATAGCGATGGACGGCGATTTGGCGCACGCGGCGGTGTATCCCGGTTTCGATGCCGGCCAGTCTAGCGTCCGCGTGGAAAAGTACGCAGGGTTGCCGAGCGCGCGCCGATCAATCAAGGTTCGCGTATCCGCACAACGAGTGGCGCAGACCGATGTCCAAGTTCCCCAAGCACCTGTTCGATGAGCCCGATCCCGATCCGCATACCCTGGACAACCTCGGCCCGCTGCGACCGCTGGCGGGCATCTGGGAGAACGACCAGGGCGAGGACGTGAAGCCCACCGCTGATGGCGCGGAGAGCCAGCGCTACATCGAGCGCTTCGAGCTGCAGCCGATCGATCCGCAGACCAATGGCCCGCAGCTGTTCTACGGCCTGCGTTACCACACCCGCATCGTCAAACCGGGCGAAGTGGACATGTATCACGAGCAGGTGGGCTTCTGGCTGTGGGAGCCGGCCACCGGCTGCATCCTGCAGAGCCTGACCATCCCGCGCGGGCAGATCGCGCTGGCCAAGGGGCAGGCCGCCGCCGATGCGCGCAGCTTCAGCCTGGACGCCGAACGCGGCAGTACCGAGAACGGCATATGCTCGAACATTTTCCTCGAAGAAAATTTCCGCACCGAGCGTTTCAGCATCACCGTGACCGTGAATGACGACGACACCTGGAGCTACGACGAGACCACGGTGTTGATGATCAAGGGTGTGCCCGAGCCGTTCATGCACACCGACCGCCACACTTTGCGGCGGGTCGCGCAGCCCACGCCGAACCCGATGGCGATTGCCGCGGACAAGGGCTGAGCGAAACAGCCACCACAACCCTGCGTTAATCCCGCGCACAGGCGTTCCGGTGGGGGCTTGCCTGCTGCCGATCCATCCCCACGTCTTCTCCAAGCCAAAGCAACTGCCTACATGCCTGACATCGACTCCACCCCGAAGCCGAACCGCCAGCGCAGGTTGCCCAGGTTGCTGCTCATCCCCCTTTTGCTTGGATTCATCGCCTTGACCGCTTCCCAATGCCTGCGTGCGCCGCTCGGCGACTACGCGGAATCGAAACAATTCACCGACGGCCAGTTCCGCAACAGCACGCCCAAGCCCGCCACCACCGCGGAACCGGGCGCGTCCACGATGTGGGATTTCTTCTTCAACAAACCGAAGAACACCGAGCCGCATGCGCCGATCCCGGTGCATAAGCTCTCACGCGCGGAGCTCGATGCCGCGCCGGATCGCAGCCTGTATCGCCTCGGCCATTCGACCATCCTGATCAAGCTGCGCGGCAAGTGGTGGCTTACCGATCCGGTGTTCGCCAAGCGTGCTTCGCCGGTGCAATGGTTCGGCCCGAAGCGCTTCCACGCGCCGCCGATCGCGCTGGACGAATTGCCGCCGATCCGTGGCGTGCTGCTCTCGCACGACCATTACGATCACCTCGACAAGGCCGCGATCAAGGCACTCGCCAGCAAGACCAGCCTGTTCCTCACCCCGCTCGGCGTGGGCGACCGCCTGATCGATTGGGGCGTGCCGCGCGACAAGGTGCGTCAGTTCGACTGGTGGCAGGGCATCGGCATCGACGGCGTGCAGTTCACCTTCGCGCCGACCCAGCATTTCTCCGGGCGCGGCCTGCGTGACGGCAACCGCACGCTGTGGGGTTCGTGGGTGATCGTGGACGGCGACAAGCGCGTCTATTTCAGCGGCGACAGCGGCTACTTCGACGGCTTCGCCGAGATCGGCCGCCGCTTCGGCCCGTTCGACCTTACCCTGATGGAAACCGGCGCCTACAACACGCAATGGCCGTATGTGCACATGCAGCCGGAGCAGACCATGCAGGCGCACCTCGACCTGCGCGGCGGTTGGCTGCTGCCGATCCACAACGGCACCTTCGATCTTGCGATGCATGCCTGGAACGAGCCGTTTGAGCGCGTACTGGCGCTGGGCAGCGAGCGTGGCGTGAATATCGCCACGCCGATCATGGGCGAGCGCATCGACATCAATGCGCCGCATGCGGGTGAACGCTGGTGGCGTTCGGTGGTCGCCGCCGAAGGATCAGTCGCGCGCTGACACAGGCTCTTTGCGTCCGAGTAGCACGCTTGCGATGCCGATGGCCGCAAGCGTGCCCGCAAGTTGTGCGATCACGAAGCCGCCCACGTCCTGCGGGCGGATGCCGGCGAACGTATGTGTGAACGCACGCGCGATGGTCACTGCCGGATTGGCGAACGAGGTGCTGGCGGTAAACCAGTAGGCGGCGAAGATGTAGCTGGCCACCAACGCCGGAATGGCGTTCGGGCGATGGCGCAGGCCCAGCAGGGTGGTCAACATCAGCCCGCAGGTCGCCACGCCTTCGCTCAGCCATTGCGCGCCGCCGGTACGCGCGTGCGTGCCGGGTTGCAGCAAGGATTGATCGAACATCGCATGCGCCAGCAACACGCCGGCAATCGCGGCGATGACCTGCACGGCGATATAGGCGGCCGCATCGCGCGATGTCATTTCACCTCGCATGCGCATCGCCAGCGTCACCGCCGGATTGAAATGCGCGCCGGAGATCGGCCCGAGCACCGCGATCAGCACGTACAGGATGCCGGCAGTGGCCGCAGCATTCGCCAGCAACGCGATGCCGTCGTTGCCGGCCGAAAGCGCCACGCCCATGATCCCGGAGCCGACCACGGTGGTCAGCAGCAACAGGGTGCCAAGCGCTTCGGCCAGCAGGCGACGGTGCAGCGCGATCATCCTGCGGTACCGATCTGGCGCAGCTCGCGTTGCAGCGAAAGCGTGTCCAGCTTATCCATCGGCAGCGACAGGAACAGCCGCAGGCGATGGGCGATGGCTTGCGCGGTCTTCGCGAACGCGAGGCGCTTGGTTTCATCGTCACCTTCCACATGCGAAGGATCGGCGAAGCCCCAATGCGCGGTCATCGGCGTGCCGGGCCAATACGGACAGGCTTCGCCTGCCGCGCTGTCGCAGACGGTGATGACGAAATCCATCTTCGGTGCATTTTCACCGGCGAACACGTCCCAGCTCTTACTGGACATGCCGCTGGTGTCGCAACCGAGCTGCTGAAGGGTTTCGATGGCGAGCGGATTGACCCGGCCCATCGGCTGGCTGCCGGCGCTGTAACCCTTGAAGCGACCGTTCGAGAGGTGGTTGACCAGGCCTTCGGCAAGGATGCTCCGTGCGCTGTTGCCGGTGCAGAGGAACAGGATGTTGTAGGGCGGCGTGTTCATGGCGATCGTCATGGGTGGATGGGTATCAGCAGCAGCCGGACTGCGGTGCGCAGCAGGCCCCGGTCTTTTCGCTCATCGGCTTCATCGCGTTCACGTCGGGTGTGCAGGACGCGCCATCGGTGGCGCAGGCGGCTTCGCCGGCGTGATAGGTGGTCGCATCGCCGAAGGTGTGGAAGGTTTCCCAGCGCGTGCCTTGCGGGTCTTCGGTCCAGGTCTTGTCGGACTGCGCGTAGCAGCAGATGGTCGCGTTCTCCGGTACCAGCGCGCCACCGGCAGCCTGCAGGCGCTGGCCGAGCGCGGCCAGTTCCTCGCCACTGTCGACCTGCAGGCCGAGGTGGTCGATGCCGGGCGCGCGGCCGGTATTGGAGATTGCGAAGTTGATGCGCGGATCCTCGAGCATCCACTTTGCGTAGTCGGGCTTAAGCACGCTGGGCTCGGCGCCGAACAGTTCCTGGTAGAAGCGGACGCTGCCGGCGAGGTCGGCGACGTTGAGGTGCACGTGAAAACGGTTCATGGCTTGGCTCCTGGTTTGCGTGGACCACAGGCGGACGCCGGCCCGCAATCCACGGTGCCGGCGCAACAGTTCTCGGTGAGGTAGCCGAGCAGGGTGCTCATCTGCCGGTAGTTGGCGCGGACGCGGATGACGCGTCCTTCGCGTTCGTCATCGACCAGGCCTGCGGCGCGCAGCACGTTGAGGTGTGCACTCAGGGTGGCGGGTGGCAAGTCCAGGCGGTCGCGCAGCTCGCCGACGGAGAGCCCTTCGGGGCCGGCCTGCACCAGCTGGCGGAACGCAGCCAGCCGGGACTCATGGCCAAGGGCGCGGAGGGCGGATAGGGCGGTCTCGGTGTTCATGATTCGATAATTCCAGAAATATCGAATTATTGCAACAGGCAATCAGGTCATGCCCTGTCGACGGCGCATGCGGCGGTCAGAGCCGGTTGATGCGGAACTTGCGTCCCTTGATCTTGCCCGCGCGCAATTGCGTCAGTGCGTGACCGCCTTCGGCGCGCGTGATGGCCACATAGCTGCGCGTCGCGAACACGTCGATCTTGCCGATGGCGTCCTTGGGCAGGCCGCCGGCATCGCCGGTCAATGCGCCGACGATATCGCCTGGGCGCAGCTTGTTGGTGCGGCCGGCATCGATGCGCAGGGTGACCATCGCCGCTTGCGGCACGTCGTGCGGCTTGCCATCGAGCGGGGCGATGCGCTCGTAGCGGATCGCATTGCCTTGGCGTTCCTCGATCAGCGCCGCACGTCCGCGTTCCTGCGGCGCAACCAGGCTCAATGCAAGGCCATTGCGCCCGGCGCGGCCGGTGCGACCGACGCGATGCAGATAGGTGTCGGCATCGGTGGGCAGCTCGTAATTCACCACTGCGTCGATATCGTCGATGTCGAGACCACGTGCCGCCACGTCGCTGGCGACCAGCACATTGCAGCTCCTGTTCGCGAAGCGCACCAGCACTTCGTCGCGATCACGCTGTTCCATGTCGCCATGCAGGGCGAGCGCGGTGAAGCCGTAATGCGCCAGCGAGCCAACCACTTCCTCGGTATCGCGGCGCATGTTGCAGAACACCACGGTCGATTCCGGCTTGAATTGCAGCAGCAGCGCGGCCAGTTGTTGCGCGCGGCGGGCGGGATCGGCTTCGAAGAAATTCGCGCGGATCGCCGCGGGTTGCGCGCCGCCATCCACGCTGACCTCCAGTGGTTCGCGCAGCATCGCCTTGGCCAGCGTGCGGATCGATTCCGGAAACGTGGCCGAGAACAACAACGTCTGCCGATCCTTCGGTGTGCGTTTCACCAAGGCGCGGATCGGTTCGTCGAAACCCATGTCCAGCATGCGGTCGGCTTCGTCCAGCACCAGCGTGCGCACCTTGCGCAGATCCAGCGCATCCTTCTGCACCAGCTCCAGTACGCGACCGGGCGTGCCCACCACCACATGCGGCGCATGGGTGAGCGAGGCCAGTTGCGGGCCCAGCGGAATGCCGCCGCACAGCACCGAAAGTTTCAGGTTGGCGATACCGGTGGCGAGCTTGCGCAGCTGCTTGCCCACCTGATCGGCCAGTTCGCGGGTGGGGCACAGCACCAGCGCCTGCGTGCTGACCGCGCCGGCATCGATGCCCTGCAGCAGGCCCAGCCCGAAGGCGGCGGTCTTGCCGCTGCCGGTCGGCGCCTGCGCGATCACGTCGCGGCCTTCCAGGATCGCGGGCAGGGCCTGCGCCTGGATCGGGGTCAGGGTGGTGTAGTCGAGGGCGTCCAGGCCCGGGTGCAGGGACGGGGCCAAGGCGAGGTCGGCGAAGCGGGTGGGCGATGTCATCCGTGCATGATCGCAGGTCGAGGGCCGTTCAGCTGTGCCTGCTAGCCTGCGCGGAACTTTGCCGGCCATGCCGCATGACGCCTGTTCCACGACGCCATCGAGTCCCTCTGTTGCTCGCCCTGTGCCTGGGCATTGCCTGCCTGCCTGCTTGCGAACCGCAACGCACGCCGGAGCAGGTGCGTGCCGAGTTGCTGCGCAAATTGCCGGCCACCTTGCATGATCGCGATGGCTGGGCGCGCGATATCCAGGCCGCGTTTGCCGCGCAGCGGCTCGATGCGAGCACGTCGAACCTGTGCGCGGTGTTGGCGGTGATCGAGCAGGAATCCACCTATCGCGCCGATCCGCCGGTGCCGGGACTGGCGAAGATCGCGCGTGCGGAGATCGACCGGCGCGCGGAAAAACTGCATGTCCCGCACTTCATGGTCGAAGCGGCATTGCGCTTTCATTCCCCGGATGGACGTACCTATGCGCAGCGCATCGACGCGTTGCGCACGGAGCAGGAATTGTCCGAACTGTTCGAGGAAATGACCCATCGCGTGCCGATGGGCCAGCGTCTGTTCGCGCGCTACAACCCGGTGCGCACCGGCGGACCGATGCAGGTGCGCATCGACTTCGCCCAGCGTCACCTGCGTGGTTATCCGTACCCGGTGGAGGGTTCGGTTCGCAGCGAGGTGTTCAGCCGGCGCGGCGGCCTGTATTTCGGTATCAAGCATTTATTGGGTTATCCGGTCGACTACGATCGGTCGCTGTACCGCTTCGCCGACTTCAACGCGGGCTGGTACGCCAGCCGCAATGCCGCGTTCCAGCAGGCGGCGGCGATCGCCAGCGGCACGCAATTGGTACGCGACGGCGACCTGCTGGCGCCCGGTGCGACGATGGACAAGCCCGGCGCGACCGAAACAGCGTTGCGCAGGATCGCGCCGCGGCTCGGGCTGGATGCAGCCGGTATCCGTGCAGCCCTGGCGCAGGGCCGCAACGCCTCGTTCGCGAATACGGATCTTTACCAGCGCGTGTACGCCATCGCCGACGGCATGGGCACAGGCAAGCCGGTCGTGCGTGCACGGGTGCCGGATATCGCGTTGGACAGCCCCAAGATCACCCGCAAGCTGACCACGGCCTGGTTCGCCGAACGGGTGAACGCGCGCTGGAATGCGTGCATGGTGCGCTAGGCGTTGAGCTCAAGCACCGGCGCGAAGCTGCCATAGATCATCCGTGCGCCGTCGAACGGCATCGGGTTGTTCGGATCCATGCGCGGGTCTTCCATCATCTTCTTCATGCCGGCGTCGCGGGTGGCCTTGTCCGGCCATTCGATCCACGAAAAACACACCGTCTCGTCGTCTTTTGCGGCCACCGCGCGGTAGAAATCGGTCTGCTTCCCATGCGGCACGTCCTCGCCCCAGCATTCAAGTACGCGGGTGGCGCCGTATTCGAGAAAGATCGGATCGAATTCGCGAGCGAAGTCGATGAATGCCTGCCGGTTGGCGGTCGGTACCGCGATCACGAAACCGTCGATGTAGGACATGGTGTTCTCCTTGAGGTGGGGCGGCGCGAGTACGCCGACCCCATTGCGACGAATCGGAATGCCGAGTTTCGACAGAGGGGGAGAAATAACACGTGATCGGCTCGTGGCTACACTGCACGGATGACGACGAGCGCGCTCGATAACCCGTTTTTTTCGGCGTTGGACTCGATCCATGCCGACGTGGCCTTGCGGCATGGCGAGGTGCTGCGCTATCCAGGTGAATTCGCCCCGTTCCTCGGCATACCCAATGCGGATGCCAGGCTGGCCGATGCGCTGGAAGCGCTGGTGCAGGTTGGCGACAGCGTGCTGGTGCTCGGCGTCGTTCCTGCACGTTTGCCCGTCGGGTGGCTGCTGGAGCCTTTTGACGATTTGGCGCAGATGCATTGCGACCACGAACTCTCGGTCAGTGGCGGCCCCGAGATCATCGAGCTCGATGAACGCCATCGTGCCGACGTGTTGGCATTGACCGCGCTCGTGTACCCGCATTACTTCCGCACGCGCACGATGGAGCTCGGCCGCTACTTCGGCATGTACGTGGACGGTCGGCTTGCGGCCATCATCGGTGAACGCCTTGGGGCGCCGGATGCGCGCGAGATGAGTGCGATCTGCACGCATCCGGATTTCCTCGGCCGCGGTTGCGCGCGGCGACTCACTGCTTTCCTCACCAATGAAACGCTGCGCTCGGGGAAGCAGCCATTCCTGCATGTGGCGTATTCGAACGAACGAGCCAAGGCACTCTACGAAACGATGGGCTATCGCCTGCGCCGCGACATTCCGTTCGGGGCGCTGCGACGCGCATGAGCGCGGCCGTCAACCGTAACCGCGACGCACGCGCCGGGTGCGCAACATGGAGCGATACAGGTTGCGCAGCACCAGCAGGGCGACCAGCATCATCAGCGCGTTGAAGACGCGCTCCGGCGCGATGTGCACGCCGATCTTGTGCAGCAACGGCTCCAGCAATGCCGCACCGATCTGCTCGACCTGCTTGTAGGCGGGCATGACGTACTGATGGGTGATCTTGCCGGAGTCCGCCATCGGCGCCAGCGATGCAGAAGGCGCGATCAGGATCCAGATCACCCATGCCGACAGCAGCAGCGCGAATATGCCGATGAAGATGACGCCGATCCGTGGCGGGCGCCGACGAGGCGGTTGAATGGGCGTGATCGCGTATTGCGCCGGGGATTCGGCCTGAATCACGGAAGGATCGCGAGGGGTGCCGTGCTGGGTGTTGTGCAGGCGGTCGAGCGCGGCGATCAGTTCCTCGTTCGCGCGTTGCCGCTCAAGTCGTTCGTTTTCCATCATCTTGGCGATGGTATCGCCGCTACGGTCGCCGTTGCGCCTGCGTTCGACGTGTGGTTGTGGAGCCGGTACCGCCTCGCCGGTCGTCGCTTTCTTCGCGCTCGAACCGCTGCTTTCGAACATCCAGAGCGCGACCAGGGCCAGCGGGAAACCCACCAGCAGCGCGACCACGACCAGTCGGATCGACCAGTCCGGGATGTTGAAGATCGGGAACAAGGTAGTGGCGACCTGCACGATGACCCAGCCGGCAACCACGTACATCACGCCACCGCGATAGATCTGACGGCGCTTGAGTTCGTTGAGGAAGTTGCTGGTATCCATGACTCCGTCCCCGGCCCATTGCGGTGGACAACGCGAATCCGTGTGAATGCCGGACAGGGCATTCGGCCGCTCGGCTGCCGGATGGGCCGGTTCATCGGCGGTTGCGCGCCGTCGCATCGCCGCCGGCTAGACTGCACGATCCCCAGCCATGGTTCGTTCGATGCCGCGTCGTTGGATCCTGCTTGCGTTGTGCCTGTCTGCCATCGCCTGCAACCGTACGCCCGAAGTGCAGACCGGCGCCAGCGTCGACCAGGCCGCGCAGGCGGCGCCGGTCGTGCAACGCAAGCAACAGGCTGACGTCGACTGGTTGCCGGTAAGGCTGGAAGCCGGCGATGCCTGGATCGACTGCGGTTCCGACTACGGCAAGGGCGATGGCCGGCCGGTGTTGTCGCTGGCCTATGTGGACTTGCGCAACACCATGCAGGATTGCCGTGGCACCGGGCTGGTGCGGCTGCGCTACAAGGGCAAGGTCACCGCCAGCTTCGCCGCGCTAGCCGAACGCACCGGCAAGCTGGCGACCGATCTCGGCATCGGCAAGCGCATCCTCGACATCGACTCCGCTGGTGGTCACGTCGAAGCGGCGATCCGGGCCGGCGATGCCATCGGCGAAAACGACTGGACGATCTGGGTGCGCGACGACTCGGTCTGCCACAGTGCCTGCGTGCTGCTGCTGGCCGCCGGCGACATGCGGGTGGTGGCGGGGCCGGTCGGCATCCATCGCATGATCCGCGTGGGTTCTTCGGCGACATCGCGCAAGGAACTGGGCGAGGAACTGCGCAAGGTCAGCGAGGATCTGCGCAATTACCTGGAGCGCAACGGCGCCTCCGCCGAGGTCTACGACTTGATGACAACGGTGCCGAACCGCGAATTGCGCGTGCTGACGGCGGACGAATTGGAGCGCTACGGCCTGTCCGGTGCGAATGCGGTGGAAGACGATCTCAACCGCATCCGCCTGGCGCGCCGCTGCGGCAACGATTTCGTGCGCCGCCGCGATGCCTTCCGTCGCGCCTACGAGGCCCAGTGCATGCAGCCGGCCGATGAAACCGCGCAGGACGTGGTCGACATCAATGCCTGCGGGCTGGAGCTGCGTTCGCGTTTCGGCTTCCCCGATGCGCAATGCCCGGATGAAAGCCCGATGGCCGAACTCGATGGCGCCATCCTCGACATCCCGCAGCTCGCTGCCGAGCCGGAAACCGTCGAAGCGCCTGACGCCGCGACAGAGGAGCGTGCCGCCGCACCGCCGCAGTGACTCAGGTATGGGCGCCTGCCTGTCCCGTTGGTGCGGCCCTGTCCGCCAGATACTGCCCGAAGCGGTAGCCGGCCCCGCCCACGGCACACAGGATGGCGACGAGGGCAAGGCCGACCAGGATCTTCTTCATCGCATGCTCCGCAATAGTTGGGTTCATGTCGCCAACGTAGCGAAGCATGCGATGGCTTGGACGTGCTCGAAGTCAGTCAACTTCCGGCAGGGCTTCAGCGCTGTTCCAGCCCGCGCGGCTTGCGCCGGCCGTTGAGCCGCGCGCCGATGAAGGTGTTGCGCACCAGCAGGTCGTAGCTGGCCAATAGCAAGGCCATCGCCACCGTCAGCGCAAGTACGAACTCCACCAACCACGGCCAGTGCACTCGCGACAGCACGACTTGCAGCGCCATCACCACCGGCAGATGGACGATGTAGATCCAGTACGAGGCATCGGCCAGGTAGCGGCGCACGCGGCTGTAACCGGACAGGAAGCGCAGGCCCAGGCCGACCAGGGCGAAGGTCCAGCTCCAGCCGGCGAAGGCGTAGGCAGCGGCATAGGCGAAAGTTTCCAGTCCAGCCGGAGCGACTTCAAGACGCGGTGCCAGGCCGATGTAGTGCAGGCAGCCGGCGGTCGCCAGCAGCGCCAGCGCCAGGTGCAGCGGCCAGCGCGTGGCCCAGTGCTGCAGCAGGCCGGGCTGCCGCTGCAGCAGCCAGCCGAAGCCGAAGGCGCTGCCGAACGCGATGCAGGCGGCGAGATTGGGATATAGCGACTGATCCGGCGTGGGGATGCCGAACCAGGCATACCACTTGGCATGCAGCGCCATCGCCAGGCCCAGCGGCAAGGCGAGCAGCACCGGCCCCATCGGCCCGGACAGCAGGCGCGTGATCGCATCGGCGAACTGCATGGCGATGCTGCTGCGACCCACGCTGGCGCGAACGAGCAATGCCGCGGCATAGCAGAGCAGCAGCGCGTACAGGAACCACAGGTGGGTGAGCGGGAAGTTGCGCGGCGACAGCGGTGGCGGTTCCGGCGTGGGCGGCATGCTGCCGCCGTTGGCCAGCCACAGGCTCCAGGCGCCGACGCCGAGGATCGCCATCAGCACCGGGAACCATCCGGCCAGTAGCGGCACGCCGATGCGGCTGAAGCGGTCGCGCATGAAGGCGTTCGCCCCCAGGCGTTCGCGGGCCATGCGCGCGAAGAAACCGGCCAGCAGGAAGAACAGCAGCATGCGGAACATGTGCGGCACGTAGAACACCAACCCGGCCCATGCGCTGGGCGAGGTGTCGTGGGTCACCCAGAAATACTGCGCGCCGGGCAGCCAGCTCATGGCAGCATGGACGATCAGGCCCAGCAGCAGGGCGATGGCGCGCACCGCATCCAGGCCGTGCAGGCGTTCGGTGGGCGGGTGTAGCGGCTGCGTTTGCATGAAATGTCTCCGTTGGATGCCGTTTTGCAGGCATGCGTTGGCCCGTGCCGCGTGCAATGCGTGCGGCAGTGGATCGTGGTTGGTGGGTGCCGCTGCGCCGAAGTGGCAGCAGCTGTAGGTCAGGTCATGCCTGCCCGGTCATTCCTGTTCGTTCATTCCTGCTCGAAGCGCTTGAGCTCATCCAGCTGCGCCAGTGCCTTGCGCAGGCTGCCGCCGGTCAGGCTGTCGTCCATTTTCTTGCCGAATTCGGCGCGTTCCGGGCGGCGCGCCCAGCGGTGGAACCACAATGTCGCCAACAGGCCGGCGATGCCGATGCCATAGCCGGTCCATACCAGCGATGGCGCCTTGGCCAGCAGGTCGACATCGGAAAGACCGGCGAGCACCTGCAGGATCGCGATCCACAGGAACCACCACGGCAGGCCGGCGACCATGCCGCTGCGGATGTAGAAGGTGCGCGCACGCAGCAGCTGCTTCTGGATGTCGAGTACCGGCATCGCATGGTCGATCTTGCCGATCTGTCCCAGCACCACGCCCGCGCCGATGATGGTCAGCACGCCATAGGCATGCACCAGCACGCCGGCCACGATCGTGGAGGCATGCGCGGGATGGCTCATCCACAGCAGCGCGGCCAGCAGGATGAAGGGGATGCCGAACAGGATCTGCGCGACCTGGCCCCAGAACAGCGGGCGCAGGCTGCCGCGCGTCCTGGTCAGGGTGCGTTCGCGCAGGTCGTGCAGCTTGAGCCGGTTGTCCAGTTCCAGGCGGCGGTCGATGGCCTGCCAAGCGGATTTGAAATCGTCGAGTTCCATGGTGGTGTCCATGCGGTCCAGTTCGGTCAGAGTTCGTCGCGGATGCGCTGCTTGAGGCGCCCGATCTTGGTGGAGACATTGCTTTCCGTGATGCCGAGGATCTCGGCGATCTCGCGTTGCGGGCGATCATCCAGATAGAGCAGCAGCAGCGCGCGGTCGAGCGGCGCCTGTCGCTGGATGAAGCCCTGCAGCAGGCGGACGTGCTGGTCGCGTTCGTGGTCGCTCGCCGCTGCATCGGCAACGTCGTGGATGTCCTCGTCCAGTGGCACCGCGTCATGGCGACCGCGCACGGATTGCTCGCGGACATGGCTGATCGCCACGTTCAGCGCCACCCGGTACATCCAGGTGCTGAAGCTGCGTGCAGGGTCGTAGTTCGGCCAGGCATGCCAGAGCTGCGCGGAAATTTCCTGCACCAGGTCGTCGCGATCCTCGGCTCGCCTGGCGTAGGTGTTGGCGACCTTGAACACGATGCCGCGATGCCGCTGCAGCAGGTCGCTGAAGGCCTCGTGGCGGTCGGTCGCGGTCATTGCGCACATGGTGGCGGCAATCGTATCCATGGAATCCCTGGCGCGCTTGTTGCGCCTCTCGACACCATGATTCGCGCCAGCGTGCGGAATCTCACGCGCCGCACCGAAAAAAATTCAGGCAGCCGCCACGACCCGGATTTCGATGTCGTCCACCCGCACCACCTGGCCGGCGCGGATCTTGGCGGTCTTGCGGCCTTCCTGTTGGCCGTCGACGGAGACGACGCCACTGGCGACCAGCTGCTTGCCGGCGCCGCCGGAATCGCACAGTCCTGCCAGTTTCAGCAGCTGGTTGAGTTCGACGAAGTCGCGGTCGAGTTCGAAATCGAGGCTCTGCATGCGCGCAGCATACCGATGCCGCGGCTGCGGTGTAGGCTGCCGCTCTCGAACCGCCGGAGAACCACGATGCTTGCCTACGCCACCCTCGGAACCAAGGACCTGCAGAAGGCCGCCGCGTTCTACGACGCCGTACTGGCCCCGCTGGGTGCGACCCGCATGATGGAAGAGCCGGATTACTACATCGCCTGGGCCAATTCGGAGCAGGGTGCGGGCTTGGGCATCACCTATCCGTTCAACAAGGAAGCGGCCACGGTCGGCAACGGCACCATGGTCGCCTTGCAGGGTAATAGTCGTGAGCAAGTGGATGCGGTCTACGCCAAGGCGCTGGAACTCGGCGCCACCGATGAAGGCGCACCGGGCCAGCGTTGGCCGGGGTTCTATGCTGCCTACTTCCGCGACCTGGACGGCAACAAGCTCAACTGCTGCTACATGGGTGAATAAGCGCGGGTGCGACTGAGCACCGGGGCGATCAGGGCAGCGGCACGCGCGCGCGCTGACCGTTGCGTTCCACCACCACGCCGTCGCGTTCGATCGCGATGACGGTGACCTCGCCATTGCGGTCGCCCTCGGCCATGCGCTGGCCGTCGAGGATGACGAAGCGTCGTGTGGGCGATTCGTCCCACATGTGCATGCTGACTTTGACCGGCGGGATCGAAGTCGCGTCGATGTCGGCAACATTGCGCGTGTCAACGGGCGGTGGAGAAGCGGGCTGCGTCGACAGCGATCGTACCGGCGGCGCGGGCTCGGCAATCACGGGCGGCGATGGCGGTGCCATGATGACCGGCGCGGCGACCGACGGCGAAGCCGTCGCAGGCATGGAGACTGCTTGCCGTTGGATGCGGCGAACGACCGCGGGTTGTGTGGTGGTTTCGGCGCGAGCTTCGGCACGGGACGATGTGGCGACGGGTTCGGGGTTGGTCGCCGCATCGGTGCTGCGTTGCGACCACCACCAGGCGGCGAGCAGGACGAATGCGCCGAGCACCACCGCAGGCAGCAGCCATTCCGGCGTCGCGCGCGCGCGCTGGGCCTGCACGGGCGGCAGCTCCATCGCCACGTCCGGCGTGCTGCCCCGGCGGCGTTCGGCTTCGGATTTGCGCAGGGCTTCGAGGATCAATGACATCAGCTCAGTCCAGTACGCGTAGCAGGTGCGGGCCGGGTGCGTCGCCGGCCAGTGCCATCAGGGTCAACGGGCCGGCCACGCCATCGGCCGGCAGGCCTCGGGCATTCTGGAATGCGGCGACTTCGGCCGTGGACGGAGGCCTTGGTAACTGACCGACCCAGAGCGCGACGAAATCGCCATCCCAATGCGATTGCAGCAGCAGGCGGTCGAGGTCGAATGTGCGCGTGCCGATGCGCAGGCGCGCCTTGCGCGCATCCGCGCCGAGCAACTGCGCCCATGCGTCTGCACCGCTTGCGCGCAAATGGAGCAATGCAGGTCGATCCAATGCCAGCAGCGTGTCCAACTTCGCGCGACCCTGTACACAATGCACATCGTCGCGAACAGGCGCACATGGGCCAGCGGGATCGACGGTGATGCTGTCCGCCGGCAGCTTCCACGCCGCCAGCAGGGCTTGCCAGGCGGGTACCGGCGTGTCGCCGGTGGCGCCGACCAATTGCGTCAACGCATCGGCATCCATCGATTCGACTGGTGTTGCCGGCACGGGCTTCGGCTTCATCGGCAATGAGTTTGCCGGCGATGTCGTGGGCGCCAACGTTGCGGCGGGCTGCATTGGCACCGGCGTGCCGCGCCACTGCATCGCCATCAGTGCGATCGCGGCAATGCCCGCCGCTGCGGCCAGCCACGGCCACCAGCGTTTCCGCGATGGCGGCGGCAAGACTTCATTCGCGGCGGCATCGACCAGTTTTGCGTCGATGACGGTTGCATCGCGTGCGTAGCCGGCAAGCAATGCACGCTCCGCAATCACGTTGAGCAGGCGCGGCACGCCGCCGGAACGCTGGTGCATGCGCTGCACCGCTTTCGCCTCGAACGGGAATTTCTGCCCGCCGGCCACGCGCCAGCGATGGCGCAGGTAGTCGCCGGTTTCCTTGGCGTCCAGCGGCGTCAGGTGATAGCGCGCGGTGATGCGTTGCGCGAGTTGTCGCAGCTCCGGCCTTGCCACCATCTCGCGCAGCTCGGGCTGGCCCAGCAGCAGGATCTGCAGCAGCTTTTGGGTATCGGTTTCCAGGTTGGTCAGCAGGCGCACTTGTTCCAGCGCATCGGCGGGCAGGTTCTGCGCTTCGTCGATCAGCAGCACCACGCGCAGGCCTTTCGCGTAGGCATCGAGCAAATAGGCGTTGAGCGCATCGACCAGCGCCTTGGTGCTGCCACGCTTGCCTTCGATATCGATATGCAGTTCTTCGCAGATCGTCTCCAGCAGCTCGACCGCGTTCTGTCGCGGGTTCAGCACCAGCGCGATACGCGCATCTTCCGGAAGCTGTTCCAGCAGCAGGCGGCTGAGCGTGGTCTTGCCGGTGCCGACTTCACCGGTCAGCTGCACGAAACCGCCGCCGCCGCCCTTGTCGATGCCGAACAGCAGGTGCGCCAGAGCGTCTCGGTGGCGTTCGCTGAGATGCACGAAGCGCGGGTCCGGGGTGATCGAGAACGGCGGCTCGTGCAGGCCGTAGTAGCTCTGGTACATCGCGCTAGCCTGCCATGCCGCGCGGATCGGCGCGACTCATTCCAGTTGCCGCGCCTCGCTCACGCCCACCTGCTCGGCATGCATGGGCTGGCGCCGCCCGGCCAGCAGACCCTGCGCGAACACCACGCCGAGGATGATGGCGACGCCCAGGTAGAACTGCGGGCTGAGCTCCTGTTGTTCGCCGAAGATGAGTGCGGCCAGCACGATGGCGTAGATCGGCTCCAGGTTCACCGACAGCTGCGCGGTGAACGCGCTCAGGTGGCGCAACGCGACCAGGCATAGCGCGAACGGGAACAGGGTGCAGGCCAGTGCCAGCACCACCAGCCAGAAGCCGTCGTGCGCGGAGGGCAGGATCAGCAGCGGGCCGGCGAAGGCAGGCACCAGCAGCGGCATCAGTGGTGCGAGCAGCGTCAGCACCACGGTGCCGGCGCCGAGTTCCAGTGCGGTGACGGTGAGCGGATCGCCGGCATCGACCATGCGCTTGTTGAGCGTGCCGAACAGGGCGACCAGGAAGGCCGAGGCCACGCCGGCCACGATCCCCGCATGCATGCCCTCGGGCACGCCGCCGACCACAAGCCAGATGCCGGGCAGCGAGGCCAGCCCGAGCAGCAGGTCGCGCGGCTGGAATTTCTGCCGGGTGAGCAAGGGCTCGACCACGGCGGTCATCGGCGTGGCGAAGGCGATGCAGGTGGCGGCGACGGACGCATTCGATAACTTGATCGCGCCGTAGAAGGTCAGCCAGTGCAGCGCGACCAGCGCGCCGATCCCGGCATAGGCCCAGCGGATGCGCGGGGGCATCGCCGCGATGCCGCGCCAGACCTTCGGCACCAAGGCCAGCGCCGCCACCACGATCAGCATCCGCCACCACGATCAGCATCCGCCACCACACCAGCGGCAGCGCGGGCAGGGTGATCAGCTTGCCCAGGATCGCGGTGAAGCCCCATAGCAGCACGCACAGGTGGATTTGCCAGAGCGCCTTGGTGGTCGGAGTCATCGCCATGCGCGCATTATTGCCTGTCCAGGAGCACCGCCCGATGAGCCGCGAATACCTCGATTACCTGCACGACCTGTTCTCCGCATTCGCCCCGGTCACCACCCGGGCGATGTTCGGCGGCTATGGGGTGTATCGCGATGGCGTGATCATCGGCATCGTGATCGACGAAGTGTTGTACCTGAAGGTGGACGATCTCACTCGCACTGCGTTCGAGGCCGAAGGCAGCGCGCCCTTCATGTACGAGGCGCGCGGCAAGCGCATCCCGATGAGTTATTGGTCGGTGCCGGAATACGCACTGGATTCGCCGCAGGAGTTCCGGCCGTGGGCGCAGCGGGCGTGGGAAGCGGCGTTGCGCAAGCCGAAGCCGAAACCAAAATCGAAAAAGACTGCGAAGAAAGTGGCGAAGCGGGGGAAAACGGGGTCAGAGTGAATTTCCCGTCGGCCAATTCCGCTTGATCAAAAATCTTGGGCGGGAAACTTCACTCTGACCCCGTTTTCAGCTCTGCGCGCTTCTGCTGCGCCCGCCCCAGCCAGATCCCCAGCATTGCCCAGGCCAGCGCCAGCGGCACCACCACGCCGACCAGCCCGCCCAGCGCCAACCCGATCCGCCCTAGCGCGCCTTCGACTTGCGCGCCGAGTACGTCGCCGCTGCGATAGACGAAGGTGTCGATGAAGGCCTTGGCCTTGTACTTCTCCTCGCGGCTGATCACGGTGAACAGCGCCTCGCGCGCGGGACGAGTGAGGCCGCGCTGCACGGCCTTGTTCAAGGCCTCCAACAGGATCAACGCAGCGAAGGAACCGAACACCGCAAGGCCAATGAAGCCCAGCGCATTGGCGATCGGCAGCAGCGCCAACGCGAAGGCCATGCCGAAGCGGCGGATGATGTGGCCGGTCAACGTGAGTTGCAGCAGCAAGACCGCGATCTGCGTCCACATGTCGATATTGCCGAGCAGGCCGGTGCGCGCATCCAGGTCGCTCTCCGTCGCGGCCACCATCTGCAGGCGGGTGAAATAGACGAAGGTGGCGACTACCGTCATCGCCAGCACGTAGCCGCCAATGCCCATCAGGTAAGGCGAATAAAACACCGCGCGCAGCCCGGTCCATGCGCTGCCGCCGATGCGTGGTTCTTCGGCATCGATCGAGTTGGCATGTGCGACGTCCGCTTCACCATCGCCGGCCATTCGCACCAGCAGCCATGCCAATGCCGTTCCCAGCAACAGGAGGCCCGCTGCGACCAGCAGCAACGCCGGTGTGCCCAATGGCTCGGCCAGCCTCGAAGCCAGCCACGGCCCGAAGATCGCGCCCAGCGTGCCGCCCACCGCGATCAGCGCAAACAGCCGCTTGCCTTGTTCGCTGCTGAAGCGATCCGCCAGCAATGCCCAGAACACCATGGTCACGAATAGATTGAACACGCTGAACCAGACGTAGAACACCTGTCCGCTGCGCGCACCGACCGCATTCGGCGCGAACACCAGCAATCCCCAGAAACCGACCAGGCTCAACGCAAAAAAACCATAGGTCGCGCTGATGAAATGCAGGCGCTTGAAGCGGCTCACCAGCCAGCCGAACACCGGATTGACCAGCAACGTCACCATCGCGGTGCCGATGAACAGCCAGCGGATGCTGTCGATGCCATGTTCCATGCCCAGCGCGTCGCGCGCCGGGCGCAGCATCATCAGCGCGCTCAGGATGCAGAAGAAGAACAGCCCTGCGACCAGCACCGGCGCCAGTTCGCCGCATCGCAGGTTGAACAGGTTGGCGATCCGTGCGCGCATCGGCATTCGCTCGGTGGTTTGGGGAGCTGCAGCAGGCGATGTCCATGACGCGCCCGTTCGAGTCAGGCCAGCGTGCGGCATGTGCCGGCAAGTGCGCAGTGCCAAACGGCATGGCCTTGCGGCCGATCAGTCTTTGGCGAGCCGTTCGATCAGCGCCATCGCCGCAGCGGGGTTGCGTTCCTTCGCCGCGCTGATGAAATAGAGGAAGACTTCGCGCGGTTTCGACTTGACCGCATCGTTCGTCAGTTTCGGCAGGTCGCCGGGTTCGCTGCCTTGCGCCCACAGTCGCACGCGTTGTGCCCAGGCATCGAGTTCATCCGCGGGATAGCCGCTGGCGATGCCGCCACGCGAACGCAT
Organism: Thermomonas sp. HDW16; assembly: GCF_011302915.1. Lineage (NCBI taxonomy): Bacteria > Pseudomonadati > Pseudomonadota > Gammaproteobacteria > Lysobacterales > Lysobacteraceae > Thermomonas > Thermomonas sp. HDW16. Next base: position 2,293,506 of record NZ_CP049872.1, on the reverse strand, counting down.
CAACCGCGCATAGACGAAATCGGTGGTGATGTCGGCGAAGGACGGGTAGTCCGGCGAATCGGTGAGCACGGTGGCGAAGCCATGCTGGCGCGCCAGCGCGAGGTAATCGGCATCGACAAACGCGGGATCACGCACATCCAGCACATGCCGCAGCACGCGACCATTCGCTTCGCGCGGCAACAGATCGCAGAACGCGGTGAAGGACTCGCGTTCCAGCTTGGCGCCGGCATCGAACTGCCAGACCAGCGGGCCCAGCTTGGCGCCGAGCTCGGCGATGCCGCCCACGAAATCCTCGATCTGCGGGCCGGTCTTCGCCAGTTGCCGCGACTGCATGATCCGCATCGGCGCCTTGGCCGAGAACACGAAACCCTGCGGTGTTTCGTCGCGCCATTTCGCGTAGGTCGCCGGTTTCTGCGTGCCGTAGTAGGTGCCGTTGATCTCGATGCCGGTGACGTGGCGGCTGGCGTATTCCAGCTCGCGACGTTGCACCAGGCCCTTCGGGTAGAAGTTGTCGCGCCATGGCGCGTAGGCCCAGCCGCCTATACCGACGTGGATGCCGCGGGTCGCCTTCGTGGTGTCGTTGAACAAATCCATGCGGCGAGGATAGCGCCACAAGATGGAAGGCCATGCATGACCGATGGCGCATCGCGCGGGCCTGCGCGCGTCGGCATAATCGATGCATCCAACAAGAGGCACAGGCACATGCGCATGCGTACGCTCGCGATCGCTTTGGGACTCACGCTCGTCGTCGGCGCACCAGTGCATGCACAGCAGGTGCGGCAGGCGGCTCCCGCCAAGCCGGTATTGATCGACGATCGCATGGCGATGACGCCGGACGCGGCGCAGTTGGCCGAATTCGATGCCTTTGTCGAGGCGGTACGCAAGCAGTTCGATGTACCCGGCATCGCAGTGGCCATCGTGCAGGATGGCCGTATCGTGATGGAGCGCGGCTATGGCGTGCGCGAACTTGGCAAGCCGGCGAAGGTGGACGCGCACACCATGTTCGCCATCGCCTCCAATACCAAGGCGTTCACCGCGGCCTCGCTGAACATGCTGCAGGACGATGGCAAGCTGAAGACGACCGATCGCGTCATCGACCACCTGCCGTGGTTCCGCATGAGCGATGCCTACGTCACCCGTGAGATGCGCATCCGCGACCTGCTGGCGCATCGCAGCGGCCTGAGCCTGGGCGCGGGCGACCTGCTGTACTGGCCCACCACCACGTACTCCACCCGCGAAGTGGCGGAGCGCCTGAAGGATGTGCCACTGACCGGCGGCTTTCGCGAACAGTACGCCTACGACAACATCCTGTTCGGGGTGGCCCAACTGGTGGTGGAAGAGGCCTCCGGCATGCCGTTCAAGCAGTTCTTGTCCAGCCGCATCTTCCAGCCGCTGGGCATGACCGAAACCCGCTACAACAGCGACGATCTCAAGCCGGGTGACAACGTGGCGACCGGTCATGCCAAGTTCGATTTCGCGGACCTGCGACCGGTGGGCGTGACCAGCTGGCGCAACGTCTCCGGCGCGGGCGGCCTGTATTCCAGCGTGCACGACATCGGCAAGTGGATGAACATGCAACTGGCCGGCGGCGCGTACGCAGGCAGTGGCGACAACGCCAAGCGGTTGTTTTCCGAACAACGCCAGCGCGAGATGTGGACGGTGTTGACGCCGATCCCGGTCGGCAAGCCCGGCGTGCCGGAACTGGCGCCTGCCGTGCCGAACTTCCTGGGTTACGCGCAGGGTTGGCAGGTCTCCGACTATGCAGGCGACAAGCTGGTCTGGCATACCGGTGGCTGGCCGGGGCAGGTCTCGCGGCTGACACTGGTTCCGGGCAAGAAGATCGGTGTGATCGTGCTGACCAGTGCCGAGCTGGCGGTGGCGTTCAACGCCGTGACGTATCGCGCGCTGGACATGATGCTGGGCCGCGAAGGCAACGACTGGCTCAAGGCTTATGCGGCGGCGTACGCGAAGGCGCAGGGCAATGCCGACGAGGATTGGAAAAAGCACCTGGCGGCGCGCGATGCCGCCAGCAAGCCCTCGCTGCCGCTGGCGAAATACGCCGGCACTTACCGCGATCCGTGGTATGGCGACGTGCTGATCCGCCAAGGTGCGAAGGGCCTGGAAATGCAGTTTGCCAAGACTGCGGAACTGCTGGGCGACATCGAACCCTGGCAGCACGACAGCTTCATCGTGCGCTGGCGCGACCGCGGCCTGAACGCGGATGCCTTCGTCAACTTCGCCCTGGACCCGGACGGCAGGATCCGTGAAGTGCGGATGGAGCCGGTCTCGCCACTGACCGATTTCAGTTTCGACTTCCAGGACTTGCGGTTGACGCCCGTTGCCGCGGAGAAGAAATAGCGCTCACGCGTCCGCTTCGGCCGGCGCCCGTCCACTGCGGCGCTGGTGGCGCGGGATGTTGTCCTCGTCCAGCAGTGCCTCGATCCGGTTGAACACCTCGGCGCGCGAGAACGGTTTCTTCATGAAATCGTCGGCGCCGATCCGCTGCACGTAGAACTGCTCGGTCGCCTGCGCGTTGCCGCTGATCATGATGATCGGCACGTTCTTGGTGATCGGGTCGCGGCGCAGCGTGCGCAGCGCGTTGAAGCCGTCCATGCCAGGCAGGACGATGTCGAGGAAGATCAGGTCGGGCACTTCACGGCGGGCGATCTCGATGCCGTTTTCGGCATCGAAAGCTTCCAGTACTTCGTAATTGTTCTGCTGCAGCATGCGCTTGAGCAGTGCCACGATGGTGGCCGAATCGTCGACCACCAGCACGCGGGTGCCGGCGGGCGCATTGCGGCGCACGCGGTTGCGGCGTTCCGGGCCGTCATGTTCGGGTAGCGCGACCGGCGCAAGATCGGGCAGGAAATCGACGGCTTCCTCGTCAACCGGTTCGGTTCGTGGTTGCGGTTGTGGTTGTGGTTGTGGTTGTGGAACCGGTGCAGGCTCCGGGCCCGACGCAGGCGTGGGCCGTGGCCGGATCTTGCGTTTGAAGAAATCGAACAGGGCCACGTCGCCTCCCCAAGCGTCCGCGTGTGCTGCCTGGCATGTTAATCCGGGCAGCACGGCTTGTCGCGGGCGATGGGCTCAGCGGCGTGCGTGCATGCCTTCGGCGAGCGCCTGCATGCCGAACAGGCGAGCGATGCGGCTCCATGCCAGCGCGGCGGCGACTGCACTGCCCAGCAGCAGGCCCAGCAGCAAGGCAAGCACGCTGCCATGACCCAGGTATGGACGCAGCAGCAGCAGCAGCGCGGCCAGCAGCAATCCGGCGATGGTGGTGCCCAGATAGACCGCCAGTACTGCGAGCGGGCGCTTGCACAGCAGTTTCAGGCCGCGCCACCAAGCTTTCAGCGCGGAGCGCAGGCGGCCATCGGCGGCCAGCCAGCCACGACCGGCTTCCAGGCTGGCATGGGCCAGCACGAACAACAGGCCGCCGACCCAGAACGCGATGTTGCGGCCGGTCGCGGCTTCAGAGGCGAGGATCGCGTGCTCGTGCGCGTTCTCGTTGCCGGCGATGATCGCGCTCGCCACGACCAGTGCGATGCCGATCGGGATGATCGACCAGATCAGCATGCGCAGCATCGGCCCGTATTCGGAGACCGCGCCGCGCAGCAGGTCGCCGAAACCGAGTCTGCTGTGCGAACGCGCGGCGGCCACCGTGGCGCCTGCCAGCAGCGGCGACAGCAATAGCATCAGCGCTGTCGCGGTGAGCGTGTTTTCGCCAAGCACGCCGTACGGCGCGTCGCGCGACATCAGTACATCCAGCAGCAGCGCCGGCGCCTTGCCGGCGGCGATGGCGTCGGCCTGCACGGAATGATTGAGCAGGCTGGCCAGCCAGTCCCATGCCGGAAGCGCAGCGACCAGGGCGCACAGCAGGCTGGCAGTGGCGAACAGCAACCACAGCCGCCACTGCAGCGCACGGCCAAGGGAAGAGCGGAGGGTGGCGAAGGCACCGGGTGAAGTAGTCGTGTTCATGGCGCGCCTCAGACGGTTGCCAACAGGGCGAACAGGGATTGCAGCAGCATGGTGAAATCGCGGAACCAGCGGCGTGCCGCGCTGCCGTTCGCTTCCACCGTGCGGCTGTCGTTGAGCTCGTTGGTATCCAGACGGATCTTGTCGTCCGGATCGAGTTGGGCGGAGACCGCCTTGGCCGGACCGACGAAACTGAAGCGTTGCCAGCTGCCTGTGCTGGTCACCGCCATGTCGCGCTGGCTGCCATCGGCGAACTTCACCCGCAACGTTTGCGGCACGGCTTGGCCATCGCGGCGCACGACCACGATGCTGCGATAGGGGAACGCGTTCTCCCAGTCCTTGGCGTTCGGATGCGCCTTCTTCCATTTTTTGCGCAGGTCATCGACGGCCTTGTCGATCTGCTTGCCGCCGATCAGTACCTGTTTGCCCTGGTAGGCACGGTAGCCGGGCAGCGGCAGGATCTCTTCACTGGTGATGCTGGTCACGCGGTCGTCGACCTTGCCGGTGCCGTAGATGAAGCCATCGAAGGTGGTATTGACGATGTCGGGCCTGCCGGTGCCTTCGGCCAGCGCGGCCTGCAGGTCGGCCGTCGACGGATGGCGGAACTTCCAGCGCTCGTAGTACAGCTTCATCGCGCGTTCCATCGCCGGCGTGCCGACCAGCGCCTCGATCTGCCGCATCGCAGTGGCGGTGCGCGAATACACGGTGCCGTAGCTGCCGCTGGACAGGCGCTCCCACGAATTGTCGCCGAGCGGATCGGCGGGGTCGCCCAGGCTGGCGCCAAGGCGTTCCATTTCGAACGGCGCGATCCGGGTGCCGATGCCGAAGCGCTTCAGCCACGGTGAGGTCAGCACGATGTCCTGCTTGCGCGCGGTCATCATGCGCTGGTCCCAGTACTCGTTCATGCCTTCGTCGAGGTAGGGTTCCTCGAATTCGTTGGAGGCCAGGATGCCGTAGAAATAGCCGTGTCCGAATTCGTGCACGGTCACGAAATCCAGCGCGAAGCGACCTGGCGTGCCCGGCGCATCCTGCGAAGTGCTGTCGGCGGTGAAGAAGGTCGGGTACTCCATGCCGCCGGCTTCGTCCGCGCCGTACGGTGGCACCACGGCCGTGGCGCTCTTGTACGGGTAGCCGCCGAGCGTGTCGGAGAAATACTTCAGCGAATCGATCGTGGCCTGCAGCACCGGCTGTGCATTCGATTCGTAGTCCGGTGTGTACAGGACGCTGACTTGTACCGGTCCGTTCGGGCCATTCCAGACCTTGGTCAGCGGCTTGGCGTAGCGCGTGTCCGCGGTCCATGCAAAGTCGTGCACATCGTCCTGCACGTAGTTGTGGGTGAGCTTGCCGTTGTTCTCGACAGGCGGGTTCTTCAGCACGCCGGTGGCGCCGACGGTGTAGCCCTTGGGTACGGTGAGGCGCACGTCGTAGCTGCCGAAATCGGCATAGAACTCACTGTGCAGGTGGAATTCGTGCGCGTTCCAGCGCGGCGCGACGGCACCGCGTTCCCCCGGGAGTTCCAGCACGGCGATCTTCGGGAACCACTGCGCGACCAGATGGAACGTGCCGTAGTAGCCGGTACGGGCGACCACGCGCGGCAACTGGTCGAAGAAGGCGATGTCCAGCGTGGTGCTGGCGCCCGCCGCCACCGGCTGCGGCAAGTCGATGCGCACCACGCTCTGGTCGGTCTTGGGGCCGCCGTCCGGCTGCACGAACGTCCATTTCGCCGCCGCGCCACCCTGCGCCACCTTGTCCAGGCGGATGAAGCCGTATTCGCCGTCCTTGGTGTCGACATTGCTGCGGAAGCCGCTTTCGCTGGCACGCTGCTCGGTCATGAACGTGCTGCCGTGGCCATTGAAGCCGTTGAGGTACATGTGCAGGTAGACGCTGCACACCGGCTGCGCGCTGCGGTTGCGCCATGTCAGTTGCTGCTTGCCCTTGATCGTGTGCTTGACCGGGTCGAGCTCGGCGTCGATCGAATAGGCCACCACCCGGTTGGACAAGGTCGCTTCGCTGCCGGTGCGCGCACCGCCCCAGGCATTGGCCGCACTGGGGATGCGCACTGCGGCGGCATCGGCGCCCGCCAGCGGGATCGGGGGGCATGCGCCCGCGGGCTGTGGCGACGCGGCATGCGCGGGAGCGCCCCACATCGAGGAGATTGCAAGCAAGCAGGCAGCGGCACGGCTCATGTGCATGGGCAGGTTCCAGCGGGAGGCCAATCAGTGCCCTAAGGGTGTGCGATGCCGACGGCGGTGGCAAGATGCCTTCAGTCATGTCAACCGCGGGAGTGCGGGATGCCTCACCAGGGAAGCTGCCATTGCGGGCGGGTCGCGTTTTCGGTCGAGGGGCAAGTCGATACTGCTATCGACTGCAATTGCTCCATCTGCCGCCGCCGCGGCAGCCTGTTGGCGTTTTTCCCGCGCAGCGCGATGGTGCTGCAGACGCCGGAAGCTGACATCGCCACCTACACTTTCAATTCGCACGCGATCCGCCATCGTTTCTGCGCGAACTGCGGCTGCGCGCCGTTCGGCGAAGGCGTGAACCCGAAAACCGGCGAAGCCACGGTCGCGGTCAACGTACGTTGCCTGCCCGGCATCGACCTGACGGCACTGAAGGTGGTGCCGTTCGACGGCGCGAGCCTGTAAATCGATGGACGACGCACAGCAGACCACCAGCGTCGATGCCGCGCTGACCCATGCGATGCGCTTGCTGGCACAAGATCCGGGGCTCGCCGCGGAGCAGGCGCGGCAGATACTGCTCGCCGTGCCGGGCGATCCGGGCGGCCGGCTCGTCCTCGGCATGGCGCAAGGCGCGCAGGGCGCGCACACAGAAGCTCTGTCCACACTTGAACCGCTTGCAGCAGAACAGCCGGCCGCGGCGCGCGTGCATCTCGAACTGGGCATCGTGCTGGCGGCGTTGCATCGCCACGATGATGCGATCGCTTCGATCGAGCACGCCGTCCGCTTGCGGCCGGATTTGCCGGGAGCTTGGCTCGGTTTGGCCAGCCTGTTGGACGCCGCCGGACAGCGTAAGCGCGCCGCCGCCGCATACCTGATGCACGCACGCAACGGCAAGCACGATCCTGACTTGATGGCGGCGGCACTCGCCCTCAACTCCGGCGATCTGCCCGCTGCCGAGCAACGCCTGCGCGACCGCCTCCGCGCCCGGCCCGACGATGTGGCGGCGATGCGCATGTTGGCCGAGCTCGGTGCACGGATCGGGCGCAACGAGCAAGCCCTGGGCCTGCTCGAACATTGCCTGCAACTGGCACCGGGTTTTGCGATGGCTCGCCATAACTACGCGCTGGTGCTGGATCGCTGCAACCGCCACGAGGACGCACTTGTCGAAGTGGAGAGCCTATTGGCTTTGGATGAGGAAAACCCGAATCTGCAGAACCTCAAGGCGGTGGTGCTGGGCAAGCTTGGCAACTATGGCAGTGCGATCCGCCTGTACGAATCCATCCTCGACAAGCGGCCGAAGGAGCCACGGGTGTGGATGAGCCTTGGCCATGCGCTCAAGACCGAGGGGCGCACCGACCGCGCGGTCATCGCCTACCGGCGCGCGATCGAACTCAATCCTGCGTTTGGTGGGGCGTGGTGGAGTCTGGCCAATCTCAAGACCGTGCGTTTCGATGCCGGCGATATCGCGGCGATGCAACAGCAGCTGCAACACGGCGATCTCGACGACGACCAGCGCCTGCATTTCGAGTTTGCGCTGGGCAAGGCGCTGGAAGACACTGGCGAGTACGCCGCATCCTTCGCCCACTACGCCAGCGGCAATGCGTTGCGGCGCAAGCAGCTGCCGTACGATGCAGGGCAGAACACGCAGCGCAAGTGTCGTGCGCAAGCGACATACACACGCGAGTTCTTCGCCGAGCGCGCCGGTGTTGGCCATGACGACCCGGCGCCCGTGTTCATCGTCGGCATGCCGCGCGCAGGCTCCACCCTGATCGAGCAAATCCTGTCCAGCCACCCGCAGGTGGAAGCGACGATGGAGTTGCCGGACATCATCGCCATCACCCGCGACCTGCGCGCCAAGGTAGAGAATCCGGAAACGACCTCATACCACGATATCGTCGCGGGCATGGACCCGGCCGAGTTCAAGGAACTTGGTGAACGTTACATCGAGCGCACCCGCGTGCAGCGCAAGCAGGGCCGCCCGTTCTTCATCGACAAGATGCCGAACAACTTCGCTCACGTCGGCCTGATCCAACTGATCCTACCGAATGCCAGGATCATCGATGCGCGCCGTCACCCGCTGGCCTGCGGTTTCTCCAACTTCAAGCAGCATTTCGCCCGCGGCCAGAATTTCAGTTACGACCTGACCGACATGGGGCGCTACTACGCCGATTACGTGGCGTTGATGGCGCATTTCGACGCCGTGCTGCCCGGTCGCGTGCACCGGGTGATCTACGAGGATATGGTGACCGACACCGAGACTCAGGTGCGCGCCTTGCTGGACTACTGCGGGCTTGAATTCGACGAACGCTGCCTGCGCTTCTTCGAGAACGACCGTGCGGTGCGTACGGCAAGTTCGGAGCAGGTGCGCCGCCCGATCTACCGCGATGGCGTGGATCAATGGCGGCATTTCGAACCTTGGCTGGATCCGCTGAAGCAGGCGCTCGGGCCGGTGTTGGAGCACTATCCGGCGGTGCCGGATGCCGGGCAGTTGCCCGCATGAGGTAAAAATTGCGTAAAGTCGCGTGAATCCTTGGGAGGGGACTCTGCATGCAACACAACCGAATCGCTCACCGAACCGTCCTGCGTCGCTTGCCGCTTGCGGCTGCCGTGGCGTTGGTGTTTTCCTCGCCGCTGGCCTGGGCGCAGTCCGCCGATGCGCCCGCAAAGCAGGACAAGGACGCGCGCACGCTGGACACCGTCACGGTGACCGCGCAGAAGCGCGTCGAGAACCTGCAAGAGGTGCCGATCAGCATCCAGGTGCTGGGCAATGCCCAGCTTGAGCAGCAGAACGTCGCCGCCTTCAACGACTACGCCAAGTTGATCCCGAGCCTGTCGTTCGGCACCTCCGGCGGCGGCGTGTTCTCCGGCCCCGGCTTCGTCCAGCTGTACATGCGCGGCGTGGCCAGCGGCAACGACGCCAACCACTCCGGTTCGCAGCCCAGCGCGTCGATGTACCTGGACGAACAGCCGATCACCACGATCACCGGCGCGCTCGACATCCACATGTACGACATCGAGCGCGTGGAGGCGCTGGCCGGTCCGCAGGGCACGCTGTACGGCGCCAACTCGCAGTCCGGCACGGTGCGCATCATCACCCGCAAGCCGGATCCGTCTGGGTATTCGGCCGGGTTCGCGGTCGAGGGCAGCAAGATCGAAGACGGCGGCATCGGCCATGTGCTGGAAGGCTTCGTCAATCTGCCGATCAGCACCAACGCCGCGGTGCGCCTGGTCGGCTGGCAAAAGCACGATGCCGGCTACGTCGACAACATCCACGGTACCCGCACCTTCCCGACCTCCGGCATCACCATCGACAACGCCGATCGTGTCGAAAAGAACTTCAACGATGCGAATACCGCCGGCATCCGCGGCGCGCTGCGCTTCGACATCAACGACAACTGGACGGTCACCCCGCAGCTGATCGCGCAGAAGATGAAGGCGCACGGCAGCACCGGCGTGGATCCGAACGTGGGTAACCCGGGCTTCGGCTACGACACGTCGACCGCGGATCTTGCGGTCAAGCATTTCTATCCCGAATCCTCCGACGACAAGTGGTACCAGGCGGCGCTGACGGTGGAAGGCAAGGTCGGCAACTTCGACCTGACCTATGTGTTCTCCCACCTCAAGCGCGACGTGGATTCGGAAGCCGACTACGCCGACTACGGCTTCTGGTACGACAGTCTGGCGGGTTATGGCGCGTACTTCTACGACGACAACGGCGACTTGATCAATCCGTCGCAGTACATCCAGGCCACCGACGGCTACAAGCGCACCAGCCACGAGTTGCGCATCAGTTCGCCGCAGGACAAGCGGTTGCGCATGGTCGCTGGTCTGTTCTGGCAGGAGCAGAGCCACGACATCTTCCAGCGTTACAAGGTCGACAACCTGGCGACCGATATCGAGGTCAATGGCTGGTCGGACACCATCTGGCTGACCGCACAGCGGCGCAAGGACGCCGACAAGGCAGTGTTCGGCGAGGTGGCCTATGACCTGACCGATCGCCTGACCCTGACCGGCGGCATGCGCTTCTTCCGCAACAACAACAGCCTGAAGGGCTTCTTCGGCTACGGCGACGGTTTCAGTGGCAGCACCGGCGTCTCGCAGTGCTTCTCCACCGAACAGTTCCACGGCGCCCCGTGCGTGAACCTGGATAAGAAGACCAGCGAAAGCGACCACATCGGCCGGGTCAACCTGACCTGGCAGATCGACGACAAGAAGATGGTCTACGCCACCTGGTCGGAAGGCTACCGTCCGGGCGGCATCAACCGCCGCGGCACGCTGCCGCCGTACACGTCGGACTTCCTGACCAACTACGAGCTGGGCTGGAAGACCAGCTGGGCGGACAACAAGCTGGTGTTCAACGGCGCGCTGTTCCGTGAGGACTGGAAGGATTTCCAGTTCTCCTACCTGGGTCAGAACGGCCTGACCGAGATCCGCAACGCGAACTCGGCGCGGATCGATGGCTTGGAGCTGGATCTGGCGTGGGCGGCCACCTACAACCTGCAGATCAACGGCGGCTTCGCCTGGTATGACGCCAAACTCACTGCAAACTACTGCGGCTGGCTGAAGGCGGACGGCAAGCCCGAGACCAATTGCCCGGCCGGTACGCTGGATCCGAATGGCGATGCGGTCGCCGGGCCACTGGCCGCCAGCGGCACGCGGTTGCCGGTCACCGCCAAGTTCAAGGGCAACGTCAATGCGCGTTATACCTTCGACTGGCGCGGCGGCGAAGCCTATTGGCAGGCTACGACGGCGCACCAGGGCGACCGTACCAACGACCTGCGCGATGCGCAGAGTGCCGTGTTCGGCAAGATGGGTGCCTACACCACGCTCGACCTGTCGACGGGCTGGCGCAAGAACAGCTGGGCGGTCGACGTGTTCCTGAAGAACGCCACTAACCAGCGCGCCGAACTGGCCCGCTTCTCCGAATGCGCGGCGCTGACCTGCGGACAAGAGTCCTACACCGTGTTCGCGCAGCCGCGCACGTTGGGTGTGCGTTTCAGCAAGGAGTTCTGAGGCGCGGTACGAGTGTCGATGCAATGAAAAAGGCGGCCTCTGGCCGCCTTTTTCGTCATGCACATGGGTTCATTTCGCTGGCGGCGTGCGCACCGGAAGGGCCACGTTGCACAGGTCGATGTGGCCGGCGGGGACGGTGTAGAAATCGTCCACCCGGTTGCGGCGCGCTTCGGTGGCATCGATGAAGGCCTGGCTGTCGGTGCGCAGCAACTGCAGCGGCGTGCGCTGGGCTTCCGGGACATCGCTGGCCAACTTGACCGAAATGATCGGCGCGCGCTGTTCGGGTTTTTCGTAGAAGCCCATCGGCTCCGGGCCGCGCGGGATGACGCTCAGCAGTTCCATGCCCTTGACCACGCGGCCGACTACGGTGAGTTGGTGATCCAGCGCACGCGGGGCCTGGCCGATGATCGCGTAGAGCTCGGCACCGATGCTGCTGTCCGGCGCGTTGTTGCGGCCGGCGCCGATCACGCCGTAACAGTGCGCGATCCAGGCCTTGCCGGTCTTCGGATCGCGCGCGCTGGGCATGCCATCGATGAAGCCCACTTGCGGTGCCCAGCCGTCCACGTCCGGCAGCTTGTCGAAATGCACGCCCTTGCTGTTGCGGGTGAATTCGGCCGGCAGGTGGCTCTTGGTGCCGGTGGGGAAGGGCTTGGCTTTCGTCTTGTCGTCGCCCTCGGCATCGCCCCACTGCACAACGAAATTGTCCTGCGAACGGTAGATCGTCAGTCCGTCCCAGAAGCCGCCCTTGGCCATGGTCTTGATGTTCGCGACATGCTCGGGCGCAAAGCCGGGCGCGAGTTCGATGATCACGCGGCCGGCGGGCAGTTCCATGTAAAGCGTGTTGGCGGGATCGAGCGTGCGCCAGGCGCTGGCCGGCGCGGCATCGATGATCTCCTTGGCGGATTTACGCTTGGGCGGTTCCTTCTTCGTGTCCTGCGCATGCAGGTTGGCGGACAGCAGGGCGAGCAGGGCAGTGGCGAGTACGGTGGCGCGCATCAAGGTCTCCATCAGGTGGCGCGGGCGTAATCGCCGCGCATCATTTCGGTGAATTCGGGCTGGCCGGGAAATTTGTTGGACATGCTGAAGGTATAGCGGTCGCCGAAGAATTCGTAGCGGTAACGGCCTTCACCCATCGGGGTGGCCTTCTCGAACAGCAGCACGTCCCCCTCCCAACGCCCGCGCGCGGGGCCGTCCGGCGGGAAGCCCATCGAATCGAACCACCACCACAGCACGTCGGTGCCCTGCGGGTCGATCACGAACACGCCGTGGCCGTGGAAGACCGGCACGCCGTCCTTGGTTTCCTCGTAGTCCTGCAGCAGGGCCATGCCGTCCAGCGACACGCGCAGCCGGCCGCGCCCGAACGCCGGGCCGCCCGCACCCCAGGGCGAGGGCGCCAGTACTTCATCACCGGCCCAGTCGCCGGCGAAGCGCATCAGCCTGGCGTGTTCCGCGCCGGGTTTCGGCATCTCCATCGAGGTGTTCCCTGTGTGGACAAGACACCGAGCATAGCGCTCGCCGTCGCCGGATCGGTGTGGTCGTGACTACTGGCATATTCACTATATCGAAATTAACAGTAGTATCGACTCAAGATTAGCGGAGTCACCCAATGGACGAATCCCTGCTACGCAAATTCCACAAGGAACTCAGCGCCGGCACCGTGTCGCTGGCGTTGCTGGCGGTGGTCGCGGCCTCACTCGAGCCGATGTACGGCTACCAGATCGCCAAGCGGCTGGAGCAACTGGGCGATGGCGTGCTGGCCGGCAAGCAGAGCGCGCTGTATCCCGTGCTGCGCAACCTGGAGGGTGCGGGGCTGCTGGAGAGCTTCGTGGAGCCCTCGATGAGCGGGCCACCGCGTCGTTACTACCGCGCTACTGCCACCGGGCGCGAAGCCCTGACCGACTGGAGCGCCGCCTGGCGCGCCACCCGCGATTCCCTCGATGCCGTGCTCAAGGATGCCGACGCATGAACGCCGACCTGCCCACCACCATTCCCGCCTATCTGGAACGCCTGCGCCGCGCACTGGCCGGTTGTGACCCGGCGCTGGCACAGGACGCGCTGTACGACGCCGAGGACTACCTGCGTTCGGAACTGGCCGCGAACCCCGGCAAGTCCGAGGCCGAGGTGATCGCCGCGGTGGCCGGCAGCTACGGTGCACCAGACGAAGTGGCGGACATCTATCGCGACACCGAAGTGAAGGTGCAGACCGCGCTGCGTCCGCCGGCACCCAAGCCACGCACCTCGCCGCTGGGCCGCTTCTTCGGCGTGCTGGTCGATCCGCATACCTATGGGGCGGTGTTCTACATGCTGCTGTCGTTGGCGACGGGCATCTTCTACTTCACCTGGGTGACCACCGGTGCTTCGCTGTCGATCGGTTTGGCGATCCTGATCATCGGCATCCCGTTCTTCATCCTGTTCGTCGGCGCCACCCGCGTGCTGGCGTTGGTGGAAGGGCGCATCGTCGAGGTCATGCTGGGCGAGCGCATGCCGCGCCGGCCGTTGTACAGCGACACCAGCCTGCCGCTGCTGCAGCGGATCGGCGCGATGTTCACCGATCCGCGTACCTGGGCGACGATGCTGTACTTCCTGCTGATGCTGCCCTTGGGCACCGTGTATTTCGCGATCGCGGTGACCGGCATCGCGACGTCACTTGCGCTGATCGCCACGCCGATCGCGGCTTCGCTGGGCTTCGAGGGCACGGTGATGCTGGATGGCTACGACTTGTGGGCGATGGCGCCGCCGTGGCAGTGGGTGTTGGCGATCATCGCCGGGGTGCTGTTGCTCTTCATCACCCTGCACCTGGCACGCTTCATCGGCCGCATGCACGGCAAGCTGGCGAAGGCGATGCTGGTCAGCAGCCGCGCGTATTGATCGAAATGGTTCGAAAAGAAAACGCCCGCATCAGCGGGCGTTTTTCCTTGCAGTAGTCGATTTCTTCGCCACGGGCTTTCGCTTCGTCGCGGTTTTTTTCGCGGCAGCGTTCTTCTTTGCCGGCGCCACGGCATTGCCTGCATGTGCCGCGATGAAATCGCGCACCTGCGGATACACCTGGGTGCGCCAGCGACGGCCGCTGAAGATGCCGTAGTGGCCGGCGCCTGCCACGGTGAGGTGTTGCTGGTCCGCCTTGGGGATGCCGGTGCACAACTTGTGCGCGGCGCGGGTCTGGCCGGAGCCGGAGATGTCGTCGAGCTCGCCTTCGATGGTGAACAACGCACTGCGCTTGATCTTCGACGGATCCACGCGTTCGCCGGCCACGTCCCACAGGCCGCGCGGCAGCAGGTGCTCTTGGAACACGGTGCGGATGGTGTCCAGGTAGTACTCCGCCGGCATGTCCAGCACGGCGTTGTATTCGTCGTAGAACTTGCGGTGCGATTCGGCCGAGCTCAGGTCACCCTTCAGCAGGTCCTGGTAGAAATCCCAGTGCGAGGTCTGGTGGCGCTCCGGGTTCATCGCCATGAAGCCCATGTGCTGCAGGAAGCCCGGGTACACGCGGCGGCCGGCGCCTGGATAGTTGGCCGGCACGTTGTGGATCACGTTGTTCTCGAACCACCACAACGGTTGGCGCGTGGCCAGGTTGTTGACCGCGGTCGGCGATTCGCGGGTGTCGATCGGCCCGCCCATCATCACCATCGACTTCGGCACGGCTTCGCCGCGCGCGGCCATCAGCGAGACCGCCGCCAGCACCGGCACGGTCGGTTGGCAGACGCTCATCACGTGCAGTTCGTCGGCGCCGATGTGGCGGATGAACTCCTGGATGTAGGCCACGTAATCATCGAGGGTGAACGCGCCTACCTCGGCCGGCACCATGCGTGCGTCGGTCCAGTCGGTGATGTAGACCTTGTGGTCGATGAGCAGGGTGCGCACGGTGTCGCGCAGCAGGGTGGCGTGGTGACCGGACAGCGGCGCGACCACCAGCACGGTGGGGTCGTCCTTGAGGTCGCGCAGGCGATCCTCGTTGTCGCTGTAGCGCTTGAAGCGCAGCAGCCGGCAGAACGGCTTGGTGAGGTCGACGCGTTCGACCACCGGGCAATCCACGCCGTCGATCTCGACGCTGTGGATGCCGAATTCCGGCTTCTCGTAATCCTTGCCCAGCCGGTACATCAGCTCGAACGCAGCGGCAGTGCGCTGCGATCCGGGCAGCGCGGTCAGCCAGCTGTCCGGCGCGGAATACATCTTCGCGCCGGCGTCGGCGAAGTAGGTGTAGGGCGCGAGTCCCGCACGCCAGAGTTCATGCCATTGGTAAAGCAGCATCGTCGATGGGTGCCCGTGCGATGGATGGGGTTTTGCGGCAATGCAGCATAGCGCATCGCCCGGGGCTGCCCGTGACGGCGGCCACGGTTCCCCGAAAAGGCATGGAAAAGGGGTCAGAGTGAAGTTTCGCGGCCAACCATCTTCGATATGCCCATTCCAGCCGGCGCGAAATTCACTCTGACCCCTTTTCCACTCAGTCCGGCAACTCCAGCGCCGCGGCGGCATCCACCCGCGACGGCGACAGCCAGCAATGCGAGCCCAGCGGACGCAGGCCGAACGCACGCAAGCGGGTGCGATAGAACGATGCCGGACGCGCGAGGAACCCGTGCTCGTCGCCCACCGCTTCATCGCTGCGGGCGAAGGCCTCGATGAAGGCCACACCGCCACACAGTTCCGCCAATGCGGGCAGGCCACGGTCGAGTTCGCGGGTGGGCAGGTAGTGCAGCACGTCGCTACACACCAGCAAGTCGACCGGCGCGCAGGGGCGCAGGAATTCGAAATCGCCGAAGCTGGCCAGGTGCAGGTTGCGCGAACGGCCATAGCGGGCGATCGCGTATTCGCTGCTGTCGAAGCCGAGGTAACTCACCTTCGGCCGCAGTTTCAGCAGCGGTGCGCGCCACGCACCCTCGCCGCAGCCGATGTCGAGCACGCTGCGGATCGGCCGTTCCAGGTGGTATTCGGCAGTGGCCACGGCAAGCGCGACCTTGCGCGCCAGTCGTGCGGCGCCGCCGATATCACCGCGTCGATACCACTTGTCGAAATAAGCGCGGTCGTAGGTCTTGGTCATCGTGGCATCCTAATGGCTTCGATGACGATGCGAGCGACCCGATGGCCTACCTGCTGACCAAGACCGCGCACCTGGTGTTCGTGATGGCGTGGATGGGCGGGGTGTTCTACCTGCCGCGGATCCTGGTCAACATCGCCGAAGCCAGCGATGAGCCTGCGGTGCGCGCGCGACTCGTATTGATGGGACGTCGTTTGTACCGCTTCGGCCACGTCATGTTCGGCCTGGCGTTCGTGTTCGGGCTGACGCTGTGGCTGCACTTCAAGATCAGCGGTGGTTGGCTGCACGCCAAGTTGCTGCTGGTGGCGTTGATGCTGGTGCACTACAGCATCGCCGGGCGCTGGCTGAAGGGCGTGGATGCCGGCAAGCCGCTGCCTTCGGCAACGGCTTTGCGCTGGTTCAACGAAGCGCCGGTGTTCCTGCTGGTGGGGATCGTCTGGCTGGTGCTGGCGAAGCCGTTCTGAAGGTGGTGGGCGTGCGTTTTTCGAGCAGCTCAACGAATCGGGAATGCTCTTTTTGCGGCAAGGATCGAAATGCGCGCAGCAGCCTGAGCTCGAGATCGTCCTCGACAATTTCCATGTCGGCTGCCGGGATGTCGTCAAGATCAGGTTGATAGCGCGCCGCGCCGCGGCCGGTGGCCAGCCATTCGAACGAGGTGCCGGTGACATGCGCGATCTTCTGCAGCCGCTCGGTAGCAGGCAGCACCGCGCTTGAGCTTTCCCAGTTGGCGACTGCGCCCCGGCTGACGCCGATGCTTGCCGCCAACGCACTTTGGGGCATCCCGGCGGACAGCCGTGCTTTACGGATACGCCCTGCAAGTCTGGTCATTCGCGCTTCATTTCCATTGGATCCACTACTGTTTGAAGAGGAGCGCGTTATGAAAACGTATTCAATATTATATCCCGTCACATTCCGGGAAATACGCGTTGACATTCAGTTTCGGGTCTGAATTTGCACATGCAAGCAATACTTGCGTCGTTTGTACACACCTGCTTTTCCGCGCATGCCAAGGGATTGATTGCAAAAGGCTGTGTTTGAGTTTCTATGCGTATCGGGGAAACGGTTTCATGCGGTTTTTCGCCCTTTGCGATTGACCCCGTGATGGCCGAAAAGCGAAAAAGTCGCTGTCGTCAGGGGTCAGGCAAGTGGAATGTCGCAATTGTTGTTTCGCAAGGAAGCGCTGGCGGCGCGTCGTACGCAATGGCTGGGGGCCATTTCGTTGGCGCAGCCATTGCGGTTATGGGTATTGACGCTGGGTGCGGGTATGGCCGCACTGACGGTGGTGTTGTTCTTGGTCTTAGGCAGCTATACCCGTCGCTCGACCGTGACTGGGCAGCTTGTGCCCAACAAGGGGCTTGTGACCGTGCTTGCACCGGCCACGGGCGTGATCAGCCAGCTGGATCACACCGAAGGCGATACCTTGCAAGCCGGCCAGCGTTTGGCCGTGGTAGTCACGCCACGCGTCACACCAGAGGGTGGTGATACGCAGGTTGCGTTTGCGCAGGGGATGGAACAGCGCCACGATGGTTTGGTGTCGATGCAGGCGGCGCAGCAGTCGCAACTGCAGGCGCAGGCTTCGGGGTTGCGTGCGCAGCTTGCCGCAGCCAGGCGCGAGCTTGCGCAGATCGAAACCGAAGTGGCGACGCGACAAGACCAGACCCGCATCGCCGGGGAGACCCTGGCCAAGCTCAAGCAGCTGGAAGACGCCCGTTATGTCAGCGTGTTGCAGATCAAGCAGCAGGAATCCACTGCGCTGGAATACACCGGCCAGGCACAGGCATTGCAGCGGCAGGCCATTGCCGCGCGCCGCGGCATCGCCCAGTTGGAGCAAGCGCTGCGCGAACTGCCCGGTCAACAGCAGGCAACGCAAGCAGCCCTGCAGCGCGACTTGGCGCAACTGGGGCAGGAGCGTGCGGAAACCGAAGCGCGCGGCGCGCTTGCGGTCAGTGCGCCGGTGAGCGGGATGGTGGCCACGCAGCTGGTCAAGCCTGGCCAGGCTGTGCAGGCCGGGCAGCCTCTGATGAGCCTGCTGCCGAAGAACAGTGAGCTTGAAGTCGAGCTGCTGGTGCCAAGCCGTGCCATTGGCTTTATCGAGCTGGGGGATTCAGTGCAGTTGCGCTACCAGGCTTATCCCTACCAGAAGTTCGGGCATCAGTTGGGCAAGGTCGTGCGCATCAGCCGTAGCGCATTGAGCCAGGGCGAGCTTGGAAATGCGCAGCAGGGGGAGCCGTTCTATCGCATCACCGTGGCGCTTGCGCGGCAGAGCGTCACAGCGTATGGCAAGGCGGAATTGTTGAGGCCGGGGATGTTGTTGGATGCCGACGTCTTTGGTGAGAAGCGCCGGCTGATTGAGTGGGTATTTGAGCCGTTGTATTCGCTGCAAGGAAAGGTCAGCGCTTGACCTTTGTTGCGGCAAGCGAAGTGCCGGGTGTGTTCCTGGCCCCAAGGCGCAGGGGGATTGCGCATCACGTTCAGGGAGTGGTTGAAATGCGTGAGCTAGTGATAGATGAGCTCGAACTCATTGATGGTGGGATGTCAATGGAAGACGTTATCACCGGTGTGGGCGGTGCAATGTCCATGTATGGCGGCCTGGAAATGATGGTTGCCGCTGTGGCGCTTGGTCCATTCGGCGCTGGCGCTGCCGTCTTTATTGGCGGGGCTATTTTGGTAAGCGTCGCAATTAACTGAGGCCAAATATGAAGCAGCTAACCGTTGAGCAAATTGATCAGGTTTCCGGGTCCATGTCGGCTTATGAGTATATCGGCAATGGCTTGATAATTGGAGGTGGAGGCGCAGGTCTCGCGCTAGCAGAGGGTGCGACCATTTTGGCCATTGGTACTGGTATTGGGGGTGTCATTATTGGCGGCGCTGCAATCGGCTATGGCATTTATACGCTTCTGAATTAACTGAAAACAACCAGTCTCACGCGAAGCTTCTCGTGAGGCTGGTTTTCGGAGGAAAAGATGAAGAAAGATTATTTGATAGTAATTGGCTTTGTTACGGCCATGATTGGTTTTGGTGCAGCCATTTATGCTTCAGGGGTCATGAAGTCGCTGTTATTGTTGCTGGGTATTGCAAGTATTCTGATGACTGTCCATTGGCAAAAGAATCGACGGCGTGTCGTTTCTGCCCTCATAGTTCTAACATTTCTCTTCGCGTCGGTTGGAATTATCGGGTTGATGGTGAACTCGTGGGTATATTGGGTGAAAATCGCTCTTACTATGGCTAGCGTCATGGCTTTCGGTGGTTATTCGTTTGTGATGCTAAAGATTTTGCTCCAGGGAAAGGAGTCGCTTGGCCATAAATAACAAGCTAAGAAGTGGTTTTAAAGGTCGGCGGACTAAGTCTTGACTGATCGAATGCCTGTATCGAATTACCAATTGCTGATCAAGGCTCGCGCCACAGAAATTTAATGAAACAAATCCTTCAATCCGAAGCCGCCGAATGCGGCCTCGCTTCCCTGGCGATGGTGGCCGACGCGAATGGACAGCGAATCGGCCTGCCGGAAATGCGTCGCCGCTTTCCCCTTTCACTCAAGGGAGCCAAGCTAAACCATCTGATCCAGATCGCTCAGCAACTGGGTTTTTCCACCCGCCCACTGCGGCTGGACATGGATGACTTGGGCAAGCTGAAATTGCCCTGCATCCTGCATTGGGACATGAATCACTTCGTGGTGTTGGCGAACGTCGGCAAATCGAAAGTGACGATCCTTGATCCGGCGATCGGCGAACGAAAACTGTCTTTCGATGAAGTGTCCAAACACTTCACCGGCGTGGCGCTGGAACTGGCGCCCACCGCCGAGTTCAAGCCGCAGAAAGCTGCACCTTCGGTCACGGCCCGGCAGTTGACCGGTCCGGTGCGCGGGCTGTGGCGTTCGTTGGGTCTGATCCTGTTGCTGTCTGTTGCGTTGCAGGTCTTCGTGATCCTGGCCCCGTTCTTCATGCAGTGGGTGGTGGATCAGGTATTGGTCTCTGCCGACAAGAGTTTGCTCACCGTGCTGGGCTTAGGGTTCGGCTTGGCTTTGCTGTTGCAGATTGGCATTGGCTTGTTGCGTGGCTGGTCGGTGGTGTATCTCTCTTCGAATCTTGGCCTGCAGTGGATGGGCAATGTCTTCGCCCACCTGTTGCGATTGCCGCTGGATTTCTTCGAGAAGCGTCATCTGGGCGATGTGACCTCGCGGATGTCTTCCGTGCAGGCCATCCAGAAGACCCTGACCACCAGCTTCGTGGAAGCCATCATCGACGGATTGATGGCGGTGGTGACGTTTGGCTTGATGCTCATCTACAGCTGGAAGCTGGCGCTCGTCACCCTGCTGGCGGTTGCGCTGTATATGGGCATCCGTGCGATCGCCTATCGACCGGTGCGTGACCGCACGGAGCAGCAACTGATTGCAGCGGCCAAGCAGCAGAGCCATCTGCTCGAATCCCTTCGTGGCATGCAAAGTTTGAAAGTGGCTGGTGAGGAATCGCAGCGCCGCAGCACCTATGACAACCTGATGGTGGACACCGTCAATAACGACGTCCGGCTTGCACGTATGGGGCTGGGCTTCAATGGCGCAAGCCAATTGGTGTTTGGCATTGAACGTATTGCGGTGATCTGGATTGGCGCGCTGTTGGCTCTCAAGAGCGTGTTCTCTGTCGGGATGCTGATCGCCTATCTGGCATACAAGGATCAGTTTGCCCAGCGTATGGCTGCGTTGATCGACAAGTGGGTGGAATTCCGCATGCTGCGTCTGCATGGCGAGCGGCTGGCGGATATCGTGCTCACCGAGCCCGATGAAGAGTTGGCATTCGAGGCATTGCCGCCCGCCGACACTCGCATCGATGTCGAGAACCTGTGTTTCCGCTATGCAGACGGTGAGCCTTGGGTTCTGAAAGACTGCAGCTTTACGGTCGAACCAGGTGAGTCGGTGGCAGTCATTGGCGCTTCCGGATGCGGCAAGACCACCTTGGTCAAGATCCTGTTGGGTTTGTTGCGGCCCACGTCGGGCAGCATCCGCATTGGCGGTCATGATCTGCAGAAAGCAGGTCCGCGCAACGTACGTGCGATCGTTGGCGCGGTCATGCAGGACGATCAATTGTTCGCAGGTAGCATCGCGGACAACATCAGTTTCTTTTCGCAGGACTTCGATCAGGAACGCATCGAGGCAGCTGCGAAACTGGCTGCCGTGCATGAGGAAATCGCCGCCATGCCGATGGGTTACCACAGCCTCATCGGCGACATGGGTAGCTCGCTTTCTGGCGGGCAGAAACAGCGGATCATCTTGGCCCGTGCGCTCTACCGCGAACCCAAACTGCTGTTCTTGGATGAAGCGACCAGCCACTTGGACGTGATGCGCGAGCGCTTGGTCAACGATGCGGTGAAAGCGTTGAAACTAACCAAGGTCATCGTGGCACATCGTCCGGAAACCATCGCCAGTGCTGATCGTGCATTGGTGATGGATGGCGGACGGATCGTGCAGGAACTGCGCCCGCAGATGGTGCAAGCCCCTATCCCCGTGCCGGCCGGGGACGTTTCTAGCGCAGCGGCCTGAAGTCTTCGATCTTCGGCAACGCCACCGGCACCCCGTTCGCGTCGCAGTCGCCCTTCGCGCACAGCGCGCCGCGCAGGCGCGGGGTGGCCTGCAGCAGGATGTGGAAGATCGCGTTCTGTTCCAGGCTGCCGCGCACGGCGTTGCTGCCGGGGCCGCTTGCCCAGATGCCGACATCGTCGCCGCCATGGGTTTCCGAGCCCAGCGGGAACAGCGCTTCCTGCAGGTAGTCGGGATCCTCGGTATCGACGTCGGTCAGGTCGGGGCGGCCGTGTTTCGCCGCGACGAACTCCTTGCCGGTGTGCGGAAAATGCTTCGGGCCTTCCGGCTGCTGCTCGCTGGCGCCGATGTAGCCGGGCCCGCTGGCGTAATTCAGGGTGGTGTACGGCAGGCCGGTGGCGTCGCGTGCGAGTGCCGAAGGATCGATGGTCGCCGCGGCCTCGTTGTGGCCGCCATGGACCTTGTCCATGATCGCGTTGCCGCGACGGGCGTAGCCGGAGAGCATCAGCGTGTGCGAATGGTCGGCGGTCACCAGGATCAGGGTGTCGTCGGACGAGGTCATTTCGGTGGCGGCGCGCACGGCATCCGACAGCGCGACGGTGTCGCTCAACGCGCGATAGGCATTGCCCGCGTGGCTGGCCTTGTCGATGTTGCCGCCTTCGACCAGCAGCACGTAGCCGTTCGCGCCGCGCGACAGGCGGGCGATCGCGGCGCGGGTCATCTCCGCGAGCGAAGGCTCGCCCGCGGGATCCTGCGGGCGGTCGTGTTCGTAGCGCATGTGGCCCGGCTGGAACAGGGCGAGCAGCGGCGTGTCGAGGGGCGCATCGGCGAGTTGCCGCGCATTCCAGACATAGGTGCCGCGCGGATGGCGCGCCTGCCATTCGGCGATTATGTCGCGGCCGTCCTGGCGCAGGCCGGTCTTGTCGGCGTATTCCGGATCGCGCTGCGCGGCGGTCATGAAATTGTCGCGGCCGCCGCCCATCAGCACGTTCGGGCCGTTGCCGAACGCCGATTCCACCATCTGCCGCGCGATGTCGATGCAGCCATCGGCGCGCGCCTGCTCGGTCAGGTCGGTGTCGTTTTCCCAGTTGCGTTCGGCGCTGTGGCTGAAGGTCGCGGCGGGCGTGGCATCGGTGACGCGGGTGGTGGTGACCACGCCGGTGGCCATGCCACTGCTGGTGGCCAGTTCCCACAAGGTCAGCATCGGCGCCGCCAGCGCACCGGCACAGTCCTTGCGTACGGGATCCTGGGCGATGCTGAGTACGCCGAGCCGGGTCTTCACTCCGGTCGCGATGGCGCTCATGGTGCCGGCCGAATCCGGGGTCTGCGAATTGGTGTTGTAGGTCTTGCTCAACGCCGTTGCGGGGAAGGTTTCCCAGGCCAGTCGGTTTTCCTCGCCGCTGCCGCCTTTGCGTTGGCCTTCGAAGATGCGTGCGGCGGCCACGGTCGGCAGGCTCATGCCATCGCCCAGGAACACGATCACGTTCTTCGCATGGCCGGCCATCGCGCCGCGCTCAGCGGCCTGCGCGGCGCCGCTGCGGAACCACCAGGCGGCGGATTCGCCGGCTGGGCGGGCGATCGTCGGCACGTCGATATGGACTGCGCTGTCGCGTGCGACGGTCGGATTGCCGGTGCTGGCACAGCCACTGATGGCGAGGGTCATGGCGAAAGCGAGGGCGGAAGCGTGTCGGCGCATGTTCTGTTCCCGGTGCGATCCGCCGATTATGACGGCTGGATGCGACAGCGCTACTTCAGCGTTCCAGTACGGCCACTGCCGCGAGCCGGCGCGGTCGGGTATCGTCGCTGTCTTGCCTCGACGGGATGGCCCGCATGTTCGACTGGTGGTTCCGCATCAAGTTCTGGAAACGCGTGGTCGCCGGCTTCGTGTTGGGCGCACTGGCCGGTTGGGCGTTCGGGCCGAATGCGGAGACCTGGTTCGGCCCTTTGGGTGACCTCTACGTCACCTTGATCAAGATGATCGCGGTGCCGCTGGTGTTCTTCGCGGTGATCAATGCAGTGGCGTCGCTGAGCGGGCAGAAATCGATCGCCGCGCTGGCCGGGCGCACCTTCGTCTGGTTCGCGATCACCGCGGTGCTGGCAGTGGGCGTGGGCCTGGCCTTCGGCTGGATCATCAAGCCGGGCGTGGGCGTGGGCGTGTTGCAGATCGCCTCCGACTACAAGGAGAAACAGGTACCCGGCGTGCTGGACATGCTGCTCAACCTGGTGCCGTCCAACCCGTTCCAGGCGCTGGGTGGCGCTGCCAGCGCCAAGACGTCAGACGGCATGACCGTGCTGGTGCCGCGCAACGGCACGGTGCTGCAGGTGATCTTCTTCGCCGGCATGGTCGGCTTCGCCATCGTCAAGCTGGGCGAGAAGGTGGCCGGCATGCGCAAGCTGGTCGGCGAGGCCAGCGAGATCATGATCCAGGTCACCCGCTTCGTGCTGGAGTTCACCCCGATCGGCACCTTCGGCCTGATCGCGGCGCTGGTGGGCGGTTACGGTTTCGAGCAACTGAAGCCGTTGTTGATGTTCGTGGTGGCGCTGTACGCGGCCTGCACGTTCCACATCGTGGTGGTCTACAGCGGCCTGCTGCTGGCGCATGGGCTGAGCCCGATCAAGTTCTTCCGCGGCGCCGCGCCCGGCATGGAAGTCGGCTTCGTGGCCTCCAGCAGCTTCGCCGCGCTGCCGGTGTCGCTGCGCAGCGTCACCTACAACCTGGGCGTGGACAAGGACTATGCCGCGTTCGCGGTACCGCTGGGTGCCACCATCAAGATGGACGGCTGCGGCGCAATCTACCCGGCGCTGGCGGCGGTTTTCATCGCCCAGTACACCGGCACCGAACTGTCGATGTCGCAATACGTGATCATCGCGCTGGCCTCGGTGCTGGGCAGTTTCGGCACCGCCGGCGTGCCGGGCACGGCAGTGATCATGGCCACCGTGGTGCTGAGCGCCGCTGGGCTGCCGTTGGAGGCGATCGGCTACCTGTACGCCATCGACCGCGTGCTGGACATGATGCGGACGATGACCAATGTCACCGGGCAGATGCTGGTGCCGGTGCTGGTGGCGAAGGAAACCGGGATGCTGGATCGCGCGGTGTACGACGCCGGCGAGATCGATGCCGACCTGGACGAGGACGGCGGCAGCCGCGCATGAGCGATGCGATCCGCCTGGTCGAGCGTTTCCCCGGCGTGGCCGACTACGTGCGCATGCGCGCGCTGACCGGGTTGTCGCCGAAATCCGAAGAAGCCGCGCGGCGCAGCTTGGGCAACACGACCTTCGGCGTCAGCTTGCTGCGCGGCGAGGAGGTCGTCGGCATGGGCCGCATCATCGGCGACGGCGCCTGCTTCCATTTCGTGGTCGACATCGCGGTGGATCCGGCGTTGCAGGGGCAAGGCCTGGGCAAGCGGATCATGGGCGCGCTGGATGCTTGGCTGCGCGTGAATGCGCTGCCGACCGCGCATGTCTCGCTGTTCGCCGATGGCGACGCGAAACACCTGTACGAGAAATACGGCTTCGCGCAGTCGGAGAAATCGGTGGGGATGTTCTACCGGGTTTCGCCGCGATAACCGGCCTTGCCGGCCAGCCACGCGCCGGCAAGGGCCGCAGGGATCGGCAGCAGCAGGCCGGCTACGCCCATCCACTTGGGATGTGCCGGCATCACCACGATCATGCCGGCCACGCCTGCCATCACCATCAAGGCGGGCACGATGGCGGCTGCACGCGGATGGCCCTTGCGTGCGATGAGTGCGGCGACGAAGCCGCCATCGAAGGCGCCGATCACCCAGGCCGCGACCACGAACAGCAACGCGCCGGTCGGCAGCATACCGACGAGCTTCGCCATGTCTTCGGCCACCCGTGGATCCAGTCCGGCTGGCGGCGGGTAGATCTGTTGGCCGGCGAATTCGACCAACATGATGGTGATCACGGCCAGCACCAGGCCAACCACCGCCCCCAGGATCGTGCGTCCCATGTGCATGTCATCCGATGTGCCGCCCCGGTGCAGCATCGCGCGCAGCCATCGGGCATGCAAGCGGCTACGATGCACATGTCATTTGAGGATCGACGAATGAGCGGACGCCAACGCGAATTGACCATGCGCTTCCTGGCCGAGCCGACCGATGTCAATTACGGCGGCAAGGTGCATGGCGGCCAGGTGATGAAATGGATCGACCAGGCCGGCTATGCGGCGGCGGTCGGCTGGAGCGGCAGGTACAGCGTGACCGTGGCGGTGGGCGGCATCCGCTTTGTCGCACCGATCCGGATCAGCGACCTGGTCACCGTCGAGACCGTGCTGGTCTATACCGGCACCAGTTCGATGCATTTCGCGGTGGACGTGCGCGCGCGCGATCCGATGGACGAGGAGGGCGAGCGCCTGTGCACGCATTGCGTGATCGTGTTCGTGGCGCTGGACGAAACCGGAAAACCGGTGCCGGTGCCGGTGTGGACGCCGGTCAGCGACGAGGACAAACGCCTGTCCGAATACGCGACGCAGGTGATGGCGCTGAGCAAGGGGATCGAACAAGCCGTGGCCCGCTATCGCGATGCCGATACGTCGGATCGCTGAGGCAGCGATCGGCATCGGCCAACGAAAAACGCCGCCCACGGGCGGCGTTCCGCTTTCGGTGCGGTGCGCGATCAGGTGCCGGCGGCGACGCGGCGCGCTTCCAGGTACTTCTGGCTCCAGTAGCCGGACGTCAGGCTGGAGACGGTGACGTCGCGGCCGGTGCGCGGGGCATGCAGGAACTTGCCCTCGCCGATGTAGATGCCGACGTGGTCGACGCGGCCACGCTTGCCGAAGAACACCAGGTCGCCCTCGGCCAGTGCGTTGCGGTCTGCGACCGCGGTGCCTTCGTTGGCCATCGCGCGGGAGACGCGTGGCAGATCGATGCCAATGGTGCGGAAGACGTAACCGACCAGGCCGCTGCAATCGAAGCCGCGTTCCGGGCTGGTGCCGCCCCAGCGGTACGGCGTGCCGAGCAGGGCGAACGCGCGTTGCAGGACGGTCTTGATGCGGCTGGAGGTGGACGGTGAGTTCTGCGCTTCACGCAATGCGGCGATCTGTGCCGCCAGAGGCGCGTTGTCCGGGCTGGCCAGGTCGACCGGAGCCACAGCGTCCAGTGGTGCCAGGCTAGCGGCGGTGGCCGGCATGGCGGCATCGGCCGGCTGCTGCACGGGGTTCATCGCCATCGCCGGAACGGCGCAGGCGGCAAGCGCCATGGCGATGGAAAGACGGATTCCCCAGCGAGTGGGGCGGGCGGCGGAATGGCCGTGGGGCAGGGGCGCTGTCGTCACGCGGTCATCACGAATCGAAACTAGCGGCGACCTTACCCGTCGAACGCGGCCGAAGGGTTCAAATTTCGTTAGGCCCACGTAAATGAATGCAATCGGCGATCACAAAAATGGATACCGTCCCCATTCATGTTCGTGAGTCGAGTGTGTAACGTAAATTATTGAATCAATGCAGCAATCTGCGCGCACCACGGTAGTGATCCCGCCACCAGCTGCCGTCAAGCTGATCCAGTCGCACCGTGCCGCCGCTGTTCGGCGCATGCACGAAACGGCCTTCGCCTACATAGATGCCGACATGGCTGATGGCCTCGCCGCTGCCGAAAAACACCAAGTCGCCGCTGGCGAGCCGATCCGGCGCGATGCGCGGGCCCTCCATCGCGGCCAGGTCGCGCGAGGTGCGCGGCAGGCGCATGTCCAGCATGTCGCGGTACACATAGTTGACCAGTCCGCTGCAGTCGAAGCCGCCCTCTGGAGTGTTGCCGCCATAGCGATAGGGCGTGCCGACTAGGCTGATCGCCCGCATCAACACCGCGTTGGCCTTGGCTGGATCGGCTGGACGCGGATCGGCCCAGCCACGCTTGGCCGCGGTCGGTGGCGACGAAGGACGAACCTGTTCGCCGCCGCAAGCGGCAAGCAGCAGAGCGGTCGATAGCGCAAGCACGGCATTGCGCCGATAATGCGCACCCGGTCGCTGTTGGCAGTCGGCTGGTTCCGTCATTCGCGCAGTGTTCCCGCATCGCACCGCGGCGGCAAGCGCCCAACCGAAAGCAGACCCAATGAAGATCGAAAAAGACCGCGTCGTCCGTTTCCATTACGCCGTCGCCGAAGCCGGCCAGGAATCGGTGGAGAACTCCAAGGACGGCGGCCAGCCGCTGGCGATCCTGTTCGGCCACGGCAACATCATCCCCGGTCTCGAGAAGGCGATGGAAGGCCGCGAGGCGGGCGACAGCTTCAAAGTCACCGTGCCTGCCGCCGAGGCGTATGGCGAGAAACGCGAAGGCCTGAGCCAGCGCATCCCGAAGAAGCATTTCGGCGCGCAGAAGCTGGAGCCGGGCATGCAGGTCGTGTTGCAGACCAACTTCGGTCCGCGCGCGGTCACAATCGAGAAGGTGGGCATGAGCGTGGTCGACGTCGACCTCAACCACCCGATGGCCGGCAAGGACCTGGATTTCGACATCGAGATCGTCGAAGTGCGCGAGGCCTCCGCTGAGGAACTATCGCACGGTCACGTCCATGGCGACGGTGGCCACCAGCACTGATCCATGCTTCAAGGCTTTGTCGAAACGGCCCGCATTGCGGGCCGTTTTCATTTTGGCGAAGGCCACGAGTACAGTGGCGAAGATCGAGGTTGTCCGGATAATGGGATCTCCTGCCGACACTGGTGCGAGTGTGACGCTGAGAGAAAACGATGGCGGTTTCGATGTGCTGGTCGTCGGTGCCGGTGTTGCCGGCCTGGCCACTGCATTGGCATTGATCAAGGATGGCCGCAGCGTGACTGTGATCGATGCCGGCCGCATCGGCGGCGGCGCCTCGCACGGCAACTGCGGCACGCTGACGCCAAGCCATGCGCCGCCATTGGCAGCACCTGGCACCATCCTGCGCGCCATGAAATGGATGCTCACGCCGGATGCGCCGCTGTACATCCCGCCGCGCTTCGATCCGGCGCTGTGGCGCTGGCTGGCTGGCTTCGCGATGCGCTGCAACGAACGCGACTGGATCGCCAGCACGCGTGCGAAGTCGGCCCTGCTCAACGATTCACGCCAGCGGATCGCGGATTGGGTGCGCGATGACGGCCTGCAATGCGAATTCGTCGAAAGCGGCGAGGATTACGTGTTCCACGATCCGCGCGCGATGGAGCACGAGATGCGCGAGCTGCCGCTGCTGCGCGAATTCGGTATCGGGGCCGAGATCATCGATGGTCCTGCCTATGAAGCACAGGAGCCTGCGTTGAAGCCTGGCGTATCTGGCGCGATCCGCTTCGCTGGCGATGCCGCGTTGCGACCGGATCGCTACGTAGCGGAACTGGCGCGGGTGGTGCGTGAACGTGGCGGCACCATCATCGAGCATTGCGCGTTGCAGTCGTTGCGCTCCGATGCAAACGGCATCCGCGCCATCACCGCGCAGGGCGAAATCCGCGCGAACGACGCGGTGATCGCGGCCGGCGCGTGGTCGCCCACCATGGCCCGTGCGATCGGGCTGCCATGGCTGCGCAAGGCGATCCAGCCGGGCAAGGGCTATTCGATGACTTACAGCGCGCCGGCGGTGGTGCCGAAGCGGCCGCTGACCCTGCGTGAAGTGTCGGTCTGCGTCACCGCCTGGGGCAGCGGCTTCCGCCTCGGCAGCACCATGGAGTTCTCCGGCTACGACACCACGCTCAACGAAAGTCGCCTGGGGGCGCTTGAACGTGGCGCACGCAAGTACCTGCATCATCCGATCGGGCCGGAACTGCGCGAACGCTGGTTCGGTTGGCGGCCGATGAGCCGCGACGACATCCCGCTGATCGGCCGCGCACCCGGCCACAAACATCTGTGGCTGGCGACCGGGCACGGCATGATGGGCGTCGGCATGAGCGCGGGGGGCGGGCAGATGCTCGCCGACCTGATCGCGGGCCGCGCTTCTGCCGTGGATCCCGCGCCCTTCGCACCGGAGCGCTTCGCATGAGCGATGCCATCTACACCCTGCATCGCGGCAACGCGCCGCTGCTGGTCAGCCTGCCACACGACGGCAGCGCAATTCCGTCCGTACTGGCCGCACGGATGACGCCGCAAGCACAACGCGCGCCCGACACCGACTGGCACGTCTCGCGGCTGTACGCGTTCGCACGCGATCTCGGAGCATCCATCCTGGTGCCGAGGCATTCGCGTTACGTGATCGATCTCAACCGTGGCGAGGACGACACCAGCCTGTATCCCGGCCAAAACACCACCGGCCTGGTGCCGCAGGTGCGTTTCACCGGCGAGCCCGTGTACCTGCCGGGGATGGAGCCCGATGCCGCCGAAGTGGCTGCCCGCATCGAAACCTATTGGCACCCGTACCATGCGGCGTTGCGCGAGGAACTGGATCGTATTCGTGTGCAGCACGGACGCGCGGTGCTGTGGGAAGGGCATTCGATCAAGGGAAGCGGCCTGCCATTCCTGTTCGAGGGGCGCTTGCCGGATCTCAACCTCGGCACCGCCAACGGGGCGAGTTGTTCGCCGGCCGTGCAGGCGCGCATCGAGCGCGAGTTGGGCGCGCAGGGCGATTACGACTGGGTGGTCAACGGTCGCTTCAAGGGCGGACATATCACCCGGCATTACGCCGATCCGGGCCACGGCATCGACGCCATCCAGCTCGAACTCAGCCAGCGGACTTACATGGATGAGGACAGTTTCGAGTACGACGAAGTGAAGGCTGGGCGTCTGCAGGCGTTGTTGCGGCGCTTGTTGGGGATTGCGCTTCCGGACTGAACGAAAAAGGGCGGCAGAGGCCGCCCTTGGTCGAGTCGCGCCCAGTGTTTATTGCGCGCCTGGGCCGATATGCCTGGACAGGAATGCCTCGATGCGACGGAACAGTTCGGCGCGATTCTCGGGCTTCACGAAGCCATGCCCCTCGCCTTCCGCCAGGAATGTCTCTGCGGGCTTGCCGGCATCGCGCAACGCGGCTTGCATCGTCGTGTACTGGTTGAGACCGGCGGTTTGATCCAGGCTGCCATGCACGAGCATGACCGGCACGTCGATCTCGTTCGCACGCCGTGCGGGCGATATCTTGGCCAGAACCTCGTTATCGGTGCCCAAGGTCCGGTCGAAGAACCGTCCGGTGCGCTTCGCCTGCCCCTGGTTCTTGTCGGTCTTGCGCATCAAAGGCAAGTCGTAGACCCCGACGTAACCGATCGCGCACTTGTACATGCCCTTGTTGAGGATCGGCTGGAACAGGGCGGTGTAGCCGCCGAAGCTCGCGCCGAACGTGCAGATGCGTTTCGGGTCGGCAAGCTTTTGCTCAATCGTCCAACGCACCGCATCGGTAATGTCGTCCTGGATGGTCGTGCCCCAACCCTGCCAGCCGGAACGTGCGAAAGCCTCTCCACGACCGCCTGAGCCGCGGAAGTTCACCTGCAGCACGGCGTAGCCCCGGTTCGCGAGGAACTGGACCTGATCGTCGAATCCCCAATTGTCGTAGACGTCGAACGGACCACCGTGCGCCATGACCACCATCGGCATCGGGCCGGAGCCCTTTGCCGTATAGAAACCGAACAGTTTTTGCCCGTTGCGGTTCATGAATTCGATCGGGCGGCTCTGCGCCATCGCCTCCGGTTTGAGTCCCGGCATGTAGTCGACGATCTTCAGCATCTTGCCCGCGCTGCGGTCATAGACGTGATAGCTGCCGATATTGCGATCCGACCAGATCCCGACCATCACCTTGTTGCCGTCGCGACTGAAACTATTGAACGTCACGAACTGGCCCGGGAAGGCCTTCATCAGCGATGCATGGAGCTTGGCCCAATCCGACTCCGGGTTGATGTATTGCAGCGATGGCTTGTATGCATTGAAGGTGACGGCGAACGGGACGCCTCCCAATCCTTCGTACATGAAGCTGTTGACGGCAACATCCGGATTCCCCGCCAGCTTGGTGCGGGTTCCTGCCTTCAGGTCGATGCGATACGCCTGTGCCGGTTCCAGGGCATCGGTGACCAGTGCGTACGCCGTATTGTTGTCCGCGGCGAATCGCGCCCCGTAGATCATGCGGCCCGCGATCGTGCTCGGCAACGGCGTCCAGGGGTCTCCAGGGCTACGTCGGTAGTGCAGGACGGGCTCATCGTTGGCGTCCCATGTGGTACGCAAGCGAGGTTCGCCGGTCTGGTCGAACTGGTAGCTCGCCAACTTGTCGCCACGTTCGATTTCCTGGCGCGCTCCGGTGCGCGTATCGACCTTGAAGATGACGGTATCCGGCTCTTGCCCGCAATTCCAGCAGGTGAAGTCGACCAAGGCCATCCCGGGCTCGTTGGTCAGGACCTTCGCGATCGTCGACCAGCCTTCGTCCTTGCGCTTGCCACGTCTGTTGCCGTTGTCGGGCACGTAGCCGAAGAGAACGTCCTGGTTCTTCGCCTGGACATCCGTCGTGTAAAGCTCGCCCGAAGCCACTGGTTTCGCTTTCAATGGCTCCAGTTCGGCGCGCGCCACGACCAACTGCTCGTCGCTTGTCCATATGATGTCGGAAACATGTTGCTTGGGACCGAACCGCATCGCCTGCCGCTTGCCCGTGGTCACGTCCACGACTTCCAGTTGCGTCTCCGTGCCATCGGTTGTCGGCACGGCAAGCGCGACATATTTCCCGGAAGGCGACAGCGAGACTTCCCATGCCTCGGGACGCTTGGTGAATTCCTCGACGGCAATGCGTTGCGCATGGGCTGGCAAGGCTAGGGCCAAGGCAGCAGCGGCAAGGGCTACGGTCGGAACAAATTTCATGCGGTCTTCCCCTAGGTAACGGTATTCCTAGTCGGGAGGATAGCAAGGCAGATGTGCCTTGCCTTCCTGACGCAGCTGTCGCTCGATGATCTGGGTCACACCTCCAGCGTCGCCAAATCTCCCTTCAGCTCCAGCCATGCCTTGCGATCACCGGCGCGCTTCTTCGCCAGCAGCATGTCCATCAGGGAGCGGGTGGCGTCGCCGTCGTCGACGGTGAGTTGCACCAATCGACGGGTGTCGATGTGCATGGTGGATTCGCGCAGCTGCTGCGGGTTCATCTCGCCGAGGCCCTTGAAGCGGGTGACGTTGACCTGGCCCTTGAGTTTCTCGCGCTGGATTTTCTCCAGAAGGAGGCGCTTCTCCTCTTCGTCCAACGCGTAGAACACCTGCTTGCCCACGTCGACGCGAAACAGCGGTGGCATCGCCACGAAGATGTGGCCGGCGGCGACCAAGGCGGGGAAGTGCTTGAGGAACAGTGCGGTCAGCAAAGTGGCGATATGCAGGCCGTCGGAATCCGCATCGGCCAGGATGATCACCTTGCCGTAACGCAGGCCGTCGATGTCGTCCTTGCCGGGATCGCAGCCGATCGCCACCGCAAGGTCGTGCACTTCGGTCGAAGCCAGCACCTGGCCGCTGCCGACTTCCCAGGTGTTCAGGATCTTGCCGCGCAGCGGCAGGATGGCCTGGAAATCCTTGTCGCGGGCCTGGCGCGCGCTGCCGCCTGCGGAATCGCCTTCGACCAGGAACAGTTCGGTGCGCGAGAGATCCTGCGAAATGCAGTCGGCCAGCTTGCCGGGCAGGGCCGGTCCTTGAGTGACCTTCTTGCGGACGATCTGCTTTTCGGTCTTCAGTCGTGCGCTGGCGCGTTCGATGGCGAGCTGGGCGATCTTCTCGCCGAACTCGGTATGCGTGTTCAGCCACAGGCTGAAGGCATCGTGCGCGGCGCCTTCGACGAAGCCGGCGGCCTGGCGCGACGACAGACGTTCCTTGGTCTGCCCGCTGAACTGCGGGTCGGTCATCTTCAGCGACAACACGAAGGCGACGCGATCCCACACGTCTTCCGGCGCCAGCTTGACGCCGCGCGGCAGCAGGTTGCGGAAATCGCAGAACTCGCGCAGCGCGTCGGTGAAGCCGGTGCGCAGGCCGTTCACATGGGTGCCGTGCTGTGCGGTGGGAATCAGGTTGACGTAACTTTCCTGCACCAGTTCGCCATCGGGTACCCAGGCCACGGCCCAGTCGACGACTTCGGTGTCCTTTTTCAGGTTGCCGACGAACAGCTCCGGCGGCAGCAATTCGCGGTCGGTGAGTTCGCCTTTGAGGTAATCGCGCAGACCGTCTTCGTAATACCACTCGTTGCGCTCGCCGCTGGCCTCGTCGAACAGGCTGACGGTGAGCCCGGGGCAGAGCACAGCTTTCGCACGCAGCAGATGGCGCAGCGCACGCAGGCTGAACTTCGGGGTGTCGAAATACTTCGGGTCCGGCCAGAAGCGCAGGCGGGTACCGGTGTTCTTCTTGCCGACGCTGCCGACGATCTCAAGCGCGGAGGCACGGTCGCCGTCCTTGAACGACATCCGGTATTCGTTGCCGTCGCGCTTGATGAACACATCGACGTGTTTGCTCAGCGCATTGACCACGCTCACGCCCACGCCGTGCAGGCCGCCGCTGAAGGTGTAGTTCTTGTTGCTGAACTTGCCGCCCGCGTGCAGGCGGGTGAGGATCAGTTCGATGCCGGGGATCTTCTCCTCCGGATGGATGTCCACCGGCATGCCGCGGCCGTCGTCGGCCACTTCGCAACTGCCATCGGCGTGCAAGGTGACTTCGATGCGTTTCGCGTGGCCGGCCAGGGCCTCGTCCACCGCGTTGTCGATGACCTCCTGCGCCAGGTGGTTCGGGCGCGTGGTGTCGGTGTACATGCCGGGGCGGCGCTTGACCGGGTCCAGCCCGGACAGGACTTCGATATCTTCTGCGTTGTAGCGGCTGCTCATGATGCGCACTGCATGGGGACGCGGCAGGATCGCCGTGGGGCGGGGCCGGGTCAAGCGGCCTGAAACCGGGGTTTTCGGCATTCCCGTTATGGATCAATGGGTTCCGCCGCGGACGCGTGCAGAGGGCCGCGCCAGCCGGTAGAATGTGGCTTTCCAGCGACGCGCTGCCGACATGACTTCCCCCGCATCCCAGACCCCCATCGTCTTCGTCACCGGAGGCGTGGTCTCCTCGCTCGGCAAGGGCATTGCCGCCGCTTCGCTCGCCGCGATCCTCGAGGCGCGTGGCCTCAAGGTCACGATGATGAAGCTGGACCCCTACCTCAATGTCGATCCGGGCACCATGAGCCCGTTCCAGCACGGCGAGGTCTATGTGACCGACGACGGCGCCGAGACCGACCTCGACCTCGGCCATTACGAGCGCTTCGTCAACACCCGCCTGTCCGGGCTGAACTCGATCACCACCGGCAAGATCTACGATTCGGTGCTGCGCAAGGAACGCCGCGGCGATTACCTGGGCGGCACCGTGCAGGTGATCCCGCACGTGACCGACGAGATCAAGCGTTGCATCGATGCCGCGACCGAAGGCTTCGACGTGGCCTTGGTGGAAATCGGCGGCACCGTGGGCGACATCGAATCGCTGCCGTTCCTGGAAGCGATCCGCCAGCTGCGCACCGAGCGTGGCGCGGCGCAGGCGATGTTCGTCCATCTCACCCTGATCCCGTACATCGCGGCGGCGGGCGAGCTGAAGACCAAGCCCACCCAGCATTCGGTGAAGGAGCTGCGCAGCATCGGCATCCAGCCGGACGTGCTGTTGTGCCGCAGCGAGCAGCCGTTGCCGGACAGCGAGCGCCGCAAGATCGCGCTGTTCACCAATGTGCCGGAAAAAGCGGTGATTTCGGTCATCGACCAGGACAACATCCACAAGATTCCGCGCTGGTTGCACGATCAGCAGCTGGATCAGCTGGTGGTGGATCAGCTGCACTTGCAGGATCGCGCCGCGCCGGTCGCCAACCTGTCCGAATGGGACGCGGTGGTCGATGCCGCGCAGCATCCGATCGACGAGGTCACCATCGGCATCGTCGGCAAGTACGTGGACCACAAGGATGCGTACAAGTCGGTGGGTGAGGCGCTCAAGCACGGCGGCATCCGCCAGCGCACCCGGGTCAACCTGAAGTGGCTGGAATCCGAGGACGTGGAGCGCGATGGCGCGGCGAAGGCGCTGGCGGGCATCGATGGCGTGCTGGTGCCGGGCGGCTTCGGTGATCGCGGCTTCGAGGGCAAGGTGCTGACCGCGCAGTACGCGCGCGAGCAGGGCGTGCCGTATTTCGGTATCTGCTACGGCATGCAGGCGGCGGTGGTGGATGCCGCGCGCAACCTGGCCGGCCTCACCGGTGCCAACAGCACCGAGAACGACAAGCAGGCCGCGCATCCGGTGATCGGCCTGATCACCGAGTGGCGCACGTCCAGTGGCGAGCTGGAACGCCGCAGCGAAGACTCGGATCTTGGCGGCACCATGCGCCTGGGCCTGCAGCAGCAGCGGATCAAGCCGGGCACGCTGGCCCATCGCCTGTACGGCAAGGATGTGGTCGGCGAACGTCATCGCCATCGGTACGAATTCAACAACCACTATCGCGCGCCGCTGGAAGACGTGGGCCTGGTGTTCTCCGCCAAGTCCGCCGACGACACCCTGGTCGAGATGGTGGAGTGGCCGCAGCATCCGTGGTTCCTCGGCTGCCAGGCGCACCCGGAATTCCTGTCCACGCCGCGCAGCGGGCATCCGCTGTTCATCGGTTTCGTGCGCGCCGCGCGCGAGCGCAAGGCCGGCGGCAGGTTGCTCAACGAAAGCAGCGTCAACAACGAGGTGGCGGCATGAAGTTGTGCGGGTTCGAGGTTGGCCTGGACCAACCGTTCTTCCTGATCGCCGGCCCCTGCGTGGTCGAATCCGAGCAGCTGCAGGTCGATACCGCGGCCAAACTGAAAGAGATCACTGGCGAGTTGGGCATCAACTTCATCTTCAAGTCGAGTTTCGACAAGGCTAATCGCACTTCGCTCAACAGCTTCCGCGGCCCCGGCATGGAAGAAGGCCTGCGCGTGTTGGCCGAAGTGAAGCGCCAGCTCGGCGTGCCGGTGTTGACCGACGTGCACGAGTACACGCCGATGGACGAAGTGGCCTCGGTGGTGGACGCATTGCAGACACCGGCCTTCCTGGTGCGCCAGACCGATTTCATCACCAAGGTTTGCGAAACCGGCCTGCCGGTCAACATCAAGAAAGGCCAGTTCCTGGCGCCGTGGGACATGAAGCCGGTTGTCGAGAAGGCCAAGGCCACCGGCAACCAGCAGATCATGGTCTGCGAGCGCGGCGCATCCTTCGGCTACAACAACCTGGTCTCCGACATGCGCAGCCTTGCGGTGATGCGCGAGACCGGCTGCCCGGTGGTGTTCGATGCCACCCATTCCGTGCAGTTGCCCGGCGGTCAGGGCAGTTCCAGCGGCGGCCAGCGCGAGTTCGTGCCGGTGCTGGCGCGCGCGGCGATCGCCGTCGGCGTGTCCGGCGTGTTCATGGAAACCCATCCCGACCCGAGCAAGGCGCTGTCCGATGGCCCGAACGCGTGGCCGCTGGACAAGATGCGCGCGCTGCTTGAAACCATGCTGGAGCTCGATGCCGCGACCAAGCGCAACGGCTTCATCGAAACCACTCTCTGATTCGATAGACAAATACTGCCCATGACCACGATCGCTTCCGTCCACGCCCGCGAAATCCTCGACAGCCGCGGCAATCCCACGCTCGAAGCCGAAGTGACTTTGGCCGACGGCAGCTTCGGCCGCGCGCTGGTGCCATCGGGCGCATCGACCGGCACCAAGGAAGCGGTGGAATTGCGCGATGGCGACAAGACCCGCTATCTCGGCAAGGGCGTGCTCAAGGCGGTGACCAACGTCAACGGCCCGATCGCCGACATGCTCAAGGGCTTCGACGCCGCCGACCAGTACGGCCTGGACAAGCGCCTGATCGACCTGGACGGCACCGAGAACAAGGGCCGCCTGGGCGCGAATGCGTTGCTCGGGGTTTCGATGGCGGCCGCGCACGCGATGGCGGCATCGAAGAAGCAGGCGCTGTGGCAGTACATCGCCTCGATCAGCGAGCATCCGGCCGGCTGGCAGCCCACCCTGCCGGTGCCGATGATGAACATCATCAATGGCGGCGCGCACGCCGACAACAACGTCGACCTGCAGGAATTCATGGTGTTGCCGGTCGGCTTCGATTCGTTCTCCGAAGCGCTGCGCAGCGGCACCGAGATCTTCCACGCGCTGAAGTCGGTACTGAAGGGCCGTGGCCTGAGTACTTCGGTGGGCGACGAAGGCGGTTTCGCGCCCGACCTGCGCAGCAACGAGGAAGCGCTGGAAACCATCCTGGAAGCGATCGGCAAGGCCGGCTACAAGGCGGGCGAAGACATCCTGCTCGGCCTCGACGTGGCCTCGAGCGAGTTCTTTGAGAACGGCAAGTACAACCTCACCGGCGAGGGCAAGCGCCTGACCTCCGAGCAGTTCGTCGACTTCCTCGCCAACTGGGCCGCGCAGTACCCGATCATCACCATCGAAGACGGCATGGCCGAAGACGACTGGGCCGGCTGGAAGCAGCTGACCGAGCGTCTGGGCAACAAGGTGCAGCTGGTCGGCGATGACCTGTTCGTGACCAACCCGCGCATCTTCAAGGACGGCATCGAACAAGGCGTGGCCAACGCGATCCTGATCAAGGTCAACCAGATCGGCACTCTCAGCGAAACGCTGGAAGCCATCGCCATGGCCGATCACGCCAAGTACGCGGCGATCGTCTCGCACCGTTCCGGCGAAACCGAAGACACCACCATCGCCGATATCGCGGTGGCGACCACGGCGACCCAGATCAAGACCGGCTCGCTGTGCCGTAGCGACCGTGTGGCCAAGTACAACCAGTTGCTGCGCATCGAACAGCAGCTGGGCGCCAATGCGCGCTATGCCGGGCGTTCGGCATTCGTGTCGCTGGCGCGCTGACGGAACCGCGCGCCGGTGAAGCCATCGCGCCTGCTCTCAATGAGCATGTTGTTGCTGCTGCTGGTCGCGTTGCTGGCCTTGCTGCAATACAAGCTGTGGTTCGGCAACGGCGGCCAGCGCGAGGTCGAAGCACTGCAGGCGCAGGTGGCAAAGCAGGAAGCCGAAAACCTCAAGCTGCAGCAGCGCAACGAAGCGCTCAAGGCCGAGGTGGAAAACCTGAAATCCGGCGAAGCCGCGGTGGAAGAACGTGCGCGCAGCGAGCTGGGCATGGTCAAACCGGGCGAGACCTTCTACCGGGTGATCGAGGACGGCAAACCGCGGTCCGCGCCACCAGCGACGGACACGCAGCAATGACCTGGGCGCTGCTGCCCGCCGCCGGCAGCGGCCGTCGCTTCGGCGGCGAGGTGCCCAAGCAATACCTGCACGCTGCCGGAAAACCACTCATCGAACATGCGCTGGATACGCTGCTGTCGCATCCGGCCATCGATGGCGTGGTGGTCGCGCTGGCCGCAGGCGATCCGCTGTGGCCGGGTTGGACGTCATTGCATGGCAAGCCGATCGTGACCTGCATCGGTGGCGGCGAGCGCGCCGATTCCGTGTTCGCGGCATTGCAGGCTTTGCCCGATGGCGTCGCCGACGACGAGCTGCTGCTGGTGCACGACGCCGCGCGTCCGAACCTGTGTGCAGGCGATATCGACAACCTGGTCGATGTCGCCAATGCCTGCGCCGACGGCGCAATCCTCGCCGCGCCGGTGCGCGACACGCTCAAGCGCGCGGACGAGGAAGTGCGCATCGTCGCGACCGAGTCGCGCGCGAACCTGTGGCGCGCGCTGACCCCGCAGGCCTTCCGTCGCGGCGTGCTGCGCCGCGCGCTGGAACGCGCGAAAGTCGATGGCGTCATCGTCACCGACGAAGCGATGGCGGTCGAACGCCTTGGCCTGCATCCCGCGCTGGTCGAAGGCCGCGAGGACAATCTGAAAGTCACCACGCCCGCCGACCTGGCGCTGGCGGAATTCCTGCTGGCGAGGACGAAGTAATGGACATCCGCATCGGTCAGGGTTTCGACGTGCACGCGTTCGGCGATGGCGACCATGTGATGCTCGGCGGCGTGCGCGTGCCGCATGCATTTGGCGTGCTGGCGCACAGCGATGGCGACGTGGTCCTGCATGCGCTGTGCGATGCCATCCTCGGTGCGCTGGCGCTGGGCGATATCGGCAGGCATTTTCCGCCTACTGATGAGCGCTGGAAAGGCGCCGACAGCCGTGCGTTCCTGCGCCATTGCGACAGCTTGATCCGCGAGCGCGGCTGGCGGGTCGGCAATTGCGACATCACCGTGATCTGCGAACGGCCGAAAGTCGGCCCGCACGCACAGGCGATGCGCGAAGCGATGTCTTCCGACCTCGGCATCGATGTGGATGCGGTCAGCGTGAAAGCCACCACCACCGAAACGCTGGGCTTTACCGGTCGCGGCGAAGGCATTGCCGCACAGGCGATCTGCCTGCTGGTGCGCCTGTGACCGAGCTTGCGCGCGCCCACGGCGCGCCGGTGCTGGCCGCGCGCATGCGCAGTACGCCGGAGGATTTTTTCGTCGAGGAACTGTCGGGTTTCGACGCCAGCGGCGCGGGTGAGCACCTGCTGCTGACGGTCGAGAAGCGCGGCATGAACACCGCGTTCGCTGCGAAGCGCATCGCTGAGTGGGCCGGTGTGGACGAATCGGCGATCGGCTATGCCGGACTGAAGGATCGCCATGCAGTGACGCGGCAGCGCTTCACGGTGTGGTTGCCGAAGAAGATCGCGCCGGATATCGACGCATTGCAGTCCGACGAACTGCGCGTACTCGAGCATGCCTGGCATGCGCGCAAGCTGCCGCGTGGTGCGTTGGCCGGCAATCGCTTCGTGTTGCTGCTGCGTGAAGTCGAGGGCGAGCGTGCCGCCATCGAAACACGACTGCAGGAAATTGCCGTGGGCGGCGTGCCGAACTACTTCGGCGAGCAGCGCTTCGGGCGCGGCGGCAACAACGTGCAGCAGGCGGTGGCGATGTTCGCCGGCCGCCGGGTCAAGCGCGAGGAACGCACAATGTTGTTGTCGGCCGCGCGTTCGGAATTGTTCAATCGTGTGCTGGCCGCGCGCGTCGAAGCTGGCAGCTGGAACGCCGCACTCGATGGCGAGGTGTGGATGCTCGACGGCAGCCGCAGTGTGTTCGGGCCTGAAGCCTTCACCGATGAACTGCAGGCGCGGCTGGCCGCGTTCGACATCCACCCGAGCGGTCCGCTGTGGGGCGAAGGCGAGTTGCGCAGCGTCGATGCTGCGCGTGAGGTCGAGCTGGCTGCGATGCAGGGCGATAGCGCAACGCGCCTGCGTGGCGGACTGGAACGCGCGGGACTGAAACAGGAGCGTCGTGCATTGCGGCTACGGCCACAGGACTTGGCGTGGCGTTGGCTGGACGACGGCGCACTGGAACTGGGTTTTTCGCTGCCGCCCGGATGCTATGCGACCGTGGTCTTGCGCGAGCTGGGCGACATCACCGACGCCGCCTCGTCCTAGCGTTTTTCCAGCAAGACCAGCACAGCGCCGGTGCCGCCTTGCGCCGTCGGCGGCGAATGAAAGGCCAGCACGTCGGCGCGATGCCGCAGCACGCGATCCACCAGGTTCTTCAGCACCGGCAGGCGTTCTTCCGAGTTCCGCCCCTTCCCATGCACGATGCGCACGCAGCCGACGCCGTGCGCGCGACAGTCGCGCAGGAATTCCCGCAGCAGCGATTCGGCGGCCTGCGCGGGCAGGCCATGCAGGTCCAGTTCCTCCTGCGCCGAGTACTCGCCGCGCGCCAGGCGTTTCAATAGCAGCGGCGAGACCTCGTCGCGGCGATAACTGAGCACGTCGCCGGCTTCCAGTGCGGCGATCACCGCATGCTTGAATTCGTTGCTGGCGGCATCTTCGTCGCGGCGGGCCATCTTGGCCGAGGGCCTGGGTTTCGGTGCGGCAGGTGGCGGTGGCGCGGCGGGCAGGGCGCGTACCTTGCCGCGATCAGCGCCGATCGCCTCGCGGAACAGCGCGGCATCGTCCAGTTCGTCGTCGGGCGGGGGGGTTTTCGCACTGGTGCAGGGTATCGCAGCGGCCTTCCGGTATCATCGCCGCATGCAGAATGTTTCGATGCCCGCCGTGGACAGGATGTAACGATGCGGGTTCTGGTCAGCAACGACGACGGCGTCGACGCCCCCGGCATCAAGGCCTTGGCCAAGGGCCTGCGCGAAGCAGGCCATGAGGTGCTGGTGGTCGCGCCGGACCGCGACCGCAGCGGCGCCAGCAATTCGCTGACGCTGGATGCGCCGATCCGGGTGGTGCAACTCGACGAACATACGTGGAAGGTCTACGGCACGCCCACCGACTGCGTGCACGTGGCGATCACCGGCATGCTGGAGATCGAGCCGGACATCGTGGTCTCCGGCATCAACAACACCGCCAACCTCGGCGATGACGTGATCTATTCGGGCACCGTCGCCGCAGCGATGGAAGGCCGCTTCCTGGGCCTGCCGGCGGTGGCGATGTCATTGGTCACCGCCGACCACAAGGGCCTGCACTACGAAACCGCGGCACGCGCGGCGGTGGAGATTGTCGAACGCTTGCGCACCGATCCGCTGCCGGCCGACACCATCCTCAACGTCAACGTGCCGGACCTGCCGTGGAGCGAGATCCGCGGCTTCGAAACCAGCCGCCTCGGCCATCGGCATCGCGCCGAAGCCTGCGTCCCGCAGCAGGATCCACGCGGCCGCCAATGGTGGTGGATCGGCGCCGCCGGCCCCGAGGCCGATGCCGGCCCCGGCACCGATTTCAACGCCGTGCGCAGCGGGCATATCGCGATCACCCCGATCCACGTCGACCTCACCCGTTACCAGGCGCTGGAACAGGTGGCGAGCTGGGTGGGTGGCTTGGCCGAAACGCTGGAGCACAAGGCGTGATCTCGCGCCTGCGCCTGCAGCCCGCCGATGTCGGCATGGGCATGACCAGCCAGCGCGTGCGCGACCGGCTGATCGAGCGCTTGCGCGGCAACGGCATCGTCGACGAACGCGTACTCAATGCGATCCGCACGGTGCCGCGCCATCAGTTCGTCGATGAAGCGTTGGCGACACGTGCCTACGAAGACACCGCGCTGCCGATCGGCCATGGACAGACCATTTCGCAGCCGTGGGTGGTGGCGAAGATGACCGAGGCGCTGCTGGAAACCTCGCCGAAGACGGTGCTGGAAATCGGCACCGGCTCCGGCTACCAGGGCGCGGTGCTCGCGGCGTTGGGCCTTGAAGTGTTCACCGTCGAACGCATCGGCGACTTGCTGCGCAACGCGCGCAAGCGCTTCCGTTCGCTTGGCCTGCACGTACGCAGCAAGCATGACGATGGCCGCATCGGTTGGCCGGAGGAAGGACCGTTCGACGGCATCATCGTCACCGCTGCCGCGCCGGCATTGGTGGAGGCGCTGACCGCGCAACTCGCGCCCGGCGGCACGTTGGTCGCGCCGGTCGGAGGTGCCAATGGGCAGTCGCTGCTGCGCCTGCGCAAGAGTGCGGATGGAAATATCGAACAACAGGATCTCGGGCCGGTGGTGTTCGTGCCCTTGCTGTCGGGGATGACCGATCAATGAAGCTCTTCGGGCCGATGTATGAGCGCACCCTGCGATGGGCGCGGCATCGCAATGCCACCTGGCTGTTGGCGTTCCTCAGTTTCATCGAGGCGATCTTCTTCCCCATCCCGCCGGAAGTGATGCTGGCACCGATGTGCCTGGCCCAACCCAAACGCGGGTTCTGGTTCGCCACGATCAGCCTGGCTGCTGCGATGTGCGGTGCGGTGATCGGCTATTACCTGGGGCATTACGCGTGGCAGGCGGTGCAACCCTTGTTGGGCAAGCTGGGCATGCTGGCGTCGATCGAGCACGGCAT
The DNA here is from genome assembly GCF_011302915.1 of Thermomonas sp. HDW16. Classification (NCBI taxonomy): domain Bacteria; kingdom Pseudomonadati; phylum Pseudomonadota; class Gammaproteobacteria; order Lysobacterales; family Lysobacteraceae; genus Thermomonas; species Thermomonas sp. HDW16. The sequence continues at coordinate 2,250,110 of NZ_CP049872.1, read as the reverse complement.
CGAAGTGGTTCGCGCGAAGAGTATCGAATCGCCATGGGCGGTGTTCTGGTTCCTGGTCCTGGCCGGGTTCTCGCCGATCCCGATGAAGGTCTTCACCTGGTCCAGCGGGATCGTGGGCGTGCCGATGCTGCCGTTCATGGCCAGCATGCTGGTCGGCCGCGGCAAGCGTCTGTACCTGGTGGCGCTGGCCATCCGCATCGGCGGCGAGCGCGCCGAACGCACCCTGCACAAATACATCGAACCCATCGGCTGGAGCGTGCTGGTGTTGATGGCCGTTGCGGTCGGTTGGCTCCTGTTGCGGGGGCATGGGGCATGATGCGGCACATGCGCACGCATCGACTCCTCATCGCCTGTTGCATCTTCGCCCTGCTGGCCGCTTGTGGTCGCAGCCACGTCACCCGTGAATCCGGTTCGCATTCGCGCAACACGCGCGTGCCAGCAGGCGAGCGTCCGATCCGCGTGTCGCAGCCGAAATACGGCGCCACTGCCATCGTGCAGCGTGGGCAAAGCGTGTATCGGATCGCCACTGAAAATGGCCTGACCGCGCTCGACCTGGCGCTGTGGAACGACATCCCGCCCCCCTACATCATCCATCCCGGCCAGCGCTTGCGCCTGTATCCGGGTGGACAAGGGAGTGTTGCCGCGACGCGTCCGGCCACGCCATCGTCGAAGCCGGCAACGCCGTCCGTATCGAAACCGGTACCCGTCGTCATTCCCGCCACCAGCAACATCAGCTGGCGTTGGCCGGTGGATGGCGGCGTGATCGAGACCTATGCCGGTGGCGATCCCACTCGCCAGGGCATTGATATCGGCGGCAAGAGTGGACAGCCCGTGCGTGCCGCCGCGGATGGCGTGGTGGTGTATTCGGGTTCCGGCCTGGTCGGTTACGGCGAGCTGGTGATCATCAAGCACAACGACCAATGGCTGTCCGCGTATGGCCACAATCGCGCGCGACTGGTCAACGAAGGTCAGGTGGTGAAGGCCGGACAGCAGGTCGCCGAGATGGGCCGCAGCGGCGCATCGCGCGACATGCTGCATTTCGAGATCCGCTACAACGGCAAGCCGGTGGATCCGCAGCAGTATTTGCCGAGGCGCTGAGTTAGGCGAAAACGAATCCGGCGACCACTCGCCGCCCTTCGCCCGCCAATACCGAATAGGTGCGCGCTGCGGCAGCATTGGTCATGACTTCGATGCCGATCCCGCGTTGCAGGCAGGCGGCCATCACGACGGCAGGCGGGAAGCGTTGTTGCGCGCCGGTGCCGAGCACGAGGAGCTCCGGCGCGAGTGCGAGCAGGGCATCGAGGTCGGATGGCACCATCGCAGCAGCATCGTGCACCGGCCAGTCTTCGACCAGCGCATTGGGAGCGATCACGAAGCTGCGTTGCAGGCGGCGATCGTTGACCAGTGCGCCGTTGCCGTCGGCACCGCGCAGGAAGTACAGGTAATCCGGGCGTTCGAGGTTGAGCTGCATCGCGCCGAAGGGTAGATGGGTTAAGCGCGCGGCAGCACGATGTGCCGCTTGTCCTTGCTCGGCCGGTACAGCACGGCGGTATGGCCGATGCGCTGCACCAGCGCGGCGTCGGTGCGTGCGGCCAGCTCGGCGATCATCGCGTCGCGGGTGTCGCGGTCGTCCGCGGCCACCTTGATCTTGATGAGTTCGTGGTGCTCCAGCGCGCCATCGACCTCGGCCGCCAGTGCGTCGCTGATGCCCTTGCCGCCGACTTGCAGCATCGCCTTCAGGTCATGGGCCTGCCCTCGCAGGAAGCGGATCTGGGCGTTGGTCAGGTCGACTGGCATGCGGCACGAAGAAGGACGGGAACAGCAGGCAGGGTATCATGGCGACCCATTCCCCCAGGCTTCCGCGGCCGTGGCGACCCGCAGCAAATCCAGCCAGCGCTGGCTCAAGGAACATTTCTCCGACCCCTACGTGAAGAAGGCGCAGGCGGAAGGCATGCGCTCGCGCGCGGCCTACAAGCTGGAGGAAGTGGTGGAGCGCGACCGCCTGCTCAAGCCGGGCATGGTGGTGGTGGACCTGGGCGCAGCCCCAGGCGGCTGGTCGCAATGGGTGCGGCAGGAGCTGGACCAGATGGAGCGCAGCCTGCCGGAGACCGCCAAGCGCGGCCGGATGATCGCCAGCGACATCCTGGAGATGCCCTCGCTGGCCGGGGTCGACTTCCTTCATGGCGACTTCAGGGAGGATGCCGTCCTATCCAAGCTGCTGGACATGCTGGATGGCGACAAGGTCGACCTTGTCTTGTCCGACATGGCCCCCAATAAGAGTGGAATGGATGCGGTGGACCAGCCGCGCGCGATGCACCTGGCGGAACTCGCCATGGACTTCGCCGATGGCCAGCTCCGCACCGGTGGCACGTTCCTGATCAAGCTGTTCCAGGGAACCGGTTTCGATGAATACGTGCGGGAACTGCGGCGGCGTTACGCCAAGGTGGTGATCCGCAAGCCGGCGGCCTCGCGCAAGCGGTCGCCGGAGGTCTACGCGCTTGCACAGGGCAAGCTTGCGCACATGAAGTAGGAAGCAGAAGGCTCACATGAACGATCTTGCGAAGAATTTGCTGCTCTGGGTGGTCGTCGCCGTCGTGTTGATGGTGGTGTTCCAGAGTTTCTCGCCGAAGCTAGCGGGCGCCGGCCAGGACGTGGTCTATTCGCAGTTCGTGCAGGACGTGCAGAACGACAAGATCAAGACGGTCGATATCGCCAGCGACGAGCGCACCGTGAAGTTCGTGCGCAACGACGGCACCCCCGGCACCACCACCGCACCGGTGCGCGACCGCGACCTGATCAACGACCTGATCGAGCACAAGGTCGAGATCAAGCAGGCGCCGCCGGATTCAGGCGTCTCCTTCTGGTCGCTGGTGCTGAACTTCCTGCCGGTGCTGCTGATCATCGGGTTCTGGCTGTTCATGATGCGGCAGATGCAGGGCGGAGGTGCCGGCGGCAAGGGCGCGATGTCGTTCGGTCGTTCGCGCGCCAAGCTGCTCAACGAAGACCAGATCAAGGTCACCTTCGCCGATGTCGCCGGCTGCGACGAGGCCAAGGAAGAAGTGTCCGAGCTGGTCGAGTTCCTGCGCGACCCTTCCCGCTTCCAGAAGCTGGGCGGCAAGATTCCGCGTGGCGTGCTGATGGTCGGCCCGCCCGGCACCGGCAAGACCCTGCTGGCCCGCGCCATCGCCGGCGAAGCCAAGGTGCCGTTCTTTTCGATCTCCGGTTCCGACTTCGTGGAGATGTTCGTCGGCGTCGGCGCTAGCCGCGTGCGCGACATGTTCGAGCAGGCGAAGAAACAAGCGCCGTGCATCATCTTCATCGACGAGATCGACGCCGTCGGCCGCCATCGCGGTTCCGGCATGGGCGGCGGCCACGACGAGCGCGAGCAGACCCTCAACCAGATGCTGGTGGAGATGGATGGTTTCGAAGGTGGCGAGGGCGTGATCGTGATCGCCGCGACCAACCGCCCCGACGTGCTGGACAAGGCGCTGCTGCGCCCGGGCCGCTTCGACCGCCAGGTGATGGTGGGCCTGCCGGACATCAAGGGCCGCGAGCAGATCCTCAAGGTGCACATGCGCAAGGTGCCGCTGCACGACAACGTGCGCGCGGACGTGCTGGCGCGCGGCACCCCGGGTTTCTCGGGTGCGGATCTGGCCAACCTGGTCAACGAGGCCGCGTTGTTCGCCGCGCGCCGCAACAAGTCCCAGGTCGACATGCAGGATTTCGAGGACGCCAAGGACAAGATCTACATGGGGCCGGAGCGCCGCAGCATGGTCATTCGCGAGGAAGACCGTCGCAAGACCGCCTACCACGAGTCCGGCCATGCCGTAGTGGCGATGACGCTGCCCGGCGCAGACCCGGTGCACAAGGTCACGATCATGCCTCGCGGTTGGGCGCTGGGCGTGACCTGGCAGTTGCCGGAGCACGACGAATTCAGCAAGTACAAGGACAAGATGCTGGAGGAGATCTCGATCCTGTTCGGCGGTCGCCTTGCGGAGGAAATCTTCGTCGGCCAGATTTCCACCGGTGCTTCCAATGACTTCGAGCGTGCCACCAAGCTGGCGCGCGGCATGGTCACCAAGTACGGCATGTCCGACGTGCTCGGCACCATGGTCTACGCGGACGACGATGCCGGTTTCGGCGTGCACAACAAGACCATTTCTGAGGCGACGCAGCAGAAGGTCGATGCCGAAATCCGCCGCATCCTGGATGAGCAGTACGGGGTGGCGAAGCGCATCCTCGAAGACAGGCGCGACATCGTCGAGGCGATGACCAATGCGCTGATGGAGTGGGAAACCATCGACGCCGAGCAGGTCAAGGCACTGATGGAAGGCCGCACGCCCAACCCGCCTGCAGGCTGGGTTGAAAAGCCTGGAAAGGGTGGCGACAAGGACGATTCGTCGTCGCCCACCGCGCCGGTACTGGTCGAGCCTTCGCCGCAGACCTGATCGGCAGCCTTGCCGTCGATCCGCGAAAAGGCCAGAGTCCGCTCTGGCCTTTTTCATTGGTGGCGATGCGATGTTCGATACCAGCCTGCACCTCGACTGCAATGGTCGCATCCTGAAGCTGGATGCGCCGCGGGTGATGGGCATCGTCAACACCACGCCGGATTCGTTCTCCGATGGCGGCGATCATTTCGATGCCAATGCAGCCATCGCGCATGGCCTGAGGCTGGCGGAGGAAGGTGCGGCGATCCTCGATATCGGCGGCGAATCGACGCGGCCGGGTGCGCAGGACGTTTCCATCGAAGAAGAACTGCGGCGCACGATCCCGGTGATCGAGGCGTTGGTGAAGCAGGTCTCGATCCCGATCAGCATCGATACCAGCAAACCCGACGTGATGCGTGCAGCAGTCGCTGCCGGCGTGGGCATGATCAATGACGTGTACGCACTACGCCGCGATGGCGCGCTGGATGCAGCGGCGGAGCTGCGCGTACCGGTGGTACTGATGCACATGCAAGGTGAGCCGCGCAGCATGCAGGCGAACCCCGACTACGATGATGTGGTGGGCGAGGTGCATCGCTTTCTGGCCGAGCGGATTTTCGCAGCGGAAATGGCTGGCATCGCCAAGAAGCAGATCGTGGTCGATCCGGGCTTCGGCTTTGGGAAAACCTCGCAACACAACCTGCACTTGCTGGCGCAATTGCAGCGCTTCAGCGAACTCGGCGTGCCGGTGCTGGCCGGTCTGTCCCGCAAGAAAACCATCGGCGAACTGACAGGCCGCGACGACCCGCGCGAACGCATTTCCGGATCGGTTGCCGCGCACCTGATTGCCGCGCAACGTGGCGCGATGCTGCTGCGCGTGCACGACGTGGCGGCTACGGTGGATGCGTTGAAGGTTTGGAATGCGGTAGCGGCTGTGCCGATGCCGCGCGTCGAGACAAAGCCGACGATCGCCTGGCCTGAGGACTGAGCTGGCCGCTCCCACGGATTCGGCGCGTTTCCCCGGGAGGCAGATGCATTCGGGGGGAACGATGCGAAATACGGGCTTGATCGCGCTGCTCCTGCTAGCCGCCTGCGGCAAATCGCCATCGCCCGAACAACAGGCGCCCGTTGCCAAGGTCGCAGTAGCCCCGCAGGGCGATCCGATCGAGGGCGCGCGCGTGGCCAGGCGAGTGGGTTGCGACGGCTGCCACTCGCAGGGCGGCAAGGGCGGTGGCATGGATATCAAGACCCCGCAGGGTGACAGGATCGTGGCGCCCAACCTCACCCAGCGCCGCGCGCTGTACGACGACCCTGGCCTGGTGCGGCTGTTGCACGAGGGCAAGACCCACGACGGCCACCGCGCGTTCGGCATGCCCATCTACATGTTCCAGCACCTGAGCCGAGCATGAAGTGCGGGACATCACCGCATGGTTGCGTGGCCTGCCTGCGGCAGACAATCCCGGCTTGGCCGAGAGCGTGGTGTCGCCGACGACCTTGCAGCAGATCAAGGACGGCACCTTCGCGTACGAGGATGACGACAAGCCCGACCCCGGCAACCGGCCGCCACCGACGCGGCCAACCGAGTCGCTGGCGCTGGGCCGGCACCTGGCGCTGACGTCCTGTTCGGAATGCCATGGCCGCGACCTCAACGGTTGGGGGCCCGACGATCCGACGCCTTCGCTGGTGGTCGCCAAGGCCTACACGCCGGAACAATTCGTGCGCTTGATGCGCACCGGCGAGATCTCGACTGGCGGAAAATCGAAGACCGGTTTCATGAGCGAAGTCGCGGCCTATCGGTTTTCGGTGCTGACCGATGCCGAGATCGAGGCGCTGAAGCAGTACCTCGACTCGCGCTGAAGTCGGCGCTGCGCTGCATCGCACATCGCATTGCCGGCGGCGATGGCCCACACTGTGCGCATTCCAACCGACGATGCAGGGATCCCATGCAGGCATGGCTGCGGCGCAAGGACATCGACCAGGTCACCGTGCACGAGGAAGGGCGGCGGCTGGTGCCCACACTGAGCTGGCCGCACTTGGTCGCACTAGGCATCGGCGCCATCGTCGGCACCGGCATCTACACGCTGATCGGCGTGGGCGCGAACCTGGCGGGGCCGGCGGTGCTGCTCTCGTTCCTGGCCGCCGGCATCGTCTGCGCCTGCGCGGCGCTGGCCTATGCCGAGATGGCGACAATGATGCCGGCCGCCGGCAGTGCCTACACCTACAGCTATGCGGTGCTCGGCGAAGCCATCGCCTGGATCGTGGGCTGGAGCCTGATCCTGGAATACACGCTGGTAGTGAGCACGGTCGCAGTCGGCTGGTCGGGCTACTTTGTCGGCTTCCTGCAAGGTCTTGGCGTGCATCTGCCCACCGCGTTGACGGTGGGGCCGCATGCCGGCGGCGTGCTCAACCTGCCGGCGATCTTCATCACCTTTGCCGTGGCCGGTTTGCTGATCGCCGGCACCCGCGAGAGCGCTACGCTCAACGCCTTCCTGGTGGGCGCGAAACTGATCGCGCTGGCAGTGTTCGTGGCGATCGCGCTGCCTGCTTTCGATGCATCCAACCTGCAGCCGTTCATGCCGTTCGGTTTTGCCGAATCCATCGGCGCGGATGGCACCAAGCACGGGGTGATGGCGGCGGCGGCGATCATCTTCTTCGCCTTCTATGGGTTCGATGCGATTTCCACCGCGGCCGAGGAAACCAAGAACCCGGGGCGCGACCTGTCGATCGGCATCGTCGGTTCGATGATCGGCTGCACCCTCATCTACATGGTGGTGGCGTTGGCCGCGGTCGGCGCGATGAGCTACACCGTGTTCGGCCAGAGCCCGGAACCGCTGGCGCTGATCATGCGCGAGCTCGGCCACGGTGCGGCGGCGAAGATCGTCGCGGCGGCGGCGGTGGTTGCGCTGCCGACGGTGCTGCTGGCGTTCTTCTACGGGCAGAGCCGCATCTTCTTCGTGATGTCGCGCGACGGCCTGCTGCCGCGCGGCCTGTCCAAAGTCGGCAAACGCGGCACGCCGGTGGCGATCACCGTGTTCACCGCGATCGTCACTGCATCGCTGGCCGGCGTGGCACGCCTCGATGAAATCGCCGCGCTGGCCAATGCCGGCACGCTGGTGGCGTTCGTCGCGGTGGCGTCCTGCATGCTGGTGCTGCGCAAGCGCGACCCGGATCGTCCGCGCGTGTTCCGCGCGCCGCTGGCCTGGCTGATCGGGCCGCTGGCGATCCTGGGCTGCATCTACCTGTTCGCAAGCCTGCCGACCAAGACCCAGTTGTGGTGCCTGTTGTGGAATGCGTTCGGCATCCTGGTTTATCTGCTGTATGCGCGCCGCAACAGCCTGTTGGCGAAGGGACACGACGCCTGATCCGGATGCGCGCACGGTGATGAGCGGCGACACGCGCCCGCGCGCCATCGCGCTGCTGGGGCCGACTGCCTCGGGCAAGAGCGCGTATGCGCTGGAGCTCGCGCAGCGGCTGGATGCCGAAATCGTCAGTGTCGATTCCGCGCTGGTCTATCGTGGCCTGGACATCGGTGCGGCCAAGCCCACGCGCGAGGAGCTGGCGCAGGCACAGCACCACCTGATCGACGTGCGTGAGCCGTGGCAGCCGTATTCGGCGGCGGAGTTTGCGGCGGATGCGAAACGCGCCATCGACGGCATCGTGGCGAACGGCAAGCTGCCGATCCTGGCTGGTGGCACCGGCCTGTATTTTCGCGCGCTGCTGGAAGGGCTGGCGGACATGCCCGAAGCGGATGAAGCGATGCGTGCGGTGATCGCCACCGAGGCGGACGAGCGCGGTTGGGTGGCTCTGCACGCGCAACTTGCGCAGGTCGATCCCGCGGCCGCGGCGCGCATCCACGCCACTGATGCGCAGCGTATCCAGCGCGCGCTGGAGGTGTATCGGCTGAGCGGCAAGCCGATCAGCGATTGGCAGCGCGAAGCGAAACGCACGCGATTCCCGTTGAAGGTGTTGAAGCTCGTGTTGTCGCCACCGGATCGCGCGGTGTTGCACGAACGCATCGAGCAGCGTTTCGACGCGATGCTGGAAGCGGGGTTCCTCGATGAGGTTCGTGCGTTGCGCGCCTTGCCGGCGCTGGCCGCGCACCCGCATCCGCTCGATCTTCCCGCGATACGCGCAGTCGGTTATCGGCAGGCCTGGGAATACCTGGATGACGCCAGCGATGCCGCCACGTTCCGCGAACGCGCCATCGCCGCCACCCGCCAGCTGGCCAAGCGCCAGTTCACCTGGTTGCGCGGCGAACTGGACGCGCAGTGGTTCGATCCCGTGACCCAGCGCACGCAACTGGATGCGGCGGTGGCCGGTTTCCTCGGCAACGGTCGCGCGTAACCGGATCGGCTGCGTTACCATCGGCCTGCGCCCCCCGAAACGGGGCGGGCGCGGGGCCGGGGGAATGCCATGCGGCATCTGGCCCACGAATACAAAACAACAACATGCTTCATCGAAGCGGCAGCAGTGGGGAAACATATGTCCAAGGGGCAGTCTTTGCAGGATCCATTCCTGAACGCATTGCGGCGCGAACGCGTGCCGGTCTCGATCTACCTGGTCAACGGCATCAAGCTGCAGGGCACGGTCGAATCCTTCGACCAGTTCGTGATCCTGTTGCGCAACACGGTCAGCCAGATGGTCTACAAGCACGCGATCTCCACCGTGGTGCCGGCGCGTAACGTGCGCGTGGGCCCGACCGGCACCGACGCGGACGACGAAGCCGCTGACGAGGCCTGATCGGCTCCTGACGCGGGCCGCCCGGTCATTCCGGGCTTGCAATCGGTATCCGCCGCCCGCATCTGAACTGCAATGCCAACCCAATTGTTCGAACGCTCCCGCCGGGGCGAACACGCGCTGCTCATCCAACCCCACGCCGGCGGCCCGCCGGGCGAGGGCGTGTTGGAGGAATTCGGCGAACTTGCCCGTTCCGCCGGTGCCAGCGTGGCCGCGGTGCTGACCGCGAAGATCGACAAGCCCAATCCGTCCACCCTGATCGGCAGCGGCAAGCTGGAAGAGGTGAAGGCGGCTTGCGAGGCCACCGGCGCCGACCTAGTACTGGTCAACCATCCGCTCAGCCCGGTACAGGAACGCAACCTGGAGCGCGCGCTGGAGCGCCGGGTGGTGGATCGCACTGGCCTGATCCTGGATATCTTCTCGCAGCGCGCACGCAGCGCCGAAGGCAAGCTGCAGGTCGAACTGGCCCAGCTCAAGCACGTGGCCACCCGGCTGGTGCGCGGCTGGACCCACCTTGAGCGCCAGCGCGGCGGTTCCATCGGCCTGCGCGGCCCCGGCGAAACCCAGCTGGAAACCGACCGCCGCCTGCTGCAGAAGCGCGTCGACATGCTGCAGAAGCGGCTGGAGAAGGTCGAAGTGCAGCACACCCAGATGCGCCGCGCGCGAGTCCGCAGCGAGCTGCCGCGCGTCGCCCTGGTGGGCTATACCAATGCCGGCAAGTCCACTTTGTTCAACACGCTGACCGGTGCGGATGCCTATGCCGCCGATCAGCTGTTCGCGACCCTGGACCCCACTGTCCGCCGCATCGAACTTGCCGGTGGCGGCGTGGTATTGGCCGATACCGTCGGTTTCGTACGCGACCTGCCGCATGAACTGGTCGCTGCGTTCCGTTCCACCCTGAGCGAAGCGCGCGAGGCCGACCTGCTGCTGCACGTGATCGACGCCGACGATCCGTTGCGCGACGAGCGCATGGCCCAGGTCGACGAAGTGCTGCGCGAGATCGGTGCCGGCGATATCCCGCAGCTGCTGGTGTTCAACAAGATCGACCGCATCGAAGGTGCTGTGCCGCGCATCGACCAGCGTGGCGAGGATGGCCATGCGGTGTGGCTGTCGGCGCGCGATGGCCTCGGCATCGACCTGTTGCGCGAAGCGCTGGGCGAAAAGCTGGGCCTGCGCCGCGTGGTCGGCGAGATTGTCCTGCCCACCGATGCCGGCCGCCTGCGCGCGCGCCTGCATGCATTGGATGCCGTGCAACACGAAGAACACGATGCCGACGGCTGGCGCCTGCGGGTCGACCTGCCGGCGGTGGATGCCGCGCGTCTGGCCGCACAGGCCGATGGCGCACCCTTGCGCCCCCTGTTGCCGGTGCCTGAAACCGAGCTTCCCGTAGAATCCGACGCATGACGACTTCAAATAGCGGCCCGCGCGGGCCAAAAGCGAGCTGGATGGCCTGGAACAAGCCCGGTGGCTCTTCGAATGGCGGTAATCGCCGTGGCGGCGGCGGACTTGGCGGCCTGTTCGAGAAGTTGCCCAGCTTCGGTGGCGGCTTCGGCGACGGCAGTCCGTTGCGCTGGATCTGGATCGTGCTGGGCCTGTGGCTGGCGTTCAACTGCTTCGTGCTGGTGACCGAACAGCAACGTGGCGTGGTGCTGCGCTTCGGCCAGTTCGACCGGGTGATGCAGCCCGGCCCGCATGTGAAATTGCCGTGGCCGCTGGAGCGGGTGATCAAGGTCAACGCCACCCAGATCAAGACCTACAGTGAAACCGTGCCGGTGCTGACCCGCGACGAGAACATCGTCAGCGTGGAAATCAACGTGCAGTACCGCATCGGCGATGCGCAGCTGTACCTGTTCGGCACCCGCAACGCCGACGACGTGCTGAAGGAAGCGACCCTGAGCGCGGTGCGCGAACAGGTCGGCCGTTCCGACCTCGACACCGTGCTGAGCGCGCGCAGCGCGCTGTCGGTCTCGTCCAAGCAGCGCTTGCAGGAAGCGTTGCAGGCCTACCGCACCGGCCTGGTGGTCACCGAACTCAACCTGCCGAACGCGCGTCCGCCGGAAGAAGTGAAGCCGGCGTTCGATGACGTCAACAGCGCGCAGCAGGACAAGGACCGCGCCAAGAACGAGGCCGAGGCCTACGCCAGCAAGATCGTGCCCGAGGCGCGCGGCCAGGCCGCACGCGTGCGTACCGAAGCGGAAGGCTACAAGACCGCCGCGATCGCCCGTGCCACCGGTGATGCGCAGCGCTTCACCCTGCTGGTCGAACAGTACAAGGCCGCCCCCGAAGTCACCCGCAAGCGCCTGTGGCTGGAAACCGTGCAGCAGGTGCTGGCGAACAACAGCCGCAAGGTGATCGGCGGCGACGGTCGCCAGCTGATCTACGTGCCGATGCAGGGCGCGACCACCACCCAACCGGCGGTGCCGACGCAGGCGATCCTGCCGGATCTTGTGTCGTCGACCGTGGAAGCCACCGCCGATCCGGCGCGCTCGGGCCGCCAGGGCCGCAGTGCGGGCCGTGAGGAGAACGTACGATGAAATTCCCCGCATGGGTGCCGGCCATCGTCGCCGCGTTGTTGCTGTTGCTGGGCTCGGTGTTCGTGGTCAGCGAAGGCCAGGGTGCGATCGTGCTCAACCTGGGCAAGGTGGTGCGCACCGATATCGGCCCCGGCCTGCATTTCAAGCTGCCGCTGATCGAGACCGCACGCGTGTTCGACCGCCGCCTGCAGATCCTGGCCGCGGAACCGGAGCGCTACCTGACCTCGGAGAAAAAGGACGTCAGCGTCGACTTCTTCGCCATTGGCAAGATCGAGAACGTGCGCGATTTCTATCGCGCCACAGGCGGCGACGAATCGATCGCCACGCAGCGACTGGCACCGATCATCAAGGACGCACTGCGCAACGAAATCAATGCGCACACCTTGCAGGAAGTCGTCTCCGGCGACCGCGACAAGGTGCTGCAGGCGCAGCTGGCCTCGATCAACAAGGGCGCTGCCGTGCTGGGCGTGAAAATTTCCGACATCCGCATCAAGCGCATCGACCTGCCGACCGGCGGCGAGGTGATCGGGCAGGTGTACCGGCGCATGAGCGCGCAACGCAAGCAGGTGGCCAGCCTGCTGCGCGCGGAAGGCGAGGAGCTGTCGCAGAAGATCCAGTCCGAAGCCGACCGCCAGCGCGCGGTGATCGCCGCCGAGGCCGAGCGCGACGCGCAGAAACTGCGCGGTGAAGGCGATGCCGAAGCCGCCCGCCTGTACGCCGAAGCGGCCAATCGCGACCCGGGCTTCTACGCCTTCCAGCGCAGCCTGGAGGCCTACCGCAAGTCCTTCGCCGGCGGCGACAGCGTGATCGTGCTGGAGCGCAACGACCCGTTCCTGCAGTACATGCGCAGCGACCGCTGAGCCATGTCCGACCTGTGGGCGGCGCTGTGCCTGGTCGCGGTGCTGGAAGGCCTGTTCCTGTTCGCCGCCCCGGGCGCGTGGAAACGCGCCGCCGAGCAGTTGCAGAACATGCCGGACGAGCATGTGCGGCGGGTTGGCGGGGTCGTGCTGATCCTGGGAATCGTGTCCTTGTACCTGGTGCGGGGCGGTTGACGGTCGCAGCCCGGCCGGGAACCACGTAGAATGTCGAAAAGCCGGGGCAGACCTCGGCTTTTCTCACGTCTGGAGTTCGGAAATGGGTCAGTCAGTCGTCGTTCTCGGTGCCCAATGGGGCGATGAAGGCAAGGGCAAGATCGTCGACCTGCTGACGCAGGACATCGGCGCGGTGGTGCGCTTCCAGGGCGGCCACAACGCCGGCCACACGCTGGTGATCGGCGGCAAGAAGACCGTGCTGCACCTGATCCCGTCCGGCGTGCTGCGCGACGACGCGCTGTGCCTGATCGGCAATGGCGTGGTGCTGCACCCGGGCGCGCTGCAGAAAGAGATCGCCGAACTTGAAGCCAATGGCGTGGAAGTACGTTCGCGCCTGAAGATTTCCCCGGCCACGCCGCTGATCATGCCGTACCACATCGCCCTGGACCAGGCGCGCGAGAAGGCCGCCGGCAAGTCGGCGATCGGCACCACCGGCCGTGGCATCGGCCCGGCCTACGAAGACAAGGTGGCGCGTCGCGGCATCCGCGTGGCCGACCTGCATTACCCCGACGAGCTGGCGGAAAAGCTGCGCGTGGCGCTGGATTACCACAACTTCGTACTGACCAATTACCTCAAGGTCGATGCCGTCGATTTCCAGCAGACGCTGGACGAGGCGCTGGCCTTCGGCGAGTACATCGAACCGATGAAGGCCGATGTCGCCGGCATCCTGCACGACCTGCGCAAGCAGGGTCGCAAGGTGCTGTTCGAAGGCGCGCAGGGTTCGCTGCTCGACATCGACCATGGCACCTATCCGTACGTGACCTCGTCCAACACCACCGTCGGCGGTGCGATGGCCGGCACCGGCGTGGGCGCGGATGCGATCGACTATGTACTGGGCATCGCCAAGGCGTATGCGACGCGCGTCGGCGGCGGCCCGTTCCCGACCGAACTCAACGACGAGATCGGCCAGGGCATCCGTGATCGCGGCCAGGAATACGGCGCGACCACCGGCCGTCCGCGTCGCTGCGGCTGGATGGACATCGTCGCCCTGAAGCGCGCGGTGGCGATCAACGGCATCAGCGGCCTGTGCATCACCAAGCTCGACATCCTCGACGGGATGGAGACGCTGAAGATGTGCATCGCCTACGAATACCGCGGCAAGCGTACCGAATACGCGCCGCTGGACGCGAAGGGCTGGGACGAGTGCACGCCGGTCTACCTGGAGTTCCCGGGTTGGCAGGAATCCACCGCCGGCATCACCGAGTGGGACAAGTTGCCGCCGGCCGCGCGCGCCTACCTGCGTTCGCTGGAAGAACTGGCGGGTTGCCCGCTGGCGATCGTCAGCACCGGGCCGGATCGCGACGCCAACATCGTGCTGCAGGATCCGTTCGCCTGATCGATCCCCTCGAGCCGTGGGGCCTCGATGCCCCACGGCTCGTGTGCCGTCCGCTCGCAGCGCCTGGCTGCGTTGGCGAGGTAAGCTGAACGCTCCAAGGGACGGCGGCGAAGACCATGTCCAGCGGGCCAGCAGAGCCACAGGCACCAACGCAGCCGAGCGTGTTCCTGAGCTATTCGCGTGCGGATCGCGAGCGCGTGCGCGTGCTGGTCGAGGCACTGGAAGCCGCCGGCCTGCAGGTCTGGTGGGACGACCAGATCGAAGGCGGCGCGGCTTTCGCCAAGGCCATCGAGACCGCTCTGCAGGCCAGCGACGCAGTGATCGTGGCGTGGTCCGAGCACTCGGTGACTTCGGACTGGGTGCTGGACGAGTCCGCGCACGGCCGTGACATGAAGAAGCTGGTGCCGCTGTCGCTGGACGGCACCGAACCACCGCTGGGTTTCCGCCAGTACCAGGCGATCCCGCTGGTGTTCGACCATGGCCATATCGATGACGATTCCCTGCAGGCGGTGTTGCGCGCGGTATTGCCGCTGGCCGGGCGCGAGGCCGTGCCGCGTCCGCCGATGCGCGCGAAAGCGCCGGGCCATGATGTACGGCGCCGCCAGCTGCTGATCGGTGGCGGCGTGCTGGCGGCGGCTGCAGGGGCAGGCGCGCTGGGATGGCAACGTGGCTGGTTCGGTGCTTTTGCACCATCCGCCGACGAAGGCAGCGTGGCGGTGCTGCCGTTCGACAATCTCAGTGGCGATCCGGGCAAGGCCTATTTCTCCGACGGGCTATCGGAAGAATTGCGCGCCACGTTGGCGCGTAACCGGAAACTGAAAGTGATGGCGAAGACGTCGTCGGGCAAATTCCGCGACAGCGATGAAAGTGCGGTGCGCATCGCCAGCCAATTGGGTGTGGCCTTCCTGCTCGACGGCAGTGTGCGTTGGGCTGGCGACGAAGTGCGGGTGGTGGCCGATCTGATCGACGGGAACACCGGTTTCAGTCGCTGGACGCATACGTTCGAGCGTCGCATCGACGACGTGTTCGCTGTCCAGGGCGAAATCGCGACCACCGTGGCCACCGCGCTGGCCGCACAAGTCGCCGATCCGGGCACGGCGCAGGAGCAGCGTGCCGCGTCCGGGGGCACGACGGATGTTGCCGCATTCGACGCCTACCTGCGCGGAAGCGCGCTGTACGAGAACGGCAACGACGAGGCATCGGAACGGCAGTCGCTTGCCTTGTTCGACAAGGCGATCGAACTGGATCCCCGTTATGCGGCGGCGCACGTCTCGCGCTCGGCGGCATTGACCACGCTGGCGAATCAATATGGCGAGGTTGCCCAGCGCACCGCCATGTATGACCAAGCGATCGCTGCGGCGAAGCATGCCGTGGCGCTGGCGCCGAAGTATGCCAACGCTTATTCCATCCTGGGCTTCGTGCAGTTCCAGGGCCGGCTGGATGCGCGCGCGGCACGCGAGCCGTTCGAAAAATCCAGCCAGCTAGGGCAGGGCGAGGCCAATGTGCAGGCGCGCTGGGCGCAGTACTGCGCACGCACCGGGCGCGAACGGGAAGCTGCCGAGGCGATGCAGCGGGCATTGTCGCGGGATGTGCTGAACGCGCTGATCTACCGTGGCGCGGGCACCGTCGAATACGCGGCGAGGCGTTTCGAGGCCTCGATCCCGCCGATGCGTCGGGCGTTGCAGATGAACCCGCAGATGCCGCGTGCGCATGCGCAGATCGCCGATGCGCTGGTCCACCTGGGCCAGCTGGCACGGGCGCGCGACGAGTACCTCGCCGAGCCGGTGGCCGATTTCCGCTTGGCCGGCCTTGCCATCGTCGAACATCGGGGTGGCGATCACACTGCGGCGCGTGCGGCGATGGACAAGTTGGTGGCCGAGCTGGGCGACAGCGTGCTCTACCAACAGGCGCAGGTGCTGGCGCAGTGGGGGGAGTTGGAAACCGCCATGACGCGCCTGCTCAAGGCGCGCGAGCTGGGCGACTCCGGCCTGATCTATGCGCGCAACGACCCTTTCCTGGATCCCTTGCGCAAGGACGCACGCATGGCGGCGCTGCTTGCCAGGCTAGGTTTCGACCCATGAGCGAGCCAGGGCCCCGGAACGGATCAGGGCGGGATGTTGTGACCGATGCAGGCGGGTGCAAGAATGTGACGCGGCGCACATTCGATGGGTTCGCCGAAACAGGGGAACGTGCAAGTCCGAGTCATCACCTTTCTAGGGGAACCGTCATGAAACTCTTCAAGTTCGCGTTGGTTGCAATCCTGCTGCCGGGCGCCTTGTCCGCCTGTAAACCCCACGAGTCCGCCGCGCCTGCCGCCGAGGCGATGCCGGCTGCGGCCGAACCGGCCGCTACTGCCGCGCCGGCGAACGCGGAACCTGCCGCCGCCGCGCCTGCCACGGAGACGCCCCCGGCCGATGCGTCCAAGGATGACAACGAGGATTCGCCGCAGTCGGGCGGCGACAAGATCGGCAACGCACCGGCACCGGCCGAAGCCCCCAGCCACTGATCGCGGGGCAGCGCAACAAGCGGAAGGCCGCCACGAGGCGGCCTTCCGTATTTCCGGGCGGGCGTTTCCTCAGGGAAATTCGTTTCGATCCGGGGGCAGCTTCATCGCCTGATCGATCCACTGCGTGTACTGGTCGATACGCGTGTAGACGCCCGGGCGGCCATCGCCCGCGCATTTCTTCTTGCCCCAACTGACGAGGCCGACCAGCAGCGGCTTGCCGTTGGTGAGCACCACCGGGCCGCCGCTGTCCCCGCGGCAGGTGGATTGCTTCGGGTTGGCCGCGCAGAAGACGACGTCCTTGATCTTCTGCGAGCCCGGGCCATAGCCGTCGCGGTTCCGGCAAACGGCATTCGGCATCGCCTTCAAGTCGACACGCAACAGCACTGCGTTCATGGTGTTGGCGCTTTCGCTGCTGCCGGTCACGCCCCAGCCGGTGGCCGATACCTGCGTCGATGCCGACAACGGCGTGCGGTTGAGTTCGATCCGGCTCACGAGGCGAGGGTTGACGGGGCCCGGTTTTCCGTCCGGGACGATGTGCACCAGCGCGATGTCGTTAGCGTACATGTTGGGGGAGACACTCACATCTTTGCTGTCCACATACTGCGAATGGCGCACGATGCGATCGATCTTGTAGAACACGCCATCGCCTTTGGAGATGTCGCGGGTTCCCATCCTGACTTTGAAGCCGAGGTTGACCTTGTACTGGTCGATGCAGTGGGCGGCGGTCAACACCCACTCCGTGGCGATCAGGGCGCCGCCGCAGTAGTGCTGGCGCTGCCAGGCAGGACGCTTGTCGTCGGGTTGCGGCGGCGCGGCGGGATACAGGATCTGCGCCTGCCACGGCACCGAGCTGGCCGCGATCGGCAGGCCACCGAAGGAATAGACGGTGTCCTCGTCGTCGCCGGGGTTGCGCGGCGGTTTGTGGCTGGGTTTGCCGGACTTGCCGGCGACGCGCTTGCTGGTGCGGATCATTGGCATGCCGCCGCCGACGGAATCTTCTGCGTGGTCATCCTCTTCGTCGACCATCCACACGTACTCGTCCTTGGCGAACAGCGAATGGTCGACCGGGATGGCATCGTCCTGTTCGTCTTCATCCTCATCCCAGTCCCCGGCCCAGGCATCGTCGGCGACATCGTCTTCGATCGGATCGTCCTGATCATCGGTCGTGTCGCCAACATCGACCTGATCCTGAGGCTTGGCCTCATCGTTGTGCATCGCCATGCCGTGATCGTCATCGGCCTGGTCGGTCGTGTCGTCGGCTTCATTCGCCTGATCGTCGGCTTCGTCCGCGGGTTCATCGGTCGGTTCTTCGTCGTCGCTGGCCTGGTCGTCCGCGTGCTGATCCTGCGCTGCAACGACGGTGGGATAAGCGCAGAAGGCGAACATCAGCATGGCGGCAGCCAGCCAACGCGGGTTGGCGGCGGAACGGCGCTTGTGCATGGCAACTCCCCTCGGCAGGTTTGCGTGTGTTTGCCTATCCCATCATCAACGCGGCAACGCCGTGCCTGCGGCCAATTGCATTGGCAAGCGGGCCTGCGTCGCAACTGCAGCCCATTCAGCAAACGCCGGGGTGCGCAGGTTTCGCCACAGAGTGGACTGCCATGACTTTCGGCGCTGCCGCTGGACGCCCGCGTTGGCGATGATCGCAACCTTCGCCGGCGACTGCCGCCCGCGTCTCCCATGACCAAGGACAACCCATGCGCCGCAACCTGGTGACTGCCTCAATCACGCTCGCGCTTTTCGGCGCCGCATTCCAGGCGCCCGCGCAGGCGACCGCCGAAATGGTGGCCGCCGCGCCATCCGCGCAGGTCACCACACAGCTGCCGCGCACGGCGCGTCCGAGCCATTACGCCATCGACGTCACGCCGCATGCGGACAAGCTGGCATTCGACGGCAAGGTGAAGATCAGCCTGGATGTCCTGATGCCGACTTCGAGCATCGTGCTGCAGGCGGCCAACATGACCTTCGCCAACAGCGTACTGGTCACCAAGGCCGGCAAGAAGCTGACGCCGAAAGTGAGCGTGGATGCCGACAACCAGACCGCGACCTTCACCTTCGACAAGCCGCTGGCCGCGGGCGGTTACGTGCTGACCACCGACTACACCGGCGTGATCAACACCCAGGCCAATGGCCTGTTCGCGCTGGACTACCAGACCGAAGCCGGGCAGAAGCGCGCGCTGTACACCCAGTTCGAGAATTCCGACGCGCGCAAGTTCGTGCCGTCCTGGGACGAGCCCGACTTCAAGGCCACCTTCGACCTGACCGTCAACGCACCGACGGGCGAGATGGTGGTGAGCAACATGCCGATCGCCAGCGAGAAGGATGCCGGCAACGGCATCAAGCGGGTGGTGTTCCAGACTTCGCCGAAGATGTCGACCTACCTGCTGTTCCTCAGCCTGGGCGAGTTCGACCGCGCCACGCTGATGGGCGAAAACGGCAGCGGCAAGCCGGTGGAGATCGGCGTGATCGCGCAGAAGGGCAAGGTGGAGCAGGCGCGCTATGCGCTGGAAGCCAGCCGCGACGTGCTGCGCGAGTACAACGACTATTTCGGCGTGCCGTTCCCGCTGCCGAAGCTGGACAACATCGCCGCGCCCGGTCGCAGCCAGTTCTTCAGCGCGATGGAGAACTGGGGCGCGATCTTCACCTTCGAGTCTGCGCTGCTGCTGGATCCGCGCATCTCCAATGTGTCCGACCAGCAGCGCGTGTTCACCACCGCCGCGCACGAGATCGCGCACCAGTGGTTCGGCGACCTGGTGACCATGGCGTGGTGGGACGACCTGTGGTTGAACGAGGGCTTTGCTACCTGGATGGAAGGACGCACCACCCAGAAGCTGCATCCGGAATGGGACCAGGACAACGTGGATGCGGTCTACACCAGCCGTGGTGCGATGGGCCGTGACGCCTATGCGACTACCCATCCGGTGGTGCAGCACGTGGCCACCGTGGAGCAGGCCAGCCAGGCCTTCGACGGCATCACCTACGGCAAGGGTTCGGCGGTGATCGGCATGCTGGAAGACTACGTGGGCTCCGACAACTGGCGCAGCGGCGTGCGCAGCTACATCAAGAAACACGCCTACGGCAATGCGGTCACCGACGACCTGTGGGCGGAGATCGACAAGGCCGCGCCTGGCAAGTCCTTCGTGCAGGTCGCGCACGATTTCACCCTGCAGCCGGGCGTGCCGCTGATCAAGGCCAGCGCCAGCTGCGCCGCCGGCAAGACCGTGGTCGCGCTGGAGCAGGGCGAGTACACCATCGACCGTCCCGGCAAGACGCCTCTGCGCTGGCACGTGCCGGTGGCCGTGCGCGGTGCCGACGGTACCGTGGCGCGCACCCTGGTGGACGGCAAGGCCAGCGTGGAACTGCCGGGCTGCGGCCCGATCCTGGTCAACGACGGCCAGAAGGGCTACTACCGCACGCTGTATGCGTCGGCGCAGTTCAAGGCGCTGAGCGATGGCTTCGCCAAGCTGCCGGTGGCCGATCAGCTGGGCCTGATGATGGATGCCAGCGCGCTGGCGGCGGTCGGCCTGCAGCCGGAATCGGACATGCTGGAGCTGACCGGCAAGGTGCCATTGGATGCCTCGCCGAACCTGTGGCAAATGGTGGCTGGCACGCTGGGCGGCATCGACGACATGTTCGAGGGCGATGCCAAGCGCCAGGCGGCCGCCCGCAAGTACGCGTTGTCCCGATTGTCGCCGAAGTTCGAACAACTGGGCTGGGACAACAAGGAAGGCGATAGCGCCACGACGAAGCAGCTGCGCTCCGGCCTGATCGGCACGCTCAGCGGATTGGGCGATGCGAAGGTGATCACCGAAGCGCGCCGCCGTTTCGATGCATCGCTCGCCGATCCCAAGTCGTTGTCGCCGGACCTGCGGCGCACCGTGCTGGGCATCGTCGCGCGCAATGCCGATGCGGTGACCTGGGACAAGCTGCATGCGATGGCCAAGGCTGAGAAGTCGTCGATGATCCGCGACCAGTATTACGGCCTGCTGGCGGCGGCCAAGGACGAGGCATTGGCCAGGCGCGCGCTGGACATGGCCCTGACCGATGAGCCTGGCGTTACCAACAGCGCGGGCATGATCGGCTCGGTCTCGCGCGAGCATCCGGACATGGCATTCGACTTCGCGGTGGCGCATCGTGAACAGGTCGACAAGCTGGTCGATTCGACTTCGCGCGCACGCTATTACCCGGGCTTGGGCGGCAATGCGACCGACCCGAAGATGGTCGACAAGATCCGCGCCTTCGCCGATGCGCATATCGCAGCGACCTCGCGGCGTGACGCGGAGACCGTGATCTCCGGCATCCAGACCCGCATCAAGTTGCGCGCGGAACGCAAGCCGCAGGTCGATGCGTGGCTGAAGAAGAACGGTTATTGAGCGAGAGCGGAAGCGACGGTATGAAACGCGAAGGCCCCGCATTGCGGGGCCTTCTTTTTTCTGGCAAATCAAGGCGTTAACGAGTCACCAGAAGCTGTATTCCAAGAGCAGGTTGAATGAACGCCCACGCGGATCGGCCACGCGCGGCTCCCATGCCGAGCCGCCGCCGTAATCCAGGTAGGCCAGGGTGAATGGCGGATCGGTGTTGAGCAGGTTGCGGACGCCGAAGGTGGCCTTCAGTTTGTCGATGCCGGCCCAGCTCACCGAGTAGTTGTAGGTGATGTACTCGTCGACTTTCGGTTTGTAGTCAGGCGGCACGTACACGCCTGTCCTGATCCTGGTCGGCTGGTAGCCGGATGCGGGTGCGTCGAGGTAACCGTTGCGATAGATCTGGGTGAGCGCGTGCGTCCAGTCGCCCCTGGCCCAGCCGAAGCTGAGCGTGTGCTTCCATTTCAGAGGCAGGATGCCCCAGGTGGTGAACTTGCCGACCTGGTTGGCGCTCCACGGCGATGTTTCCAGGGTCTTGGTCTTGTACTGATCCAGGTAATTGCCGTTGAGGTTGATGTTCCATTTTCCGCCGAAACCTTCGCCGCGCAGGTTGGCGTCCGCCTCGATGCCCCGGGTCAGCGTGCCGCCCGTGTTCACGTAACGCTGGTCGATCTGTACGACATTGCCGCTGGAGTCGCGTATCCAGTTCTCGGTGAAGATGTCGTAGTTGTCCTTCAGCTCACGCAACGACGTGGAGCGGATCGACGAAAGGCGTTCGATTTCCCACCAGTCGACGCTCATGTTGAAGCGGTCGCCCGGCGCGAATACCACGCCGATGCTGCGTTGCTCGGACTCTTCCGGTTTCAGCGCCGGATTGCCGCCGGTGAGGATGGTCGGCCAGATGTTTTCGCAGCCAGCAACGCCAGCCTGCGGGTCGCCACCTGGGCACTTCGCCGGGTCGGCGATGTCAACGCCCGAACCGACGCTGGGCGATTCGGTCGTGCCGCGGAACAGCCTGGCGAAATCCGGCACCTTGAAGCCAGTGCTGTAAGAGCCGCGGAACGCCAACCAATCCGCCGGTTGCCACTTGAATGAATACTTCGGGTTGAACGTGCCGCCGAAGCCGCTGTAGTCGTCGTAGCGACCGGATACGGTCAAGTTGAGTGAATCAATGACCGGTACCAGGAACTCGGTATACACAGCCTTGACGGTACGCGATTTGCCCGACATGTAGTTGGTTGCGTCACCTGCGGCTTGGTAGATCCAGGCGCTGCCGCCGGTGGTGGGGTTCGCCGTCGTGTTCCACAGCGCTGGACCATCGAATTCGTATTCCTCGCGACGCCACTCGGCGCCTACCGCCGCCTGCACCTCGTCGCTTGCCCACAACTTGAAGCCAAGACTGCCATTGAAGGTGGCGTCGAGCGTCGTGGTCGTGGTTTCGCCGTGGTACAGCTCGGTGCCATTGGCCGACATCGCCTCCAGTGCCGCCAGCACTTCTGGCGACTGTGTCTGACCAGGCAGCAGGAATGGGTTGAGCTGGCCACTCTTCATCAGCTGTTTCAGTGGCGCGGTAAAGACGAAGCCGCTTGTCAGCACGGATCTTGCCTTGCTGCTGGATCGAGAGAGTCCTGCCGAGTAGTCCCAATTTCCAATGGTGCCGTCCAGGCCCAGTAACAGCCGCATGGCGCGGGTGGTAGTGGTGTATTCGCGTGGGCCGCATTCGTAGCAGCGCCAGCGAAAATTGATCGGATTACCGTAAACGAGTTTCGGCGTAGCGCCGAAGTAGCCGACGAGCGCGTCGTACATCGTGTCGTAGGTGTCTTGGGTCAACCCATTCAGCGGATACGGATCCAATGCCGAGGGTCCTGCGCCCACCGTCGTGGTGAATTGCAACGCTTCGAAGCGTCGCTTGGCCTGGACTTCGGAACCCATGGCCTCAAGGTAGAACTGATGATTGTCGGAAATCTTGTAGGTGAAGCGACCGATCAATTGTTTGGTGTCTACCGCCTGTTGCAACGTGCGGGCCCGGCCGTAGTCCCACGCACAGGCATAGCGATAGGCCAGATTCCAGATCTGGTCGCCATACGGTCCCATCAGGTCGCCTGCGTTTTCGCAACCGATTCCACCGGGAAGGTCGGCGATGTTCACCCACTGCTGGATGCTGTTATCCAGCGGGTCGTTCAAGCCGCTGTTCGTGGGCGTATTGATCAGGCTTCCCAGTCCATTGCCGATGGTGGCGTAGGAGCCGCCGCGCGAGTCGGGCGAGAGGCCTCGATCCGGCTGGAAGCTGTTGGTGAAGTCGCGCTGGGTGCCGCGCAGGATCTGGTTTTTCTTCACGGTTCCTGCAACCCAGACATTCCAGTGATCGGTGTCCAGGTCGCCGAATCCACCTAATAAGTCGATGTGATGGATATCGCCGCCGCCTTCCTGCGTGATGTCGGTGCCTGCAGAAAGCGACAGCCCCTGGTAGTCGGTCTTGGTGATGAAGTTGATAACGCCGCCGATCGCGTCGGTTCCATACACGGCCGATGCCCCGTCGCGTAGCACTTCGACGCGCTCGATCGCCTGAAAAGGAATGGAATTCAAGTCGACCACCTGGCCGGCCAGTCCGTGTGCGGATACGCGGCGACCGTTGAGCAGCACGAGTGTCGCATCGGCACCTTGCCCTCGCAGGTTGGCACCGGACACGCCATGGTTTCCCCGTCCCTCGCCTGATGCAATGGAGTTGTTGGCCGCCAGGTTGTCCGATCCGTTGGATGCGATGTTCAGCTGCTGCAACAGTTGTTCGGCAGACGTAATGCCCTGCGCATCGATCTCCGCTTTCTGGATAATCGTGACGGGTAACGCTTCCTCGATGTCGGTGCGTTTGAGGCGCGAGCCAGTAACCGTGACTTGTTCGAATGTCTTTACCTTGTCCGTTTTATCCGTCGTACTGGATTCCTGCGCAACCGCCGGCAAGGCCAACGCAGCGAGCAGGGCAAGGGTAAGGCGGTGGACGTTCGGCACGGCACGCACTGACATCAGGCTATCTCCCCGGTAGTGAATTGAACCGGGTGCCCCTGCTGGGCATGTTCACCATGCGTTGTCGTGGATGTCCCCCTCTCCCGGGGCCGTCCTGCAGGGTCACCGCGTCATCGGACTGTAACGCGTCCGATGCGCGGTGTCTTCTTCCCCGTTCAGGACACCATCGGCTCGCTGAAGGCTTCCGGCTCGTCCTTGAAGTCGCCGATCGGCACGCAGGAACAGAACACGTTCTTGTCGCCGTAGACGTTGTCCACGCGGGCGACCGGCGGCCAGTATTTCTGCTGCTTCAGGGTAGCCAGCGGGAACACCGCGAGCTCGCGGCTGTAGGCGTGGTTCCACTTCGCCGCGGCCGCCTGGGTGGCGGTGTGCGGGGCGTGCTTGAGCGGGTTGTCCTCGCGATCCAGTTCGCCTCGCTCGACCATGCGGATCTCCTCGCGGATCTGGATCATCGCGTCGATGAAGCGATCCAGTTCGTGCTGCGATTCGGACTCGGTCGGTTCAACCATCAGCGTGCCGGCGACGGGGAAGCTCAGTGTCGGCGCGTGGAAGCCGAAGTCGATCAGGCGCTTGGCAACGTCTTCGGCGCTGATGCCGGTGGCGTCCTTGATCGGCCGCAGGTCGAGGATGCATTCGTGCGCGACCAGGCCGTTGCGGCCGGTGTACAGGGTCTCGTAATGCGGTGCGAGTTTCTTGGCGATGTAGTTGGCATTGAGCAACGCGACCTGGGTCGCCTTGCGCAGGCCATCGGCACCCATCATCGCGATGTACATCCAGCTGATCGGCAGGATGCTGGCGCTGCCGTAGCTGGCGGCGCTGACCAGCGCGCCATTGCCGACGCCGGAGGTCGCGAAGCCGTCGTCCTGCACGGCCTTCGGCAGGAAGGGCGCGAGGTGCGACTTGACCGCGCACGGGCCCACGCCCGGGCCGCCGCCGCCGTGCGGGATGCAGAAGGTCTTGTGCAGGTTGAGGTGCGACACGTCCGAACCCCACTTGCCGGGCTTGGCCACGCCAACCAGTGCATTCATGTTGGCGCCGTCGGTGTACACCTGTCCGCCGTGCTTGTGCACGATCTCGCAGATTTCGACCACGCCCTCCTCGAACACGCCGTGCGTGGACGGGTAGGTCATCATGATCGCGGCCAGGCGGTCGCTGAACTTCTCGGCCATGCGGCGGATGTCCTCGACATCGACGTTGCCGTTGGCATCGCACTTGGTCACCACCACCTGCATGCCGCACATCTGCGCGGAGGCGGGATTGGTGCCGTGCGCGGATTCCGGGATCAGGCAGATGTCGCGCTGCGGCTGGCCGTTGGCGCGGTGGTAGGCGCGGATCGCCAGCAGGCCGGCGTACTCGCCCTGCGCGCCGGAGTTCGGTTGCAGGCTGACCGCGTCGTAGCCGGTGCATTCCACCAGCATGTCTTCCAGGCCGCTGATCAGTTCCTTGTAACCCTGCGCCTGGTCCGCCGGTGCCAGCGGATGCAGGTTGCCGAATTCCGGCCAGGTCACCGGGATCATTTCCGCGGTGGCGTTGAGCTTCATCGTGCAGCTGCCCAACGGGATCATGGTGCGATCCATCGCCAGGTCCTTGTCCGCCAACGAGCGCATGTAGCGCAGCATTTCGTGTTCGCTGTGATGCGTATTGAACACCGGGTGGGTGAGGAACTTGCTGGTGCGCTGCAGCTCGGCCGGGATCAGCGACGGCGCGCTAGCATCCAGCGCGTCGATGCTCGGCAGCGTTGCATCGTCGCCAGCGAAGATGCGCCACAACAATTCGATGTCGGCGCGGGTGGTGGTTTCATCCAGCGAGATGCAGATGTAATCGTTCCACGCCTTGCGCAGGTTCACGCCCATCGAGGCGGCGCGCGCGACCAGGCCATCGGTCTTGCCGTCGGTCTTCAGCGAAATGGTGTCGAAGGCAGTGCCGTGGTGATCGTGGCTGTAGCCCAACTCGGACAAACCAGCCTTGAGGATGGACGCGAGGCGATGCACGCGCGAGGCGATGCGGGTCAGTCCGTCCGGGCCGTGATACACCGCGTACATCGACGCCATCACCGCCAGCAGGACCTGCGCGGTGCAGATGTTGGAAGTCGCCTTCTCGCGGCGGATGTGCTGCTCGCGCGTCTGCAGGGTGAGGCGGTAAGCCTTGTTGCCCTCGGTATCGATCGACACGCCGATCAGGCGGCCCGGCATCGAGCGCTTGTATGCATCGCGGCAGGCCATGAAGGCCGCATGCGGGCCGCCGAAACCGAACGGCACGCCGAAGCGCTGTGTATTGCCGATCACGATGTCGGCCCCCATTTCGCCCGGCGACTTGAGCAGGGTCAGTGCCAACAGGTCGGTGGCGAATACCACCAGCGCGCCGCGCGCGTGGATGGTTTCGCAGTCCTGCGTCCAGTCCGCCAGCCAGCCGCTGGACGCCGGGTACTGGATCAGCACGCCGAAGAAATCGCCCTTGTCCATGGCCGCCTTCCACTCGTCGGCCGAGTTTGCCAGTTCAATGGCAATGCCCAGCGGTTCGGCGCGGGTGCGCAGCAGTTCGATCGTTTGCGGATGGCTGTCGCCGGAGACCAGGAAGGTGTTCGACTTCGACTTGGACGAGCGCTTGGCCAGTGTCATCGCTTCCGCCGCGGCGGTGGCTTCATCGAGCAGCGAAGCGTTAGCGATCTCCATGCCGGTGAGGTCGGCGCACATGGTCTGAAAGTTGATCAGCGCTTCCATGCGGCCCTGCGAAATCTCCGCCTGGTACGGCGTATACGCCGTGTACCACGCCGGGTTCTCCAGGATATTGCGCAGGATGACATTCGGCACGTGGGTGCCGTAATAGCCCTGGCCGATGAAGCTGCGGAGCACTTTGTTCTTCGCGGCGATGGCGCGGATCTTCGCCAGCGCATCGACTTCGGTGATCGACTGCGGCAAGGCCAGCGGTGCGGCGGACTTGATCGAAGCCGGCACGATGGCATCGGTCAGCGCATCGAGCGATGCATGGCCGACGGTTTCCAGCATGACGGCGATCTCGCCATCGTTCGGGCCGATATGGCGTTCGATGAAAGCGTCGTGGTGCTCGAGCGAGCGAAGCGAAGGCTGGGTCATGGCGGCATCCGGAAGCGCGATTGCGCGTGAGAGGGATGCCCGCTCTGTCCTTTTGCCTGAGAGTTTGGAAGCGCGCGGGCGGGGAGGGGATCCGCACGGCTTCTTGCCCCTTCGGCGCCGGCGCCGCGTTGTCCAATGCGGTGCCGATCTCTCCAGAGTGTAGTCACACGGCGGTCTTCGGCCTGAGCGATTCCGGGCGGTTGCGCCTTCGGCAGCGCGGCGTGGCCGGGGCCCGCGCGCTTCTCCCACCGTGCGGGCGGGATTATACCGGTTCGGTGGGTGCCGCTGGCAGCGGGAACCGCAGGATCACCTTGGTGCCGCCGGTCGTGCCGGGTTCCCAGCCGACGCTGCCGTTCAGGGCCTCGGCGCGGTGGCGCATGCCGATAACGCCACGGCCGTCCGCCCTGCCTGCATTCGAAGCCAGTCCAGGGCCGTCGTCGGTCACATCGAACAGCAGTTCGTGGCCGATCGCGCGGACGCGCATGCGTACCCGGCTGGCATGGCCGTGCCGCAAGGCGTTGGTCACGGCCTCACGCGCAATACGGAACAGGTGCAGCGTCTGCTGTTCGTCCAGGTTCGGGTCTGGCGTGTCCGGATGCTGTTCCCAGTCGAGGCAACTGCCAACCGCCTCCAGGCGGGCCTCGGTTTCTTCGCGGATTTCGCCCAGCGCTTGCAGCAAGGTGCATGCGTCCTGGTGGCTGCGGCTGACGATGTCGCGAAAGTCCTGCACGACGGACCGCACCAGGTCGGCCTGTCCGGGTTGTTCCAGGGTATGGATCAGGGTCAGCAATTTGGCGCCGATATCGTCGTGAAGGTCATCCAGCAGGCGCTTGCGTTCGTCTTCCGCGCCTTGGCGGCGTTCGTTGGCCAGTTGGGCGGAAGCCGTCTCGCGCAAGTCGTCGAGTTGCGAGCGCAGTACCCGCTGGCGGCGCCAAAACCACAGCGCGAGCATCGCGAAGACGAGGGCGGGCAACATGGCAAACCAGGGCATGGCGCGATGTTGCCAGTTTTGCTTCCGGGTTTCCCCGCTTATTTCAGGTCGGCTCGCAGCAGGGCGCCGGCCTTGGCCTGCATCCCAAGCGTGCGATAGGCATCGGCAAGCCGCTGGCTGGTCAGCGCCGTTTGTGGGTGGGCAGGACCCAGATGCTTCACGGCAAGCTGGTAATCCGGCTCCAGCAAGGCAAGTGCCCGTGCAGGCTCATGTGCGCGCAACAGGCATTCGCCGGCATTGGCGGTGAAAGTGATGGTCTGTAGATGGGCCTCGCCGAGCGCCTTGCGTGCGCGTGGAACGAGCGCATCGAAGCGCGTGCAGGCTTCCTTGAGGCGCCCAAGATGCATCAGGCTCAGTGCGTAGGCGTTCTCGTGCGAAAGCGTTTCCGGTCCGTCGGCAAAACCCTGCCGTTGCGCCGATTCCAATGCTTGGCGCGATAGCGCCGCGGCTTCCTCGTAACGGTTTTGTTTCTGCAGGAATACGGCCAGTGCGCTCATCGCGCTCAGCGTGTAGTGATGGTCAGGCCCGAGTTGCGCACGGTATTGCGCGAGTACGCCGCGCATCAGCGCCACGGCCTCGGTCGATGCCGGATCCTGCGATTGCAGTGCTGCCGCCAGCATGAAGTGGGTGGTGATGGTGAGCATGTGGCGCGGGCCGAGCGTGCGGTCGAGATCGGCCATCAGTGCCCGCGTGAGCGCCTCGGAACGGGGGAGATCGCCCAATTCGCGAACGATGGCTGCTTGTGCGAGGCGTGCTGTGAATGTATCCGGATGGTATGGGCCTAGCGTTTTTTGCAGAACAGGCAACAGGGCTTCGTAGTCGGCGAGCGCGCCCTTGCCGTCGCCGGATTGATGGCGCAACTGGATGGCCTGGGAAGCGATCGCCAGGCTCAGTTTGTCGTCAAGGCCGAGCAGGCGTTCGGAATCTGCACGCAGCGGTGTGATGGCCGAGATGGCCTGCTGTGTTTGGCCCAGGGTAGCGGTATCGGTGACGGCCTGGGAGCGCGCCTCCAGCCATAACCGTTGTCCAAGCTTGTCGCGCGGTTGCGGTTCGGCCAGCAATGGCTGTAGCAGCTGCAAGGCGCCGGCATATCGTCCTGCAGCGCTGAACACTTCCGCATGCGCCAGGCGCAGGCGGTTGCGGGTGTAGGTATCGGTCCCCGGCGTTGCATCGAGCGCAGCCTGCGCAGAAGCGATGAGTGCCAAGCCCTGTTCGACATCGCCGCTCCGCGCAAAGGTCAGGCCCATCGTGCGCGCAACCAGGGCGCGCACTGGCATGGGGACCGAGTGATCATTATCCAGGGAGACCCGCGCGGCATCGAGGAACTCGCGCAGGCTGGGCGGGTGCCCGCGCAGGACTTCAGGATCGGAACCCGCCAGGATGTTTTCAAGGAATGCATTCGATGCATCCAGCTGCGCTGCGCGGGTATCCGCCTCGGCGCGGGCGCGCGCTTCCAACATCCCGTAACGGATCGAGACAACGCTGCCGATGACAAGCGCCAATGCCGCCACCGCGATTGCGGCCGACAACGCACGATGGCGCCGCACGAACAGCCTGAGCAGATAGCCGGCAGTCGGGGCGCGGGCGATGATCGGTTGGCGCTGGCGCACACGATCCAGTTCCTCGGCCAGTTCGGCGGCAGTGCCGTAGCGCTGCGTGGCCTCGGCGGCCATCGCCTTCATCACCACGGTTTCGGTGTCGCCGCGTGCTTGCGGAAGATGCAGCGACAAGCGTTCGGCGCGCGCATCGCGCAGTACCGCGATGGCTTCCATGACCGTCGAAGTGGACAGCCCGGGATAGGGCAGTACGCCGCTGAGTAACTGATAGGCGATCACGCCAAGCGCATACACATCGCTGCGCGGATCGTCGGCCGCGCGCGAACCTGCGAGTTGCTCGGTGCTCATGTACGGCACGGTGCCCAGCACCTGGCCATCCATGGTCATCGCCGCGTCCTCGCGGGTCATGTGGGCAACGCCGAAATCGAGCACGTGCGGCTGGCCGTTCGCGTCTACCAGAATGTTGGCGGGCTTGAGGTCGCGGTGGACGATGCCGCGGCTATGTGCGTAATGCACGGCGCGGCCGATTTCTGCCAGCAGCGCGAGCTTCGCGTCGATGCTGGGTGCCGGTTGCGCGTTCGCCCAAGTCAGCAGGTCGTGGCCCTGCACGCGTTCCATCGCAAGCCAGGGCAATGGGCCTGCTTCGGTGTCGGCCACGCCCGCGGCGTACAGGCGGGCGATGGCAGGGTGCTCCAGCCGGGCCAGCAATTCCGCCTCGCGGCGAAAGCGCAGGCGCGCTTCGGCTGGCAGGCTGGCGGTGCGCAGTACTTTCAACGCGATTTCGCGCGAAGGTTCGGTTTCCTCGGCCAGGTACACGCGCCCACTCGCGCCTTCGCCCAGGATTCCGAGGATGCGGTAGGGGCCGATGCGTGCTGGCAACGTTGCTGCGGGTTCGTTCGATTCAGCGACAAGGTTCGGGTCAGGCATGCGGATTCACCAGGCCGAGGCGGGTGGCTTCCAGCGCGGCTTCGGCGCGGCTGTTGACCTTCAGTTTGCGATAGATGCTTTTGATGAACTCGTGCGCTGTGTGGTAGCTGACGCCAAGCTGGGCGGCGACTTCGGCGATCTTGTAGCCCTTGGCGATCAATGCCAGTGTTTCGCGTTCGCGAGGCGTAAGTGTGATGTCACTTGCCTCCGGACTGGCGGCTTCGGTATCGAATACGCGCAACAAGCGTCGCGCGATACTCGCCGACAATGGCGGTTCGCCTGCGGCAATGCCACGCAACGCCTGCGCGGTTTTCTCGTGCGGTTGATCTTTCAGCAGGTAGCCATCGGCACCCGCGCGCAGCGCGGGGAAGAGGTGATGATCATCGGCGAAGATGGTGGTGACCACGATTTGGCAATCGGGGTGGCGGCGGTGGATGGCATGGATCAAATCGATGCCGGAACCATCCGGCAGGCCAAGATCGACCAAGGCGATATCAGGCGCCTCGTTTTCCACATGGCGCAATCCTGCGGCCAGTGTCGCGGCATGGGTCACGCGGATGCCCGGGAAACACGCCTCCAGGGTTTCCTGCAGCCAGCGCGCAAGCGGTGGCTGATCTTCGAGCACCAGACCCGTTCGCATTCGATGGTTCCCCCTGGAGCGATACCGAAGACTGCGCAGGCCCATCGTCGCCGTCAAGGCATTGCGGCGGGCTCCCCCCAGAACTGGGTATGTCGGCAGATCGAACGCTTGCATAGCCTTGCTGCGTCAACCAAGGGGGAGGTCATGAACATGAAACTGCATCATGTCGCTGTATTGGGGAGTTTGTTGTTCGTGGCCGGCAATCTGCATGCCGCTTCGCCGGATGCGTCCGTCGGCAAGAAGCTGGATGCCACGGGGCTTAAATACGAAGTCGACGGGGATGGCGACTACAAGCTGCTGTTCGCCGTGGACGGCGGGCGCTCGCAAATCGTCTGGGTGCGCACGCCGACGGAGGCGCTTGGTGGCATGCGCATCCGCGAAGTGCTGTCGATTGGCGGCAAGATGTCGAAGCCGCAGACCGAAGAGGAACTCACCGCCCAAGCGGTACTGACCTCCGGTGCGATGCTCAAGTCCGGCAATCAGAAGCTGGGTGGCTGGGTGCTGAAAACCTCCGGCGATGACAGCGTGTTCTATTACGTCGCCCAGGTTCCCGCGGATATTTCCGCCGAAGACCTTCAAGCCGTGACCCAGGTGGTGGCCAAGAGTGCGGACGCCTTCGAGGTGGTCGCCGAGACCATGCTGGAAACGAGCAAGAAGGACACGTACTGACCGCCCGTCGGTATCGACCAACAAGGGGAACAAACATGCGCGTCAAGAAGCGGCTGGTCCTGCTGGCCTTCGTCCCATTCGTCTGCCTGGCGTTGCCATTGGTCGCGCTGGCAGGAACGCCGGAACTCGATGTTTCTACCGCTGCCATCAAGGGTCAAAACAAGGTCGCGATCGCGGAATTCGGCGTCGAATTCTTCACCCAGTTGAACGGGAAATCCACGCGCGGTGCGGCACGTGCCGATGTCAGCAGTACGCTGGCTGGCGTGGATGATGCGGATTTCCAGGCGATCACCGACAAGGCCTATGCCGACACCGTGGCTGCGCTGCAACAGGCCGGCTTTGAAGTGGTGGATCCTTCCGTGCTGCAGTCCAACGCCACTTATCGCGAACTCGGCGTCAAATACGGCCATCCATCGCCATACATCAATGAGGACAAGCACTTCGGTGATCGCAAGCCCACGATCAGCAAGATCTTCGCGCCCAGCGGAACCGGTCTGTTGGCGTATTACCAGTCCAGCAACAAATCGGATGTGTTGCGCGGCAGCGTCGGTGAGCGCATCGATGTGCAGAACCAGGGACGTGGCGCGAAGGAAGGCGAGATCGCCAAGGCCTTGGGCGTGACGCTGCTACACATCAACTACCTGGCGTCGTTCGGCGAGCCGAACAACCCCAAGCACAACGGCTTGTTCAGCGGCATGACCGCGCGCGCCAAGGTCACGGTGTCGCCGATGTTGTGGGCCGACGAAACCGCGTTGCAGTTCGTCACCGAAGCCGGTGGCCGCACCTTCGGCAACAGCCGCATGCGCCACAACGGTTGGGTGGCGCTGGACGACGAGCTGGTCGGCGACGCCGGCGTCTTCACCAGTGCGGACACCACCACCGCCAAGACCAAGCGCAATGATCTGGTGGTAGGCGCGATTGGTGTCTTGCTGGGTGGCGGTAGCGCGCAGAAGACGCGTGACAACGAAGTCACGCCGACCAGCGCAGAAGCCTACCGCGCGACGTTCGGGAGCTTGATTGCCGAAACCGCAAATGCCTTCGCCGGAAAGCTAGGCGCGGCGCGCTGAGATGCGGTTTTACCGCCCGGCGACCACGGTCGGGCGGCGCTTCATCCACAGGTAGATCGGCGCGCCGGCCAGCAACAGCACCGCGCCCCAGGCCAGCGCCTCCGCACCGGCACCTGACAAGGCAAACAGGCTGTACAGCAGGGCCAGGAACGCGACGGCACGGCCGCCGTTGCTGCCGCCACTACGCAGCCAGGCCGCGCTGCTGGCGGCATAGGGCAGCAGGATGGCCGAGGTCGAGATCAGCAGGATGAAGGTGAACAGCTCCACCAGCGAACGGCTGTAGCTAGCGATCACCAGCACCGTTGCCAGCACGCTGCCGACCAGGATGCCGAACGCCGGCGTGCCGTTGCGATCCAAGCGCGCGAATGCACGCGGGAACAGGCCATCACCGGCGGCCGCCAGCGAGACCTGCGCGCAGACCATCACCCAGCCGTTGATCGCGCCAAAGGTGGAGACGGCTGCCAGTGCCGCGATGCCGAGCGCCGCGCCCGGTCCCCACACGCGCCCGGCCGCTTCGGCCATCGGCGCGCCGGAGTCCTTGAGTACATCGCCCGGCACCAGGCCGATCACCGCGGTGCAGGCGAGGATGGTGGCGATGCCGGCCAGCAAGGTGCCCAGCAGCGTGGCTCGCGGGATGGTGCGCTTTGGATCGCGGATCGAACCTGCCGGCACGGTGGCGACTTCCAGTCCGCACAGCGCCCACATGCTCAGGATCACGGTGACATGCGCGACTTTCGGCAGGGATTCGCCACTCGGGTTGAACGGGATGTAGTTGCCGGCATCGACAAACCACAACGCGACGATGCCGAACAACAGCAGTGGCACCAGTTTCAGCGCAGTGAGCAGGACCTGCAGCCGTCCGGCCTCGCGCAGCCCTGCCAGATTGACGAAGGTGCAGATCCACAGCGCAACGAGGGCGCAGGTCGCCGCGCGCACTGGCGTTGCGGTGAGCGCCGGGAAGATCGCCCCGATGCTGCCGGCGAAGGCCACGGCGATCGCGGCCATGCCGGACCAGATCGAGATCCAGTAACTCCAGGCGATGCCGAACCCGGCGGCATCCCCGAACGAACGGCGCACATAGGCATAGGGCCCGCCCGTGCACGGCCAATGCACCGCGAGCTTGGCGAAGGTGGCCGCGAGCAGCAACGCGCCGCACAGGGCGATGGCCCAACCCACCAGGCTGGCGGCGCCGTACGGTGCCAGTGCGGCCGGTAGCAGGAACACGCCGCTGCCGATCATGCTGCCGACGACCAGCGCGGTCGCCATCCACAAACCGAGGGGCTTCGCCGCAACCTGGGGTTCAGTGCCTGGATCGGTCATGCGGTGTTCCTCTGCGGGTTCGGTGGACGATCAGGGAGTCGATGTCGCGGCCTGGCAATACGCCGCGCGCAGCAATTCATGGAAGTGGTGCACGCCGGTTTCGCGCAGCGGGTTCAGGCGGCCAGGGACATAGCTGCCCGAAGCGAAACCACGCTGCACGTCCTCGCAGATGCCGAGGTCTTCGTGTTGCACTTCGTCGCTGAAATTGAGGTCGGCGTCGCGCTTGGCGGGGTCGGGTTCGCCGGCATCGTCCAGCGCGTAGTAGCTGTCGAACAGCACCCGGCAGCGGCCCACGCCCAGCGGGATCACCCGGTTGGTCTGCAGCCGGCCGGGAAGGATGTTGAGCATCGCGTTCGGCCACAGCCAGTAGTACAGCGCGTCGCCATTGCCGTAGAGAGAGGCGTCGCTTTCCAGCGGACTCCATTGCAGCGAATGCCACGGCGACAGCTCGGTGCGATAGCTGCGGTAGTCCAGCAACCGGTTCAAGCCGGGATGCACATGCGGGACGTGGTAGCCCTCGAGGTAATTGTCGACATAGACCTTCCAGTTGCAGGCGATGTCGTAGCTGGCGC
Source organism: Thermomonas sp. HDW16 (assembly GCF_011302915.1). Lineage (NCBI taxonomy): Bacteria > Pseudomonadati > Pseudomonadota > Gammaproteobacteria > Lysobacterales > Lysobacteraceae > Thermomonas > Thermomonas sp. HDW16. The sequence continues at coordinate 2,215,266 of NZ_CP049872.1, read as the reverse complement.
GATGGTGGCCACCGTAACGGTCCAGCCTACGATCCGGGCCGAGCCGTGCATCAATGCCGGCGACGAAGGCATCGAAATCGGGCGCATGCTCCGCATCGACCGCGGCGAACAGCATGCCCTGCCAGACCTTCACCGCGAGTTGCGGCAGGCGGATCTCGGCGACATCGAAGTCTTGCGCGTCCTTCATTTCCGGCGCTGACTTGAGCACGCCATCTAGTCCGTAATTCCAGCCGTGGTAGCGGCAACGCAGTGATTTCGCGGCCAGGCCATCGCGCTGCGCGATTGGTCCGGCGCGATGCCGGCAGACGTTGTGGAAGACGCGAATCTCGCCGTCTGTGCCGCGCACGCCGATCACCGGCAGGCCGCCGAGGTCGGCGACGATGTGGTCGCCGGCCTCGCGCAACTGGCTCACATGTGCGAGCAACTGCCAGTTGCGGTCGAGGATGAATTCGCGGTCGACCACCGCCATCGACGGATCGACGTAATAGCGTGCCGGCAAGGCGGTAGCAGTCTTGGCAGGCTGTGGAGAGAGATCGTCATTCATCCCGCCAGTATTGCGCTTGCTTGCCGGAAAAAAGAAGACCCGCGATGCGGGTCTTCGATTTCGATGCCGGGCTTGGATTTCAGCCGGCTTTCTGCGGGGTAGCGGGCGTTGCCCCAGCGGCAGTTCCGGCTGCATTCCAGCCGCAGCTGCTGCCCGCGTTCTGTTCCTTCAGCCAGGTCTGCAGCGGCGCGAAGTATTCGAGCACGGCGGAGGCGTCCATCTTCTCGCCGCCGGTGAGTTCCTTCATGGTCTGCTGCCATGGCTGGCTGGCGCCCTTGGACAGCATCGCCCAGTACTTCTTGCCGGCTTCCTTGTTGCCGTAGAAACTGCATTCGTACAGCGGGCCCTTGTAGCCGGAGGCGTCGCACAAGGCCTTGTAGAATTGGAACTGCAGCACGTGCGAGAGGAAGTAGCGGGTGTACGGTGTGTTGCCTGGCACATGGTATTTCGCGCCCGGATCGAAGTAGGTCTCACCGCGTGGAGTGACGGGCGCGACGCCCTGGTACTTCGCCTTCAATTCCCACCACGCCTTGTTGTAGCCGTCCGGCTTGATCGAACCGTCGAACACGCCCCAGCGCCAGCGGTCGATCATCAGGCCGAACGGCAGGAACGCGACCTTGGCCAGCGCCATGCGCATCTGCGCATTGATCAGTGCCTCGTTGCTCTGCTGCTGTTCGCCGACCAGGCCGACCGAGGCCAGGTACTTCGGCGTCATCGCCAGCACGATGGTGTCGCCAATGGCTTCGTGGAAACCGTCATGCGCGCCGCCCTGGAACAGCGGCGGCTGCTTGTTGTAGGCCAGGTCGTAATAGATGTGGCCGAGCTCGTGGTAGATCGTGGTCAGCTCTTCCTCGTTGGGCACGATGCACATCTTGGTACGCACGTCGCCGGCCATGTTCATGTCCCAGGCGCTGGCGTGGCAGACCACGTCGCGGTCGCGCGGCTTGATGAACTGGGTCTTCTCCCAATAGCTCTGCGGCAGCTTGGGCATGTCGAGCGAGGTGTAGAAGTCCTGCGCACGCTCGGTCATCTTCTTGGCGGTGACGAGTGCGGCGGCGCGTTCGGCATCCACCTCGCGTTGTGCCGCGGATGCACCCGGCGTACCGGGCTTCGCGCGTTCGCTGGTGAGGTCGGCCTGGGAAATCGCGCGCAGTGCAGTGTTCACGTCCAGGCTGCCGGCGCCCGGGTAGGGCTGCATCATGTCCCAGAGGTTGCCCCAGTCCTGCTGCCACAGGTTGCCCATCAGGTGCGCCGGCAGCATGCCGCCGGCCACTTCACCCTTGTCCTTGCCGTACTTCGCGTCGAGCTTACCGCGCGCGTAGCAGTGCAGTTGTTCGTACAGCGGCTTGACCTGGTCCCACAGGCGATCGGTTTCGGCGGCCAGCTCGGCCGGGCTCATGTCGTAGCCGGAACGCCACATCTCGCCGGCATCGGCGAAGCCCATTTCCTTCGCGCCCTCGTTCACCAGTTCTGCGAAGCGGATGTAGTCCTTGCGCATCGGTTGGCTGATGGTGTGCCAACCTTGCCATGCATCCAGCTGGGCGTCGTAGTCGCGGCTGGTGGCCAGCACTTCGCTGAGTTGGCCGATGTCGCGGCAGGACTTGGCATCGCCTTCACCCTTGCAGTAGTTGCCGGAGCCATACATGCCTTCCATGCGGGTGGCGATCTGGGTCAGCTCTTCCAGCTTCTTCGGATCCTTCGGCGCCGGCATCGCGGTCATCAGCTTGAGCAGCTTGATCGCACGCGCGGTCTCCGGCGACATCTGCTTGCCTTCGAAGCGCTTGGACTGTTCGATCCAGCCATTGAGCTGGGTCAGCCAGCGTTCGTTGGCCTTCGCCGCCAGCATTTCACTATCGCTGTTGATGTAGGTGTTGGACAGCCATTGCGCCGAAGTCAGTTCTGCGTAGCTCTTGCGGAATTCGTCGTTGACGCGGGCGATGAACTGATCCGCGGTTTCGCCTGCCGGCGACGGGGCGACGCCAGTGGCGGCGGGTGCTGCGGCATCGCGCTTGCAGGCGGCAAGGCCAAGGCTGCCGACAATGGCAAGGGCAAGCAGGGCAGGGCGTAGTTTCACGGGACGTACCTCGGCAGCGTAATGCGCAGGAACGGCAAGGCTACCGTGTCCAGCGCTGGCCGCAAGTGACGTGGTTCATGTCCCGCGTGGCGGACGCTATGCGCCGATCGCCGGGTCGCTGATGCTCGCCAGGCCGGTTTCCATGTGTCCGGCCAGTCGACGGAGGAAATCGGTGTCGGAGTCCGAAGCGATGGAGAGGTCGTACCAATGGTCGCCATCGAGGATCGACCATGCATCGTCGATGGTCGCACCTGCTGGAAGGGGATGGATGCGCGCCGGTTCGGCGCTGTAGAGGTTGGGCGTCACCGTCAATATGCAGGCGGCGTTGCCCGCGTTGTGCAGGCGCAGAAGAATGCGTCCGCCGGCAGTGTCGTAACGTACCTGCACTTCCGGTTGCGGATGCCCGGAACCGGCGGTCAGCAGGTTGCCCCTGAATTCACGCAGGAATCCGTTCGGCCCGAATGCGCGCAAATCGTATTTGTCGGTGCTCACCGCGGCCGCGTTCCAGTAGTCGGACAGCCGCTTGCCGGCCTCTACCGTATAGAACCAAGGGCCATCATCGCGATTGAGCGAGTACACGTTGAAGCACGCTCCCGCCGCACCGGTGTTGATGAAATCGAGCCAATACAAGCCGTTCGCGGTATCGGGACGTCCGTCGACTTGCAGGTCGTAGGGCAGGGCGCGGGCCGGCCGCCGGCCGCGTTCCTGGCGCGGCATCGCCTGCTCGGCCGGTACGCGTGGTTTGGCGAGCATGCAGGCGGCATCGGCACCGCCGATATTGCCGGAGGTATTCGGCAATGCGGGCCAGGCTACATCGGGATGGGCGAACGCCATGGCCGTGGTTAGGTCGCCGCACACGGCGCGCCGCCATTCGCTGATGTTGGGTTCCATCACCCCGAAGCGTCGTTCGAGGAAGCGGATCGTGGATGTATGGTCGAACACCTGCGAGTTCACCCAGCCGCCCTTGCTCCACGGCGAAATCACGAACATCGGCGTGCGTGGGCCCAGACCAACCGGCACGCCGTTGTAGTTCTCCGTGCCGGTATCGACGGTGCTCAGTCCCATGCTGCGCTCGATCGCCGGCAGCGGTGCGGGCACATGGTCGAAGAAGCCGCCGTTCTCGTCGTAGTTGACGATGAACACCGTCTTCGACCAGACAGCGGGATTGGCCGCGAGTACTTCCAGCAGACGCGAAGTCAGCGATTCGCCATAGGCGGGCGATGCCTCGGGGTGTTCGCTCATGATGTAGGGCGGTACCAGCCACGAGACCTGCGGTAGCGTGCCCGCTTCCACGTCGCGTTTGAAGGCGCTCACGAGGTATTCGCCGCGCGATGCGGAAGCGTTCTCCGCGATGGAGCCCGCCACCCATGCGCGGCCGCGTTGATACAGCGGGGAGGATGCGGGCAGGTTGCGGAAGTTGGCGAAATTCTGCAGCGAGTTGTCGCCGTAGTTGTCGTATTCCTGGTAGACCTTCCAGCTCACGCCTGCGTCTTGCAAGCGCTCGGCGTAGGTGCCCCAGGTGTACGCCACGAAATCCGGATCGTCCCTGGACATGTCGGCGGTCCAGTTGCCGTCGTCCTTGTTGCCCACCGCCTGCATGCCGCTGTTGCCAACAGTCAGGCCACTGGTGCCGGCGAACATGTGCATCCGGTTCGGGTTGGTCGGCCCGAAGATCGAGCAATAGTACGCGTCGCATACGGTGAAGGCATCGGCTACTGCGTAGTAGAACGGCAAGTCCTCACGGGTGAAGTGGCCCATGCAGAACGGGCCCTTCACCTGCACCCATGCGTCATGGTTTTTCCACAGCGCGTGCGAGCGCTTCCAGTTGTGGTCGATGTCGGACAGGCATTGCGCGGCGGTCGTGCCGGTATCGAGGTGGAATGGCAGCGTGACCTTCTTGCCGCCGATGCGATCCGGTTGCTGCCAGACGGTGCCGCCGCCAGGTAGCGGGATCGGGCGCGGGTCGTCGAAACCGCGTACACCGCGCAACGCGGCCAGGTAGTGATCGAACGAACGATTCTCCTGCATCAGGATCACCACGTGCTGCACGTCCTGGATCGTGCCGGTGACCACCGCGGGTTCGACCGCAATCGCATCGCGGATCACTTTCGGCAAAAGCTGCACGCCGATGGTGCCGGCCGCGGCGGCGGCGGAGAGCTTCAGGAAATGACGGCGGCGTTCGGACACCATGGCGCTGTCCCCAGTGGTCGTGAAATCGGTTTGTGCATATGCAGTGCTCGCCTGCAGCGTTGCACAAGTAGACTATGCATAACCATGGGGGCATGTCCGCAAGCCGGCGGAACGGGACGTTTCGTTTCGATGGCCCGAGTTACGGGTCGATCGTCCGTCCATGGGCCAACCCGCGTGCATCCAACCATTGCCACGCAGCTTCGGCATCCCGTTCGAAATAGGCACGAGCCGAACCCAGGCGGAAGGTGTAGCCCCATTCGTCCATGTCGGCAAGGACGCGATCGCGACCCACGCCAGGCAGTGCATCGCCCAACAGGACTTGCAACACGCATACGGCGTTTTCTTCTTCGATCGAATCGGTGGCGTCGGTGTGCACCTGCGCACGCCGCTCCGGCGGCAGCACGATCAAGTGGCAGGCTTCGTGCAGCAGCGAATGCACCGGAGTGTCGCTGCGTGCGTACACGCAGTCGCCGATGATGCCGGCTTCGCATTCGCCCCAGTAGCTACCGGGGATCGTCTCGCCGTCATCGACGCGCTGTAGCGTCAATCCGTGTCGAGCGAGCAGGGCGGCGGCATCGTCGAAGCCGATGTCCGCCAGAGTCAGGATCATGTTGCCCGTAGCGCGCAGGCTTGGATCAGGCGCCTGCCGCCGCACCGCGTTCGGGCAGCGACACCGAGATATCCAGTACGTCGTGTTCGCCGTCCTTGACCACGTCGACCTTCACCGCATCGGCATCCACGTTCACGTACTTGCGGATCACTTCCAGGATCTCGCGGCGCATCAGCGGCAAGTAATCCGGCGCGCCATGCGAGCTGCGTTCCTGCGCGATGATGATCTGCAGGCGGTTCTTGGCGGTGGCGGCGGTGGTCTTCTTGGGCTTCAGGAAATCAAAGATCGACATGCCTCAACCCCCGAACAGCTTGCTGAAGAAACCCTTCTTCTCCAGCTGGGTGAAGCGCATGGGGCGCTCTTCGCCCATGAGGCGCGCGACGGCGTCGTCATAGGCTTGGCCGGCGTTGGATTCGGCATCCATGATCACCGGCTCGCCCTTGTTGGAGGCGTTCAGCACGTCGCCGGATTCGGGGATCACGCCGATCGTCTTCAGGCCCAGCACTTCCTCGACGTCGGTGATCGACAGCATTTCGCCGTTCTCGACACGCTGCGGGCTGTAGCGGGTCAGCAGCAGGTAGGCGGTGACGTCGCCATCGCCATGTTCGGCGCGGCGGGTCTTGGATGCGAGCAGGCCGAGGATGCGGTCCGAGTCGCGAACCGACGACACTTCCGGGTTCACCACCACCACCGCCTTGTCGGCAAAATACATCGCCAGGAATGCACCCTTCTCGATGCCGGCGGGGGAGTCGCAGACGATGTAGTCGAAGCCGTCGTCGGCCAGGTCCTTCAGCACCTTCTCCACGCCTTCCTTGGTCAGCGCGTCCTTGTCGCGGGTCTGCGACGCGGCCAGCACGTACAGGCTGTCGAAGCGCTTGTCCTTGATCAGCGCCTGCTTGAGGGTGGCCTCGCCGTGGATCACGTTGACGAAGTCGTACACCACGCGGCGTTCGCAGCCCATGATCAGGTCGAGGTTGCGCAGGCCGACGTCGAAGTCGATGACCGCGACCTTCTTGCCGCGGCGCGCCAGCCCGGTGGCGATGCTGGCACTGGAAGTGGTCTTGCCGACGCCGCCCTTGCCCGATGTGACTACGATGATTTCCGCCAAGTTGGCTTCTCCGTTGAAACGCAATGCGCGCTAGTCGAGCGCGGCGAGTTTGATTTGCCCGTTCTCCAGCCAGATCTGCACAGCCTTGCCGCGCAGCTCCTTCGGGATGTCTTCCAATACCTTGTAATGCCCGGCGACCGCAACCAGTTCCGCATGGAACTCGCGGCAGAAGATGCGTGCGTCCTCGTTGCCTTGCGCGCCGGCCAGCGCGCGACCGCGCAATGCGCCGTAGATGTGGATGCTGCCGTCGGCGATCACTTCCGCGCCGGCACCGACCGCGCTGAGCACGGTGAGGTCGCGGTTGTCCGCGTACACCTGCTGGCCGGAGCGTACCGGTGTGCGCTGGATCAGGCCGGGGCTGGCAGAAACCGCTGCCGGTTTCGTGGTTACTGGCGGCGGCTCGCTTTTCTTCGCGCGAGCGGGTTCGACCGCTGGCGTGGGTGGCGGGGTATCGCCATCGAGGCGTTCGTATTGCGCGCGGAACTTGGCCAGCAGCGGCAGGCCAAGTTGTTGCGAGAGCGCTTCGATCTCTTTCGTGCCATAGGCCAATGCAACCGGCAGCACGCCGGCGGTACGCAGGCCCTCGACCAGAGCGCGGGCGTCCTCGAGGGATGGCGTCTGGCTCAGTCCGCCGAAATCCAGCACCACCGCCGCACGCGCGAACAGGTTGGGTGCGCGCTGCACGCGGCCCTGCATTTCCGTGGCAAGTTGCGCGACATCCAGCGTGCGCACGCGCAGATTGGCGATGCCGACTTGGCCGAACTTCAGTTCGCCCGCCTGGGCGTAATCGACCGCCGCGCTCATGCGCAGGTACCCGTGGGACGTTGCGCGGCGCGTACCGGGCGCGGATGCAGCAGCCAGGCTTCATCAGGCAGCGCGTCGCCATAGGTATCGCGAACCCATGGGTAGCTACATAGGGATTTCATCAACATCGCCGCGCGCACATCGTACAGGGGCATCACGTGCTGGCCGACTTCGCGGAAACCGAAGCTGCCGTGGAACAGCAGGGCGTGGTCGGTGCCGGGCTGCAGGAACACTTCGCAGGCCATATGCGGGTAGCGCAGTTCGGCGTAACTTTGCACGTCAGCGTACAGCGCCCGGCCGACACCACCACCGCGCCGCCGCGACGCCACCGCGACGCGGTCGATATAGAAGAAGTCGGGATAGCGCTGGTGGAACCAGGCGAAGTTGCTGCTGTCGTGATGCGCGTGCGAACCGAGGCCGATGAGAAAGCCGGCGATGGCGTCGTCGCGCACGGCCACGCGGAAATACTCCGCGCTGTCGAACAGCAGGCGAAGCCTGGCCGCATCGAGGGGGAGGATCGCGGGTCCTGCGGCGTTGTTCAGGGCGAGGACGGAATCCAGCTCGTGCTCGCGCACGTCGCGGATGGCGATCGACATTCCTTGGCTCCGTATGGCTTGCTGCAGACTGCCGCGCCGATGCGCGACCTGTCCGGATTATCGCATGGGCCGTTCGTCGCGGCCATGACCTTCGGCGCGGGCGCGGTGCCCGTTAAGAGGTTATAAATCCGCATGCTCTCCCGACTCTCACATACCCGCCTGCTGCGCTACGCCGGCCTGTTCACCTGGGCGATGGTCGGCCTGCCATTGCTGTATTCCTGGATCCGGCCGATGTATGGGCAACTCGGGGACGAGGAACTGATCCTGCCGCCGATGCCATGGCAGGGCTGGGTCGCCTATTTCGTTTTCGGTTTGAGCTACACCTGGTTGACGCGCGGGCTGGGCCACCGCAACCGTTCCGTCGGCGATTACATGCTACTGCTGCTGTTGACCATGGCAGCGCTCGGGGTCAGCTACTTCAACGGATCCGGGCTGGGGAGCGTGTTGTTGATGGTCGCGGCCTGCGTATTGCCGTGGCTATTGCCACTGCAGCTGGGCGCGGCCTGGTTGGTGATCAGCCAGTTGGCGACCGTGCCGGTGTTCGCGCTGTGGCTGAACTTCCCGCTGCTGGATGCGTTGATGCAATCGCTGTTGTATGCGGGGTTCTCCGGCTTCGTTTTCATCACCAGTCTTGTTGCGTTGCAGCAATCGGAGGCGCGCGAGGAGCAGCGCCGGCTGAATGCGGAACTGCGTTCGACCCGCGCCTTGTTGGCCGAGAGCGCCCGCGTCAATGAACGCACCCGCATCTCGCGTGAGCTGCACGATCTGCTGGGTCATCACCTGACTGCGCTGAGCCTGAACCTGGAGGTGGCCGGCCATCTGTCCGAGGGGCGGGTCAAGGAACATGTGCAGCAAGCGCATACCTTGGCGCGCTTGCTGCTCACCGATGTACGCGAGGCAGTCAGCCAGTTGCGCGAGGGCGGGGCGATCGACCTCGGCGTCGCGTTGCGCCCGTTGGCCGAAAACGTGCCGAAGCTCGACATCCACATGGATATCCAGCAGCCGCTGACGGTCGAGGATCCGGAGCGCGCGCACGTGTTGCTGCGCTGCGCCCAGGAAGCGATCACCAACGCGGTACGCCATGCCGGTGCGCACAACCTGTGGCTGAGCGCGCATGGCGACGGCTCCCAGGTGGTGATGCAAGTGCGCGACGACGGCGACGGTTCGGATGACCTGGTACCAGGCAATGGCCTGCAGGGCTTGCGGGAGCGCCTGCACCAGTGCGGTGGCCGACTGGAGATCGCAACCGGCCGCGGCGAAGGTTTCCAACTCACAGTGACCTTGCCGGCGGCCTCGAACGTCGATCCCGGCATTCCCGAAGGAGTGGCTGCATGATTCGTGTCTTCTTGGTCGACGACCAGACCCTGGTGCGACAAGGCATTCGCTCCCTGCTTGCATTGGCGGAGGGCATCGAAGTGGTGGCCGAAGCGTCCGACGGGCGCCAAGCCGTCGAGCACATCCCGCACGTCGGGCCCGACGTGGTGTTGATGGACATGCGCATGCCGGTGATGTCCGGGCTGGAAGCCCTGCAGGCGATGGGTCGCGCCGGCACCTTGCCGCCGACCATCATCCTCACCACCTTCGACGACGACCAACTGGTACTGGCCGGGATCAAGGCCGGAGCCAAGGGCTACCTGCTCAAGGACGTGTCACTGGAGCAACTGGTCGATGCCATCCAGGCCGTTGCCGGCGGCGGCTCGCTGGTACAACCGGCCGTGACCCAGCGCCTGCTGTCCGGGCTGGAGCACATGCGCAACGAATTCGTCAGCCTGGATCGCCCGGATCCGCTGACCGACCGTGAAACCGAGATCCTCCGGTTGATGGCCTCAGGTTTTTCCAACAAGGAAATCGCCAATTCGCTGGGTGTGGCCGAGGGCACGATCAAGAACCACGTCTCGAACATTCTCAGCAAACTGGGCGTACGCGACCGTACGCGCGCCGTGTTGAAAGCGTTCGAGCTGCAATTGGTCTAACCGGTCGCAATTTTCCCTCTCCCACGGCCCCCGGTCGGTTTGGTACGATGACGGGTCTGCGCGGCCGTACGCCGCGATGCGGCTTACCCGGAGATTCCTGAATGACTCGTTTGCTCGAGATCCTGATTTCCCTTGCGATCGTGCTGGGCCTGTTCTTAGTCGTGGCCTTGGTGTTGCCATCCAAGCGCCACCTGGTCGAGAAGATCGAGACCAATCGCAAGCTGACCATCGTGTTCGACAGCCTGAACGGCGTGCGCCGCTTCAAGGACTGGAACCCGTTGGTATTGCGCGACCCGCGCGTGCAGTTCAGCTACTCTGGCCCTGATTCGGGTGTGGGCGCCCGTCTCGACTACGTGTCGAAGGAAGAGGAGCTGGGCAAGGGGTCGTGGGAAATCACGGAAAGCGTCCCGCGCGAGAAGATCAGCTACAAGATCGATAACCCGGAGCGCGGCAGCAACAAGCGCACCAGCTTCACCTTCAAGCCAACCGGCCGCAACAATCGCAATGTCGAGATCTCCCAGACCTACGACGTCGAGTACGGTTGGAACCTGCTGGGCCGTTACGCCGGGATGTACGTGTCGCGCCATGTTGGCGACGACATGAAGATGGGGCTGGGGCGCATTGTCAACATGTTGGCTGCAGTGCCGAACGTCGACTATGCCGTCTCCGGCAGCAAGCTGACCGGTTTCAAAGTCGTCGATCGCCCTGCCGAAGACGTGTTGTTCGTCAGTGCCGGCAGCGTCGAGCGCGGCAACTCGCAGATCCAGGCATCGATCGCCGCCAACAGCGAGTGGATTCGCCGGGTGATGGATGCGAACGGGCTGGAAGCCGTAGGGCCGCTGCGCATTGTCACCACCGAGCTGGCTCGCGAGACCTACAACTTCGACGTGGTTCAGGTCGTGCGCAAGAAGGACGGCGGCGCGGTTGGCGACGTGTCCTTGCAGGGGCCTGTGAAGTTCGAACAGTCCAAGCCGGGCAAGGTGGCCACCGCGTCTTACACGGGTTACATGGCCGAGCTGGAAAACGCGCGTAACGCGTTGCGTGCATGGTCGGTGACCGCCGGCTACGAAGTCACGGGCCGCGCCTATGAATCCTACAAGTCCGGTGTCGCAGCTGCGTTCACCGAGAACGGCCAGTTCGACGTTTATTGGCCGCTGAAGTGATCGGGCAGGCATAGCCTGCCGATGCATCGAACGAACGCCGCGCTTGTCGCGGCGTTCGTCTTTTTGTCGAGACGCAACCTGTCGAAAGGAACACGTGAATGCCGCGGTACGCACGAGGATTCGATACCGAAGCGGCGTTCGCGCACCTGATCCTTCGCGACCGCAAACTCGGCGCATGGATGAAGAGGCTTGGCCCGATCCAGGCCGATCCACGTTGGCACAAACCATTCGATCCAGTCGATGCCTTGGCGCGCGCGATCCTCTACCAGCAGCTGAGCGGCAAAGCCGCTGCCACAATCGTTTCCCGCGTGGAAACCTCGATCGGCAGCAAGCGTTTCCATTGCGATACGCTGGCGCGTCGCGACGATGCGGACATCCGTGCTTGCGGGGTATCCGGCAACAAGTTACTTGCGTTGCGTGATCTCGCCAGGCGCGAAGAAGCCGGTGAAATCCCGGGGCTGCGGCGTATGTCTTGCATGGACGAGAATGCCATCGTCGAAGCATTGGTACCCATCCGCGGCATCGGCCGCTGGACGGTGGAGATGATGCTGATGTTTCGTTTGGGGCGGCCCGATATTCTTCCGGTCGACGATCTCGGTATCCGCAAGGGTGCGCAAGTCGTGGATGGGTTGGGCGTGATGCCCACATCCAGGGAGTTGCTCGCCCGCGGCGAGCGTTGGGGGCCCTATCGAACCTATGCAAGCCTGTACTTGTGGAGGGTCGCCGATGCGGCAAGCGAAGCGAAAGTCGTACCCGCGTGCTAGCAAGGCGGGGGCTTGCCTTGGTGGCCTCCTCAAGAGTCGCCACTCCTGCCTTCGCGAAAAAGTCGCGTTACAACAAACAAGCGAAGCGCATCTTCACCATGTCTGGCGCGACTTGAGCAGCCATAAGCACTGCTCGAGGACGGGCTTGTAGGTCATGACCTCCGGGCCTTGGATGCCGCGCAGGTAGGCGGTGATCTTGTCGCCCGGCTTGCTCAGCGAGGAGAGTTTTTCCTGAGCATCCTAGATGAATGTTTTCACGTCCGAAGGATCGACCTGCTCAAGCGGATTCTGGCAGGTTTCCGCCATGTTCTTCGTCTGGTCGCTCGTGCAGCCGGTCGCGCCGAACGCGAAGGCCGCAACGATGAGAGCGATGAAAGGTCTCATAGCGCAAGTGATTTTGAACCAAGGCCCGTCGCTCGCTGTGGCGCAGGAATCGCGAATTGCTTGAAACGCGCTGCTGCTGAAGGGTCGCGTCGAATTCAAGGAACCGTCAAGTTTCGTGTCGTTTTCCTTGCGCCATGCCAATGACCACGCCGCCAAACCCTTGCTCGACGAGAGTCCAGGAAAGTCGATCGCAAGCGCTTCATACGGGAAACGATACATGGAAAAGAGCACGAGGCTGTAGGGCATCAACCAAACCACGGCGAATGCAAGGCCGACAGCCAAGCCGCGTTTGACCGGATTTGCCGTTAGCAGGGCTGACTTGCGATAGGTCAATACCATCAGGCAGGCGAGAACGAAGTAGCCAACGAAAGTTAGCGCCAGATCCGGGGATTGACGAAGCATGTTCCATCGACATGCGACTGGATGAAATCCTAGGCCAGGACGCCAGTGAATAGTCCCGCAAGACAAAACATGACAATGGCGGAAAGACATGCAGATACGATAACCATGCGTATCCGAACAGCGCCTTCCCGTGTGTGGAAGGTTTTCCAAGCCGTCAATGAATGACCATCGTTGGAACGATGGCGTGAAGAAAATTGAACTCCATGGACTGTTTCGAGAGGCGGAAATTTCACCATGACGTCGTCCGATGGTGATGAAATCCAAAGCACACTGGATTATGTGGAAGAGAACGTCCGCTTCGATGATGTATCCGATATCGGGTCAACATCAGTGAAGGTTTGCTACCGAATTCGAGAAGTATCAGAATCGGAGGTTAATGTGATATTTGCTACTGGCGCAGCTGGTCGGGATGAAGAGAAGATTGGAAAGATGATCACCTCGGATTTTCCTGCCGTACTGAAATCGCTTAAAAATTACATCGAATCTTCAACCTTTGCCTAGTACCTGAGTCAGGTCGGCCCGCCAGATGCGGTTCCGGTCTATCCGAGGCCTCGCAGCGGGCCCGGCTTGAACGAATTGTCAGGCCGCCGCCATGATTACTTGCTAGGCAGTAAGCGAACGAACTTAATCGCTTGAGACAATAATTGATTACGCATCTTGTCGTCACCAAATACACCTGGTCCGCAACGAATCCAGCCATGCATAGTGCGCTCGCCAGAAAGCATGGGCTCAATACCGGCCACCTGAAGAGCCCAAGCGTCGTTGTCTTTGCCTAAACGGACAAGAAGGCCATCTTGGCGTGAGCCGCACAGTAGGTTTCCATTGAGAAGCCATGCCCAGCCGCCGAACATAGCCTTCTCCGAAAGTCCGGAGATTGCGTGCAAGTCGTCACGGACAAGTTCTTCCAACCCTGCGTCACGGTTCATCCGAAGTCCTTCTTGCGATCTAACGCCTGAGTTAAGCCGGCCCGCGCGATGCGACTCGGCTGGTCCGAGACCGCGAAGCGGGCTCGGCTTGAACGAATTGTTAGGCGGCACTTAGCCGTTCACAACTACGGTGAGGAGGCCGCCAGCGAGCACGACTAACCCAATTGCCAGAGGGATATGCCAAGTATTTGACTGCTTGTTCTCTAGAACGGCCTGCGACGGGTCGGTCGGATCATAGTAGACCGTAACCTCGGCGCCAACCGGATAGCGCGAGATTAAAGCCTCTCGCTCTGACGAGGCTTTTGACATCCCCGAATAGGACACCTGACTCGACTTATGGCGCCTGCCAGTGATGCTGTACTCATAGGCGATATGAGCAGACGTTTCATCAATTGTGTGGCGTAGTTCTGACTCTACGATCAGACCATTTACAAAAGGCCAAGATGACGCCTTTCGTTGCATGTAGCGAATCCAGGCCGAAAATCCCACTAGGGCTAAGCCAAGAGCGCACAGGAAAATTGTCATTTCAGATCGCATTGATGAGTGCGTGCCGCCTAACGCCTGAGTTAAGCCGGCCCGCGCGATGCGACTCGGCTGGTCCGAGACCGCGAAGCGGGCTCGGCTTGAACGAATTGTTAGGCCGCCGCCATTTGCACCACTCAGATGTCTTGGACAAGAACTCATCAGCGCCCCTGGCGGGATCATCTGTTTGTGAGCAAGCATGGGAGCAGCCACCCCCAACATTTGCACAATCTGTGCGTGAGCAAGCTAGAACGCAAGCATCAGTAGGCGAACAGCGTTGCGCCAATTGCTGCAAATAGCTCCTATCGCGTTCCGACTGAAATTGAATACCGTCGAGATTACAGTGCTGCTTCCAGCCTCGCAGGGCCGGAACTTGTGCTGTTAGCGCCGTCTGCGAGGGGTTCTTGCTGCACGCAGAAAGACACGCGAATGCTAGAAAAATGACGAAAAATAAAAGTAGCGAGCTAACTTTCATAGCGGCCTAACGCCTGAGTTAAGCCGCGCCGATTTGCGGCGGCGGCACAGTCACAATCTTAGCGGGACTTTGACGACGCCGCGAAGCGGTGTCGGCTTGGACGAATTGTTAGGCCGTAGACCAGCCTTTGCTCTTGCCTGACAACGCTTTCTTTGAGAGCGTTCAATGCTCTAGTAAAAATCTCACACTCGCACGCAGGCACGCGCGGCAGGGCTTGTTGCCGCGTGCGCCTGCGGGCGAACGAGAGGAGCCAAGCGGCGAAGCGAGAGACGACACAGGCACCGCCTGATGAATATCTGGCGGGCCTTGCCTTGGACGACCCGAAGGTGAGCTGTGGCGGGTGGAGCGCGAGCGCAGTGGCGCGGAACATTGCGATAAGACTGCGTTGAGTTGCTCTTGCTACTGAAGTCTCACTGGCAAGGCCTAACGCCTGAGTTAAGCCGGCCCGCGCGATGCGACTCGGCTGCGCCCGAGACCGCGAAGCGGGCTCGGCTTGAACGAATTGTTAGGGCTCAGAAGCCCGAGTTCAATCACAGGGTACGCCAACAGTACAACTGTGAACGCAACTGTCTCCCTGCCAAATGTTGCAAACCTGCGCGCATTGGCCATCTTCACCACGCCGAATGCAATTTTTTGAGTTCGGATCAACACGTGAATTGGCAGGGCCCTGGTTGTTTGTGCCTGAGCTACAGCTCGCAACTGCGGATAAAGCTAGGAGCGCGATGACCAATAGTCTTGAAGTCATGTGCTTTGAGCCCTAACGCCTGAGTTAAGCCGGCCCGCCCGAGCGGAACCGGTTGGCGCCGAGGCCGCGAAGCGGGCTCGGCTTGAACGAATTGTTAGGTTGCAAGTCTAGCGACCGCGTACGGGCCACGCTGCAGCAAGGCCTGCAAGAACTAAGGATTTGATTACAAGAGAGTCCAGTTGACTCATGACTTGAGCCCAGGGCCGTACTGAACCATAGGTTTGGTATTTGCCGACAAATCCGATCTTCACTAAGAATCCAAATACAAGCAGGCTTACGAAGAACACGGCGACGCCACGCTGAAATCTCACGATTGTTGTTTCTGAGAATTGCATGGATGTTGGCTCTTGCAACCTAACGCCTGAGTTAAGCCGGCCCGCGCGATGCGACCCGGTTACGCCCGAGACCGCGAAGCGGGCTCGGCTTGAACGAATTGTTAGGCTGCAAGCCATTCAATGCAAAAAATCGCATTCAGCGTGCTCTGGCGGGAAAATGTGGACTACAACAACTGTTCCGTCCAGTAGAGCCTGTTCGTAGTACTGCAGCCCTGATTCTTCACCATCAAAGTCGGCGGCGTTGTTTAGAGCGGCAGAAACAACTCTCTCGATGCGCCAACCCGCTTCCACGACTTCCTTTTCTGCAATATCAATTGCATTGCGGATGTTTAGCTCGGTTGTGTAAACATTGATGTAGGCGCCACCAAACTCAGTAGTCGAATGCATGACGCCGTCGGGAGAAGCTTCTACTTGGACTACGAAGATTTCTGTCATGCAGCCTAACGCCTGAGTTAAGCCGGCCCGCGCGATGCGACTCGGTACGTCCGAGACCGCGAAGCGGGCTCGGCTTGAACGAATTGTTAGGGCTCATGCCCTGATGGCGACAAGACAAGCACAGGACTGACAACAGAAGGGTTCCTAAAGTCGTAGATCCAGGCTTGAGGTGCGAGTGTCCGAAGTTCCTGTTCAAGCGGTGCTTTGGGGCTGACTAAAGTGAAGTCGATCCGGAAGAATTTTCCTGACTCTTTGACCGCCAGGCAGCCTCTGGAGCTAATTGCAGTGCTTGTACGCTTGGCCAGACGAGCGTACGTATCTTCAAAGTTGCTTGGGCAGTCAGCTTGGGAAACAGGTCGGAGAAGGAGCGAAAGTTCACTTCCATTTGCCATGCGAGTGAACAAAAGCCGTCTGCCACCTTCTTGGTAGTGGTAGGTTCGATCCTTGATAAGGCCCGGTTCGCCTTCGACTACGGAAAAGCAAAGTGTGTCATGGCAGCTCTCACTACGCGGAAGAGTTGCAAAGCAGTAGAGAGGTGCCACGAGCATGGCGGTGGCACTCATCAATCTGCGACTGATTTTGATCATGAGCCCTAACGCCTGAGTTAAGCCGGCCCGCGCGATGCGACTCGGCTGCGCCCGAGACCGCGAAGCGGGCTCGGCTTGAACGAATTGTTAGGGCGTAAAGCTAACGACGAAGGAAGTATAGAACTCGTCTTGCCCGTTGGTCTTATATGACCCATTGCGGAGTTCTCTTTCTGCACAGCGCACAACGGGAAGATCATTGTTGCGCCACGACTGGAGTGCGTGACCGGAAGCGTCTAGCTTCAACACGATCGTGAAGGCAGGAAGTTTGCCTGGCGCAAGAGCAACGCAGTTCGCCATTGCTGCGTGCAATGCGGTGTCCTGACTCTGAACGAGAGTGCTCTTCACGCCAGCTTCCAGGCCAGCCTCATTCTTATCCGCGAGCTTTAGCGCGTCACTGAACTCAAGCGGGGCGACTAATGCCTGTGAAAGAAGCAGTGTTTGAACGAGGATCTTCATCTTGTAGCCCTAACGCCTGAGTTGAGCCGGCCCGCCCGATGCGGATCCGGTCGGTCCGAGACCGCGAAGCGGGCTCGGCTTGAACGAATTGTTAGGCGGCAGGAGACACATTTGGTAGTGCCGCCCACCAGCCAAACTCGTCACGGCCCCATTGCACACCGAAGGAGCTTGCGATTGTCCGCAATAGCTCCAGCTCAGTGGCATTTTTGTCTGCGCTCAAGAGAGTCATTGCAACGATGTCGCCATTTGGTTGCTTTGCGGAAACAGGAAGTTCAGTTACGGAACAACCTGGACCGCCTGGCTCGCCGCGGCGGTGATAGGGGCCATGGTTCGCCACAGTCACGCGATTCTCCTGAACACTTGTTTGGTGCCGCCTAACGCCTGAGTTAAGCCGGCCCGCGCGATGCGACTCGGCTGGTCCGAGACCGCGAAGCGGGCTCGGCTTGAACGAATTGTTAGGCGTATGCTCGTTTTCCTTGCATCAAGCCGATAACCAAGCCACCAAGTCCTTGTTCAACAAGAGCCCAGGGAAGATCAATGGCGAGTGCTTCGTATGGAAAGCGGTATACGGAGAACAAGACAAGACTATAGGGAACTAGCCATATGACTGCGAATGCAAGACCAACAGTCAAGCCACGCTTCATTGGGGCCAGCACGGGCAATGTGGCCTTGCGATAAGCCAGCACCATGAGCGTTGCGAGGAGCAGGTAGCCAATAAAAATGAGTGCGAGATTCGGAGTCTCGCGAAGCATGCTGGCATTTACATGCGTCTGGATGAATTCCTTAGCCAAAACACCGTTGAAAAGCCCTGCTAGGCAGAACATGACAATGGCGGACAGGATTGCGGATGCGATGTTCCTAGTCATTTGGCCTCCGATGTACCGCTTTTGTACGCCTAACGCCTGAGTTAAGCCGGCCCGCCCGATGCGACTCGGCTGGTCCGAGACCGCGAAGCGGGCTCGGCTTGAACGAATTGTTAGGCGGCACTACCACCGCCTGCCAAGAATCTTACGGGTTTTCTCTCCAGTGGCTATGCGCCAGAACAGCAGCGTGAACAAGATGAAGACGGCACCACTGATCCACGGCGACTGCACGTATGCGGTGACGAGGCGCATCAAAACAACCAGCGCTATTGGGTAGGCGACGAGCAGTAAGGCCAGTTGGTACAGAACTTGGCGTTTACGTTTCGGTTCCATTTCTGCCGCCTAACGCCTGAGTTAAGCCGGCCCGCGCGATGCGACTCGGCACGTCCGAGACCGCGAAGCGGGCTCGGCTTGAACGAATTGTTAGGCTGCTGTCCGGGAGTGCGCTGCAATGCTGGTTACAGCCGAGATGGTAGTCGCTAGAACAAGAGTGACGAGAATTGTCCAGACCCAAAGAATATGAAAATGCATGTAGCCGGGCGCATGAACAACGAACATGGACGAGAACAGAGTCCATGGAATAAACAGAAGCGTCGCTAGCAGACTTCTTTTCCAAAGGCGCCTGCTTGGCGCAAGCTCGATTGCCCAAGCTAGAAATAACGCCTCACCCACGAAGAAACAGCAGAAAATCAGGAAGTTCCCGGTTGGGTGATGCCAGTTCACTATGTCGCCATCGTTCCGAAAGTAGTAGTAGTCGGTGTTGAGGCTAATTGCAGTTGCCACGGCCAGAGCGGCTAGTGTCAGAAGGGCAATGGCGAGATTTTTTCGTCGGTTTGCTGTCATGTTCCGTAAGCAGCCTAACGCCTGAGTTAAGCCGGCCCGCGCGATGCGACTCGGCACGTCCGAGACCGCGAAGCGGGCTCGGCTTGAACGAATTGTTAGGCCGCAGCTCTTGCCTGGAGAACCACAACCCAGAGCCCGAGTGTAGCGAGGAAATTGACCGTGAACACCAAGCCACGAGCGCGGATGTTTGTGGTGCAAATTTGAACGTAGCTGTGTGCGAAGCGGCCGCCAACAAACACCCAAGCCAGCAGAACTACGGCTGAGCTTTCAACTTGGCCTTGGATAAGCAGCAAGCAAGCCGCGTAGAAGAACAGCGGCCACTCAAATTGATTCGATAGGTTCGCGCTGATGCGGGGTTCAACTGCTGCCCAAGGATTTGAGCCGTCTTGACGCTGGCCGATACCCCAGATCTTTGGAGCGCGAACAACAGTGAGCAAGGCGTAGAGCAGGGCAGTGAATGCGACGTGGACAGCCATTGGAAGTATCAGCGGATGTGCCACATAACCTCCGATCTTGCGATCTTTGCCTTTAGCGGCCTAACGCCTGAGTTAAGACGCACCGCTTTGCGGCGGCGTGTTGGTTCAATAACGAGAACCTATCACGACGCCGCGAAGCGGTGTCGGCTTGAACGAATTGTTAGGCCGTAGACCAGCCTTTGCTCTTCCTGCAAGGCCGGTCTTGACCCCCGTAAAAATCTCACACTCGCACGCAGGTACGCGCGGCAGGGCTTGTTGCCGCGTGCGCCTGCGAGCGAACGCGAGGAGCTAAACGACGAAGCGAGAGACGACACAGGCACCGCCTGATGAAATCTGGCGGGCCAATCCCTGGACAATCCGAAGCTGGGCTGTGGCAAGTGGAGCGCGAGCGCAGCGGCGCGGAACATTGCGAGAAGGCTGCGCTGAGTTGCCGTTTCTACTTAGGTCTCACTGGCAAGGCCTAACGCCTGAGTTAAGCCGGCCCGCGCGATGCGACTCGGCTACGTCCGAGACCGCGAAGCGGGCTCGGCTTGAACGAATTGTTAGGTTTTGCTCCGGATACCTTTGACAAGACCGCCAACAACCATAAGGTCAAGGAGGAGTGCGAACCCGCCAAAGACGGCACGACCCTCAAATTCTGAAACAGCCGTAGCACGTGAAACAGTCCCATTGAACGTGATCGTACGTGTGAAATTGCGTTCGCCGGGGCCAAAGGCTATCCAATTGAAGGCGATGACGAAGAAAAGAAGGGCGAGTGCACCAATTGTTACAGCGGTTTTCTTCATGCCAAAGCCAAAAAACACAAAACCAATTCCCGCAAGAGCAAAAGTGACTGATGCAGTAATGCTGAAGACCTGGGCATACCAAGTGCGAGGCATTTCACCTGGAATTGCGCCAGTAACAGTTAACAGCGCCAAGAGTCCACCGGCAACAAAGAGCAGGCCGAATGGGACGGCTAGGAAACGTATGCCTTTTGGGGTTGCGATATCAGTGTCCACAAAACCTAACGCCTGAGTTAAGCCGGCCCGCGCGATGCGACTCGGCCGGTCCGAGACCGCGAAGCGGGCTCGGCTTGAACGAATTGTTAGGCCGCTGAAGCCTTTGCTTCTTTGACCCAACGACCAGGTGCTGAGAGTGCCTTGACCCGCGTGAACCCGCAACCGGGCGGAGGCATAACGGGTTTCAGTTATGCCGGAGCCACGGGCGAGGCTGTTCAAGGGCAGGGCAGACAACTCACGGCAAAAAATTCTTTAAAAGCTCTTTACCTGAAGTCTGTCTTCTGCGGCCTAACGCTTGAGTTAAGCCGGCCCGCCCGATGCGGCCCGGTCGCGCCCGAGACCGCGAAGCGGGCTCGGCTTGAACGAATTGTTAGGCCTCACTGCGCTTTACCCACTGCATGAGTGGCGTCTCAAGCTCGCGGAAGCCGGGAAATGCCCGAAACAATCCAGCTTGCTCCAGTTCCTGCTGCTCAGGGCCGCCGACGATGAGCTGGCCGCGGTCACGAATGATCTGAAATTCTTTGCTGGCGCCACGAAACGAGACAACAAAGTTGCCGAAAGAGTCTGATACCTGCGATCCAACTGCAATGATCGAATGAGCGGCCAAGGCCTGGATAAGCGGGCCGATGGCTTTTTCGATCTCTAGGCTCTGCGAGGTGTTCATGAGTGAGGCCTAACGCCTGAGTTAAGCCGGCCCGCCCGATGCGACTCGGCTGGTCCGAGACCGCGAAGCGGGCTCGGCTTGAACGAATTGTTAGCTCCCTAGCTAGGAGAGCGGAATAACGACGCTTGAGACAGTAGACGTTTCATCACTGACCTTGGCAGAACGCAAGCTGTGGAAGACAAGGTTGATGCGGAAGCGATCAGTCTCAATCTGCGCCTCGTACATTGATTTTCCAAAACGGGCTGACCAATCGATGGCTTTGGTAGATGGCTCAACTGCTCGAATGCCTGGCCATGCCAGTGACCAACAGGTACCCCAAACGTACCCATCTGGCTCGCCGGCATCTAGCCACGCTTGATAATCAACGAACGCCTCACCCCAAGATTTTGCCCAAACATCATCAGCCACGACGGTTGTGTAGCTGAGTTCAGCGATATGGGTGAACTGAAGTTGGTGCCGGCCCTGGTTCTGGCCCATAGAGCACTCGACCAGCAAATAGTAATCGCGGCCATGAGGCACGAAACCATGATCCATGACGCCGAAGTCACTTTCGGGTAGCCATTCAAGTAGGGAAGTCATGGGATGCATGTTGGGGAGCTAACGCCTGAGTTAAGCCGGGCAGCGGAGCGGCCGCGGCAGAGCAATGATCATACGATGCTCTGCCGAGGCCGCGTAGCGGACTCGGCTTGAACGAATTGTTAGGTCTGCAAGCGATGACGCCAAGCCCGGATGAGCTTGGCGTCTGGTTGCTAGCGGTGATAGCTGTGACGGTTCATTCCGTCAAAAGCTGCCAGTGCCGAGGCAGCAATTCTTGAATTTGCTGGTCGACCCGCAGGGGCAGGGGTCGTTGCGGCCCAGCTTTTCGCAGAGTTCTTTGTCACCGTGGACAAAATCTGCGGCCTTGCTTCACATTGGTCTCAGAAGGGAAACCCTTGCGACGCTTGCTCGTGACCTCAAAAGGAAGCCTGGTTGTCGTTGATGCGCTTCATGGCACTTCTCCTGTGTCCGCCCTTTGCGGGCCGCGCATTCTATCTCATGCAGACCTAACGCCTAAGTTAAGCCGGCCCGCGCGATGCGACTCGGCTACGCCCGAGACCGCGAAGCGGGCTCGGCTTGAACGAATTGTTAGACCACTCAATTCGATTGTGGAGTGCCGGTCATGAGGGCTTTCATCAACTTTTCCTCGCTTAAGTATTTTTGAAGGTCTTCCATGGCTTTTGCGACGGCCGGATCGGTCATGAGTCCGCCGACTGCAGTAGATCCAAGTGTCTCAAAAGCACTTTTATAGCCTGCCATGCCATCATTGATGATTGCAGAACGAGACTCGCTAGCGCATTTGTCTGCAATCAATTTTTCGAACACGAAAGCTCCATTTTTGGAAATTTCGTCCCACTTAGCGGGAGTAAGGTTGGCAATGTCGGCAACGTCTGGATGATTTGCAACTGCGCCAAAAATCCAACGGACAAGGGCTGTCTGGTCTTCGGGTGTAATTGATGATGTGAGGCATTTCGAGAGTTTTTCTGAGTGCTCACCGGCAACTGCAAAATTACTGATCGACAGAAGTCCAAAAAGCGCGAAAGCTTTAACGAATTGCATGAATGCCCCGTGAGTGGTCTAACGCCTGAGTTAAGCCGGCCCGCCCGATGCGGCCCGGTCGCGCCCGAGACCGCGAAGCGGGCTCGGCTTGAACGAATTGTTAGGCCTGCTCGGCTTTAATTTTCTTGATTGCTTCGGGGAAGCCAAATGCCTGTGCCACGTCGCCAAGTACGTCATGGGCATCCAGGAAAGCTTCAGCAAGCCTCCTTGGTTCGGAGTTTGAGTCGCTATGCAGATCCTCTAGATGCGCCCAATTAGATTCTGCGGATTCAAGAAGAACCAACTGTTCTTCGTCCAAGAGATTTGCAAATCTTCCTGCGAACTCACTAGCTCGACGAATGGAGACGGCAGAAGAGCTCAGGGAATCTGGCGGAAGAAGTTTTAGAGCGGCTTCAAATCTATCGACGAAATCCTTTGGGATGTGCATTGGGTCGTAGCTCCCGTCAATGTATTCGCCGAGGATTGCTTTGAATTCGCGTGGTGTGTACTCCATTGCGCGAATTAGAGTGGTGTCGGCAACGACGGCCGGTCCCATTTGTCTCATCAACGTTGGGGCTATCTTCTCAACTCCACCTGACAGCCGGAACCTGCGCAAGTAGTGTTCGGCGAAAAGAACTGCAGCAAGAAGACCCAATGCTTCAACAGCAAGATTAGGTGCGATTTGCGACCATGCCTCTAGATACTGGCCTGACCGCACTTGAGGCATGGCGAGCAATGAAATGACGGCTGTCAGAGCCAATGCGGCCGCGAACTTCTTGATCATCAATCAAATCTCCATGTAATTCGTGGTGCAGGCCTAACGCCTGAGTTAAGCCGGCCCGCGCGATGCGACTCGGCTGCGCCCGAGACCGCGAAGCGGGCTCGGCTTGAACGAATTGTTAGCACCCCAGCCAATGATGCGGGCGTTGCCCACATGAGTTGCCGCCTCCCAGATTGTCCAGGAGCCAAAGTGCACGAGTGAATCAATTTGATCGTCATACGCTAACAGACGGACAAGGGCGCGTGCAGTTGTGCCGGGGTCAACAAGGCCGTCATGGAAGGTGACTTGGCCGAGAAAGAATTCCCCAGTGAGCGGGTGCTTGTGGTTTGGGCGGTAATTCGAGCGCTTCTGTCCCGCAGAAGGGAGCAGTGCAATCTCGACCTCCAACTCGGCGACTGATTCTTCCATGGGTGCTAACGCCTGAGTTAAGCCGGCCCGCGCGATGCGACTCGGCTGGTCCGAGACCGCGAAGCGGGCTCGGCTTGAACGAATTGTTAGGTCGCACTTCGCTTGGGTGCAACCATGACCGAAAAGTAGCCACAAACGGCCGCGAGCGCAAAGTAGAACACCGCAACGAACCAGAACTGCAGCGGATTGCCGCCGATCGTGGCTCTGCCGAACAGCTTGAGCGGAGTGTCGATGTAGCCGTCAAAAATGGCGATTAGGCCTAGACTGACGAACCCAACTGCGAAACAGGCCAGCAAAATCGTTCTGAAGTAGCGAAGTCGATGGCTTGTCATGAAATCGCTTGTGCGACCTAACGCCTGAGTTAAGCCGGCCCGCCCGATGCGGCTCCGGTCGGTCCGAGACCGCGAAGCGGGCTCGGCTTGAACGAATTGTTAGGCCGGTGCTCGTTTGGTCAACAAATCTGCCATGCGGGTCTGCCAACCAGGGCCAGACTCTTTCCAGTGTTCAAGAACCGACTCAGGAAGACGAATAGTGACTTGACGCCGCGGGTTTGTTGCAACAGGCCGCCCAGCGCGCTTTACAACACCACGCTTGAGCATGTCATCTGTGATCTCAGGGAGTTCTTTGTACTCGCTCGCCTTGACCTTGTGAGCGGCTACGCGCTTGAGATCAGACTTCAAGGTGCGGGCCGATGCGGATTTGCTCGCGTTCATTGGCTTTCCTCATGCTAAAGATGTGACGGACCGATCCCCTTTGCGTATAACCGACCACAACCATGCGGTTGGCCAAATAGCCAAAGCAGATCATGCGCGTTTCACCGTAATCCTGACGGGTGTCTTCAACCTCAAAAGTGAGTCCTGCGAAGACCGCAATTGCGTCCTCGAAATCGAGGCCACGCTCGTCAAGCGTCTTCTGCCGTTTAATCGGATCGTAGCTAAGGCGCATATGTTATTGTAACTACAACAATAGACCGCCGCAAGTGCTGGGCACCGGTCTAACGCCTGACTTAAGACGCACCGCTTTGCGGCGCCGGTAAGGCACGATCTTAGCGGCCTTTGCCGGCGCCGCGAAGCGGTGTCGGCTTGAAGGAATTGTTAGCTGGGTACGCAGCCGAGGAGCCACGCCTGCTGGCTCTACTCCAATTCACGTAAAGGGTCAGAAACCGCCTTCTGTCCAGGCCGGCAAGCCGCTGTTGCGACTCTGATGGCTTGAAAGACACAAAATTTTGAAGAACGACCGCGCGAACCACGCGCTCTTAGCCTTGAACTACTGAAAGCTGATCTGCACCCAGCTAACGCCTGAGTTAAGCCGGCCCGCGCGATGCGACTCGGCACGTCCGAGACCGCGAAGCGGGCTCGGCTTGAACGAATTGTTAGGCGGCGCGCCTAGCAAAGTAAACAGCAACGCCCAGCGCCGCAATGCCAATGAGTACGAGGAAGCCGTAGCGCAGGTGAAAAGGAATAGGAACTTTGTCCATGTCCCGCTCAGTCGCCTTGGTGTCGAGGAGCCAGCCGTGATTGCATTGCGAGCACGCAAGTTGGTAGCGCTTGCCGTACACAAAGCCGAAAAGTAGGTCGAGTTGGCCGAATTTGTATGTGAGTTGTGGCTGGAACGCCGTCGCTTGTTCACAGCGAGGGCAGTGCCGCTCTTGCGTGGGGCCAATGGGAACGATGCGCTCACCTTGGCCGATGTAGAACATCATGCGGTCACCATTATTCTTGCCGCCTAACGCCTGAGTTAAGCCGCGCCGATTTGCGGCGGCGGCACAGTCACAATCTTAGCGGGACTTTGACGACGCCGCGAAGCGGTGTCGGCTTGGACGAATTGTTAGGCCGTAGACCAGCCTTTGCTCTTGCCTGCAAACGCTGTTCTGAAAGCAATCAGTGCTTTAGTAAAAATCTCACACTCGTACGCAGGTACGCGCGGCAGGGCTTGTTGCTGCGTGCGCCTGCGGGCGAACGCGAGGAGCCAAACGGCGAAGCGAGGGACGACACCGGCACCGCCTGATGAAATCTGGCGTGCCAATTCCTGGACGATCCGAAGGTAGGCTGTGGCGAGTGGAGCGCGAGCGCAGCGGCGCGGAACATTGCGAGAAAGCCACGTTGAGTGGTCTTTTCTACTGAAGTCTCACTGGCAAGGCCTAACGCCTGAGTTAAGCCGGCCCGCCCGATGCGATTCGGCTGGTCCGAGACCGCGAAGCGGGCTCGGCTTGAACGAATTGTTAGGCCGCCGGCAGGAATCTTGGGACTTTGGCCTTGAGTAGACGGATCAGGAACGGATCCATGTATTCAAACTCGTCAGGGATGTCGAGGCAAATAACTCGTTTCCCGTTCAAGTGTGTACGGAACTTTTTGGTCAGCTTGTTGCGGTGAGCCTTCTCCATGACGAAGATCATGTCAGCCCACTCAAGTAGTTCTGGAGAAACAGGTGTGCTCGCGTCGTTGCCGAGGCCGGCTGACTGTGACTCGATTCCAGGCCAGTCAGCAAAAACTTGTTCCGCAGTCGGACTGCGGAGCCGGTTCTGTGTGCAGATGAAGAGAACGTTGCGAGACAAAGCTATTCCTGCGGCCTAACGCCTGAGTTAAGCCGGCCCGCGCGATGCGACTCGGCTGCGACCGAGACCGCGAAGCGGGCTCGGCTTGAACGAATTGTTAGAGGGCAGCTCAAACGTCTTCATGCGTTACCGAAACAGTGTAGTCAGACTGTCGTGCAGCGATCTGAAAGGCTGGCAGCGACTCCACAGCACTGAAGAATGCATCAGCAGTGGGGAAATCAAATGACCACAACTCTGCGGAAGCCGTTTGCAGTTCCGGACGAGGTTCGCAAGTGAGTTCACAGTGGAGCTGCTCGAAATGGTCATGCTCTCCATCATGATCGAGGATCTCGAACTGGCAGACCGGGTCAAAGTAGAACAGCTCGCTTCCCGTGAAATCGAATGTCCCCGTTTGGAACAGCAGGCCTACTCCTGGGAGTTCGAAAGCTTCACGGCCGAAAGCCTTGAACGCTTCCCATGCGGTCAGCCCGGAGACGGGAGAACTGAGTGCGCTGCGTTCCAGTAGCAAATCACTTAGGAGTTGCGCTTGTGGCGAGCTAGACACTTCAGAGCCCTCTAACGCCTGAGTTAAGCCGGCCCGCGCGATGCGACTCGGCTGCGCCCGAGACCGCGAAGCGGGCTCGGCTTGAACGAATTGTTAGGGCTCACTGCGACGGAGCCTCTTCTTGTACGACGTACGCAGGAGTGCTGAGTAGGCTGACGGTCTCGAGAACCGTTACCCGTTGCCCGCTGCTTGGGTCGCGACTCGAGCTGACCTTGGCGTTGACCGTGAGTCCATTGTCGAGGTGGACCCTGGCCACGTGGTCCGCTGCGACCGACTCTACGAGTCCGGACAGCTCGATCGGCTTGGTGTGCGAGAGTCGATATGCAAAGAGCGCAGTGATCGCAACTAGTACCGCGATGGCGGTTGGAAGCGTGCGCTTTCTAGGTTCTTCCAGATCGGCGAACTTATCTTTCATGAGCCCTAACGCCTGAGTTAAGCCGGCCCGCGCGATGCGACTCGGCACGTCCGAGACCGCGAAGCGGGCTCGGCTTGAACGAATTGTTAGAGCGCGTGCGAGCTTTACTTGTAGAGATCACGTTTGCGTTCTCGGAGTCCCAGCCAAGCGAGCCATGCAAGTGCAGAAGCCAGTCCCAAATAGAGCGCGAGCGTGAGCCAGTATCCATAGTCTCCCGCTCCAGTGTATGCGCGATTCGTGCAGCCACTGCCGTACCGGGAACAGACACTTATTGAGCCATCGAGTGCGTCGTAGCCAAACCAAGCGAGAGCAGCAACCGCAGACAAGAGCATGGCTGCGCTGCTCATCTGCCTTACGGTGAATATTCGGCCTGCTAAGTACATGGTCAGCGCTCTCACGCCTGAGTTAAGCCGGCCCGCGCGATGCGACTCGGCACGTCCGAGACCGCGAAGCGGGCTCGGCTTGAACGAATTGTTAGGTGCGGCCTCCATTACTTTGGAGCGAACTGCTCAAACACCTGTTGTCCAGTCATCTTATCCGTTTGATTCTTGAGCTCGTAGTAGCCTGGCTTTTCATCAATGAAGATCTCGCTAATTAGCGAGAACTCATGATCCTGAAAGATCCCAGAAGAAACGATGTACTCGTTTCCCGGCAGCAAGTGGTAGAAGAGATGTGTCCCACATTTGCCGCAGAAGCCTCGTTCTGCCCACTCCGATGAGCGGTATGCGACTGGGCTAGCGCCTGAAAATTCGACGTTGCTCCCGCAATGAACAGCGAACATTGGGCCGCCAGACCAACGGCGGCACATGGAGCAGTGACAAAGAGCAATTTGCTCGTGATCAGGAGCAGTGACTTCAATCGAACCGCAGAGGCAGCTGCCTTTCATGCTGATCTTCCTGTTATCTGTCGCCGCACCTAACGCCTGAGTTAAGCCGGCCCGCGCGATGCGACTCGGCACGTCCGAGACCGCGAAGCGGGCTCGGCTTGAACGAATTGTTAGGCGGCAAGCCAGTGTGATGCAAACCCGGCCAGCAGCAAGATTGTGCCGATTACGTTTGACCAGAAATACACGTTGATCAATGTCCTGAACTGACTGTCGATCCGATGCCTATTACGGTAGAACTTGATCCATAGGTCGTTGGTGAGATGAGAATTTTCTAGGATGTCAGCGCCAACGTGATCACTGTCAACTACCCAAAATAGCCGCTCACGAGAAACAAAGCCTACGAACAGCGCGAGTACGGATATGGCGAGTAGTGTCCACGTGAGCATGAATTTGTTTGGTGCCGCCTAACGCCTGAGTTAAGCCGGACCGATGCGCGGCACGGCAGAATGGTACACCCCACCA
Organism: Thermomonas sp. HDW16; assembly: GCF_011302915.1. NCBI lineage: Bacteria > Pseudomonadati > Pseudomonadota > Gammaproteobacteria > Lysobacterales > Lysobacteraceae > Thermomonas > Thermomonas sp. HDW16. Next base: position 2,186,704 of record NZ_CP049872.1, on the reverse strand, counting down.
TTTAAGCCGAGCCGCGTAGCGGTCTCGGCTTGAACGAATTGTTAGGGCTCAGCTTCCATGTCGCCACTGAATGCTTCTGACTCTAGCTTCTTGCCAGACTCAACGAACTCATTAATTTCCTTGCGAACCTCATCACGATAGGCCTGATAGGCAGCATGTGCTTCTGTTTTAGGGTGCAAGTCAGGAGACTTGTGGTTGCTGAGGTGATGCTTGACGTGCCAGATGATGAGTTTGCAGTTCCCGTAGCCATGATCAGCAATTGCGCCAAGCCGACGCGCTCCAGCTCGGAATTCCTTGCTTGGGCCATTGGCCTCGTACTCCTTACGCAATGCGGAGTTAAGTTGCTTATAGTCAATCAGCAGTTGATTTTGATTTTCGACTTGGTTGTGAATCATCTGGAACGAAATTCTCTGGCTCTGGTTGAGACCTAGAACTGCATCCTTGTAGTAGTTCTTGAATATTGGATTGGAGATACTTACTGCAGCGGTGTCTCCCACCACGTATGCGCCATGCTTCTGAAGATTCCGTGCATGGAAATACAGAAGTCGAGTTGCCTCAACCTCAATGTCTTTGATTTCCTCTTTGAGAAGCTTGATTACTTTTCTGCGATGAAGCCAATTTTTGATAAGTCCACTGAACTGGGCAAGCGCCCAGCCTGTAAGGGCTGATATCAGCGCAATCGCCAACTTCGTGAGATCGTCATTACTCAATGTTGGGCCCTAACGCCTGAGTTAAGCCGGCCCGCGCGATGCGACTCGGCTGGTCCGAGACCGCGAAGCGGGCTCGGCTTGAACGAATTGTTAGGCCGCGGGCCAGAAGAGCGCCGATGCGACCACGAAAGCAATGATTACAAGAAAAGTGCCGACGAACCATGCCACTGCCGGGCCAATGGGTCCGATAAGCAACTGTCGGACACGATCAATCTCCGTTGCGAGGATTGGCTGGGTAGCGTTTGCCCGCCGGAGCCGAGCCCAACCAAGAGAGAAGAAGCCAAAAAGCGAAAGGAACAAAAGGCAGACCGCCACTGCAGCAGGCCAAGTGTCTCTATCTTTGATGCCAGAAATGATCAGAAATGCCGGAAAAATGCTCATGATTGCGAAGCAGAAACCGAAGCGTGCCCAGGATAGCTTTAAGGTCTTAGCCATAATTTTTGTGAGCGGCCTAACGCCTGAGTTAAGCCGGCCCGCGCGATGCGACTCGGCTGCGCCCGAGACCGCGAAGCGGGCTCGGCTTGAACGAATTGTTAGACCGCGCGATACGACAGAACGAAGGGCTGAAGGGCCTTCATGGTGTCGTACACGTTGCCCGAATTTACGCTTGCTTGGTCGATGCAGGTTTGACCAATTTGCGTCAGTGAAAATGAGTCACCCGTTTGTTGAACAAGATCATGTTGGACTAAAAATCCGAGCGCAAGATCCATTTCGCTCTCAAGAGGCTGCAAATGATTGATCGCATCCGCCGAGTGCATGATTTCAAGTCTTGTTACCGGATTATTATCCCAAAAGGAAATCGCGAAGAAGATCCAAGCGATTGTCCGAGCGTCCTTGCTGTCCATGCGGTCTAACGCCTGAGTTAAGCCGGCCCGCCCGATGCGGTTCCGGTCGATCCGAGACCGCGAAGCGGGCTCGGCTTGAACGAATTGTTAGGCCTCTCGCGGCTGATTTTGTGCTTGCACATGAGAGATGATGGCCTGAAGAGCGGATTCCAGTATCGAGGAAAAATTGGTTGTGGTCGCAATGTCCTCAGGACTGATGCCTGATCCAATTACGGGAATTCGTACGCATGCATCAGGGATTAGATCGGCAGCCATTGTGCGGAGTGTTTCTTTTAGCGCTTCGTCCGCGTGGTAAGACTGAAAGGACGGGTTAAAGACAGCGACGGGCTTGTAGGCGAATGGAATGTGACCCACGAGCCAGTCTAAAGTGTTCTTGATAGTCCCTGTGACGCCATGGGCGTACTCAGGGCTTGCGATGACGACGGCGTCTGCGGCTGTAACTGCATCCCATAGCGCCTTTACTGATACAGGTGCGTAGGGTTCAAGCTCAGGGTTAAACAATGGCAGCTGTCCATGGCCATCAAAAATTTGGAAATCTACGCCAAGCGGAGCCAATGTCTTGGCTGCCCGCAGCAAAGCGGCGCTACGAGATTCAGACCGAAGGCTTCCACATAGTGCGAGAATTTTCATGAGGCCTAACGCCTGACTTAAGACGCACCGCTTTGCGGCGCCGGTAAGGCACGATCTTAGCGGCCTTTGCCGGCGCCGCGAAGCGGTGTCGGCTTGAAGGAATTGTTAGCTGGGTAGCAGCCCTGGAACTCCGCCTGCGGCTCTACCCAAAATCACGTAACGGGTCAGGAACTGCTTGTGGTCTAGCGCCGGCAAGCCGCTCTTGCCCAATTGATGGCCAAAGCTGGCCCAAAATTTTGAAGAGCCTCGCTGTGAACTACGAGCTCTTAGCCTTGACCTACTGAAGGCTTGTCTGCACCCAGCTAACGCCTGAGTTAAGCCGGACCGCAGCCGGCGAGTGAGACACGCGCGAGACCGCGAAGCGGTCTCGGCTTGAACGAATTGTTAGGTTTTGCTCCGGATACCTTTGACAAGACCGCCAACAACCATAAGGTCAAGGAGGAGTGCGAACCCGCCAAAGACGGCACGACCCTCAAATTCTGAAACAGCCGTAGCACGTGAAACAGTCCCATTGAACGTGATCGTACGTGTGAAATTGCGTTCGCCGGGGCCAAAGGCTATCCAATTGAAGGCGATGACGAAGAAAAGAAGGGCGAGTGCACCAATTGTTACAGCGGTTTTCTTCATGCCAAAGCCAAAAAACACAAAACCAATTCCCGCAAGAGCAAAAGTGACTGATGCAGTAATGCTGAAGACCTGGGCATACCAAGTGCGAGGCATTTCACCTGGAATTGCGCCAGTAACAGTTAACAGCGCCAAGAGTCCACCGGCAACAAAGAGCAGGCCGAATGGGACGGCTAGGAAACGTATGCCTTTTGGGGTTGCGATATCAGTGTCCACAAAACCTAACGCCTGAGTTAAGCCGGCCCGCCCGATGCGGTTCCGGTCGATCCGAGACCGCGAAGCGGGCTCGGCTTGAACGAATTGTTAGGCCTCTCGCGGCTGATTTTGTGCTTGCACATGAGAGATGATGGCCTGAAGAGCGGATTCCAGTATCGAGGAAAAATTGGTTGTGGTCGCAATGTCCTCAGGACTGATGCCTGATCCAATTACGGGAATTCGTACGCATGCATCAGGGATAAGATCGGCAGCCATTGTGCGGAGTGTTTCTTTTAGCGCTTCGTCCGCGTGGTAAGACTGAAAGGACGGGTTAAAGACAGCGACGGGTTTGTAGGCGAATGGAATGTGACCCACGAGCCAGTCTAAAGTGTTCTTGATAGTCCCTGTGACGCCATGGGCGTACTCAGGACTTGCGATGACGACGGCGTCTGCGGCTGTAACTGCATCCCATAGCGCCTTTACTGATACAGGTGCGTAGGGTTCAAGCTCAGGGTTAAACAATGGCAGCTGTCCATGGCCATCAAAAATTTGGAAATCTACGCCAAGCGGAGCCAATGTCTTGGCTGCCCGCAGCAAAGCGGCGCTACGAGATTCAGACCGAAGGCTTCCACATAGTGCGAGAATTTTCATGAGGCCTAACGCCTGAGTTAAGCCGGCCCGCGCGATGCGACTCGGCTGGTCCGAGACCGCGAAGCGGGCTCGGCTTGAACGAATTGTTAGGCGGCACTAGCCACCGAACCCAAGATTAACTGGAACAGAGACGGTGCGAGTGCGGTCGGTCGGCTTAAAACGCCAGGATTGAACGGCTTGAAGGACGGCGTCCTTCCATGCGGGATGGCCAGATGCCGAGGCGATGTGGGCATTTGCCACGGTTCCGTCTGGTTCAACCGTGAGGATTACAACAACCTTGCCAGGCTTGAGTTCGGCAACGCGAGGCGCTTGCGGAGCAGGGCAGCTGAGCAGGTCTGGCGAAAAGCCTGCACAAGCACTTGTTTGGCTAGCGGAACAGCTCGCCGATAGAAGTGAAACGCAAATCGCTGCGAACCATTTCATGTGCCGCCTAACGCCTGAGTTAAGCCGGCCCGCGCGATGCGACTCGGCTACGCCCGAGACCGCGAAGCGGGCTCGGCTTGAACGAATTGTTAGACATTGCCCGCTTTATTTGCACCACTGCTGCTCGCAAGGCTCGCCGTCATTATTGCCGTCCATTTGCGTGTTTGGACAATTCTTGAGGAAGAATTCTGCCTCTGCGCAAGATCTCATCTGTGAGCAATGGGTACGACCGTCACATTTGAATTGGCTGCCGGAGACAGTAGGTTCTACGGCGCGCGGCTTTATCCATGAACGGTCATCGCTGGAAGGCGCGGCTTGCTGCGGCTGCACAGCAACCGGTGCCGCAGCCAAGATTTCAGCTTGATCGGATTTGTGCGATTTGTATTTGTCGTATGCAAACAAAGCACCACCGCCGAGAACAAGCACCCAGAAGAGATCCTTCACCTTCACGCGATAGTCCTCAGCAATGTCTAACGCCTGAGTTAAGCCGGCCCGCGCGATGCGACTCGGCTGCGCCCGAGACCGCGAAGCGGGCTCGGCTTGAACGAATTGTTAGGGCTCACTGCGACGGAGCCTCTTCTTGTACGACGTACGCAGGAGTGCTGAGTAGGCTGACGGTCTCGAGAACCGTTACCCGTTGCCCGCTGCTTGGGTCGCGACTCGAACTGACCTTGGCGTTGATCGTGAGTCCATTGTCGAGGTGGACCCTGGCCACGTGGCCGGCTGCGACCGACTCTACGAGTCCGGACAGCTCGATCGGCTTGGTGTGCGAGAGCCGATATGCAAAGAGCGCAGTGATCGCAACTAGCACCGCAATGGCGGTTGGAAGCGTGCGCTTTCTAGGTTCTTCCAGATCGGCGAACTTATCTTTCATGAGCCCTAACGCCTGAGTTAAGCCGGCCCGCCCGATGCGACTCGGCTGGTCCGAGACCGCGAAGCGGGCTCGGCTTGAACGAATTGTTAGGCCGACAGTAGCAGGGAAATTGCCATGTACACGACCAAGATTCCATTGATTGCGAGGCCGGCGATAGCCGCCCAACGTGGTCGATCACGGCGCGTGATGGCAACTACACTTGCTGCCAAGCCACCGAGAAGGCAGACCGGTGCTCCAAGAATCAAATAAATGCCTGCCTCAGCCGGATTGAGACTGCCGCGCATGCCGTAAACGAGCAGCACGAGCAGCAAAAAGAGTAGCGCAGGGAACCCAAGCGCAATCACTACGTAAGGATTCAGGCCTTTCTGCGAACGCTGAGGTTTTTCCATTGCGGCCTAACGCCTGAGTTAAGCCGGCCCGCCCGATGCGAACCGGTCGCGTCCGAGACCGCGAAGCGGGCTCGGCTTGAACGAATTGTTAGGCATCACCGCTTGAACGTTTTGCTGAGAAGTAGCGGAAAATGCCAACCACAAGAACGATGACTCCGACTAGCGGGATCACGCCGCTGCTGTCTTTTCCCAAGAAGTTTGGGACGACTACTAACATCATGAAACCAATGAACATTAGTAGTTGGGCCGACCTCGCGCCAGGAGGCGTTGCTTGTGGACGAGCGGGGCTATCAGCTCGTGCGCCTTCCGCGCATTTTGCATTGCAGTATTTTTGATCTCCGACCTTCAATCCGCCAAGCATGATGGTGCTGCCACATTTCCCGCACGAAGCCATATTGCCCCCTTCGATGATCTTCAGTGATGCCTAACGCCTGAGTTAAGCCGGCCCGCCCGATGCGACTCGGCTGGTCCGAGACCGCGAAGCGGGCTCGGCTTGAACGAATTGTTAGCCATCACCAGCGATTTCAGTAGGCAACTGGGCGTCTTCCCACTCAGCAAAAACTTGTCCGGTTGAGGAAAGCTTCCATGCAATGCGTCCATTGATCGTAATGCCTGATACGACTTGGGCTGCGGCAGTTGGAGAGCTAAAGGAATAGTCTTGCGTGAATTCGTAAGAAGTGTCGTTGATCGATTGCAGGACACCGTTGGTTTGAAGTTGTTTGCGAAGATTTTTGTAGGTTGGCTGCAGTGATTGTGCCTCCATCTTCCGAGCCTTTGATCCTGCCTTGACGATGATCTGGCCTGCGTCTTGATCAAGCGTGGCAGTAGCACTGTACCCGTCACCGGAATACTGCAGCCCGAGTAGATTGCTGGTGGAAGCGCTTGAATTACCGGTTGAATCAGGCTGGATAGATGGCTCGAATAGGTCATAACCAAGTGACCCGAGCAGAATGCGTGCTTGAGCGATGAATTCGTCCATTTCGACTGCATCTGGTTCCGGCAGGCGGCCTTCTTCCTTCGGCGCCGTTCCGTTTTTTACCTTTGCGCGTTTCGCATCTTTGGCTAAAGCGATAAGTCTGGCCTCTAGGTAGCGGCCGTGTGCTTTTGTCAGATTCTCGTCTTTCGATAAGAAAAAAACGCATTCTTCCCAGAAGTCTTTGTCAGAGTCTCTGTTGTGGTCGGAGACTCGTTTGATTAGCGTATCCGCTTCCCCAATGTAGATCATCCTTTGACCAGGCGTTTCTGGATCCGGGCCTATTAACACATACACGCCGGTCTTCTTTGCTTCTGGTCGTGTGGCAATCGACAGCAAGGATGCGCGCGGAACAGCAAGCGCTTTGATTGTTGAAAGGCCGAGTTCAGCGGTTCTAACGCCGGATGGCGTTCCATCGACGAGAAAGATTCGAATTGAACGGCCTGCCATGAAGTTCCCCTGTGATGGCTAACGCCTGAGTTAAGCCGGCCCGCCCGAAGCGAAACCGGTCGGTCCGAGACCGCGAAGCGGGCTCGGCTTGAACGAATTGTTAGGCCCATGCTCAACGACACTTGATGACGGCAAGCAAGATGCTGCCAATTGAAAGCGCAACGAGGCTAAGTGGAAGAAAAACTCCAAGCCAGAAAGCGCGAGCCATAGCGGATTGACTGATCTCGTTCGAATCTGACGTGTTAAAGGACGGAGCCAAGCCCTGCTTTAGGCGCATTCGTGAGAGCAAGCTATTCGCTTTATCACGGCCATCTTCGAAGGTGACTTCTGGAGTGGTCTGTGTGATCCACTTGGGGCCGGGAAACGAAAACTCTCGGCTGCAGATTGTTTTGATGCTCCTCCAGTCCTTGCCATTTCCGACAAGCTTGCAGTACCTGTCGAAATGCGAGTCAAATGCCTTTGAGTATTCAGGATTCAACTTTCTTTCTGTCAGACCAGGCTTAACTAACTTCGTGGCGTATTTGTCTATGAACTCTTTTCTGATGCTACTTGGAGCCTGCCAACTCACAAGGAAAAATCGATCAGAAGGCGAAACAAGTCGTGTCCGTAGATCTGTGTAGAAGGAATTGAGCAGGAATGCGCTTAGAAGTAGAAAAAATCCTGCTAATAGCGCGAGAATTTTCATCATGGGCCTAACGCCTGAGTTAAGCCGGCCCGCGCGATGCGACTCGGCTGGTCCGAGACCGCGAAGCGGGCTCGGCTTGAACGAATTGTTAGGCCGTTGACGCGCGCGTCTTTGCCGGCCACAACCGAAGAATAGCCCAAGCTGATAGTCCGCCGACCAAGACTCCAACAGGAGGTGCGATGAATATTGCGAGGCCGAGAGCTACGTAAGCGGGCGCGTCACAAGGCGATGGGCAATCTCCGCTTGGACTCATTGCCCACAAGAGGGCCATAAGGGTCGCAACGCAACCAGCTGCGAAGCCTATGAGAGCTGCAAAGATGGATGCGGCTATTTTCAACGGCCTAACGCCTGAGTTAAGCCGGCCCGCGTCCGGCGAGTGAGACCGCGACGAGACCGCGAAGCGGGCTCGGCTTGAACGAACTGTTAGGTTGCACGCTTTTAGCGCTTGAAATCTGTGTGTTGCTCAAGCTGATAGATGGCGTCTTGTATGTCGTCAAGCTTTGCGTTGAGAGCAGCTTGCGCGTCATAAAGGCCCCGGTTGTAGAAGTAGGCGCCGACTTCCTGCGAAAAGAAGTCCAGGAGGAACTCAGCGTCAAATTGCCCAATCTTTTGCTTCAGTTCTTCAGAGAAGTACAGCTGGATCTTGCGGACGATGATCTCTTTCTCGTCTTTGCTAAACGCAATTTGCGACATGGTCTTTGTGCAACCTAACGCCTGAGTTAAGCCGGCCCGCGTCCGGCGAGTGAAACTGCGACGAGACCGCGAAGCGGGCTCGGCTTGAACGAATTGTTAGGGCTCACTGCCCCAACACCGCCGCTACAAGAATTGCAACGAATGGCACCAAGCTTAAGACGAGTGGCACTATCAAGAGAAGGCGGGCCAGTTCCTGATTTCTCTTGGCGATTACCCACGCCAGGGTGACCCAAATGACTGAGACGGCGAGAGGGATCAGCGAGTTGAATACACGCTCGCCTTGACTCATCGATTGGCAGGTCGATTCTCCCAGGCAACCGAAATTCTGTCCGCGCGGCGTCAGTACATAGAAAGATGCGCTGATTACTGCGCCTAACAGAAGGGTTAGAACACTGGAGGTGCGAAGTGCCACGGGTGAGCCCTAACGCCTAGTAGTCAGTAAACGATCAGGATAAGACGATTGGATTCATGGCTTTAGGTAACGCCTGTACCGAAATCCTATCTCAAGATCAGTAGTTTACCGAACGACAGGTTCGGTGGATGGGGGCACGCTTGGCTGCAAATCCGGGGTAGGCGCGGCTCTATGTTTTATCTGGTCGAAACCGAGAAATATCCAGCGGTTGTAGCGGGCTTTGATCCGCCGATTGAGGAGGCGCAGTTGGCGCGGATTTCGGCGCTGGTCGCTGATGTTCGGCGCATGTTTCGCGCGCGGCACTACAGCCTTCGCACTGAGGCCGCGTATCTGGGTTGGATCAAACGGTTCATCTTGCAGAACCGCTTGCGGCATCCGGCGGAGATGGGACATCGCGAGGTCGAAGCGTTCTTGACGCGGTTGGCGGTGGAGGCGAAGGTCTCGCCTTCGACCCAGAACCAGGCGTTGTCGGCGTTGCTGTTCTTGTATCGGGACGTGTTGCGGCAACAATTGGACTGGCTGGAGGACGTGGTACGGGCGAAGCCTGCACGCAAGTTGCCGGTGGTGTTGGCGCAGGAGGAGATGCGGATCCTGCTGGCGCAGTTGGAGGGACGGGCGTGGCTGCTGGCGGCAGTGTTGTATGGCACCGGGATGCGCTTGATGGAATGCCTGCGCTTGCGGGTGAAGGATGTCGATTTCGCGCGCGGGGAGATCACCATCCGCGATGGCAAGGGCGGCAAGGATCGGCGCACGATCCTGCCGCGCAGCCTGGTGGAGCCGTTGCAGGCGGAAGTCGAGCGGGCGCGGGTGTTGCATGGGGCGGACTTGCGCGCGGGCTTCGGCGAGGTGTGGTTGCCGCATGCATTGGCGCGCAAGTACCCCAACGGTCCGGTCGACTTTGGTTGGCAGTACGTGTTCCCGGCGTTGCGGCGCTCGCAGGATCCGCGCGATGACCGCGAGCGGCGGCACCATGTGGACGCGGAGTTCGTGTCGCGGGCGCTGAAGCGTGCGCGGGATCGTGCGGGGATCGTGAAGCATGTGACGGCGCATACCTTGCGGCATTCGTTCGCCACCCATCTACTGGAAGCGGGCTACGACATCCGCACGATTCAGGAACTGCTGGGGCACAAGGATGTCGCGACGACGCAGATCTACACGCATGTGCTCAATCGCGGGCCGCATGCGGTGCTGAGTCCGCTGGACCGCTAGTGGTGTCGGTTTCGCAGGACTACGCTCGTGGTTTTCCACCACGAGAGGGCTGCGACGATGAACGGGTAGGGACGAAGCGGGGCGGGACGACGGGCAGGATCTGCTGGTGGGGGTGCGTGAAGCATGCCGGGCGCGGCATCTAAGTCGCCGTACGGAAGCGGCCTATGCGCATTGGGTGACGCGCTACATGCGCTTTCATGGGGCGAGTCGGTCGGCGCTGGCTTCAGAAGTGGGGGCGCTGCGCTTCCTCGACCACCTGGTGCAGCGACGGGAGGTCGCGACGAGTTCGCACTTGCAAGCCTTGAATGCGTTGTTGTTCCTGTTTCGGCACGTGATGCGGTTGGAAGTTTCGGCGCTGGAAGTACGGCGGCGACAGGTGCGGCGACCGGAGCGGTTGCCGGAAGTGCTGTCGGTGGCGGAAGTACGCGCGGCGCTCAACGCGATGCACGGGATGTCGCGGCTGATCGCGGCCTTGTTGTACGGCACCGGGTTGCGGGTTGGCGAAGCGTTGATGTTGCGTGTACAGGACGTCGATTTTCGTGCCGGCACGATCACGGTTCGATCCGGCAAGGGCACGAAGGATCGGGTCACGGTGCTGCCGAAGCGGTTGTCGGCATCGATGCAGCAGCTGGCGATGCGCCGGTTGGCGCTGCATCGCGAAGACCTGTTGCACGGCCGTGGGCATGCACCCTTGCCGGGACGATTGGCGAACAAATACCCACGCGCCTCGCGCGCGTTCGGCTGGCAGTTCCTGTTCGCTTCAAGCAAGGTGCATTGCTGCCCGGACACGGGGCGCTGCTTGCGCTGGCACATCTCGCCGTCGTCCGTGCAGGAGCCGTTCAAGGCCGCATTGCTGGCCTGCGGCATCCATCGGCATGCGTCGCTGCATACGCTGAGGCATTCGTTCGCGACCCACCTGCTGGCGCAAGGCACCGACATCCGCACGATCCAGCAGCTGCTGGGGCATCGGCACCTGGATACCACGATGATCTACACCCACGTCCGCGATGCGGCGCAGGCGACGACGAGCCCGCTGGATTGCTTTTGAAGCGTGAAGCTCAGTCGGCGCGGTCGATGCGCAGGCTAGTCTTGGGGGCGATGCCGCGTTCGAGTGCAACCAAGGTGATCCTGCGGTCGCCGGCACGGGCCGTAGACGCACCGACCTTGCCGCTGGTGTGCAGGCGCAGATCCTGCGTGCTGCCGCCGGCGGCGCGCCATTGCAGGGCGATTTCGGCATCGCCTTCCCAGACGCATTGCACGTCGGGGGCGCAGCGCGAATCGTTCACCAGGCGGGTGTAGGTGAGCAGGCTGTTGTCGGCGAGCAGGGTGCTCTGGCCGAGGCCGAGGGTCACGGTGCCGCCATCGGCTGCAGGGGCGGCGCCGTTCGGCAACGCGGCGCAACCGGCGAGCAGGGCGATGGCGAACAGGCTGGCGATGCGGGTCATGGCGGGGCTCGCGTGATGGGATGGGCGAAGACTAGGGGCCAATGCATGAACGCCGCGCGAGGCTTATTCGGCTTGTTCATCCGCTGTTTCGTCGGCGCGGTCGCGGCGCGAGGCGATGCGGTCGGCGAGACGGGTCGGTTCCGGCAAGCGGTACTTGGTGACGTAGCGCATCACCAGTTCCGGCGCCGACGGCATCGCCACCTTGTGGCCCGGTGAGACGATCAGCGGCAGGCAGCCGGGTTTGCTGCGCAGCAGCCAGCCGATCTGCTCACGGCCGTCGCGCAACGGGGTGAAGGCGCCGCGCATTTCGTGCAGGGTCAGGCGTGCTTCGCCGACCAGGATTTTCTTGCCGACGCCGATGCTGGGGATATCGGTCTCCATGCCGAAATGTGCGGCGATCCCGAGCCGGCGCGGATGGGCGATGCCGTGGCCGTCGATGAAGGCGAGGTCAGGCGCGTGTTTCAGCATCGCCAATGCGTCGAGCAGCGCCGGCAGTTCGCGGAAGCTGAGCAGGCCGGGGATGTAGGGCATGCGGGTGGGCAGGCGTGCGACTTGCTGGTCGATGAGATCCATGGTGTCGGCATCGAGCAAAACGGCAGCGGCGCGGGTGGTAGCGCCGTCGTCCTCGAAGCCGACGTCGAAGCCGGCGATGGTGCGCAGAGGCTTGGCGAACTGATCGCGGAGCACGACTTGCGCGGCGAGTTCGCTTTGCAGCGTGCGCAGGGCAGCGGTGTCGCCCTGCCATTCGGGGAGGGTTTCGGTCATGCCGGCGCCAATGCGGTGAGCAGGCCGCGTGCGGCACTGAAACGGGTGGCGGCATCGGGCATGTCGAGGCTGATGCGCAGTTTGTCGGGGCCGTCCATCTTGTAATGCTTGGGCTGGCCCTGGATCAGGCGGATCACCGCCATCGGGTCGACATTGGGTTTTTCCACGAACTGGATGCGGCCGCTCTTTTCGCCGAGATCCAGTTTGCGGATACCGAGGCGCGTTGCATCGAGCTTGAGTTCGGCGGTGGCGAACAGGTGCTTGGTCGCATCCGTCAGCAGGCCGAAGCGGTCGATCATCTCCACTTGCAGTTCGCGCAACGCATCGGCATCGCGGGCGGCGCTGATGCGCTTGTATAGCGTGAGGCGTGCGTGCGGGTCGGGCAGGTAATCGTCGGGGATCAGCGCGGGCACGTGCAGGTCGACATCGGCGCCGTGGCGATCCACGTCGTCTACGTCCGGCAGCTTGCCTTGCTTGATCGACTTGACCGCGCGCTCCAGCAGCTCGGTGTACAGGCTGAAGCCGACTTCGGCCATCTGCCCGCTTTGCCCTTCGCCCAGCAGTTCGCCGGCGCCACGGATTTCCAGATCATGGGTGGCGAGGGTGAAGCCGGCGCCGAGTTCGTCCATCGAGCTGATCGCATCCAGCCGCTTGCGTGCATCAGGCGTGATGCTGCGGCCGTCGGGGACGAGCAGGTAGGCGTAGGCGCGATGGTGGCTGCGGCCGACGCGACCGCGCAACTGGTGCAATTGCGCGAGGCCGAACTTGTCGGCGCGGTTGATCAGGATGGTGTTGGCATTGGGGATGTCGATGCCGGATTCGATGATGGTCGAGCACAGCAGCACATTGGTGCGCTGCTTGTGGAAGTCGAGCATCACCCGCTCCAGTTCGCGTTCCGGCATCTGCCCGTGTGCAATCCCGATGCGGGCATCCGGCACCAACGCCTGCAATTCGTCGTGCATGCGGCCGATGCTCTCGACATCGTTGTGCAGGAAATACACCTGGCCGCCGCGCGACAGTTCGCGCTGGAAGGCTTCGCGCAGCAGGGCGTCGTCCCAGGCGTGGACGAAAGTCTGCACGGCGAGGCGATTGGCTGGAGGCGTGGCGATGATCGACAGGTCGCGCAGGCCGGCCATTGCCATGTTGAGGGTGCGCGGGATCGGGGTGGCGGTCAGGGTGAGCAGGTGCACATTCGCGCGCAGTTTCTTCAGTGCTTCCTTCTGGCGCACGCCGAAGCGCTGCTCTTCATCGACGATGACCAGGCCGAGGTCCTTGAACTTCACGTCCGGCTGCAGCAGGCGATGGGTACCGACGATCACGTCGAGCTTGCCTTCGGCGAGTTTCTGCAACTCGGCTTCGATTTCCTTCTTGCTCTTGAAGCGCGACAGCACTTCGACCTTCAACGGCCAGTCGGCGAAGCGGTCGCGGAAATTGCGGTAGTGCTGTTCGGCGAGCAAAGTCGTAGGCACCAGCACCGCGACCTGCTTGCCGGCGGCTGCAGCGACGAAGGCGGCGCGCACCGCCACTTCGGTCTTGCCGAAGCCGACATCGCCGCAAACCACGCGATCCATCGGCTGGCTGCTGGCGAGATCGCGGATCACCGCTTCGATCGCGGCGTGCTGGTCCGGGGTTTCCTCGAACGGGAAGGTGGCGGCGAACGGTTCGTACATCGCGCGGTCGACGTCGATGGCCAGGCCCTTGCGTGCTTGCCGCTTGGCCTGGATCTCCAGCAGTTCGGCGGCGACGTCGCGGACCTTTTCGGCGGCCTTCTTCTTCGCCTTCGTCCACTGCTCGCCGCCGAGATTGTGCAGCGGCGCGGTATCGGGGTTGGCGCCGGAATAGCGGCTGATGCGGTCGAGCTGGGCGACCGGCACGTACAGGCGGTCACCCTTGGCGTATTCGATGTCGAGGAATTCACCGGGCATGCCGCCGATGTCCATCGACAACAGGCCGCGGTAACGGCCGACGCCGTGGTCTTCGTGGACGATGGGCGCGCCCAGTGAGAGTTCGCCGAGGTCGCGGATGATCGCTTCGGGTTCGCGACCGGCGCGCTTGCGGCGGCGTGGCTGCGCGGCGCGTTCGGGGAATAGCTGGCGTTCGGTGAGCACGCACAGCGCGGGATCGTCCAGGGCGAAACCGTCGTCGAACGGGGCGACGGCAATCGCGAAGCGCGCGTCATTGGCGGCAAAGGCCGGCCAGTCGGCGAGCACGACGGGTGCCAGCCCGGCGGCCTGCAACACTTCGAGCATCGCTTCGCGGCGGCCGGGGGAATCGGTGGCGACCAGCGTGCGGCCAGGATAGTTGTCGAGGAAATCGCGCACGGCCTGCGCCTGGGCATGATCCTTCGCTGCCAGCGGCAAGGCGGGTGCGGGTTGCAGCGGCAGGGCGTGCGCTTCGGCGTGGCGTGGATGCTTGGCATCGCAGACTTCGATGCGTTCGCCGCGGTTGAGGGTTTCGCGCAGCGCGTCCGGCGACAACCACAGTTCGGCAGGCGCCAGCAGCGGGCGTTCGACATCGTGGCGCAGTTGTTCGTAGCGATCGCCGATCTGCGTCCATGCGTGATCGGCGGCCTCGAACACGCCATCGCCCAGCACCGGCAGGGTGTCGGCGGCGAGGTAATCGAACAGGGTCGCGGTGCCGGCGTGGAACAACGGCAGGTAGTACTCGATGCCGGCCGGGGCCAGGCCGGCCTTCAGGTCCTGCACCAGCGCGCTGCGGCGGGTGTCGATGTCGAAGCGGTCGCGCAATGCATCCAGTGCGCGCTTGATGGGTGCGTCGTCGAGCGGTACCTCGCGACCCGGCAACAGTTCGATGCGTTCGATCCTGTCCAGCGAACGCTGCGATTCCGGATCGAAGGCGCGAATCGATTCGATTTCGTCGTCGAGCAGCTCGATGCGGAATGGTGCATCGGCGCCCATCGGATACACGTCGAGCAGGCCGCCGCGCACGGCGAAATCGCCGGGATCGAATACCTGCTGGGCGTAGCGGTAGCCGGCGGATTCGAGCCGGCGTTTTTCGTTGTCGAGGTCGAGGCGTTGGCCGAGCTTGAAATCGAAGCGGCTGCCGATCACGTGGCCGCGCGGGGCGACGCGCTGCATCAGCGTTGCCACCGGCACCACGACGATGCCGCGTTTCAGTTCCGGCAGGCGGGCGAGCGTGGCCAGGCGCTGGCTGACGATGTTCGGGTGTGGACTGAAGCGGTCGTAGGGCAGGGTTTCCCAGTCAGGGAAGTTCAAGACCGGCAGCGCTGCGTCGGTGCCGAGCAGGGTGTGCAGGTCGGCTTCGATCTGGTGCGCGGCGTGGTTGTCGCGGGCCACCACCAGCAGTGGTGAGTCGAGGCGTGCAGCGGCGCTGGCGATGGCGACCGCAAGTCCGCTGGTCGAAGCCGGCGCGCGCCAGTACGCGCGGGACTGGCCAGCGCGAGGCAGGGGGACGTTCAGCGAGAGAACCGGCAGGGACAACGACTTGTTGCTTGGCGACATGCAAAAGGCTTCCGCGCCGGACGCGGTGCGCCAGCGCTTGGGTGTACGGATTGGGATGGTGCGAGCCGCGATTTTAGCGCGACGGGTGCATGCCCGATGTCAGCCCGTGATCAACGCAGGCGGGATGGGCGGGATACGCGGCTTCGGTTTCGGCAGGTCCAGCACCATCCGCACCAGGCCGGGCGATCCGCCGGGTTCGCGGCGGAAATCCAGCGAGGCCGCAAGTGCCTGCATCGGCAAGTTGCTTTCCAGTACGTCGCCGTAGACGCGTTCCAGCTTGCGACCCTTGGCCCAGCGCACCAGACGGCGCATCAGGTGGCGGCCCAGGCCCATGCCATTGATGTAGTGGCTGACCAGGATGGCGAATTCGCCGGCGCGGCCGTCGTCGTCCACCACGATCCGCGCCACCGCGCCGACCAAGGCTTCGCCCGGCGGCAGCGGTTCGGCGGCGACCAGGGCGAATTCGCGGCGGGTATTCGGCCGGGTCATGCGTTCGGCCTGCTCCAGGCTCAGTTCCTTCATCGGATGCAGGAAGCGCTGGCGCACCTCATCCGGCTGCAGCAGGGGGAAGCCGGCGCGCAGCGGTACCGCGTCCTCGGGACGGATCGGGCGGATCAGGACGTCGCGGCCATTGCTGAGACGGACGTTCTCGTGCCACGGGGGCATGCGGTTGCGGGCGGCCATCCGGGAATGATCACCGCATCGAGGTTAAAAAGATGAATACAGCATGGCTGCCCGGTTCAGTGCGCCGGGGCGGCCGGTTTGCCGCGCAGGCGGCGCACCAGCATGACCACGCCGACGATCACCGCGCCGGCGGCGATGCCGACCGCGGCATTGAACAGGTTCTCCCACAGCCAGCCGGGCGGGATGGCCTTGGCGGCCTCCGCCAGGTGGTGCAGGGCCGGTACGCCGTGCACCAGGATGCCGCCGCCAACCAGGAACATGGCTGCGGTGCCGGCCACCGACAGGAATTTCATCAGTTTGGGGGCGAAGGCGAGGATGCCGCGGCCGAGGGTGGCGCTGGCCTTGCCGGCACCTTCACGGGTGAGCCGCAGGCCGAGGTCGTCCAGCTTGACGATGGCGCCGACCAGGCCGTACACGCCCACGGTCATGATCAGGGCGATGGCGACCAGCACGCCCAGCTGCTTCACGAACGGCTGGGTGGCCACCGTGCCCAGCGAGATCACGATGATTTCGGCGGAGAGGATGAAATCGGTGCGGATCGCGCCTTTGATCTTGTCCTGCTCGAAGGCGAGCATGTCCACCGATTCGTCGCTGACCGCGTGCACCAGCTCGGCGTGGTGGCTGGCATCGTCGATCTGGCTGTGCAGGAACTTGTGTGCCAGCTTCTCCACGCCCTCGTAGCAGAGGAAGGCGCCGCCGATCATCAGCAAGGGCGTGATCAGCGGGATGTTGTAGCCGCGGCCGTGCAGCCAGGCCTCCAGCGCGGCGATGCCGAGCGCCGCCGGTACCAGGATCGCCTTGTTGACCATCGACCCCTTGGCCACCGCCCACACCACCGGCAGTTCGCGGTCTGCCTTGATGCCGCTGACTTGCTGCGCATTGAGGGCGAGATCGTCGCCCAGCACGCCGGCGGTCTTCTTGGTGGCGACCTTGGTCATCACCGAGACGTCGTCGAGCAGGGTGGCGATGTCGTCGAACAGGGCGAAGAAGCTGGAGGGCATGGGCGCTGGCTTGGATGGAATGCGCCGATTCTCCCATGCGCCGCGCGCGCCGAGGTAATGGCTAAGATGCAGCCTTGTCGAACGAGGTAGCACGATGTCCGCACATGGCGATTCCACCAAGGCGGTGCTGGTTGCGCTGGGCGCGAACCTGGCGATCGCCGTTGCCAAGGGCGTGGCGGCCTGGTTCACCCGCTCCGGCGCGATGCTGGCCGAGACCGTGCATTCGCTGGCCGATTGCGGCAACCAGGTGTTGTTGCTGATCGGCATGAAGCAAGCGAAGGGCCCGCCTTCGGCCGAGCATCCACTGGGGCGCGGCAAGGAGGTCTACTTCTGGTCGTTCCTGGTTGCGGTGATGCTGTTCACCATCGGCGGCATGTATTCGATCTACGAGGGCTTGCACAAGCTGGCGCATCCGGAGCCGCTGGAAAAATGGCAATGGGCGGTGGGCGTGTTGCTGTTCTCGATCGCGATGGAGGGGTATTCCACCCATGCCTGCCTGAAGGAAGCGGCGGCTGAACGCCAGGGCCGCAGCCTGTGGCGTTGGTTCCGCGAGAGCCGCAGCGCCGAGCTCATCGTGGTGGTGGGCGAGAACATCGCCGCCTTGCTGGGCCTGAGCGTGGCGCTGGTGTTCATCGCGCTGAGCATCCTCACCGGCGATCCGCTGTGGGATGCGGTGGGCACGCTCGCCATCGGCGTGTTGCTGGTGGTGGTGGCGGTGTTCGTGGCGATCGAGGTGAAGGCGATGTTGGTGGGGCAGAGCATCGACCCGCGCCGGCAGGACGAAATGCTGGCCTTCCTGCGCGTGCGGCCGGAGATCGACACCGTCTACAACCTGATCACCTTGCAGCTGGGCACCCGCGCGATGGTGTCGGTGCAGGCGCGGCTGCGCCGGGATGTCGGCAGTGCGCGGCAGATCGACGCCATCGAGCGCGATTTCCGCGCCGCCTTCCCGGAAGTGCAGTGGAGCTTCTTCGAGCCCGAAGAGAAAGGCGAAGTCGCAGCCTGAGGTTCAGGCGGGTTGGCGCAACCACTCCATGCGCGATGACGCCCCGGCCTCGCCCAGCGCCGCGCGCATGGCCTCGAGCGCGGGCTTCATCGCCACGTCGAACTGCCAGGGCGCATTGAGCAGCAACATCCCGCTGCCGTTCATGCGTAGCGGCGAATCGTCCGGCCGCACCAGCAGTTCCAGCAGCAGCACGGACTTGGCATCGAGCGCGCCCGCCTTGCGGTAGAACTGCTGCAGGGCGCGACGCTGCTTGATCGGGTACCACAGCGCGATCATTCCCTGTGGCCAGCGTGCCAGTGCTTCGCGAATGGCGGCGAGGGCGATGTCGAATTCATCCAGTTGCGCCTCGTAGGGCGGATCGATCAGCACCAGCCCGCGGGCGAATTTCATGGCGCCATGCTTTGGCGGCAGCAGCGCCTTGATCGCGGTGTAACCGTCGCGCGCATGCACCGCCACGCGCGGGTCATGGGCGAAATTGTCGCGCAGGACGTTGGCTTCCTCGGGGTGCAGCTCGCAGGCGGCGATGCGGTCCTGCTCGCGCAGCGCATGCGCCAGCAACCAGGGCGAACCGGGATAGGCATGCGCGCCGTGCTGTTGTCGGCAGGCCTTGATCGCAGCCAGGTAGCGCTGGATCGCGTGCTGGCGCGGTGCCTCCGCCAGGAGGCGGGCGATGCCGTCCTGCGCCTCACCGGTCTTTTGCGCGGCCTCGCCATCCAGCTTGTACAGGCCACGGCCGCCGTGGGTATCCAGCGCGAAGCAGGCCGCCGGTTTTGCGGTGAGGGCGTCGCAGAGGGCAAGCAGTACGACGTGCTTGAGCACGTCGGCGTGGTTGCCGGCATGGAAGGCGTGGCGATAGTTCATCGCGACATTGTGGGGGAAACGGGGTCAGAGTGAAGTTTCCCGTCTTTTGCGAAGGAACGAGTGGAGGTGCTCGACGGGAAATTCACTCTGACCCCGTTTCCTTTCCTCACTTCACACCCGCCACGCAAACGGCACCGCGTCCTCGGCTAGGATGCGGCGCATGCCAATGACCATCCTGCTGGCCGAAGACGAGAGTGCCATCGCCGAGACCGTGCTGTACGCCCTGCGCGCGGAAGGCTATGCGGCCGAACACGTGTTGCTGGGCGGCGAGGTGCTGCCGCGGCTGCGGCGTGGCGGCATCGACCTGGTGATCCTCGACGTGGGCCTGCCGGACACCAGCGGCTTCGATGTCTGCCGCGCGCTGCGTGGCGAAAGCGAGGTGCCGGTGCTGTTCCTGACCGCGCGCGATGCGGAACTCGATCGCGTGTTGGGGCTGGAACTGGGCGGCGACGACTACATGGCCAAGCCCTTCTCGCCACGCGAGCTGGTGGCGCGGGTGCGTGCGCGTTTGCGCCGGCAGGTGGCGGTGGGCGATGGCGGTTGGAAGCGGATGGGGCGCTTCGAACTGGATGCGGCCGGCCATCGGGTGCGCTTCGATGGCGTGCTGCTGGATCTCACCCGCTACGAATTCGGCCTGCTGGAGGCCTTGCTGGCGCGGCCGGGTGCGGTGCTGGACCGGGCGCGGCTGATGGATCGGGTCTGGGGCGATGCACTGGAATCCGGCGAGCGCACGATCGATACCCATGTGAAGACCATCCGCGCGAAGTTGCGCGCCATCGCGCCGGAGGCCGACCCGATCCACACCGTGCGTGGCCTGGGCTATGCCGTGCATGTCGATGGTTGACCGATGAAACCCTGGCGCATGAACATCGGCCTGCGCGTGCTGCTGGGTTATTTCCTGATCGTCGCCTTGGCGGCGCTGCTGGTGACCAAGGTCTTCGTCGAACAGGTCAAGCCGGGCGTGCGCCAGGCGATGGAAGGCACCTTGATCGATACCGCCAATACGCTGGCGGAACTGGCGACGGACGACATGCTGGCCGGGCGCATCGCCGATGGCGCGTTCGCGCAACGCGTGCGCGCGGTGCAGGCGCGCGAGGTCGGCGCCGACATCTCGGGGTTCTCCAAGGAGCGCAGCGGCTTTCGCGTCACGGTCGCTGATGCACGCGGGATCGTGGTGTTCGATTCCGAAGATCGCGACGTCGGCCGCGACAATTCGCGCTGGAACGATGTCTATCGCACCCTGCGCGGGCAATACGGCGCGCGTTCCACCCGCAGCGATCCGGACGATCCGGACAGCACGGTGATGCACGTGGCCGCACCCATCTATGGGAAAGATGGCGATGCAAGCGGGCGCATCGTCGGTGTGCTGAGCGTGGCCAAGCCGAACAGCGCGATGGCGCCGTTCATCGCGCGCAGCCAGAACATCGTGGCGCGCTGGGGCTTCGTGCTGATGGGTGTGGCGCTGCTGGTCGGTGTGATGGCGGCATGGTGGCTGTCGCGCCAGCTAGGCGCATTGCGGCGTTACGCGGATGCGGTGACTGCGGGCGAACGTGCGGCGCAACCGGCGGCGGCGGGTGAGTTCGGCGACCTCGGGCGCGCGCTGCACGACATGCGCGAGAAACTGGAAGGCAAGCAGTACGTCGAGCAGTACGTGCATGCGCTGACCCACGAATTGAAGAGCCCGCTGGCGGCGATCCGCGGTGCGGCGGAATTGCTGGAACAACCGTTGCCGGAAGCCGACCGCCAGCGATTCGTCGCCAGCATTGCCGCGCAGGGCGAGCGCATGGCGCAGATGGTGGACAAGCTGCTGGCGCTGGCCGCGGTGGAGCATCGGCAACGGATCGAGCAGCCGATGCGTATCGATGCGTTTTCGTTGCTGCACGATGCCGTGCAGGCGGTGGCGCAACGCGCCGAGGCGGAAGGCATCGAAATCATGGTCGATGCATCACCCGATGCGGTGCTGTCCGGTGATGCCTTCCTGCTGCGACAGGCGCTGGTGAACTTGCTCGACAACGCGCTGGATTTCGCGCCGCGAGGCTCGACGGTGGAGGTGGGGGCGTCGAGTGTTGGCGATGCGATCCGTTTCGAAGTCGCAGACCATGGTGCCGGCGTGCCGGACTACGCGCGCGAACGTGTGTTCGAACGCTTCTATTCGCTGCCGCGTCCGGATGGAGGCAGTCGCAGCAGTGGTTTGGGGTTGCCGTTCGTGGCGCAGGTGGCGGAATTGCATGGTGGTCGCGCTGAACTGCGCGAGCGCGAGGGTGGCGGTACCGTCGCCGTCCTGTTGTTGCCGGCCTGAGCACGCACACCTCCGCGACTTGCACGAGCAGCGTTGGGCGATGGGAATAGTCCGAGCGGGCCATGGATGGCCCGCGCCCGCGAGATCAGTCGTGAATGACTGGAACGAGCGGCGGACTATTCCCATCGCCCAACGATGCGTAGCGAGGAACGTGACAAGCGACTTCACCCACGCTTCATCGCCAGCACGACAACCGCACACTGAAGCGCGCCAGCATCGTCCCATCACAGGACGGGAGAGGCGTCATGCGTTTGGGCTTGAAGATCGCGATGGTGGTCGTGCTGGTGCTGGCGATCCTGATTCCGCTTTCGATGATCCGCGGCACGATTGCGGAGCGGCAACAGTACCGCCAGCAGGCGGTGGACGAAGTGACCCGCAGCTATGCGGGCGAGCAGGGCATTGCCGGGCCGGTGCTGGTGGTGCCGTATCGCGAGCAGGTGGAAGTGGAGGAGCGCGATGCACAGGGTGTCCTGCGCAAGCAGGTACGCGAGGTGGATCGGCAATGGCTGTTCTTCCCGAAGACGATGCAAGCCAGTGGCAAGGTGCTGCCCTCGATCCGCAAGCGCGGTTTGCACCAGGTGCGGGTCTATGAATGGCAGGGCGATATCGATGCGGTATTCGATGCGCGCCTGCCTGCCGCCGATCCGGCACGTCCGCGCAAGATCGGCGTGCCGTGGCTGAACATCGGCATCGCCGATGTGCGCGGGCTGGTTGGCGCACCCACATTGCGCGTAGCTGGCAACAGCATGCCGATCCTGCAAGGCCAGAAGGATCGCAGCGGCGGTGGCATACACGCGCTGCTACCGGAAAGCCTGGTGGCGGGCGAGCGCATCGCTTTCCCGGTGCAATTCGGTTTTGCCCTGCGCGGCACCGAGGCGCTGGCGATCGCGCCGCTGGCCGACAGCAACCGCATCGTGCTGACATCCTCATGGCCGCATCCGCAGTTCAACGGCGATTTCCTGCCGCGTGCGCATCGCATCGATGCAAAGGGCTTCCACGCCGAATGGGACGTGTCTTCGCTGGCCAGCAATGCGCAGGCGCAGTATCGCGAGGGTGGCGATGCGGCGATGAACAAGCAGAAAGCTGCGATTGGTCGTGACGGCGCGGCGGTCGCGCTGCCTGCCGATGCGGCGGTCGCCATCGACAAGGTCGGCCTGTCGCTGGTCGAGCCGGTCAATCTGTACTCCAAGGTCGATCGCGCCAGCAAGTACGGCCTGCTGTTCGTGCTGCTGACCTTCGTCGGTTTCTTCATGTTCGAGACCATCAAGCAGCTGCCGATCCACCCGATCCAGTACGCGCTTGTCGGCCTCGCGCTCGCGATCTTCTTCCTGCTGCTGCTCAGCCTGTCCGAGCACATCGCCTTCGGCTGGGCCTATCTTGCCGCGGCGGTGGCTTGTATCGGCCTGATCGGCTTCTACGTTGGCAACGTGCTGCGCAGCCGCGCGCGCGGGCTGGGCTTCGCCGCGATGCTGGGCCTGCTGTATGCCGCGCTGTACGGCCTGTTGATGTCGGAGGACAACGCGCTGGTGTTGGGTGCGGGCCTGCTGTTCGTGGTGCTGGCCGCGATCATGGTCGCCACCCGCAAGGTCGATTGGTACCAGGTGGCGTCGAGGATCGGCACGCAATCGGCACCGACGTCCAACTGACCTGCCGATAGAATCGACCGATGCGCGATCCGATCACATTGCAAACCCTGTCCGGTGCGGCGCTGCTGCCGCACCTGGACGCGGTGGCCGCTTTGCGCATCGCGGTGTTCCGCGACTGGCCCTATCTCTATGAAGGCGATGTGGGCTACGAACGCGAATACCTCGCTGCCTACGCAGGATCCCCGAACAGCGTGGTGGTGCTGGCGCGCGATGGCGATGCGGTGATCGGCGCGAGTACCGGCATTCCGCTGGCCGAGGACAGCGCCGAGTTCCAGGCGCCATTCGTTGAACGCGGTATCGACGTGTCGAAGGTGTTCTATTGCGGCGAGTCGGTGTTGTTGCCGGCGTATCGCGGACGCGGCATCGGCCATGCCTTCTTCGACGCGCGCGAGGCGCATGCGCGTGCATTGGGCGGTTTCGATTGCACCGCGTTCGCGGCGGTGGATCGTGCTGGGGACGATCCACGCAAGCCCGCCGGCCATCGCGGCAACGATATGTTCTGGAGCAAGCGCGGCTATGCGCGGCAGCCGGGCATGACCATGCAACTGCACTGGAACGAAGTCGGGATCGGCGAAGTCGCCCATCCGCTCACGTTCTGGTTGCGTCCACTGGAGACGACATGAAAGTCGCAGTCGCGAAATATCCGATCGGCGAACCACGGGGCTTCGAGGCCTTTGCATCGAAACAGGAACAGTGCCTGCGCGAAGCCAAGGCGCGCGGTGCGCAACTGGCGGTACTGCCGGAATACCTGTCGCTGGAACTGGCGGCCATCTTCGATGCCGGGACTCGCGATGATTTCGCCGCCTCGCTGTCCGCGCTGCAGCCGTTTCGCGAATCGTGGCTGGCCCTGTATGCCGGATTGGCGCAGTCGCTGGGCCTGTGGATCAACGCCGGCAGCTTCCTGCTGGATCACGGGCATGGCCGTTATCGCAATCGCAGCGACCTGTTCGCGCCGGACGGCGGGCATTCGTGGCAGGACAAGCTGCGGCTGACCGGCTTCGAGAAGAAGACCGGGATCATCGAGCCCGGCGATGCGTTGAAGGTATTCGAAGTCGAGGGCGTGCGTGCAGGGATCGCGGTCTGCTACGACAGTGAATTCCCGCTGCCGGTGCGCGCGCAGTGCGAAGCCGGTGCGCGCCTGCTGCTGGTGCCCAGTTGCACCGATACGGAAGCCGGCGCGACCCGTGTGCGCGTGGGCTGCCTGGCGCGGGCGCTGGAGAACCGGATGTTCGTGGCGCAGGCCGTGACTGCCGGGGAAGTGCCGTGGAGCCCCGCGCTGGACACGAACACCGGCGAGGCCGCGTTGATTGCGCCGATGGACGTGGGCCTGCCATCCGATGGCATGTTGGTGCAGACCCGCGGCAACGAGGCCTGGGCCGTGGCCGAACTGGATTTCGATGCGCTGGAGGCCAGCCGGGCGAACGCACAGGTGGCCAACGACCGCGATTGGGCGGCGCAGTACTTCCCGACGGTGCTGCGGGCGCGGCTGGAGCGTGCCGTGCATCACGCGACAGGGGCGAATGCGGCCCGTGCATGACCGATGGGCTAGGCGTCGAGGGTGGTTGCGCCCCTAGACTCGGTGGTTTGTGCCAGTCCCGGGGAATGCAATGAAGCGAGTGTTGTTGACGGCCGCGCTGCTCGCGGGCGGGTTTGCGAACGCGCAAGAGAAGATCGACCTGGACATGACCGGGCGCATCCGCCAGGAGGCGTTCCAGCGTTCGCAGGTGATGGCGACCCTGAACCACCTGACCGACGAGATCGGCCCGCGCCTAACCAATTCGCCGTCGATGGCGGAAGCCAATCGTTGGACGCGCTCCAAGTTCACCGAATGGGGCCTGTCCAATGTGCATGACGAGGCGGTGGAGGACATCGGCCGTGGCTGGTCGTTCAGCGATGCCGGCGTGGAGATGCTTAGCCCGCGGGTGATGCCGCTACATGCGCTGCCGAAGGCGTGGACGCCCGGCACTGCCGGCCCGGTGGAGGGCGAGGCGATCTACGCCAAGCTGCAGAACAAGGCCGACCTGGAGAAGTGGAAGGGCAAGCTCAAGGGCAAGGTGCTGTTCACCGACGAACTGCGTGCCTACAAGCCGAACGAGAAGTCCGACTTCGACCGCCACGACCACGAGAGCCTGGAGGAGTTGCTGTCGTATCCGCTGCCGATGGATCGCCGTGGCGATGCGGATCGCATCGCGCAGTTCCGCGAGCGCATGGAATTCGGTCCGTTGCTCAACCAGTTCCTGATCGATGAGGGCGTGGTCGCGACCATGTCGATCAGCAGCTGGAACGACGGCATCGTCCGCGTGATGGGCGGCGGTTCGCGCAAGGCCGGCGAATCGGTCGGGGTACCCGCGTTGGTGATGATGGCCGAACACTACAACACGGTGATGCGCGCGCTGGATCGCAAGGAGTCGGTGAAGCTGCGCATCAACGTGGACGCGCGGTTCCTGGACGAGGCCAACCAGCCCGGCTACAACACCATCGCCGAGATTCCCGGCACCGGCCCGCAGAAAAACGAAGTGGTGATGCTGGGCGCGCACATGGACTCCTGGCACACCGGCTCCGGCGCCAACGACAACGGCGCCGGCGTGGCGGTGATGATGGAGGCGGTGCGCATCCTCAAGGCAGTCGGCGCGCGTCCCAACCGCACCATCCGCGTGGCGTTGTGGACGGGTGAGGAGCAGGGCCTGATCGGTTCGCAGGATTACGTGGCCAAGCATTTCGCCGCCTACCCGGAGCCCACCGATCCTGCGCAGAAGGCGATCCCGGCGGCGTTCCGCACCAACAAGGGCAAGCTGGCCAAGACTGGTGCGTACGAGAAGATCAGCGCCTACTTCAACCTGGACAACGGCAGCGGCAAGATCCGCGGCATCTACGCGCAGGAGAACCTGGCGGCCGCGCCGATCTTCGAGGAATGGCTGAAGCCGTGGAACGACGTGGGCGCCACCATCGTGACCCAGCGCAATACCGGCAGCACCGACCACGTCAGCTTCGACCGCGTCGGCATCCCCGGCTTCCAGTTCGTGCAGGACCAGCTGGACTATTTCAGCCACGTCCACCACACCCATCTGGACGTGCAGGATCACGCGGTGGCAGACGACCTCAAGCAGGCCTCGGCGATCGTTGCCTCGTTCGTCTACAACACGGCGCAGCGCCCGGCCAAGCTGCCGCGCAAGATGTTCGTCGAGGATTGATCGCAAACGACATGCGATGTACGAAGGGCCGGCAATGCCGGCCCTTCTCACGTCGTGAACAGGGACACTCCCGGTACCAACCACAGCGACAACGCAGCAATCGCGCTGCCGATACCGGTGGCAGCAAATACGTCGCTGGGGTAATGCAGGCCGAGCACCACGCGCGATGCCGCCACGCTGGCGGTGAACGGCACCAGCAGCCAGGCCAGTGCCGGGTAATGCGCCATCGCCACCAGGCTGAAGGCCACCGCGTGCAAGGTGTGGCCGGAAGGGAAACTGAACTCGTCCAGCGGTGCCACCCAGGCGCGGATGCGCACGTCGCTGGCGAATGGGCGCGGGCGTCGTGTCCAGCGCTTGAGCAGCTTGTACAAGGTGAGCGCGATCAAGCCCGTCACCGCAAGATGCAGCGACGCGCGCAGTCCGGCCATGCCGTCGAACACGATCAGCGCGCCCATCAGCGCGTACCAGAACACGCCATCGCCGAGCCGGCTGACTGCCGCGAAATAGCGCAGTGCGCCGTTGCGCGTACACACCTGGTTGGCGCGCAGACACCAGCCGTTTTCGGTATCGAGCAATCGGTTACGTTGCAGCGGCCGCGACATGGCTGCCTCCGTCGTTCGCCAGCGATTGCAGGATGTGGTCGAAGTCCTCGGCGACCTGCGCCGGCCGCAGCGTACTCACGGCCTCTCGGCAGGTCATGCGCATCGCGCTGCGCAGCAGGTCGTCGCTGCCGATGCGTGCCACCGCGTCGATGAAGCCGGCATCGTCGCCGTCCCGGATCGCCGCGCCGTGGATGTCGTTGCGCAGGATCTCGCGCGCGGCGCCGTAGTCGAAGGCGACCGTCGGCACGCCGCTGGCCAGCGCTTCCAGGGTGACGTTGCCGAAAGTTTCGCTGTGGCTGGCGAACACGAACAGGTCTCCGCTGGCAAAATGCCGGGCCAGGTCGTCGCCGCGTTGCACGCCGCAGAAGATGAAGTCCGGGTTGTCGCGCTGCAATTGCGCGCGCGCCGGGCCATCGCCGACCCAGACGAACTTCGCGTCGGGGCGCATTTTTTGCAGTTCGCGGAAGGCGCGCACCGCCAGCGGCAGGTTTTTCTCCGCAGCGATGCGGCCGACGTAGATCGCGGCGACATCGCGATCGCCAAGCCGCCATTGCGCGCGCAGTTCGCGGTCGCGGCGTGTGGGATCGAACTGTTGCGTATCTACTGCGCGCGCCAGCCGCACCACGTTGTCGAAACCTTCGCCTTGCAGGAATTCCTGCAGTTCGCGGGTCGGCACCAGGGTCGCTTGCGCGCCATTGTGGAACCGGCGCATCCAGCGCAGGGCCACGCCCTGCAGCCAGGGCGCGCCGTAATCGCGCATGTAGTCGTCGAAGCGGGTGTGGAAGCCGGTGGCGGCGGGGATGCCGAGCTGGCGCGCGGCGCGCAGTGCGGACCAGCCCAGCGGGCCTTCGGTGGCGACGTAGATCGCATCCGGGCGCGCCAGCTGCCAGCGTTTGCGTAGGGTCCGGGTCGCCGGCAGGCCGAACTTCAGGCCGGGGTAGCGCGGCAGGCCGGCGCCGCGAACCAGCAGGGTGTCGGCAGCGGGGCCGCCATCGCCGTCCTGGCGTGGACGCACCAGTTCAACGTCGTGGCCGCGCTCGCGCAGGCCCTGTTCCAGCCCCTGCACGGTGAGGGCGACGCCGTTCACTTCCGGTGGGTAGGTCTCGGTGACGATGGCGTAGCGCATGCAGCTCTCCGTTTGCGGGAGGCTGCCCGACGCGGGTGACCGCGCGGTGTCGCGGGGATGACGCGGCGGTGACAAGGCGCGGTAGTGCATAGAGGCGGAACGGGCCGGCGTTCGCGCAGTGGCATTTCGAGCCGCGTAGCGAATGCCGGCCCGTTCCGCCTGCGTGAACCCCGGTTTCGATCCCCGAAACCTCCGTTTCGTCGCAACCCGGATTGACGGCCGGGCTCTGTTCGTACTGTACTAGTTCTAATAGTACAGATAGGACAGCGCATGGCCCGTCCCCAAGCCTTGATGATCCAGATCGCCACCGGCGATCCGCGCCCGATCGGCAAACAGATCGTGGATGCGGTGCGGATGAAGATCGCCACCGGCGAACTGTCTGCCGGCGACCAGCTGCCCAGCGTGCGCGGCCTGGCCCAGCAACTGACCATCAATCCGAACACGGTCGCCAAGGCCTACGCCGAGCTCACCACGGAGGGCTGGCTGGAATCCCGGCAGGGCATGGGCCTGTACGTGGCCACCCCGCGCCAGCGCCTGTCCGACGACGAACGCGAACGCCGCCTCGACGACGCCATCGGCCGCTTCGTCAACGACGTGATCCCGCTCGGTTTTGCGCCTGACGAGGTGCAGGCGCGGGTCGAGCACGAATTTCGCCAGCTGGTTCCCCGAAAGATCGCCTGAGCGCGATTGAACCAATCCCCATACAAGCCGCTTCGAGCACCCACACATGAACGCAAGCAACGACTACGTGATCGAGACCCGGGCGCTGAGCAAGCGCTACGGCCGCAAGCTCGCGCTGGACAACCTCGACCTGCGCATCCCGCGCGGGCGCATCCACGCCATCGTCGGTGCCAACGGCGCGGGCAAGTCCACCCTGTTCCGGATCCTGATGGGCTTCATGCCGCCGACCGCGGGTGAGGCGCGCATCCTCGGCAAGGACAGTCAGTTGCTGACACCGGCTGATCGCAGCCGCATCGGCTTCGTCAACGAGGAACACACGCTGGCCAACTGGATGCGCGTGTCGCAGGTGGCTTCGATGCAACAGCACCAATACCCGCGCTGGAACCAGCAGGCCTACGACAGCGTGATTGGCCACTACCACGTGCTGCCGGAACAGAAGGTCGGGCAGTTGTCGCGCGGCGAACGCGCCGGCTTCAACCTGGCGCTGGCGCTGGCGCAGGGGCCGGAACTGCTGGTGCTGGACGAACCGACGCTGGGCCTGGACGTGGTCGCCAAGCGCGCGTTCCTGGAGTCGCTGCTGTACAGCAATGCCGCCGACGACTGCACGGTGATCTATTGCTCGCACCAGATGGAGGAGATCGAGCGCGTCGCCGACAACCTGATCATCCTCGAGCGCGGCCAGCTGAAGCACATGTCGGCGCCGGAGGACTTCACCGCGCGGGTCAGCCATTGGGTGGCCGACGTGCCGTTCAAGGGGCCGGAGCTGCATACCGTGCCCGGCCTGCTGGAAGTGCAGCGCCTCGATGGCCTGCACCACTACCTGGTGCTGGACCAGGACGACGGCTTCGAACAATTCCTGCGCGCCAGCGGCGCACGCAACGTGCAGTCGATGCCGGTCAGCCTGGACCGCGCCGTCAATGCCTTCCTTGCCAAGAACCACGCTGCGCCGGCTGCGGCCTGATGCGCAACGACACGCTCCGATAAGAATGGGGACACCAACATGATCGATCTCTTCAAGGGCGAGCTGCTGCGCTTCCGCCTGTGGGCGCTGGTTGCCGGGCTCATCAATCTCGCGATCCTCGGCTTCCTCAGCCGCATGGTCGACCTGGCGCAACAGCCGTTGCAGGTCTACCAGGTGTTCGGCGTGGTGTATGCCGTGGCCGGCGCCTTGCTGGGCCTGTACCAGATGGGCAGCTATCGCAAGCCGAACCAATGGCTGAACCTGTTGCATCGCCCATTGCATCGCCTGCGCATCGCCGGTGCGCTGAGTGGTGCCGGCGTGGTGCTGTTGCTGCTGGCGGTGGCGCTGCCGATCGCGCTGATCGCGCTGTACCAGGACACGATGACCGCGCGGGTGGTCGACATGCGCCACTGGCTGCTGCCGATCGCCGCGTGGCTGATCGCGGTCTCGGGTTACCTGGCCGGCGCGTACGCGATGGTCGGCGACCGTCGTTACTCGTTCGCCGGCTTCCTGCTGCCGAACCTGTTCATGTATTCGCAGGCCTCCGGTATCGCGATGCTTGGCGTGCAACTGGTCGCCATCGCCTTCCTCGCCGTGCTGCTGGCGATCGCGTTCAAGCCGGATCCGACCGCCGCATCGCGCAATCCATTGGCCGTGCTGGCGGTGGCGCTGCCGGTGCAGGTGGGTGCGTATTTCCTGGTGTGGATGCTGGGCTATGGCGTGGAAGTGGGCTGGACGGTCAGCGGCACGCATCCCTTGAACATGCCGACCCCGCCGAAGGGTGGCTACATCGAAGCCGACCGCGCCGAAGGCAAGGACCTGCTGCTGATGGGCATCGCGGGCAGCCGTGCACCCGAAGCCGCGCTGTGGCGCGAGCAGATCGCGCTGTCCGACGTGCATACGCGTTATCCGCTGCGCAACCTGCCGGAGCGCAACACGCTGACCAATCCGTCGCCGCTGGAATTCAGCGATGGCGACAACAACACCATGTTGGTGTTCAGCCACGACCGTGCGCGTTTCGTCCGTCGTGGCCTGCTCGACAACCGCCCGCGCGGTGAACTGGGCGTGGGCGAGGCGCAGGCGGCATTCCCGGCGCCGACGATGCCGTACGGCGCCACCTACCTGTTCAACGCGCATGCCGCCTACCAGTACGAGTCGGAACAGCAGCGCTTCTTCGAGCGCATCCGGCTTCCAGCGGGCGAAGTCATGGCCAGCCCGCCCGAACCCGCTGGCGACAACATCCTGGTGCTCAGCGACCGCGCCGCCTACTTCTATCCCGGCCGCGAGGCGATGAATGGCCTCGACCTGCTGCAGCCGCTCATGCGGGTGCCGATGCCGGGCCATGTCGGCAAGCTCAGCCGGGTGGACGCGATCGAACTGCTGGATGGCTACCTGCTGTCGTTCACCTACACCTGGGGTGTGTGGAGCGGCGAACTGCAGCAGCCGTTCCAGCAGGTGCTGCGCGTGGATGGCGCGGGCAAGGCGCATGAAGTCGCACGTCGTGCGATCAACATCGACCTGCCGTCCGCCTACACCAACCGCAACACCTGGCTGTCGCCGGTGATCCGCGCGATCTGCCTGGGCGCACGCGACCTGTTCGCCGCGAACGATCCGCTGACAGCGAAGCCCGAACGCGTGCCGAATTCGGTGTTGTGGCTGGCTGCCGCGTGCTGCCTGCTGTCGCTACTGGCGGCGATCTGGGTGAGCGGGCGCCAAGTGCATTCCCCACGCGGCCGATGGGCATGGGTGCTGCTGTGCGGCCTGGTCGGCCTGCCCGCACTCGCCAGCCTGTGGCTGCTGTATCCGCGTCGCGAGACCTTGCCGATGCCCGTGCCGCAGGCGCGGCCGGTCGCGGCCTGAGCGGGCAGGGACGAGGACACGACGATGACGATGCTTCGACACCTGTGCGGCACGCTGGCGCTGTGCGCGCTGCTGCTGGCACCACACGCCGTGCCGGCGCAGGCGAGCGAAAGCCTGCGTTCGGTGGAGGCCGCGCAACGCGCATTGCCGCGCGCACCGCGCCTGCCGCGCACGGCCTTTCTCGAAAACCGCACGCTGGTGGCTGCGCAGCTATCGCCGGCCGGCGACCGCGTGGCCTACCTGCGCGAACAGAAGGATTCGCGCAGCCTGTGGCTACTGCCAACGAATACCGATAAAGATGGTGGCAAGGCACGCATGCTGGTCGGCAGCACCCAGGCCGACCAGTTGATGTGGTCGCGCGATGGGCGTTGGCTGTTCCTGCGCGGCTCGCGCGCGCTGACCATCGTCGGTGTCGATGGCCGTGGCGGCGTGCGCGTGCCGCTGGGTGGCATCGAACGACGCCGGGTGATGAAGCTCGATCCGTCGCAACCGGCCGCCGTGCTGCTGCGCGAACGCGTGCGCGTCGGCAAGGGCGAGCGTTGGCGGATCGTGCGCATGGATGCGCAGGGCAGGCGCACCCAGCTGCGCGAGGACGCGCGCTGGATCCATGACGTCGCACTCGATTCGGCGGGACGCATCGTCGCGCTGGCGCGCTTCGAGGGCGACCACGATGCGCTGTATCGCCTGCGCCAGGACGGCACGTTGCGCGAAGTGCTGCGCCTGCGGGCGATGGAGCGGATCGAACTGTTGGCCGTGTTGCCCGACGGCAGCCTGTTGATGGAAGGCAACCCGGGTGGTGATTTCCGCCGCGTACTGCGCCTCGACGCGGACGACAAGCTGCAGACGCTGCACCAGGATCCACGCGACGAAGCCGACCTCGACGATGTCGCGCTGGATCCGCGCACGCAACAGCCGCTGGTGGCGAGTTACCGCAGCACCGTCGCCGCGACGTACGGCATTGGCGCTGCGCAGGCGGCCGTCGCCGACATCGTGCGCAAATTGCCGGGTCGCGATATCGGCGTGCAGGTCGGCAACGGTTCGTCCGCGCGCTGGCTGGTGAGCGAACGCGCAGCGACCCTGCGCGATCCGCGCTGGTACCTGTACGACCCGCGCAACGGCAACTTGCGCAGGATCCTCGACGATCCCGGCATCACCGCGAATTCGCCGAAGGAATCCGCGCTGGCGCGCAAGCTTGCAATCGCCTACACCGCCTCCGATGGCAAGCGCGCGCATGGCTTCGTGCTGCTGCCTCCGGGCGTGGATGCATCGCGCGCGCCGCTGATCGCGCAGGTGCACGGCGGTCCGATCAATCACTTCCGCGCCGGCTACGACGGCACCGCGCAGTTCCTCGCCAATCGTGGCTACGTGGTGTTCCAGTCGAATTTCCGCGGCTCCACCGGTCACGGTCGCGGCTACACGTTTGCCTCGAACGGCGACTACGGCAATGGCCGCGTGCAGCAGGACATCGCCGAGGGCGTGCGCTGGTTGCTGGCACAGGGGATTGGCGATGCGAATCGCGTCGGCATCGTTGGCCATTCCTTCGGCGGCTATTCCACGCTGCTGGGCCTGACCTTCCAGCCGGAGCTGTTCAAGGTCGGCGTGGCCGGCTCGCCGCCGGCTGACCTTGGCTGGTCGATGCGCTGGCTGGTCGCGGCCGGCGACCAGGGCGACCTGCCGGATCGTTCGCTGCGGCACACCCTGCGCGCGCTGTCGCTGGATGCCACCGATCCCGTGACCTATGCACGCCTGCACGCGCAGTCGCCGCAAGTGAACGCGGCGAAGATGCAGCGCCCGTTGCTGATCATGGCCGGTGGTGCCGACCGCACGGTGGCGATCCGTGAAGTGGTGAATTACGCCGCGACCTTGAAAGCGCTGGGCAGGCCGGTGAGCTTGCTGGTGGAGCCGGGCGGCGGCCATTCGCCGGTCGATCCGATTCCGCGCGAGGCTTATCTGTTCGGCATGGAAACCATGCTGCAGAAACATCTTGGCGGGCCAGCGCCGGAAGCCCCGGGCCAGCGCCTGCGTGCCTACCTGCGTGAGAACCTGCGATTGGCGGGGCCGGAGTTCAAGGACTTCGCGAAGAAGTAGGAAATGGGGTCAGAGTGAATTTCCCGTCGACCATTTCCACTCGTTCGGAGCCTTGGACGGGAAACTTCACTCTGACCCCATTTCCCATCCCCGCGGCTCACTTCAAGCGTTCGAGCTTGCCCTTGCGCTTGACGATGTTCTTGTAATCCCACTGGATGTCGCGGGCCTTGCCCAGCCAGCGCTGCAGGGCCTCGACATCCACCTGCGCGACATCGGTGTAACGCGCTTCGGCGGCTTTGAAGCTGCCTTCGTCCTGCAGGCCGGCCTCATCGAAGGATTGTCCGCTCCAGAACAGCAGGCGGATGCAGGATTTCAGTTTGCTGTAGCCGGCGATCGGATTGCCGTCGAGGAACCACACCGGGTGGCGATGCCAGAGTTTGTTCTCGGCTTCTGGCAATGCAGTGCCGATCTGCCGCGCGAGCAAGTCGCAGATCGCCTTGTCGGCGGCGGATTGCGCATCGTTGTAGGCCTGCGTGTCCGGATGCATCGTGCAGCGCTATTCGGTCGCGAGCCGCAACTGTACGCCCAGTCCCAGCATGTCTTCGGGCTCGCCCTCCAGGTCGGCGCGCAGCAGTGGACGCGCCTGCAGCCAGCGCTTGTCCAGCGCCAGGATGAGCGTTCCGCCATCGGCCTGCAGTTGCAGGGCGGGGATGCCTTCGTTGTCGTGCCCGCGGTGCAGCAGCACGGCCAGGCGCAGCAGGGCGGCGTTGCGGCGGGCATTCGACAACAGGCGGTCCGGGATCATCTCGAACGCGGACTTCGGGATGCCGCGACGATGCGTGCGCACCAGTGCGGCGAGGAAGCGCTGCTCCTGTTGCGAGAAGCCGGCGATGTCGGAATGCTCCAGGATGTAGGCGCCATGCACGTGGTAGCCGCTATGCGCGATGGCCAGCCCGATCTCGTGCAAACGCGCCGCGCGCGACAGCATCTGGCGGTCGTCGGCATCCAGGTTCCAGGCTTTCGCCACCTGGTCGAACAGTTGCAGCGCCGTGCCTTCCACGCGCCGCGCTTGCGCGACATCGATGCCGTAACGCTGCATCAGTGCCGCTGTGGAGGCATCGCGCGGGTCGTCGGCGCCGCCGCGGCCCAGCATGTCGTACAGCACGCCTTCGCGCAGCGCGGCCTTGCTCACGTGCATCCGCTGCAGGCCCAGGGCGGCGAACACCGCTTCCAATACCAGGATGCCGCCGGCGATGATCGGACGTCGGTCGGAAGACAGGCCGGGCAGGTCGATGTCATCGATGCGTTCGGCCTGCAGCAGGCGTTCGCGCACTTGCGGCAAGGCCTCGGCGGTGACTGCGCCCTTGGTCAGCTTCATCGCCGCGCAGATTTCGCCGATCGCCTTGTTGGTGCCGGACGAACCGATCGCCTCGTCCCAGCCCAGCGAACGATAGGCCGCCGCGAATTGCTGGAATTCGGCGGTGACTTCGGTTAATGCCGCGTTCCAGCGCTTGCGCGAGAGTTTGCCGCTGGCGAAGAAACGACGCGTGCTGGCCACGCAGCCGGCTTGCAGGCTTTCGCGTTCGATGGCGTCCAGTCCGCTGCCGATGATGCATTCGGTGGAGCCGCCGCCGATGTCGATCACAAGTCGCAGCTGGCCGTCCTTCGGCGGTTGCGCATGGGCGACGCCGAGATAGACCAGGCGCGCTTCCTCGCGCCCGGAGATCACGTCGATGTTGTGCCCCAGCGCGGTTTCCGCCGGAAGCAGGAAATTCTCCGGCACGCGCAGTTGGCGCACGGTATTGGTGGCCACCGCGCGGACGCGCTGTGGCGGGATGTCGGCGATGCGCTGGCCGAAGCGCGACAGGCAGTCCAGCGCACGGTCGCGCACCTCGGGTGCAAGGCCGCCGAAACCGTCGAGCCCTTCGGCCATGCGCACGGTTTCGCGCAGGCGGTCGACCACCCGCAGCTGGCCCAGCACCATCTGCGCCACCACCATGTGGAAGCTGTTGGAGCCCAGGTCAAGCGCGGCCAGCATGTCGCCATCGCGCAGCGGTGCGGGCGCGGATGCGCGCAAGGTGCTGCCGCGTCGCGGGACGGATCTCATGCGCTGGCGATGGCTGGGTGCGGATTCATCTGCGCATTATCGCTGCTGGCCAGCGGCTCAGATATACAACCCATCGAGCAGCGACAGTTGCGCGGAGAACGGCGCTTCGCCATCAGTCGGCTCGATCTTGCCGTAATTGCCGTCGGCATCCAGCTCCCATGCGTTCTGGTTGTCGGCCAGGTAATTGAGCAGGCCTTCGCGGCGCACCCGTTGCGCGCAGGCGGGATCGAGGATCGGGAAAGCGGTCTCGACCCGGCGCAGCAGGTTGCGTTCCAGCCAGTCGGCGGAGGAGCAGTACAGATCCGGCGCCCCGTCGTTGCCGAACCACCAGACGCGATGATGCTCGAGGAAGCGGCCGACGATCGAGCGCACGCGGATGTTGTTGGAAATACCGGGGATGCCCGGCCGCAAGGTGCAGGCGCCGCGCACGACGAGGTCGATCTCCACGCCCGCCTGCGACGCCGCGTACAGCGCGCCGATCACCTGCGGCTCGTTCAAGGCGTTCATCTTGGCGATGATGCGTGCAGGTTTGCCGGCACGTGCATGTTCCGCTTCGCGCTCGATCCGGTGCAGCACGCCGCTGTGCAGGGTGAACGGCGATTGCAGCAGGTATTTGAGCTTCAACGGCGCGGCCAGGCCGGACAGTTGCTGGAAGATCAGGTGCACGTCGTGGCCGATGTCCGGGTTGGCGGTCATCAGGCTGAAATCGGTGTAGGCGCGCGCGGTGCCGGAATGGTAGTTGCCGGTGCCCAGGTGCACGTAGCGGCGCAGTTCCTGGCCTTCGCGGCGCACGATCAGCAGCATCTTGGCGTGGGTCTTGTAGCCCACCACGCCATACACCACCTGCACGCCGGCATCCTGCAGGCGGTCCGCGAGGCCCAGGTTGGCTTCCTCGTCGAAGCGCGCGCGCAACTCGACCACCACGGTCACGTCCTTGCCGTTGCGAGCGGCCTGGATCAGGTGCTCGACGATCGCCGAATCCTTGCCGGCGCGGTACAGGGTCTGCTTGATCGCCAGCACGTTCGGGTCGTCCGCGGCCTGGCGGATCAGTTCCAGCACCGGTGCGAAGGCGTCGTAGGGGTGGTGGAGCAACACATCGCCCTGGCGGATGTTCTCGAACATCGCATCCACGTCGCGCAGCAGGCGCGGCTGGAACGGCGGGAACTTGAGGTCGGGGCGGTGCACCAGGTCGTACACCTGGATCACCCGGTTGAGATTGACCGGGCCGTTGATCTTGTACACCGCGTTGGCCGGCAACTCGAAGTTGGCCAGCAGGCTGTCGACGATCTCCTGCGGGCACTGCTCGGCGATCTCCAACCGCACCGCGCGCAGGTAGCCGCGACCCAAGAGTTCATCGCGCAGGGCCAGCGCCAGGTTGTCCACGTCTTCCTCGTCGACGATCAGTTCCGAGTTGCGGGTCACCCGGAACTGGTAGGCGCCGTTGACCTTCATGCCGGGGAACAATTCGTGCACGAAGGCGGACAGCACCGAGCTCAGGAACACGAAATTGTGGAAGGCATCGCCGTCGCCGTCCGCATCCGGGAGACGGATGATCCGAGGCAGCGAACGCGGTGCACGCACGATGGCCATGTGGCCCTCGCGGCCGAATGCGTCCTTGCCTTCCAGCAGCACCACCACGTTCAGCGACTTGTTGAGGATCTTCGGGAACGGATGCGCGGTATCCAGGCCCAGCGGCGACAGCACCGGCATGATCTCGTTGCGGAAGTGTTCGCGCAGCCACGCGGTCTGTTCCTTGCTCCATTGCTCGCGCTGCAATAGCCGGATGCCTTCAGCATCCAGCGCCGGGCGGATCTCTTCGTAGAAACAGCGGTACTGCGCTTGCACCAGTTCCGCGGCGCGGTCGTGGATGCGGTTGAGCAAGGTGGCCGGGGCCAGCCCATCGGGCGAGGGCGGGCCGCCGAATTCGATGGCGTGGCGCACCGAACCGCCGCGAATCTCGAAGAATTCATCGAGGTTGGTGCAACTGATGCACAGGAAGCGCAGCCGCTCCAGTAGCGGCACCGATGGATCCTGCGCCTGGGCGAGCACGCGGAAATTGAAATCGAGTTGCGACAGTTCGCGGTTGGCGTACAGCGACGGATCGCGCAGGGAGGTCATGGGTTGCTCGATGTTCATGGCATGGTGGCCGCGATGGGGCGGGCATCGCGTGCGAGCACGCGTTCGGGGCTGAAGCGGCAGGCGAACTCGCTACCCTGGCCGACTTCGCTTGCGATCTCCAACCGCGCGCCGTGCAGGCCCAGCACGTGCTTGACGATGGCAAGGCCGAGGCCGGTGCCGCCGGATTCGCGCGAGCGGCTGTTGGACACGCGGTAGAAGCGTTCGGTGATGCGCGACAGGTGGGCGGCAGGGATGCCGTAGCCGGAATCGCGCACGGACAGGGTGGCGCCGCCGTCGGCATCGCGGGTGAAGCGCACCGCGATCTCGCCATCGACCGGCGTGTAGCGAACTGCGTTGCTGACCAGGTTGGAGAACGCGCTGTGCAGTTCCTTGTTGGAACCCCACAGGTCGATGCCGGCGTCATCCGCGACCACGATGCGATGCTTGCCCTGGCTCAGCGCCTCGGCTTCGCGGCGCAGGGTGGACAGCATCGGCACCATCGCCACGTGTTCCTCGGGCAGGGTTTCACGTGCTTCCAGGCGCGACAATGCCAGCAGGTCTTCGACCAGTTGGGTCATGCGTTGCGATTGGCGTTGCATCTCGGCCAGCATCGGCGCCCATTCCGGATTGTCGGCCGGATCGAGCATTTCCAGGTAGCCGTGCACCACGGTCAGCGGCGTGCGCAGCTCATGCGAGACATTGGCGACGAAGTCGCGGCGCATGTGTTCCAAGCGCATGGTGCGGGTGACGTCGCGGGCGACCAGCAGCCACAGTTCGTCCGAATATGGGATCAGGCGCAGGTTGAGGCGCAGGTCGGGGTTGGCCGGTGAAGCGACATCGGTCATCGGCTCGGCGTTGCGCCCTGTGGCCAGCCAGTGCGCCATCGGCAACGGCTGCAGGGCGGTGACGATCGATGCGTCCTGGTGCCGCGGGAACTGCAGGCCAAGTAACGGAGTGGAGGCTTCGTTGAACCACAGTACGCGTTGGTTGTTGCGTTCCACCACCACCACCGCATCCGGCAGCGCGGCGGCGGCGGCGCGATACGCACGCAGCATCGACAGCAGGCGGCGTTTGCGCGTGCGCATCTCGGATTGGCTGCGGAACAGCAGGCGGTCGAGTTCATTCCACACGCCCACGCCGCGTGGTGGTTCCAATCGCTGGCGTGCAGTGAGGCGCACCAGCACGTTGCGCAGTTTCCAGTAGTGCCAGGCCACCACGCCCAGCGCCGCTGCTGTCAGCGTGGGCCACGGTTGGCCGATCAGCAGGCCAAGCACCAGGCCGGCGGCCAGCACAAGGGCGAGCTGTCCAAGGGTGCGGAACCAGGCATTGCGGGCGTCGGGCGACATGCGCTCAGTCTAGGCGTTGCATGCGTCTGCCGCGTTGCACGCGGGGTTCACGCGGCTGCCGAGAAACGGTAGCCGGCACCGCGCACGGTCTGCACCATTGGATCCAGTCGATGCGGTTCCAGCGTCTTGCGCAAGCGGCGGATGTGCACGTCCACGGTGCGTTCCTCCACGTACACGCTGCCGCCCCAAACGTGGTCCAGCAGCTGCGAGCGCGAGTAGACGCGTTCCGGGTGGGTCATGAAGAAATGCAGCAGGCGGTATTCGGTGGGGCCGATGTGCACCGGGGTGGCGGCGCCGTCGGCATCGGCGTACACCCGGTGCGCGGCACCGTCGATGCGCAGGCCGCCGACCTGCACGCTGCCGTCCTCGTCGTCCTCGCGCGAACGGCGCATCACCGCGCGCATCCGCGCCAGCAGTTCGCGCGCGGAGAATGGCTTGACCACGTAGTCGTCGACGCCGGCCTCGAGCCCGCCGACGCGATCGTTTTCCTCGCCGCGGGCGGTCAGCATGATGATCGGAATGTCGCGGGTCAGCGCCTCGCGCCGCCAACGCCGCGCCAGTTCCAGGCCGCTGGTGCCAGGCAGCATCCAGTCGAGCAGGATCAGGTCCGGCACGCGTTCGGCGATCTGTGCCTGCGCTTCGCGCGCATCGCCGGCCAGCACCGGGTCGAAATCGCCCTTGCGCAGGGCATAGGCGACCATGTCGCGGATCGCGGGTTCGTCGTCGACGATCAGAATGCGCTTTTGCATGGCACCGGGTGGTTGCGCCGCAACAGCGGCTATCCTGCCATTACACGACGCTTTTATGACGACTTTGTGACGTTGTCACCAAGTCGGTCGCGTGCTGTCGCCATGCTCACCGGCACGCATGCCCAGGCTCCATTTGCCGGTGGCGTCCTCGTCGCGCACGCCTTGGCGGCGCAGTTCCAGCACGGTTGGGGTGATCGCGGCGATGCGAGCGTCGATCCGGCTGCGCGCGTAGTAATCGAGGTTCCCGCGCTTTTTCAGGTTGTTCAGTTGTACCAGTGCCTGTTCCGGTCGGCCGCCCAGATAGGCGGCCTCAGCCCAGGCTTCGCCGGCGCGGACGTCGTCGCCGGCGATTTCATTCGCGCGGGCATAGGTCTGCTGGAACAGCGCATCGTTGGAAGTCGTTGCCAATAGTGGCCGTAGCACGGCCACCGCGCGGGTGCCGCTGGCCTTGGTGTTGCGCTCGGCCAGCACCTGCGCGTAGCTCAGGACCAGGGCGCGGTGGGTGGGCATCCGCGCCAACAGGGTTTCGAAGCGTTTGTCGGCTTCCGCGATGCGGCCGGCCTTCGCCTCCATCTCGCCCAGGCTGATCTGCAGCCACAGGCTGTCCGGATGCGCGGCCTGTAGTGGTGCGAGTTCCTTCAACGCGCTGGCCTCGTCACCGGCGCGCAGGTGGGCGTAGGCCAGCCCGTAACGTTGGGCATCGTCCAGCGGTGTTTTCGCCGCCATCTGTTGGTATTCGCGGACCGCCTGTGCCGGGGTGTTGGCGCTGAGCACGCGCAGGCGTTCGCGTGCCCAACCGTAGTCGCCGGTGGTGCCGCGCCCGCGCGGCCCTTGGCTTTCGATGCGCAACCCCGCCGGCAGCAAGGGGTTGCTGGCGATGCCGATGCTGCTTGGAGGTGCGTTTTTCTCCAGCTTGGCGGCGCGCTCGCGCGCTTCGCTGATGCGGGTCAGGGTGACCGGGTGGGTTTGCAGGTAGTCGGGCGTGCGGCTGCGCTCGTCGCCTTGGTTCATGCGCACCACGGATTGCAGGGTCTGGAAGAAATCCGCCATCGCTTCCGGATCGAACCCGGCATTGGCCAGGGTGCGGATGCCGACTCGGTCTGCTTCTGCTTCATTGTCGCGGGTGTAGTCGATCTGCCGTTGCTGCAGCAGGCCAAGTCCGGTCATCACCGCTGCCGAGGTGGCATCGCCGCTCGAATTGCCGCCGGCCTGCTGTGCGGCGATGATCGCGCCCAGCGTGGCCAGCAGGATCGGCAGGCTTTCGCGCTGGGCCTTTTCCGCGCCGCGCAGCACGTGTTGCTGGGTAACGTGGGAAATTTCGTGGGCCAGCACGCCGGCCACTTCGTCCTCGCGGTCGGCGGCCAGCACCAGCCCGGCGTTCATCCCCACGTACCCGCCCAAGGTGGCGAAGGCATTGATCTGGCGGTCGCGCAGCATGAAAAAGGTGAAGCTCTGCTGCGGACGATCGCTGGCGGCGGCCAGACGCAGCCCCACATCGCGCAGCCAGCCGTCCAGCAATGGATCGTCGAGGATGTAGCCCTCGTGGCGCAGCTGGGCGAGCACCATGGAGCCGTACTCGGCCTGCTTGGCCGGCGACAGCACGCTGCCCGCCGATGAGCCGATATCCGGCAGGCGCGTCTCCTGTGCGGAGGCCGTTGCCCAGCACAGAGCGAAGGCGAGGGCGGCGGGGCGCAGGCGTCGGAAGCGGGTTGGGCTCATGCAGGCAGGATGCTGTGTTGTGGCGGCATTGGTGTGAATGGCGGTTGAGTGGCTGGAAAATAATGGTGACTGACCGCATATTGCAGACAGAGGTTCGACCGCCCGCATCCTCGCATGTTCCCGGAGACCGCCTTGAGCGACGCCAACGCCCCTGAAATCACCATCTACAGCACCGCGATCTGCCCGTATTGCGTGGCCGCTAAGAATTTCCTGAAGAGCAAGGGCCTGGGCTGGACGGAAGTGCGCATCGACACCGATCCGGCCGAGCGCGAGAAGATGGTGGCGAAGACCCGCCGTACCAGCGTGCCGCAGATCTTCATCGGCGAAACCCATGTCGGTGGTTACGACGACATGATGACCCTGCATCGTGAAGGCAAGCTGGAAGCGTTGCTGTCCGGCACAGGCGCATGAGCGGCGAGCAGGATCGGCTGAAGGAGTTCACCGAATTCCGCCAGCGCATGAACGAGCGCATCCTGGCCGAACCCAACCGGGTAGTGCGTCGCTTCTTCGCGCTGGATACGCAGACGTACCAGCCCGGCGCGCTGGACGTGAAGACCAAGGAACTGTGCGGACTGGTGGCCTCGATGGTGCTGCGCTGCGACGACTGCATCAGCTACCACGTGGCGCAGTGCAAGGAAGCGGGTGTGAACCGCGACGAGATGTTCGAGGCGTTCTCGGTTGGGCTGGTGGTCGGTGGTTCCATCGTCATCCCGCACCTGCGTCGCGCGGTGGATTTCCTCGACAAGCTGGAACAGGGCGAAGCCGCAACGCCCGCTGTACACGACCATGGTTGAATGCCCTGCCGCATACGGCGGCGCACGGCATCTGTCATAATTGCAGGCTGCATATCACCTTGAAACCGCGTGAATGCGCGGTTTCCGCCTGTCTGGAAGCATCGAACAATGACGACAACCATCACGGTCATCCGCGGCGACGGCATCGGCCCGGAAATCATGGACGCCACCTTGCATGTGCTCGATGCCATGCAGCTGGGCCTCACCTACGAATTCGCCGACGCCGGCCTGGTCGCGCTGGAAAAGCACGGCGAGTTGCTGCCGGCCGCGACGATGGATTCGATTCGCAAGAACCGCATCGCGCTGAAATCGCCGCTGACCACGCCGGTCGGCGAGGGCTTCTCCTCGATCAATGTCGAGCTGCGCAAGCGCTTCGACCTGTACGCGAACGTGCGCCCAGCGAAGTCGTTCCCGAATACGAGGTCGCGTTTTCCGAGCGGTGTGGACCTGATCACTGTGCGAGAGAACACCGAAGGCGCGTACAGCGCCGAAGGCCAGGAACTGTCGGCCGATGGCGAAGTGGCGACCTCGATCACCAAGACCACGCGTCGCGGTTCCGAACGCATCGTCCGCTACGCCTTCGACCTGGCCCGCAAGACCGGCCGCAAGAAGGTCACCGTGGTGCACAAGGCCAATATCCTGAAGTCGACCAGCGGCCTGTTCCTGCGCACCGCGCGTGAAGTGGCGCAGCAGTACCCGGACATCCAGTGCAACGAGATGATCGTTGACAACACCTGCATGCAGCTGGTGATGAAGCCGGAACAGTTCGACATCATCGTCACCACCAACCTGTTCGGCGACATCATTTCCGACCTGTGCGCCGGCCTGGTCGGCGGCCTGGGGCTGGCCCCGGGTGCCAATATCGGCACCGAGGCGGCCATCTTCGAAGCCGTGCACGGCTCCGCGCCGGATATCGCCGGCAAGGGCATCGCCAATCCCTGCGCGCTGCTGTTGGGCGCGGCGCAGATGCTCGACCACCTGGCCCTGCCGGAACAGGCCGAACGCCTGCGTGCGGCGATTGTCGGCACCCTGGAGGCCAAGGATTCGCTGACCCCGGATCTGGGCGGCGAGGGCAACACGCTGTCGTTCGCGAAGGCGATCGCGTCTCGTCTGTAAGCAATTGCCGGCTGTTCGCGATGGAATGAAGGGCGCCGCATGGCGCCCTTTTTCATGACTTCATGACGGGTCGATCTTGTGCGGCGCAACACCGCTCGGCATAATATTCATCTTTATATCCGGATATAGCGATGAATATTCGTCCGAGCGCCTGGGCACTGTCGCCGCTACTGTTGTTCCTGGCCCTGTTCTTCGGCGCTGGCCTGTACTACACGGCGCAGGGCGTGCCGATGGCCTTCTACCAGCTGCGTGCGCCGGTGGCGATCCTGCCGGCGGTAGTACTGGGCCTGTGGTTGGCGCGCCGCCGCGGCGTGGCTCCGCAGGAAACCCTGCTGAAGGGCATCGCCGATCCGGACATCG
This sequence comes from Thermomonas sp. HDW16, assembly GCF_011302915.1. Classification (NCBI taxonomy): domain Bacteria; kingdom Pseudomonadati; phylum Pseudomonadota; class Gammaproteobacteria; order Lysobacterales; family Lysobacteraceae; genus Thermomonas; species Thermomonas sp. HDW16. Next base: position 2,142,994 of record NZ_CP049872.1, on the reverse strand, counting down.
TGCTGATGTGCCTGATCTTCCTGCTGGCCGGCGCGTTCGCGATGGTCACCAACAAGATCGGCGCGGTCGATGCCGTGGTCTCGCTGGGCGTGGGCGCGTTGCCGCCGATGCTGATCCTGCCCGGTGTGTTCTTGCTGGCCGGGTTCCTGTCGCTGTCGGTCGGCACCTCGATGGGCACCATCGCCGCGATCACCCCGATCGCGCTGGGTGTGTCGGATGCCTCCGGGCTGGATCGCGCGCTGGTGATCGGCGCGGTGATCGGCGGGGCGACCTTCGGCGACAACCTGTCGCTGATTTCCGATACCGCGATTGCCGCCGCGCGCACGCAGGGCACCACGGTGCGCGAGAAATTCCGCGAGAACGTACGCATCGCGCTGCCGGCAGCCTTGCTGACCTTGGTTGCGCTGGCCTTCGTCGGCGAAGCATCGCCGGTGGAAACCGTGGAACATGCTTCTCCATGGCTGATCACCCCGTATCTGGTGGTGCTGGTGCTGGCCCTGTTGGGGCTGGATGTGCTCGCCGTGCTCGGCATCGGACTGGTCGTGGCGGCGCTGTTCGGTGCGGGTTTCGCCGAGCACGGCTACGGCGTGGCGGAATTCGCCGGCGACATCTACGCCGGTTTCGAGAGCGTGTTCGAGATCGTCCTGTTGGCCTTGTTGATCGGCGGCCTCGGCGCGTTGATCAAGGCCAGCGGCGGGCTGGCATGGCTGGCGCAGGCGATCTCGCGGATCGCGCGCGGCAACGACGGCCGCCGCACCGGCGAGTGGAGCATCGCCGCACTGGCCTCGGTCACCGATGTGTTCACCGCCAACAACACGGTGGCGATCCTGGTCAGTGGCGGCGTGGCGCGCGACATCGCACAGCGCCATGGCGTGCCGCCGGCACGCGCGGCCAGCGTGCTGGATATTTTCGTCTGCTGCGTGCAGAGCCTGCTGCCGTACGGCGCGCAAATCCTGCTGGCGGCCTCGCTGGCGGCGCTGTCGCCGCTGTCGCTGATCGGCAAGGCGCATTACTGCTGGGCGCTGATCGGCATCACCGTGCTCTTCATGCTGTGGCCGGCGCGCAAGCCGGTCGCGACAGCAACCGCGGCTTGACCGCGGATACGAAAAAGGGCGCCGATCGGCGCCATTTTTGTTGATATCGCGAAGCGGATCAGTTGCGCGACTGCAGCTTGCTCAACAGGCGCAGCATTTCCAGATACAGCCAGATCAGGGTGACCAGCAGGCCGAATGCGGCGTACCACTCCATGTACTTCGGCGCACCTTGCTCAACGCCGTTCTCGATGAAGTCGAAATCCAGCACCAGGTTCAACGCGGCGATCACCACCACGAAGCCGGAAAACGCGATCCCGATCAGGCTGCTGTCGTGGATGAAGCCCATGCCCTTGAAGCCGAAGAACTGCAGGCCGATCTGCACCAGGTAAAGCAGGGCAATGCCGCCGGTGGCGGCGACCACGCCGAGCTTGAAGTTCTCGGTGGCCTTGATCAGGCCGCTGCGGTAAGCCATCAGCAGCGCCGCCATGGTGCCGAAGGTCAGGCCGACCGCCTGCATCACGATGCCGGGAAAACGCAACTCGAACATCGCCGAGACCGCGCCCAGGAACAGGCCTTCCAGTACCGCATAGATCGGCGCGGTGATCGGCGCCCACTGCTTCTTGAAGATGGTAACCAGCGCGACGATGAAACCGCCGATCATGCCGCCCCAGACGTAGGGCATCACCGCGCCCGGGTTGCCTGCCGCCAGCGCCGCCGAGAACTGCGACCAGGTGAACAGCGCGCCGACCAGGGTCAGTACCAGCAGTAATGCGGTCTTGTTGACGGTGCCGTTCAGTGTCATCACCCCGGCATCGCTTTGCACCAGGGTGCCGCTGCCGAGGTCGAGGAAAGTGCTGTCCTTCAAGGCGGGATTGCCGCTGCGCATCATGTGTCGGGTTCCTGCAGAACGCGGCGGTCGCCGCTTGCCCGGAGCATAACGCGAGCCGATGGCGTTTGCCGATGCGGCTTCCCAATCGTCCTGGTGCGAAAGGGGGACTCGAACCCCCACGCCTTGCGGCACTGGAACCTAAATCCAGGGCGTCTACCAATTCCGCCACTTTCGCGTGCGGGCATTGTAGCGATGCCGTGGCATGCCCGATATGGCGCTGCACGCGGTTGGTCGACATTGTGAATCGAGCGGGGCGAGGAAAACGCGAGTACCGATTTGCGTTGACAGCCCGCCCACGCGGCCGGACAATGCCCGGCCTTTCGTGGCGCTGGTGCGTTACGCAGGGCCTGCAAACGCAGCGGCAGTATCGGTTCCGTCGGCGGGGTATAGCGCAGTCTGGTAGCGCGCCTGCTTTGGGAGCAGGATGTCGGGGGTTCGAATCCCTCTACCCCGACCACTCCGATGCGGGCCCGTGAAGGCGAAGTTGGGTGCGATAATTCGGTTCGAGCGTCCGTAGCTCAACCGGATAGAGCACCGGCCTTCTAAGCCGGCGGTTGCAGGTTCGATTCCTGCCGGGCGCGCCAACGTGGTGGAAATCTGTTTCAGGCAAGACAACTTTGGTGGGTGTAGCTCAGTTGGTTAGAGCACCGGATTGTGATTCCGGGGGTCGTGGGTTCAAATCCCATCATCCACCCCAAATTTGGGCGTGTACGCAAGACTTCCCGTTTGCATGCATGCCGGCGTTTGCTACAATTGTTTTCTCGGGCCGTTAGCTCAGTTGGTAGAGCAGTTGACTCTTAATCAATAGGTCCAAGGTTCGAATCCTTGACGGCCCACCAAGTCCCGAGACGCCCGGCCCCGTGCCGGGCGTTTTCTTTTTCCGGGGCTGTGCTGCCGCGGGTCGTGACAGCGGGCTCCGCATCGGCGAAACTATCGCGTTCCGTGCGGGGTCTTTCCCTCGCGTGCCCCATTCCAATCGCGCAACCGGGTTCGCGCCGAACCCGTCCAGGAGTCATCGCATCATGCAAGTCCAGGTCGAATCCACCGGTAACCTCGAACGCCGCGTCATCCTCAGCCTGCCGGCCGGGGATGTCGACAGCCAGGTTGGCGGCCGCCTGCGCGAGATCGCGCGCACCGCCCGCATCAAGGGTTTCCGTCCCGGTAAGGTGCCGACCAAGGTGATCGAGCAGCGCTATGGTGGCCAGGTGCGCGCCGAGATCCTCGACGGCCTGCTGCGCCAAGGCATGGATCAGGCCGTTCGCGAAAACGAACTGCGCGTGGCCGGTGCCCCGCAGATCACCGAAGCGGACGAGGCGGGCGAGGGCGAACTGAAGTACGTGGCCTCGGTCGAGCTGATCCCGGAATTCGGCGACCTCGACATGACCAAGCTGGAGGTCGTGCGCCACACCTCCGAAGTGAGCGATGCCGACATCGAGCGCATGCTCGGCAACTTGCAGCAGCAGCGCGCCAGCTGGAGCAAGGTCACCCGCGCCGCGAAGGCCGGCGACCTCGCCAACCTGGAAACCTCCAGCGTGATCGACGGCCAGCGCCTGCCGGCCGAAGGCGCGGAGAAGACCAGCACCGTGCTGGGTTCCGGTTCGATGTATCCGGAAGTCGAGCAGGCCATCGTCGGCATGCCGCCGGGCGAAGAGAAGACCATCGACGTCACCCTACCGGCCGACTGGCACATGCCGCAATTCGCCGGCAAGACCGTGACCTCGACCTTCAAGCTGGTCGATGTCGCCGAGCAGGTGCTGCCGGAGGTCGATGCTGCGTTCATCCGCAGCTTCGGCGTGAAGAGCGGTGATGCCGAGCAGTTCAAGACCGAAATCCGCAACAACCTGGAGCGCGAACTGAAGGGCGCGCTGATGAATCGCCTGCGCCGCGAAGTGGGCGAACAGTTGGTCGTCGCCTACCAGGACGTGGAACTGCCGCCGCGCCTGGTCGAGAACGAAGCCCGCGCGCTGCTGGCCAACGCCACCGAGCAGGCCCGTCGCCAGGGCCAGCAGGTCGGCACCGATGCCGAGGCGTTCAAAGACGCTGCGCGCAAGCGCGTGCTGGTCGCACTGCTGGTGGGCGAAGTCGCCCGTCGCAACGAGCTGCGCCTGGAGCCGGCCCGCCTGAACGAAACCATGCAGCTGATCGCCTCCACCTACGAGCAGCCGCAGCAGGTCATTGATCTTTACCGCAACGATCCCCAGCTTATGCAGGGTCTGCAGAACCGGGTGATGGAAGAGCAGGTGATCGACTGGATCGCCGAGCGCGCCACGCACACGGACCAGGCGATCGGCTTCCAGGAAGCGATCGGGCAGTAACCCCAACTCAACCAGCGAGAGACCATGGATCACCTGACCAAAGCCCTCAACCTCGTACCGATGGTGGTCGAACAGACCAGCCGCGGCGAACGCGCATACGACATCTATTCGCGTCTGTTGAAGGAACGGGTGATCTTCCTCGTGGGCGGCGTGGACGACCATGTCGCCAATGTGATCGTCGCCCAGCTGCTGTTCCTCGAGGCCGAAAATCCCGAGAAGGACATCAGCCTGTACATCAATTCGCCCGGCGGCGTAGTCACCGCCGGCATGGCGATCTACGACACCATGCAGTACATCAAGCCGGACGTGAGCACGATCTGCGTCGGCCAGGCTTGCAGCATGGGCGCGCTGTTGCTCGCCGCCGGCGCCAAGGGCAAGCGTTATGCGCTGCCGAACGCGCGCGTGATGATCCACCAGCCGTCGGGCGGCTCGCAGGGCCAGGCCACCGACATCGAGATCCAGGCACGCGAGATCCTGACCCTGCGCCAGCGCCTCAACGAAGTGCTGGCCAACCACACCGGCCAGTCGCTGGACGTGATCGCGCGCGATACCGAGCGCGACAACTTCAAGTCGGCCGAAGCCGCCCGCGACTACGGGTTGGTCGACGAAGTGCTGGTGCGCCGCCCGGACGAGTCGATTCAGGCCGGCTAAGTGTCCTGGCGGGCCGGTTTCCCGGCCTGCAACCCGCGAACTGACGCGGTTTCTCCCTTTTTCGCCCCCGCTTGGCCCAGCGGGGGCGTATGGTATTCTCGGGCCGACTCCGCGTAACGCGGTCAGCGAGTGGCGAATGAGCGAAGATCGTACAAGCCGGACCACCGGCGACAGCACCAAGATCCTCTACTGTTCTTTCTGCGGAAAGAGCCAGCATGAAGTGCGGAAGCTGATCGCGGGCCCCAGCGTGTTCATCTGCGACGAATGCGTCGAGTTGTGCAACGACATCATTCGCGAGGAACTGGAAGAGAAAGCCCAGTCCACGCGCAGCTCGCTGCCGAAGCCGCGCGAGATCCTCGACGTGCTGGACCAGTACGTGATCGGCCAGCAGCGCGCGAAGAAGACCCTCGCGGTGGCCGTGTACAACCACTACAAGCGGATCGAGAGCCGGCAGAAGTCGGACGAGGTCGAGCTCGCGAAATCGAACATCCTGCTGGTCGGCCCGACCGGCTCGGGCAAGACGCTGCTGGCGGAAACGCTGGCGCGCATGCTCAACGTGCCATTCACCATGGCCGATGCCACCACGTTGACCGAAGCCGGCTACGTCGGCGAGGACGTGGAAAACATCATCCAGAAGCTGCTGCAGAAGTGCGATTACGATGTCGACAAGGCGCAGCAGGGCATCGTCTACATCGATGAAATCGACAAGATCAGCCGCAAGTCGGAGAACCCGTCGATCACCCGCGACGTCTCCGGCGAAGGCGTGCAACAGGCGCTGTTGAAGCTGATCGAAGGCACCGTGGCCAGCGTGCCGCCGCAGGGCGGGCGCAAGCATCCGCAGCAGGAATTCCTGCAGGTCGATACCCGCAACATCCTGTTCATCGTCGGTGGTGCGTTCGCCGGGTTGGACAAGGTGATCCAGCAACGCAGCAGCGAGGCAGGGGGGATTGGCTTCGGCGCCAAGGTGAAGAGCGCCGAGCGCAAGACCGATATCGGCCAGGTGCTGGCCAACGTGGAACCGGAAGACCTGATCAAGTACGGCCTGATCCCGGAATTCGTCGGCCGCCTGCCGGTGGTCGCGACCCTGGAAGAGCTGGACGAGCCGGCGTTGGTCAAGATCCTGACCGAGCCGAAGAACGCGATCACCAAGCAGTTCAAGAAGCTGTTCGACATGGAAGGCGTGGAGTTGGAAATCCGCCCGGACGCGCTGGCCGCCATCGCCAAGAAGGCGCTCAAGCGCAAGACCGGCGCGCGTGGCCTGCGCACCATCGTCGAATCGGTGCTGCTGGACACCATGTACGACCTGCCGTCGCTGGAAAACGTCAGCAAGGTGGTGGTGGACGAGTCGGTGATCGAGCACAAGTCCGAGCCCTACCTGATCTACAAGAACGCCTCGTTCGAGCCTGCGGCGGAAACCCCGCTGCCGAAGGTCGCATCGGCCGACTGAACGCCGCCGTTCATCTCGCAAAGGCCGCCGTCTGGCGGCCTTTCGCGTTTCGGACCCCGGCAGGCCTGCGTCCTATTGCGCCGCCGCTTGCATCCGCCGGCCGGCAACCCCATAAACATGCCATGGCCGCGCATCGGGCGCGCCAGGAATTTGGAGTCCGCATGAGCACCAGCACTGAACACGAAACCCTCGTCCTGCCGGTCCTGCCGCTGCGCGACGTGGTGGTGTTCCCGCATATGGTGATCCCGCTGTTCGTCGGCCGCGACAAGTCGATCCGCGCGCTGGATATCGCGATGGAGGGCGACAAGCGCATCCTGCTGGTCGCGCAGAAGTCCGCCGAGACCGACGACCCGGGAGCCGCCGACCTGCACCCCATCGGCACGCTGGCGCAGGTGCTGCAATTGCTGAAACTGCCCGACGGCACCATCAAGGTGCTGGTCGAGGGCCTGACTCGCGCGCGCGTGGATGACGTCAAGGAAATCGACGGCACGCTGTCCGGCTCTGCGGTGGTGGTGGATTCCGCCGACAGCCGCGAACCCCGCGAACTGGACGCCATCGCGCGTTCGTTGATGGGCCTGTTCGAGCAGTACATCAAGACCAATCGCAAGCTGCCACCCGAGCTGTTGCAGACGCTGGCCGGCATCGATGATCCCTCACGCCTGGCCGATACCATCGCCGCGCATATCGGCGTGCGCCTGTCCGACAAGCAGAAGCTGCTGGAGACGCTGGATACCGCCGAGCGGCTGGAAATGCTGGTCGGCCTGGTCGATGGCGAAATCGACGTGCAGCAGATGGAGAAGCGCATCCGCGGCCGGGTCAAGTCGCAGATGGAGAAGTCGCAGCGCGAGTACTACCTCAACGAGCAGATGAAGGCGATCCAGAAGGAACTCGGCGAGCTGGACGATGCGCCGAATGACCTCGACGAAATCGCCAAGAAGATCGCTGCCGCCGGCATGCCGAAGCCGGTGGAGGCCAAGGCCAAGGCCGAGTTCAACAAGCTCAAGCAGATGTCGCCGATGTCGGCCGAAGCCGGCGTGGTGCGCAACTACCTGGACTGGTTGCTGGGCGTGCCGTGGAAGAAGCGCAGCAAGGTGCGCAAGGACCTCAAGGCCGCGGAGGAAGTGCTGGACGCCGACCATTACGGACTGGAGAAGGTCAAGGAACGCATTCTCGAATACCTCGCGGTGCAAACCCGCGTGGCGAAGATGAAGGGTGCAATCCTGTGCCTGGTCGGCCCACCCGGCGTTGGCAAGACCTCGCTGGGGCAGAGCATCGCCAAGGCGACCAACCGCAAGTTCGTGCGCATGGCGCTTGGTGGCGTGCGCGACGAAGCGGAGATCCGCGGGCATCGCCGCACGTATGTCGGTTCGATGCCGGGCCGCATCGTGCAGAACCTCAACAAGGTCGGCACCAAGAATCCGCTGTTCATGCTGGACGAGATCGACAAGATGTCGATGGATTTCCGTGGCGATCCGTCTTCGGCCTTGCTGGAGGTGCTGGATCCCGAGCAGAACCACACCTTCAACGATCACTACCTCGAAGTCGATCTCGACTTGAGTGAAGTGATGTTCGTGGCGACCTCGAACTCGCTGAACATTCCCGGTCCGCTGCTGGACCGCATGGAAGTGATCCGCATCCCCGGTTACACCGAGGAAGAGAAGCTCAACATCGCGATGCGCTACCTGGTGCCGAAGCAGCTGAAGGCGAACGGCCTGCGCGAAGGCGAGTTGAAGATCGCCGAGAGCGCCATCGTCGACATCGTGCGCTACTACACGCGCGAATCCGGCGTGCGCAACCTGGAGCGCGAGATCGCCAAGATCGCGCGCAAGGTGGTCAAGGAAATCGCGCTGAAGGGCCCGCAGCCGAAGGCCGCGAAAAAGGACAAGCTGGTCACCGTCAGCGCCAAGAACCTGGACAAGTACCTGGGCGTGCAGCGCTTCGACTTCGGCCGTGCCGAAGCGGAGAACGAAATCGGCCTGGTCACCGGACTTGCCTGGACGGAAGTCGGTGGCGATCTGCTGCAGATCGAATCCACCCTGGTGCCGGGCAAGGGACAGTTGATCCTCACCGGCCAGCTGGGCGACGTGATGAAGGAATCGGCCTCGGCCGCGCTGAGCGTGGTGCGTGCGCGCACCGAGCGCCTCGGCATCGACCTGGATTTCCTGCAGAAATACGACGTGCATGTGCACGTGCCGGACGGTGCCACGCCGAAGGACGGCCCGAGTGCCGGCATCGCGATGGCGACCACGCTGGTGTCGATGCTGACCAAGATCCCGGTGCGCCACGACGTGGCGATGACCGGCGAGATCACCTTGCGCGGGCGCGTCAGTGCAATCGGTGGCCTGAAGGAAAAATTGCTGGCGGCGATGCGTGGCGGCATCAAGACCGTGATCATTCCGGACGAGAACAAGAAGGATCTCGCCGATATTCCGGCTGCGGTGACCAAGCACATGAAGATCGTGCCGGTGAAGTGGATCGACGAAGTGCTGGATCTCGCACTTGAACGTCCCTTGCCGGGGCGCGTGGTCAAGGTCGATGCGGAACAGCCTCCCTTGCCGAAAAACGGCGACGACGCGCGAGCCGATGTCAAGCATTGATGCACGGGCCGGGTGCCTTTCGTCGGTGAATCGCTGAAACCCGCGCCAGCATTAGCTTTCCGGGTTGCATGCGAAAAAAACCGCTGGTATAAGGTTTGCAACCGCAGCGTGCATCGATTGTGCGTTGCGGCAGTCCACCGGGCGCGGTAGGGGAGCGCCGCAGTTCCGGTCACCGAATATTCGCGTCACATTTCGTACAGGGAGTTATCAAGCTAATGAACAAAGCCGAATTCGTCGATTCCGTTGCCGATGCCGCCGAACTGTCCAAGGCCGACGCCGGTCGCGCTGTCGATGCGATGGTCGCCGCCATTACCAAGGCCCTGAAGAAGGGTGACACCGTGACCTTGGTGGGCTTCGGCACCTTCTCGGTTCGCAAGCGCGGTGCCCGCACCGGCCGCAACCCGCGCACCGGCGAAACCATCAAGATCAAGGCCTCGAAGAACCCGGCGTTCAAGGCCGGCAAGGCGCTGAAGGACGCGGTCAACTGACCCACCCTGCGCATTGAACGAAAAGCCCGGCGCAAGGCCGGGCTTTTCGTTTTGGCCCGGTCGCTGCGATAATGCCGCCTCCGGGCACTTAGCTCAGCGGTAGAGCGGCTCCTTTACACGGAGCGGGTCGGGGGTTCGATCCCCTCAGTGCCCACCAGGAAATGCGGTAGCGGTTTCGGCATCGCATCGGTGGTGCGCCTTGAAAGCGGCCGCAAGCGATGATCGAATCGAAAAAAGCTTGCGGGAAATTTTCGGCCCCGCTATCATTGTTCGTCTCAGCGGAGTGGTAGTTCAGTCGGTTAGAATGCTGGCCTGTCACGCCGGAGGTCGCGGGTTCGAGTCCCGTCCACTCCGCCATTTTTATTCGAGCAAGTTGTTCCGAAGCCCTGCAGCGATGCGGGGCTTCTTTTTTGCGCCTGCGCAAGCAGGATGCGTGACAAGCGACCCGGCGCGCTAAACTAATGGGCTACGCCTCATCGTCAATGCCCATGCTGCAGAAACTTCGCGACAAGACCTCCGGCTGGATCGCCACCGTGATCCTCGGCCTGCTGATCATCCCGTTTGCCTTCTTCGGCATGGAGTCGTACCTGTCGCAACGGGTCGATACCTATTCGGCGCGGATCTCGCAACCGCCGTCGTGGTGGGTATCGGCACCGCAGGTGTGGCCGCTGACCTACCTGTGGAAGACCCACGACATCGACAGCAACGAATTCCGCCAGCGCTTCGAAACCGAACGCATGCGCGCGCGTGAACAGCAGGGCGACAAGTTCGACGCGAAGGCGTTCGAGTCGGTGGAGAACAAGCGCAGGATCCTCGACCAGATGATCGACGAGCAGGTCATGCGGTTGGCGGCCGACCGCGATGGCATCGTGATCAGCGACGGCCAGGTGCGCGCCGAGATCCAGTCCGTCCCGGATTTCCAGGTCGACGGCAAATTCAATACGGATCGCTACCAATTGTTGCTGGCGTCGCAGAGCCCGCCGATGACGCCGCTCGATTTCGAAGGGAAGATCCGCGACAACCTGCACTACGCGCTGATCCCCAGCCAGTTGGCGCAGTCCGCGTTCGTGACGAACGGTGAAGTGGATCGTTTGCTGCGCCTGCTGGGTGAGCAGCGCGACGTGAGTTTCGTGGCGATGCCACAGGTGCCGGTGGATACGGCGCCGGTGACCGCCGCGCAGATCGACGGCTGGTACAAGGCGCATGCGTCGAGCTATCGGCGTCCCGAAACCGTGCGCCTGGAATACATCGACATCGATGGCAGCAAGCTGCCGGTGCCGGCGATCGACGAGGCCATGCTGCAAAAGCGCTACGAAGAGCAGAGCGCGAAGTATTCGTCCGCCGAGCAACGTTCGGTGTCGCACATCCTGGTGCAGGTCGCGGCGGATGCCAGCGACGCCGACAAGAAGGCTGCGGAAGCGCGCGCCAACACGTTGGCGGCCGAGGCGCGTACACCCGGTGCGGATTTCGCGGCGCTGGCGAAAGCCAATTCGGACGACACCGGTTCCAAGGACAAGGGCGGCGACCTGGGCCTGATGACCAAGGGCAGCCTGCCGGGGCCGTTCGAGGATGCCGCGTTCGCGATGCAGGCCGGCGAAGTGCGCGGCCCAGTGAAGAGCGATTTCGGCTGGCACATCCTCAAGGTCAACGAGATCCGCGCAGGCAACCAGCAGCCGTTCGAGGCAGTGCGCGCCCAGCTGGAAGCTGAATTGCAGCAATCGGAACACGAACGCGCCTACAACGAACTCAGCGGCAAGCTGGTCGACGCCGTGCTGAAGAACCCGAGTTCGCTGGAACCGGCCGCGCAGTCGCTGGGCCTTGCGGTGCTGACCACGTCGGCATTCGCGCGCAACGGCGGCGCCGGCATTGCCGCCGACCAGAAGGTGTTGCGCGCGGCGTTCTCGGACACGCTGATCCAGGACGGCACCGCCAGCGATCCGATCGAACTGGCTCCCAACCACAGCGTGATCGTCCGCGTGGTCGAACACTCGCCGGAAGCGCCGCTGCCGTTGGCCTCGGTCTCCGATGCCGTGGTTGCGGCGATCCGCGCCGACCGCCAGCGCAACGCTGCGATGGCGGCGGCGGATGCCCTGGTCAAGGCAGCGAAGGCCAAGGGCTTGGCTGCAGCGGCGGCGGACGTGAAACTGGCGATGGCGGAAGCCAATGGTCTGGAACGCGGCAGCCCAGTGCCGTCGCCCAGTGCGGTCGAGGCGTTCTTCGCCACGCCACGCCCGCAGGACAACAGGATCCCGGTCGACAAGGTCGAACTGGGCGGCCAGTACCTGGTGTATGCAATCCGCGCGGTACGCGATGGCGACCTGACCCAGGTCACCGAAGAGCAGCGCGACCAGCTGCGCGGGCAGCTCTCGCAAGTTGCTGGCATGGATGCACAGAAGGCCTACGTGAAGTCGGCGCGGGCCAAGTACCAGATCAAGGTGGCCGAAGACCGCCTGTGATTCCAGATCGAATGGCGGCAAACGAAAACGCCCGGGATGACCGGGCGTTTTCGCGTCTGCGGGTTGTCGGCCCGACGCTCAGTCGATGCCGCTCATGCCCATGATGTTGTAGCCGGCATCCACGTAGGTGATCTCGCCGGTGATGCCGTTGGCCAGGTCCGAGCACAGGAAGGCGGCGGTATTGCCCACGTCCTCGATGGTCACCACGCGACGCAGCGGCGCCACCGCCTCGAACTGGCTGAGCATCTTGCGGAAATTGGCCACGCCGCTGGCGGCGAGGGTGCGGATCGGTCCTGCCGAGATCGCGTTGACGCGGGTGCCTTCCGGGCCCAGCGCCATCGCCATGTAGCGCACGGTAGCCTCCAGCGAGGCCTTGGCCACGCCCATCGTGTTGTAGTTGGCCAGCGCACGTTCGGCGCCCAGGTAGGACAGGGTGAGGATGCTGCCGTTGCGGCCTTTCATCAGCGGGCGCGCGGCCTTGCCGAGTGCCGCCAGCGAATAGGCGCTGATGTCGTGGGCGATATGGAAGCGTTCACGGTTCACGCCGTCGAGGAAATCGCCTTCGATCGCCTCGCGCGGGGCGAAGGCGATGCAGTGCACGAGGATGTCGAAGCCGTCGCTCCAGTGCTTGCCGAGCTGCTCGAAGCAGGCGTCGATCTGCGCATCGTCGGCCACGTCCAGCGGCAGCACGATCTTGCTGCCGTATTCCGCCGCGGCGTCTTCCACGCGCGATTTCAGCTTTTCGTTCTGGTAGGTCAGCGCCAGTTCGGCGCCTTCGCGATGCATGGCATCGGCGATGCCGGTGGCGATCGAACGCTGGCTGGCGATGCCGGTGACCAGCGCGCGCTTGCCTTGCAGGAAACCCATGGTGTTCTCCGTGCGAAAGTGTGGGGTAGAGCAAAGGCTCCAGTTTAACCGCTGGCGTGCGACGGGTCAGGCGGGCGCGGAATCAGGCAGGCCAGCGCGTGCAGTTTGTCCGGATAGTGGCGGGTGATCGACGAAAGATGTTGCGGGCCGCCCTCGCGTTTGGCCGCGCGTGCGGCGCCTTCGCCGGCGTTATAGGCCATTGCCGTCCAGCGCCAGTCGTTGCCGAACATCCGATGCAATCGCTTCAGGTAGCGCACTGCGGCACCGGTGGAGGCTTCCGCGTCCAGCCGCTGGTCGCGGCCCTTGCCCACGGACAACCCGTTGCGGCGTGCGGTGACGGCGGTGAACTGCCACAGGCCTACCTGGCCGCCAGGGCTGCGGGCAGAAGGGTGGTAGCGGCTTTCGACGAACGGGATCAGGGCGAATTCGCTGGGCAGGCCGGCATCGTCCAACGCGTCCAGCACGTGCGCGAAATGGCGGCGCAGTTGCGCTTCGCGCGGGCTGCGCAGGCGTCGCGGGATATCGCCGTAATGCTGCCGCCAGCGACGCGGGGCCTTCCTGCATTGTGGATCGGCCAGGTCGTTCCAGAAATGGGCGGAGATCGCTTCAAGCGTCGGCGATGCCGCCGGGCTGGCGGCTGCGGGCGCCAGTAGCAAGGCGACGAGACAGGCGAGGGCCATCGTCTTCATGCGCGAAACCCGTCCTTCCAGCGACGCAGCAGTGCGAAGGCCTCGATGTCGTTGCTGGGGGAGTGGCCGACATGCGTCGCGATGGCGGCACGGACGGCAGGATTGTCGCTGCGCAGGAACGGATTGCAATTGCGTTCGGATGCCAGCGTCGATGGCAGCGTGGGCCGTCCTGCCGCGCGTTGCGCCCGCGCCTGCGCGGCACGTTCGCGCAGCGCTGCATTGTCGGGATCGACCGTCAGTGCGAAGGCGGCATTGGCGGCGGTGTATTCATGCCCACAACAGACCAGGGTATCTACGGGCAGGGCTGCCAGTGTTCGCAACGAGGCCAGCATCTGTGCCGGCGTGCCTTCGAACATGCGCCCGCAGCCCAGCGAGAACAGGGTGTCGCCGCAGAACAGCAGGCTCATCCCTTCCGGGAGCCGGCCGTGGAAGGCGACGTGGCTGGTCGTATGGCCGGGGATTTCCAGTACGTCGAAGCGCCAAGGCCCGGCTGTGATCGTATCGCCGTCGTCTACCCGATGCGTGGCGATGGCGATGCGTTCGTCCTGCGGGGCGAAAATCGGGATGCCGGGCCAGCGCCGGAGCAATTCAGCAACGCCGCCGATGTGATCGCCGTGGTGGTGGGTAAGCAGGATCGCGTGCGGTACCGGCGCATCGGCCAGCGCGGCCAGCACGGGTGCGGCTTCGCCGGGGTCGACGACCAGCGCGCGGCCGTCGGTATCGCGCAACAACCAGATGTAGTTGTCGTCGAACGCGGGCAGCGGCTGCAAATCCATGCGTTGTCCAGTCGTGACGGGTCGCGGCGTTTCCCGCAGAATCCCGATGGTATGCCCCCGACCATGCCCTCGTCCGGATTTCGCCGCCAGCCAGAACCCGCCGCCGCGGCTGCGTGGTTCGCCGGCGTGGCCGGGCAGGCGATCCTGGCCAGCGAAGCGGACAGCCTGCGCCAGGCCGCCCTCGAGCGTCCGGGTCAGCCCGGCCTGTGGCTATGCCCGAGTGGCATGGGTGAGGGTGAGGTCGAGTTGCCGTTCCTGCGCTTGCGTGCGGCGGCGCGTGGTTTCGAAGGCGATGTGCGTTGCGGCTTGCCGCTGCCGTTGCCCACCGAATCTTGCGGGGTGGTGGTGGTGCAGCACCTGGCCGACATCAGTACGCAACCGACGGTACTCCTCGAGGAATGCGCGCGCTTGCTGGTGCCAAGCGGCTGTCTGTGGTTGCTGGCGCTGAACCCGTTGTCGCCATACCGGCTGCGCTGGCGTGGGCAGGGGCCGCGGGCAGCGGAGCCTGTGACGTGGCGGCGACGCCTGCGTGCGGTCGGGTTGGTGCCGGATGTGGTCTCGCGCGGCCTGGGGCCGAGCTGGGGCATCGCGCCGGAGCCTGCGATGCAGGACGGCGCGGGCATGCGTGCGGCCTTCCTGATCCGTGCCGAAAAGCGCCGTTCGCCGTTGACGCCCAGGCGTTCGTCGACCAAATCGCTTTGGCGGCCGGGGATGCCGACCGCATGAGCGTTGTGCGCAAGCAGGTCGAGATCCATACCGATGGCGCTTGCCTGGGCAATCCCGGGCCCGGCGGCTGGGGTGCGTTGTTGCGTTGGTGCGGCATCGAACGTGAGCTCTCAGGCGGCGAGCCGGACACCACCAACAACCGGATGGAGTTGATGGCGGCGATCTCCGCGCTGGAGGCGCTGAAGGAAGGCTGCGATGCGATCCTGCACACGGATTCGCAATACGTGCGCCAAGGCATCACCGAATGGATGGTGAACTGGGTACGGCGCGGCTGGAAGACCGCTGGTGGCGATCCAGTCAAGAACCGCGACCTGTGGGAACGACTGCATGCGGCGAACGCCAGGCACAAGGTCGACTGGCGCTGGGTGAAGGGCCATTCCGGCGATCCGGACAATGAACGCGTGGACATGCTGGCCCGTGCGGCGGCAGTGAAGATCAAGGAGCGGGCAGGCTGATGCAGGCGGATGCGACGAGACAAGTGGTGCTCGATACCGAAACCACCGGCCTGGAGTGGAAGAAGGGCAACCGCGTTGTCGAAATCGGCTGCGTGGAGCTGGTGGAGCGGCGGCCGACCGGACGCACGTTCCATTGCTACCTCAACCCGGATCGCGAATTCGAGCCAGGTGCGCAGGAAGTCACCGGACTGACGCTGGAGTTCCTGGCCGACAAGCCGCGCTTTGCCGAGGTGGCGGATGAGTTCATCGCCTTCGTCGAAGGCGCCGAGTTGGTCATCCACAACGCCGCGTTCGACGTCGGCTTCCTCGATGCCGAACTGGCGCGACTGGATGGCTTCGGCAAACTGCTGGAGCGCTGCACGGTGGAGGACACCCTGCTGTTGGCGCGGCAGCGCTTCCCCGGCCAGCGCAATTCGCTGGATGCGCTGTGCAAGCGACTCGGCGTCGACAACTCGCAACGCCAATTGCATGGCGCGTTGCTCGATGCGCAGATCCTCACCGACGTCTACCTGGCATTGACCTCGGGGCAGGGCGAGATCGGCTTCGCCAGCGAAGCGCCGCAGGCCGCCGCAACAACGGTGGTGCGAACCGTCGCGACGACCGATGCCGTGCGCCCGTGCGTGCAGGTCCAGGCCGAAGAAGCGGCGGCGCATGCGGCCCGTTTGCAAGGTCTGCAGAAGAAAGCCGGGCGCTGCCTGTGGCTGGAGCTGGAAACCGCCGGTTGACGCGGCGACCGGTTCAGTGCCGGCGCACCAGCACCACGGTCACGTTGTCAGAGCCGCCACCGTCCAGCGCAGCGGCAACCAGACCGTCCACGCATTCCTGCGCGCTGCATTCCTGGTGCGCCAGCACCCGGGCGATGCTGCGGTCGTCCACTTCCTCGGTCAGGCCGTCGCTGCACAGCAGCAGCTGCATGCCCGGGCGCAGTTCGCCGGTTAGGGTTTCCACGTTGAGCTGGCTCGGGTCGGTGACGCCGAGCGCCTGGGTGACCACGTTGCGGTGCGGATGGCTGCGCGCCTGGTCGGCAGTGATCGCACCCTGTGCGATCAATTCCTGCACGTAGCTGTGATCCTGCGAGATCTGGGTCAGCGCGCCATCGCGCCAGAGGTAGACGCGGCTGTCGCCGACCCAAGCCACCTCGAAGCGGTTGTCGATGACCTTGGCCGCCACCACGGTGGTGCCCATCGGCAGGCTGTCGCCGCGACGCTTGGAACAACGGATGATTTCCTCGTCGGCCGTGCGGATCGCTTCCGCGAGCGGCGAGCCGTCGCGGATCTCGCGGACGATGGCCTCACGCGCCAGCGCGCTGGCGACTTCGCCGTACTCGTGTCCGCCCATGCCGTCGGCGACCAGCCACAACCCCAGCTCGCTGTCGCCGTAATAGGTGTCTTCGTTCAGTTCCCGGCGCAGGCCGACATGGCTGAGGTGTCCGAATTCGATCATGCGGGCGACATTCGTCCGGGGCTTGAGGGGGGTAACGGAATCGTACGGGGGAACCGGACGGGTTGAAGTCGAAATGTAGCGGTTGTGTCCGTGGAGATGGTGCGAAGAAGGGGCGGCTGGTTCATCCATGGCCCCGGCGGGCTGCCATTCGGCCGTCCGCATCGGCTGTCCGGCCCGCGCTGTACGCGTGGACGTTCGAGTCGGGCGCCTGGCAGCGCTTCGCAAGCACCCGCCTGTTCCCCTGTCGATGCGTCGAACCCGCGGACTTGCTTCGTCCGCTGGCATCCACGTAGATACGCAAAACGCCCACGAGGGGCGTTTTGCGTACTCTGGCGGAGAGGGGGGGAT
The DNA here is from genome assembly GCF_011302915.1 of Thermomonas sp. HDW16. Lineage (NCBI taxonomy): Bacteria > Pseudomonadati > Pseudomonadota > Gammaproteobacteria > Lysobacterales > Lysobacteraceae > Thermomonas > Thermomonas sp. HDW16. The sequence goes on along the minus strand of NZ_CP049872.1, from coordinate 2,125,813 downwards.
TCGAACCCCCGGTAGGCTCACACCTACGCCTGATTTCGAATCAGGTACATTCAACCGCTCTGCCACCTCTCCGTAAACTTGGGTGTCGCGGGCCGCGAATGATACGGGCCGCGCCGCCTGTGGGCAAGGCGCTACACTGGCCGCCCGTCCCATTCCGCGGCCACACATGTCCGAAATCCTCGTCCCCGTGTCCTTCGGTGAACTGCTGGACAAAATCGCCATCCTGCAGATCAAGTCAGAGCGCATGTCCGACCCGGCCAAGCTGGCTAATGTCCGCAACGAGCTGGCGGCGCTGGAAACCACGTGGGCGGCGCATCCGGCCGCCGCGCAGGACATTACCGGGCTGCGGGCCGAGCTGAAGGCGGTCAACGAGCGGCTGTGGGTGATCGAGGACGACATTCGCCTGCAGGAAAAAGCGCAGGCCTTCGATGCCGAGTTCATCCGCCTTGCCCGCGCCGTGTATTTCGAGAACGACACCCGCGCGAAAGTGAAGAAGGACATCAACCTGGCGCTGGGCTCTGCCTATGTCGAGGAAAAGTCGTACCAGGACTACGGCAGCGGGCAGGGTGCCTGATCCTGCCGGCTGCGTTCAGCCGGCAGCAGCGCGATAGCGCTCGAATGCGGCGATGGCATCGTCCACCGTCACCAGGTCCATCACGCCCTCGGCTTCGATCTTGCTGCCCCATTTGAGTTCGGATGCCGGCTTGCCGCGGTATTTGCGCGCGGCGTCGTCGTAGCGGTCCACGCAATAACGCCGATCCGAATACGGCCCGCTGCGGTTCGGGTTGCTGGCCGCGTGCAGGCCCAGCACCTTGGTGCCCATCGCATTGGCGATGTGCATCGGCCCGGAATCCGGCGTCACCAGCAGGTCGGCGCGGGCAAGCAGCGCGGGCAGCTGCTTGAGGGTGTCCTTGCCGATCAGGTCGAGCACGCCCTCGCGCGCCTGCATCGCCGCGAGGATCGCATCACCCGTGTTGCGCTCCAGCTCGCTGCGGCCGCCGCAGAGCACGATCCGCCAACCCTGCGCTGCCGCATGATCGGCCAACGCGGCATGGCGTTCGGGGCGCCAGTTGCGCAGGGCGTGGCTGGAGCAGGGCGAGATCATCAGCGTGGTCCGGCCGTCGTCTGCCCATTGCGCGCGTGCCCAGGTGTGGGCCTCGTCCGGTACCGGCATGTTCCAGGCCACCACGTCGCGCTGCAGGCCCAGTGGCTCGGCAAAGCTGCCGATCGCGTCCAGCACATGGATGCCGGGACGATCCGGGATGCGTTCGTTGATGAACAGCCCGTGCCCGTCCTTGCTGCGAGATTTGTCGTAGCCGATCCGCCGCCGCGCCGGGATGAACGCGGACAGCAGGTTGGCGCGGGCGGAGACCTGCATTTGCAGCAGCACGTCGAACCCGCTGCCGCATTGGCGGCGAACCTCGCGCATGCCCTTCAGCCCGGATTTCTTGTCGTATTCGATGAAGCGCACGCCGGGCAGGCCATCCAGCAGCCGATGTTCGCCCTTGCCGATCACCCAGGTGATCGCTAGCCCAGGCCATGCCTGGCGCAAGGTGTGCAGCAGCGGCAACACATGGGTGACATCGCCCAATGCGGACAGGCGCAGCAGGCAGATCGAACGCGGTGCGTTGGCTTCGGTCACGTGCTTGTTAAACTCGCATGGATGACGGGCTTTGACGCCAATGAACACCTGACGCCGTTCCGCGATGCGCGCGGCTATGGGGCGATTCTGTTCGACCGCACGCAGTTGCGGCAACCCGACCCGGCTTGGTTCGCGCCCGCGCACTGGGGCGAGGCCGCGCAGCCGGTGTCCGAAGGTGGCCGCGGTGGCGCCTGGTTCATCGAAACCGGCGAAGGCGATGCCGTGCTGCGCCAGTACCTGCGCGGCGGTTGGGCGGCAAGCCTGAGCCGCGATGGCCACCTGTGGCGTGGCATCAATCGCGTACGCAGCTTCGCCGAGTTCCGCCTGTTGCGCGTGCTGCGCGAAAAGAAACTGCCGGTGCCGCTGCCGTTCGCCGCCTACTACCGGCGCGAAGGCATGCATTACCGCGCGGCGATCCTGATGCAGCGGCTGCCGGGCGTGCGCTCCTTGGCGGAACTCGCCGCCGCCGGCGAGGCGTCATGGGAAGCAACGGGCCAGCTGATCGCGAAATTCCATCGCGCCGGGCTGGACCATGCCGACCTCAATGCGCACAACATCCTGTTCGACGAACAGGGACGCGGCTGGATGATCGATTTCGACCGTTCGCAATTGCGCATCCCCGCCACCCGCTGGCGCAACGCCAACCTGGAACGCCTGCAGCGTTCGCTGCGCAAGCGTCGTGGTGCGCGCAGCATCGAACAGGTGGATGCCGACTTCGCGCAACTGCGCGTGGCCTATGAGGCCGCCTGGCAACGTGGCTACTGAGATGAACCAGGAAAGCGACTGGCAGCTGCGCCTGCTCGGGGTCGGCAACGCCTCGGCGGTGGAATTGGGCTCGGCGATGGCCACCATCGAACGCGATGGCGCGCCGTGGCTGACCATCGACTGCGGTGGCGAAGGGCTGACCGCGTATGGACGAACCTATGGCGGCATCCCCGCCGCGCTGTTCATGACCCATGCGCACATGGACCATATCGCCGGCTTCGAACGCTTGTTCGTGGCCAGCTATTTCGATGACGCGCATCGCGGCGAGGTGCGCCTGTACGTGCCGGTGCCGCTGCTGCCGCTGTTGCACCAGCGCGTGGCCAGCTATCCGAACGCGCTGGCCGAAGGCGGGGTGAATTTCTGGGACGCGTTCCGGGTAATCCCGGTCGGCGATCATTTCTGGCACGACGGCGTGCGCTTGGAGGTATTCCCGGCGCGCCATCATTGGCCGGAGACCGCGTTCGCGCTGCGCCTGCCGGGCAGCCTGGTGTGGACCGGCGATACCCGGCCGATCCCGGAAATGCTGGCGAAGTACGCCGCTTCCGATGAACTGATCGCCCATGACTGCGCGTTGGAAGGCAATCCATCGCATAGCGGCATCGACGACCTGGAGCGCGAATACCCACGCGAACTGCTGGCGCGCTGCCTGCTCTACCACTACGCCAGTGAGGCAGACGGCGAGGCGCTGCGCGCGCGTGGCCATCGCGTCGGCGTGCCGGGTGAAATCGTGCCGCTGCACAGGCCGACCGATGCGGAGCCAGGATGAGTGACCTGTCGCCGCGCGACGCATTGGCGCGGCCATTGCGTGACCTGCGGTTGTCGTTGATCGAAGCCTGCAACTTCCGTTGCCCGTATTGCATGCCGGCGGATCGCATCGCCGATGACCACGGGCTGGATGCGGCCTCGCGTCTGTCGTTCGACGAGATCGAGACGCTCGTGCGCGGCTTCGCCAAACTCGGCGTGCGCAAGTTGCGCCTGACCGGTGGCGAACCCTTGCTGCGCAAACGCTTGCCGGAATTGGTGGCGCGTTTGGCTGCGATCGACGGCATCGAGGATCTCGCCCTGACCACCAATGGCTCGCTGCTGGCTGCCCACGCGCAAGCCCTGCGCGATGCCGGCTTGCGGCGAATCACGGTCAGCCTGGACACGCTGGATGCCGAGGCGTTCCGCGCGATGTCCGGCGGTCGCGGCGAATTGCGCGATGTGCTGGCCGGCATCGAGGCGGCGCAGGCCGCCGGTTTCGCCCCGATCAAGCTCAATTGCGTGGTCCAGCGCGGGGTGAACGGTGCCGGCATCGAAACCCTTGCCGAATTCGCCCGCGAGCATGGCCATGTGCTGCGTTTCATCGAGTACATGGACGTGGGCACTTGCAACGGCTGGCTGCGCGAACGCGTGCTGCCTTCGGCCGAGCTGCGCGACCGCATCGCCGCGCGCTGGCCGCTGCGTGCACTGGATGCGAACTATCGCGGCGAGGTGGCGGAGCGCTATGCCTACGAAGACGGACGTGGCGAAGTCGGCTTCGTCAGCTCGGTGACCGCGCCGTTCTGCGGCGACTGCCACCGCGCCCGTGTCTCTGCCGATGGGCAGATGTACACCTGCCTGTTCGCGGGGCAGGGCCACGACCTGCGTGGGGTGTTGGCTCAAGGCGACGATGCGCTGGCACGGCATGTTGCCGGCCTGTGGTCGAAGCGCGCGGATCGCTACAGCGAAATCCGCAGCGAGGCAGGCGCTTCGCGCAAGCATGTCGAGATGTACCTGGTTGGCGGCTGAGTCCGCACGATTGCGGCTGGGTGATAATCCGCGCATGGCACGCACATCGAACAAACTCACCCACCTCGATCCCGCCGGCCGACCGGCGATGGTCGACGTATCCGCGAAGCAGGCGACCGCACGCGAGGCACGCGCCGAATGCCGGGTGAAATTCCCGGCCGCGGTCGCTGAGCAACTGCGCGCGAACGGTCTGAAAAGCGCCAAGGGCGGGATCGTCGATACCGCGATCATCGCCGGCACCATGGCGGTGAAGCGCACCCACGAACTGATCCCGTTCTGCCATCCGCTGCCCATCGACGGCTGTCGTTTTTCCATCGACTGGCAGGATGCGCGCACCCTGCGCATCGACTGCACGGTCAAGACCGTGCACCGCACCGGGGTGGAGATGGAGGCGCTGACCGGCGCCACCGTGGCCGCGCTGACGGTGTATGACATGTGCAAGGCGCTAAGCCATGCCATCGTGATCGGCCCGGCGAAATTGCTGGGCAAGCGCGGAGGCAAGCGTGATGTCGGGGCGCTGACATGAGCGCGCATGTCGAGGTGCTGTATTTCGCATCCTTGCGCGACGCCGCGGGTATCGCCAGCGAACAGGTGGTGACCGCTGCGACGGACCTTTCCGCGTTGTACGCCGAACTGCAGGTGCGTCATGGCCTGGCCTTCCCGCAAGCGCGGCTGCGCGTGGCGGTGGATGGCGCGTTCGCGAGCTGGAGCGATGCGCCGCGCGACGGCACGACCGTCGCGTTCATCCCGCCGGTCAGTGGAGGCTGAGTTGGTGCGTTTCGTCTTGTCGGCATCGGCCATCGATCCCGTCGCGATGCAGTCGCGTTTGCGCGATGCGCGCGCCGGCGCCTGCACCAGCTTCGAGGGCTGGGTGCGCGATCACAACGACGGCCGCGCGGTGACCGGCCTGCATTACGAGGCCTACGCCGAGCTGGCCGAACGCGAAGGCGAGGCGATCCTGGCGGATGCGATGCATCGTTTCGATATCGTCGAGGCCGTGTGCACCCACCGCATCGGCGAGCTCGCCATCGGCGAAATGGCAGTGTGGGTGGGCGTGTCCGCCGCGCATCGCGACGCGGCGTTTGCCGCCTGCCGCTGGATCATCGACGAGGTCAAGGCGCGGGTGCCGATCTGGAAGCGCGAGCGCTACGCCGAGGGCGACGCCGGCTGGCTGCATCCGGCGCCCTGAGCGGTTTCCTTGTCGCGGGGCGGGCCAGCCGCTAAACTGCGCGGCCCGGAACGCCGCCGCAACGCGGTCTTCCGGGTTCCAGCGGAGAGGTGTCCGAGCGGTTGAAGGAGCACGCCTGGAAAGTGTGTAAGCGTCTAAACCGCGCTTCGGGGGTTCGAATCCCCCTCTCTCCGCCAGTTTGCACAAAACCCCTGTTTTTCAGGGGTTTTTTCATTTTTGGGAGAAAACGGCCTGGTACATGGATTGGTACAATCATGCGCCTGCCTCGGTATTTGCTCCACCGCCCCAGCGGTTTCACCTTCCGGTTGGTGATCCCCAAGCACCTGCGCCGCCACTTCGGGCGCGGCGAGATCCGGCGCGCCCTGCGGACGCATGACCCCCGCCTCGCGCATGCATGGTCAGGCGCGTTGTTGCTCGCCTACCATGCGGCCATTGCTCGCGTGGAGAAAACCGGCATGGCGTGGGAGAAAAACGACGATGACGAACTCGCAGAAGCCCTGGGCCTGACCGGCGGGCGCAAGCCGAAAGATTGGAAGGTCACGCACGCCTCCGGCCACTCAATCGAAATGCCGGACAGCGACGACAAGGCGGCCGACTTGGCCGCCGCGATGAAAGCAACCAAGTTGCTGGCCGACCTGTATGGCGGTGCCGGCCCGTTGGCGAACCTGCCCGCGCCGTCCGTCAACGACGCGGCCCCGCCCCCCGGCCCGCCCCCGGGCGTCCATATCTGCCGAACGGATCAGGCGGTGGAGTTCTGGCTCAAAGCCGAGTTACCGAGTTGGAAGTCCCCGACGCGGTTCAAGACCTTCAACAGCAAGCTCAAACCCGCCGGGGACGCCTTCGCCGGCTTCGTAAAGCCCGGAACCCGGCTGTACACCATCCACCGCAGCCGCTGCGGCCAGTTCTACGATCACCTGATGGCCGGCGGTCTCGCGCGCAGCTCTGCCGCGAACGTCCAGTCCTACCTGACCCGGTTTTTCAAATGGGCCCAGGGCGCAGGCTACTACCCCGACGACAAGACCAACCCGGCAGCCGGTCATATCCGCCTGACGGCTGCGGACAAGGCGCCCAAGCGCGGCACGGGCTTCCAAGCCTTCAAGACGGAGCAGTTACGGGCGATGTTCGCGCCCGACGCGTTCGCCGCCCTGCCGACGCTCAAAGACCGCTGGCTAGTGGTGCTGGCCCTGTACACCGGGGCCAGGTCAAACGAACTGGCCCGGTTGGAGCTGGTGGACGTTGGCCCCGACGAAGACACGGGCATCGCGGTTTTGGACATCAATAACCTGGCCGAGGACAAGACCACCAAGAGCGACGCCAGTATCCGAAAAATCCCCATCCATCCCGATCTGCTGGCCCTGGGCCTGCTGGATCGGGTGGAAGCCAGGAAGGCCGCCGGGGAGACCCGGCTATTCCCCGGCAACCTGCTGACCCAGAACGGCCCCGCTGCCTCCACCTCCAAAGCCTTCCAGGTGGCCCTGAAAGCGTGGGGCATAGCTCCACGCGGCAAAAAAAAGATGGGGCTTCACTCGTTCCGCGCCACCGTCATCCAGAAAATGGAAGGCGTATCCCAGGGCTGGCGTGAGCGATATGTCGGCCACGACCTGACCGAGAAGACCAGCACGCTCGACGGCGACCATGTGAACAGCTACGGCCGCGACGAAAACGGCAGGCGCATAACCTCGCTGGCCGCCGTGGCGAAGGCCTGCCATCCAGAGCTGAACTGGGCCGCCGCAGGCGTCATCGACCTGGACGGCCTGCGGCCTCTGCTGGCGGTTGGCGCGGCCCCGGAACAGGCGAAGCAGGGACGGCGGAAGGTGGAGCCCACCTGATAGGTGGGTCATGACCCGGGGGCGCTAACGCCATCTGGTCCGTTTTCCGTTTTTCGTTCCCATTCGCGCAAACAGCGCAAGCCGCAACTAGCCGGCGCTTCCGCGTTGCCTACTCTGGGACATGCCCAGCAAAAACGAACCTGAACAGCGCCGCCGCTCCTCCCCATTGTCGGGCGTGCTAACGACCGACAATGGGGGGAGTTTTGCCAGGCAAGAGCGTGAGCGATTGCCGAAAAGGCAAAACGGGGGCGCGGCCCCCGCGCCCGGAGCGAGAGTGAAGGGCGCACGCGGGCAACGGAGTTGACCGCGCAGGACGCGCCGCCGAAGTATGAACGGGCGCGTCTGGCGGGTGGCTGGGAGGCTGCGCACGCCGGCCCATTGGCCGAGGCGAAGCAGTCCGCCCAGCAAGCCGCCGCCGGGTCAGGCAAGCCCTGGACACTGGAAGCCGACAAGCAGACCCGGGCGATCCTGGACGACTTCCCGGCGCGATCGGTCAAGGCGGAAACCCTGGCGAAGTATCGGGCCGACTATGACCGGCTGCGGGCGCGGGGGGTGTCGCCGCTGGAAGCGGCCACCAGCCCGGCCCATTGGCAGCGGCTGCGGACAGCCTGCCGGTACTGCATGGCGGACGATGTACGACGCTGGCGCGCGGCCAGTGAACGCGCCCGCAAGGCGGGCGACCTGGACAACGCGCAACGCCTGACCGCCGAGGCCCACCGCCTGGCGGTGGCCCTGGATGGCTGGTTCTGCCAGCCCCGCACACGCCTGACCTGGGCGGCCAAGGGGAAAGCCCTGGCCAAGCAGGGCAAGCGCCCGCCCAGCAAGAGCCGGAGGCGGGACACGCCGCCGGAGCCTGACCTAGCCGTGGCGGCCCTGCTGTTTCCGGCGGCCAAGGGCGGCCCCCCGGTACGGGGGGACACCCTGGCCGCCCGCCATGCCGAACGGCTGGCCCTGCTGGCCCTGACGGGCCTGCGGCCTGCCGAGATGATGGCGGGCGGCCGGATACAGGCGACCGACCTCGACGGGCGGCCCATGCTCCAAGTGGAAATCAAGGGCGCGAAGGTGGACAACGAGCGCGGCCACCACACCCGCACCCTGCTAGTGGAAGCCGCCGGGCTAGCTGCGACGGCCCTACGGGCCACAGCCGACGCCCGGGGCGGGGTCTTCACTCTCACCACCAACCAGGCCGACTACCGTAGCCTCAACAAGGCTTTGGCGCGGCATCGTCTTTCCTGCTACTCGTTCCGCCACGCCTTCGGGAGCGACCTCAAAGCCTGGATTACCGACCCGGCTACGGCCAACCCGAAAGGGGCGGCCCATTTCGCCGCCCAAGTGATGGGCCACCGATCAACCGAAAGCCTGGCGTTCTACGGCACGCGGGCGGGAAGCCGGAGGCGTGGCCGCCCGCCCATCTGGGCCGTTTCTGCCACCGAGGCCGATTTGATCCGCGAGAAGTCGCCGGCCTACCGGCGCAGCCGTCGCCTACCGCTGGTGAGTTTCCAGGCGAGCGGCAGCGCGCCTCCGCCTCCTGCTCCAAAGCAACAACCCGCGCCCAGGGCGCGGGTGTTACCGAAACCTCGCCCACCCTGGGCGTGAGTTTTGCCGCTCCTGGGTTGCGTCAACACTGGCCATCAACGGCGTCGGCGTGGCCCGCGTGGTCTCGGCCTGGGACGCAGGCCAATCCACGGGTCTCCGTCGCCACTGCTGTCCCACCAGTTGTCTCCTTCTTTGTCGCGCAGGAACTCGCGCACATTCACGCGGGTCTTGCGGACGGGGCCACTCGGCGCGGGCGGTGGCTGCGGCTGTTGTTTGGCCCGGATTTTGGCCAACTGATCCAAAAGCGCACGGAATGCGGCCCGGGTTGCTTTCGTACTATCAGGCATTGTCTTTCTCGGGGCGGGGTGTACACACCTAGCAAAAAAGACCGGGGACACAAGTCGCCGCCTCCCCTAAATCGTTTTTATGTACAGTCTGGGGAATAGCAAGGGGGAAACACATGGACATGCTGCTGAAAGTGCTTCGCTGGGTGTTGGGTCTGTTTCTTGGGTTCACGGCCCTGGGAGCGCTTTTCACCGGGGCGTTCATCGCGTTCCTGGTCATGGCCATAGGTGTATTGGTGATCATTCCGCCTTCCGGGGCTTGGATTGGTCGTTTCATCTCCCCGGTAGCGCGCAATGGAGCAGCAATCGGCATTGGGCTTGTTTGCTTCTTTGCTGGTCTGGCTATTGCCGTGATCAACTCCGAGCCGTCGAAGTCAGCAGCCGAGCCAGCCGCAACGGTGGCGGGCCAAGCTGCGCCAGCCCCCGTTAGTGCCACTACCCCAACGCCAACACCTGCCACCCCCGCGGCACCTGCCAAGGTGGATGTGAGCAGGAAAATCAGCCCAGACGCGGTGTTTTTGATCGAGGGCGATGGCTGGGAAAAGACCCGTCGCGAATGGGGCAGCGCTGGCGTCAAGCGGATCAATGCCGCAATGCCGAAAGCGGCGGAGAAGGTGGCCCAGTCCGCCAGCTGCGACTATGTGGAGATAGTGGGGCTCTCGGATCGGGGTAAGCCGAAGCAACAGGCGGTTTTTTACGTCGATTGCAAGAATGGCCAGCGCTTCTACGTTAGCGAAGACGATTTGAAATCAGACGCCGGCGTCGTATCCAAGAACGCCAAAACTGCTGCCATTAGTGATGTAACTGCGATCACCGCTTGCGAGGATAGCGTCAAAAGTCAGCTGAACTTCCCATCGACCTTTGACCGCGACCTGTTGAATACCAGCGTCTATCGCGCACCCACCGGCAACATCGCTGTCATGTTCACATTCCAGGCGAAAAACGCGCTGGGGGTAGAGCTTCCCCAGCGGGCCAAATGTGTCATTGACGACACGGGTCTCGAGCCGGCGCAAATCAGCAACAACTGATCGGCGTTAGGTCTAGTTCCAGGAGACGAGGCAAGCGGGGTTTATTTCTTAGCCTCGTCCTCCGGGACTGCCCAGTTGGCCCCCATTTTGTGCGCTTTCAACGCTTCAATCCCTGCCGTTACGGTCTTGGGGAAGCGCTTGGCCACCGCGTCCAGGCCCCAGCGGTTTACCAACTGGGGATTGAAGAAAATGCCCTCTGGCATTTCGAGCAAAACTCCGGCCTTGATCAGTTGGTTGATTGCTCGGGACACTGCCGATTTGTCCACGCCCAGGCTGGCGGCTATTCCCTTCTGGTTCACGCTGACCAGGTTGCCTTGCTGGGCCAGGGCCAGGAGCTTGAACAGGACGGCCATCGCTGGCGCGCCGATCTTTCGCGCCACGATCAGCTGCCCCAGGCTTTCAGCAAAGCAAAGCGCGAAGGGGTTGATGGGTTCGATCTTCTTGCGTTTCTTGGAGACAGTGACATTGATCTCGCCGGAGCCTGGCTCTTGGCGTTGCGCGGTGTCGATGGCGTCGGAGATTTCCTGCTGGGTCTGTTCGGTGAGGGTCATGGGGGAGTGCCTTCGATGGAGAACATGCGAAGGACAGCAACCCGCTAGCCTCGCTTCCAGCATTGAACGGCTGGTTGCGAGTTTGTCAACTGAGTTGAGCTTGAAGGTCAGAAAAGAGCAGAAGGTAGATTGAGAAGGAAGACTAAGAGGGAGAGGGGGAGTAAAACGCAAAAGCGCGTTCCGCAGCTAAAAACAAGGCGTTTTTGCCATTTTTCACATCGGTCAAAGTTGCAAAAACTGAGAAATCAGTTGCGATTTCTGTCACGGACTGGCGCGATTTCCGGCGCTTTCGCGCCGGGTTGGCCGCCTTCGGCGGCCTGTTCTCTGGGCCTTTGGCCCTGGCTCTGGGCGCGGGCGCTTCCGCGCCGCGCCTGTGGGCTGCTAAACTTGCCGGGCGACGCTGGTACGCCAGCTGGTACAAACTCTCACCGGGTTGTTTCTCCCGGAAAATAAGGGTTTTGAGGCGTTTTGGGGGTGTCCCCCTCTCTCCGCCATCTTCGTTTCAACAGCAAGTCTCCATGGTGGCCCCGTCGGCCCCTCGCGACGCTAGATCGAAAACTCCGCCAGGGCCGGAAGGCAGCAACGGTATCGATTGACGCGGGTGCCGAGGTCAGCCGGCGGGGCCATCGCCCATTTCGGGCTGTGCCCGAAATGGCCCACGATTCCGCTGCGCGAAATCGCGGGTCCCGCGACGTGCTTCCGATCCCCCGCTCGCTGCGCGAGCGCCCCCTTACCAAGGGGGCTTAAAGAGCAAGAGCACTGCGACTCCCGTTCATCGAAGCGGGGCGTCGGTGCATGCGACAATGCGGGCATGTCCTATCTCGTCCTCGCCCGCAAGTGGCGGCCCAAGCGTTTCGCCGAATTGGTCGGGCAGGAACACGTGGTGCGCGCGCTGACCAATGCGCTGGAAACCGGCCGCGTCCACCATGCCTTCCTGTTCACCGGTACCCGCGGGGTGGGCAAGACCACCATCGCGCGCATCTTCGCCAAATCGTTGAACTGCGAGCGCGGCACTGGTGCCGATCCCTGCGGCGAATGCGAGACGTGCCTGGCCATCGATGCCGGCCGCTACATCGACTTGCTGGAGATCGACGCCGCGTCCAACACCGGCGTGGACAACGTGCGCGAGCTGATCGAGAACGCGCAGTACATGCCGTCGCGCGGCAAGTACAAGGTCTACCTGATCGACGAAGTGCACATGTTGTCCAAGCAGGCGTTCAATGCGCTGCTGAAGACGCTGGAAGAGCCGCCGGAACACGTCAAGTTCCTGTTCGCCACCACCGATCCGGAAAAGCTGCTGGTCACGGTGTTGAGCCGCTGCCTGCAGTTCAACCTGAAGCGGCTGGACGAAGCGCAGATCCGCGGGCAAATCAGCAAGATCCTGGGCGCGGAAAACATCGAGGCCGATGACGACGCGGTGCGCCAGCTGGCGCATGCCGCCGATGGCAGCCTGCGCGATGGCCTGTCGCTGCTGGATCAGGCGATCGCCTACACGGGCGGCCGCCTGGACGCCGCTGCGGTGGCGGCGATGCTGGGCACGGTGGATCGCAATCGCGTGCAAGCACTGCTGTCCGCATTGGCCGATGGCGATGGCCAGCGTTTGCTCGATGAGGCGGCGCAGCTCGCGGAGTTCTCACCGGACTGGGGCAGCGTGCTGGATGCGCTGTCAGAGGCCTTGCACCGGATCCAGGTCAAGCAATTGGTGCCGACGGTGGAAACCGGCAGCGATGCCATCGACATCGATGCGTTGGCCACGCAGCTGCGCCCGGAGCTGGTGCAGCTCTGGTACCAGATGGCGCTCAACGGCCGCCGCGACTTGGGGTATGCGCCCAGTCCGCGCAGCGGCTTCGAGATGAGCCTGCTGCGAATGCTCGCGTTCCGCCCGGGCGAAGCCAGCGCACAGGCGTCGCTGCCGCGCGCTGCCGCAGCGACGACGAAACCAGCGACACCTGTCGTTCGTTCGAATGCGCCAACGGCGGCCGCCGAACAGGCGCGTGCCGCATTGGCGGAGCCCGCGCCGCGCCTGCAGGCACAGCCGCAAACGCCGCCGCCGATGCGCGTCGCCGAGCCGCGCGAAGCGGAATTCGCCCCGCCGCCGGTAGTCGTGTCTGCATCGCCGCAGGCGTCCACCGCCATGCTGGTCACCGACAGCGAACATTGGCTGGAACTGGTCGCGCGCAGCAGCCTGCGTGGGCCGGCACGCCTGTTGGCCGAGCACGCAGCGTTCCTGGCGCATTCCGATGGCGTGTTGCGGCTGACCCTGGCGCCTGGGGACGAACACCTGAAATCGCCCAGCCTGGTCTTGCAGCTGGGCGATGCTTTGTCATCACTGCTTGGTGGCGCGGTGCAGCTGCGCTTCGAAACCGGCGAGCCGCGTGGCGACACTGCGCGGGTGCGCAATGTGCGCGAACGCGAGGAGAAGCAGGCGGGCGCGGAGCAGGGTTTCGCCGCAGACCCGGATATCCAGCGGCTGGTGCAGGTGCATGGCGCGCAGATCGTGCCGGATTCGATCCGGCCACTCGGCAAGGATTGATTTCCCCTGGCAACGACGCAATCTTTTTCCAAACGAACACACGAGACACCGACATGCGTGGAAACATCGCCCAGCTGATGCAGCAGGCACAGAAGATGCAGGAAGACATGCAGCGTGCGCAGGAGGAAGTGGCCGCGCTGGAAGTGGTCGGCAATGCCGGCGCCGGCATGGTCAGCGTGACCCTGGGCGGTCGCATGGACTGCCGCAAGGTGCGCATCGATCCGTCGATGCTGGCCGATCCGGAAATGGCCGAAGACCTGATCGCCGCCGCGTTCAATGATGCGGTCAACAAGATCAATGCGGAATCGCAGTCGAAGATGTCGGCGGCCACCGCCGGCATGCAGTTGCCGCCGGGCATGAAGCTGCCGTTTTAACGGCAGGCAGTCCCGACGTGAGTGTTTCGCTGCTTGAACAACTGATCGACGCCTTGCGCGTGCTGCCCGGCGTGGGCCAGAAATCCGCGCAGCGGATGGCCTACCACCTGCTGGAGCGCCAGCGCGATGGCGGCAAACGGTTGGCGGGCGCTTTGGCGCAGGCGATGGAGCATGTCGGCCACTGCAAGCGTTGCCGCGATTTCAGCGAGACCGAGTTGTGCCCGACCTGCAGCAGCGGCGCACGTGATGCGCACCAGCTGTGCATCGTCGAGTCGCCGGCGGATCGATTGGCGATCGAGCAGGCCACCGGTTTCCGCGGCCTGTATTTCGTGCTGCAGGGGCGGCTCAGCCCGCTGGACGGGATCGGCCCGCGCGAACTCGGCTTGGACCAGCTTGCGCAGCGGCTGGGCGAGGGCGAGGTGCAGGAGATGATCGTCGCCACCAACCCGACGGTTGAAGGCGAGGCCACCGCGCATTACCTGGCGCAGCTGGCGCGGGCGCACAAGGTGCACCCAAGCCGGCTGGCGCATGGCGTGCCGCTGGGTGGCGAGCTGGAATACGTGGACCGCGGCACGTTGTCGCATGCCTTCGGCAGCCGCAGCGAAATCACCTCCTGAGAGCGGAGCAGCGCATGAGCGAGACCATCTTCCACAAGATCATCCGTCGCGAGATCCCGGCCGACATCGTGTACGAGGACGAGCACCTGATCGCGTTCCGCGACATCGCCCCGCAGGCGCCGGTGCATGTGCTGTTCGTGCCAAAGATCGACTTCGCCACGCTGAACGACGTGCCGGAAGAGCAGGCCATCGTCATCGGCCGCCTTGCCACCGCCGCCGCGCGCTACGCGAAGGCGCAGGGCTTCGCCGGGGATGGCTACCGCATCGTCATGAATTGCAATGGCGACGGCGGGCAGACCGTGTTCCAGATCCACCTGCACCTGCTGGCGGGTGCACCGTTGGGGCGCTTCGGTACGCCTGCCTGAACCTGAAGCTGGGTGCTTACCAGCCCCAGCCCCATCTACCACTCCAGCCCCACATCCACGGATCCGGGCGCGTCACCACGTTCACCCGTTCGCGTTGCGGCCACAGGTAGACCACGTCGGCGGCGACCCGCGGGAATTTGTAGGCGTATTCGTCCACCTTGCGCTCTTCATAGCCGTCGATGCGGCCAGTGAAGGTCACTTCGCGATTCGGCTCGAACAAGGCCGGATCATAGAAGCCGGTACGGCAGGCGATGAAGCGGCCCGCAGTGTCATCGCTGGCTTGGTACGGGCGACCATCGGCATTCAGCTTGGTAGAAATCACCTCGAAGCAAGTGCGATCGGCGCGCGGTTCAGTGCGGATGATGCGGCCACCCCAACGCACGGTTGCGCCGATGTGATCGCTTGCCGCGGCTTCGTGCGGGGTCAGTACCTGGAATTGACCTTGCAGGGGCTTGGGCACGGTTGCGCAGGCACCGAGCATGATCGTGGCGATGCCGATGGTCAGGATGCGGATGTTCATGGCGGCTCCATGATGCAGGGAAAACTTCACGGTCGATGCGTGGCCAGGTCGCGCAACAGCCGGCGCAACTCGCTGGTGTCTTTTGCAGCATACCGCGCGTTGGAGAAACGCCGGCTGAGCGCGCGCAGGGGAGCCCCGGATTCTGGTACGTCTGCGCCGACGCGTTCAGCCCAGGCCTCGGCGGGTTCATGAATGGCACGGCCGTTTCCTTGTCGTGCATAGCGACGCCCCAATTGATGCCATGCACGCAGCAGCGGGTCTTTCTCGCGCTCCCCGCGTGCGAGCAGCCAAGCCATCCACGCCAGCGCGAGCGCCGCGACTGCGGTAAACATCAGGATCAATCCGTGGCTGCTGATCCGATTCTTGCCGAACGGGTTGAACAACCGCTGCTGGCGTTGGGCGTCGTAGCCAAGCACGAAGTCGTTCCAGCCGCGGCGTAGCCAGTCGCCGACATTGAACATCGGCACCAGGCCGTCGAATGCGCCGATACGACCTGGTTGGCGGTCGACGAGGGTATCGAACACCCGCTCCGGAGCGACGGCGGCGGTGGGGTCAACCCGTACCCAGCCACGCCGGGGCAGCCAGACTTCGGCCCAGGCATGCGCGTCCGAGTTCAGCACCAGCCAATAGTCGCCCACCGGGTTGCGGTAGCCGCCCGCGTAACCGGTGACCACGCGCGAGGGAATGCCGGCGGCCCGCATCAACACCACGAAAGACGAACTGAAATGCTCGCAATACCCCTGCTTGCGGTCGAACAGGAAATCGTCGATTTCGTTTCGCCCGGCCAGAGGCACGTCCAGGGTGTAGGCGAACTCGCGGCGGATCATTGCCAGGGCGCGATCGACGATAGAGGCGTCTGCACGGCCCTGTGTGTCGTTGCCGGCCTCGCGCCGCCATTGTCGACCCATGGCGAGCGTGCGTGGGTTGAAGCCGGTCGGCAGTTCCAGCGCGCGTTGGCGCAACACCAGTGGCAGCTCGGGTTCCGCGGCAGCTGGCGCAGCTGAGCGCATTCGCCAGCGGGTCACGCCGTTGAGCGGTGCCGTGGAGTACGTGCTGTAGTCGAGGGCGATGAAAGCGCCACCCGGTACTTGTGTCGGCAGATCCAGTGCGATCAGCTGCCGGTGTTCGGTCGGCTCGGGTTCGATCAGGTAGTCCCAGCCCGTGCCAGCTGCCTGCATCGGTGCTGCGGGCATGTACTGCAGCTGCTTGATCTGGCGCCAGGTGCGGCCATCGAAATCCCATAACACCGGGCCGCGCCAATACATCTGTTCCCGGGAGGGCGCTGCACCGAAGAACTGCACGCGTGCTGCCGGGCTGTCGTCGTTCATGAGATCCAGCCAGCCACCTGGCGTCATGCTGTCGGAGAGTCCGGGCTTGGCGACCGCTCGATCCGGCAGGCCCCACAATGGCGTAGGCAGGCGCGGGAACAGCCAGAACGCGGCCATCGCCAGTGGCAGCCCGAGTGCAACCAGTTTCAACACGCCGCTGGAAGCCTGCCGCCAGTATGCGGCAGGGATGCGGACTTGGGCTTCGTCATAGGCCAGTTGCTGCAGTGCCAGCAGGGACGCAAGCACGGCGGCCAATGCAAGCAGCAGGCTGGTTGGCCCTTGGTCGAGCAGGAAGGCGGCGAACGGGGCGAACAAGGCGAAACCGACCAGGCTGCGGCCATCGCGCAGGCTGGAGGTTTCCGAGGGTTTCAGCGCCAGCATGGCCGCGAGCACCGTGCAGGCGGTATCGCGGCCCACGCCAGGAGCGATGATGGCGATCGCTGCGATCATGCTGATGCCGATCAGCAGGCGCAGCAGGAACGGCAGCCTGCGCCTCCAGGACGCGATCGCGATGAGGATCGCGACAAGCCCGAAACCAAGACCAAGAGCAGGCGGCAATTGCAGCAGTAAGGGCAGCAGACAGGCAGCGGCGGCCAGCAGGGTCAATGCATGCGTGCGTACGCGCATCAGTGGTGACTTGGTATGTGAAAAAAACCTACGCAGGTCAACCATGCGCAGCCTCGCCCGGCATCAGCGCCAGCGCACGCAGGCAGCGATGGCGGTGCGCCTCGCCAAGTCCCATCGGGATTGGTGCTTGCCCCGGAATCTGCAGGGCATAACGACGACCTTCGCGTTCGGCATCGTCCACCCAGCGTGCCAGCCGACGGATGCGTTGTTCGTGGGGCAGGCCGGCGGTGAGCGGCCAGTCCAGCAACAACTGGTCGCTGCGGTGCTGTTCGTATTCGCGCACCAGCAGGCTGTCGCGCCGCGCGGAGGCTTTCCAGGCCACGCTGCGCGGCGCATCGCCCGTACGGTAACCGCGCAGGTGGTGGACATCGTCGCCGGCACGGGTGACTTGCGCGCGGCCGGCATCGCCGGCGGGTGCGGGTAACGGCGGTGCCTGCGCTTCCGGCGCCGGGTACACCAGCGCCGATTGCGCGGGCCAGACATAGGCCCAGGCGCGCGCCAGGCCCAACGGCTGCACCGTGCTCAGCTCCAGTCGCGGCAGCGGCATCAGGCCGCGGCGCTCGGTCGGCAACGGTAGTTCCGCGGTACCGCCGTTGTGGTCGAACTCGACATGTACGTGGGAATTCCCGCTGGCGAGGCGCATGCCACGGCGCATGCGCGCATCGTGCGCGCCCAATCCGATACGCAGGCGCAAGGGCTCGCCTGCCGGCACCGGGTCGGCTGCGATTGTGTCGACCACGACGCCGGACAATTGCATGTGCGCCGAAATCAGGCTGGCTTGCGCGGCGCCGGCCAGCAGCAAAGCCAGCAGCAGCGCCGGGTTGTTGTTGAAGTTGAGCGCGCCCAAGCCCATGGTGCCGAGCAACAAGCCGAAGAACAGGCCGGTCATCGTGGGCAGCACGTAGATGCGGTTGCGCTGCAGGCACGCCGGCAGGGTTTCCGCCTGGCGCGGCCGCATCCACGACTGCATGCGTCGGCGCAGTGCGGCCAGCATGGGTCAGTCGACGGGCACGGCGTGCAGGATCGCCTTCGCCAGCGTCGCGGTCGAGGTATCCGCGTCGCCGACCAGCCGGTGTTCGGCCACCGACGGGAACAGCGCCTGCACGTCTTCCGGAATCACATGGGCGCGGCCCAGCAGCAGCGCATGCGCGCGTGCCGCGCGCAACAATGCTAGCCCCGCGCGTGGCGACAGGCCTACGCGCACGCCCGGATGCTTGCGGCTGCGCGACACCAGCGCCTGCACGTATGACAGCAGCGGTTCGCTGGCATGTACGTCGAGTACTGCACGACGCAACGCGATGACGCGTTCGGCATCCAGCAGCGGTGTGGCCCGCGCGATCATGTCGCGGCGGTCGCTGCCGGCCAGCAGGGCAAGTTCGGCGGCTTCATCCGGATAACCCAATGCAAGTCGCAGCAGGAAGCGATCCAGCTGCGAATCCGGCAGCGGATAGGTGCCGGCCAGATCGACAGGGTTCTGGGTGGCGATGACCAGGAACGGGTCGGGCAGGGCGCGGGTCTGTCCGTCGATGCTGACTTGGTGTTCGGCCATCGCCTCCAGCAGCGCACTTTGCGTGCGCGGCGGTGCGCGATTGATTTCGTCGGCCAGCAGCACATGGGTGAACACCGGGCCGGAATGGAATTCGAAGCGGCGCGTTTGTGCCTCATACACGGATACGCCCAGGATGTCCGCAGGCAGCAGGTCGGAGGTGAACTGCACTCGCTGGAAGCCGAGCCCCAGCGTTGCTGCCATCGCATGCGCCAGCGTGGTCTTGCCCAGGCCGGGCAGATCCTCGATCAGCAGGTGGCCGTCTGCGAGCAGGGCGACGAAGGCGAGCCGCACTTGTAGTGGCTTGCCCAGCACCAATGTATTGACCTGCGCCTGCGCATCGCGCAATGCGCTACGCAGAGCATCGGGTAGCATCGCGTCGGTTGCCGTGGGTGCGGACATGGGCGTCCTCGGTCTGGATTGGGTCAGTGTAGCGAGGTCACGGACAGATGCGGGGCATGCAGGAAGCGGACGTCGGCAAGCGCTGGTTCATTGGTGTATGGCTGATCCTGCTCGTGTTCAAGGTCGGGTTGGCGAGCCAGCTGCCATTGTTCGTGGACGAGGCCTTCTATTGGCAGGAAGGCCGCCATCTGGCCTGGGCCTATTCCGATCTGCCCGGCCTGACCGCGTGGCTGGCGCGGATCGGCGATGAGCTGGGTGATGGCGCTCTCGCATTGCGCTTGCCGTTCCTTGCGATTGCCGCCGCGATCCCGTGGCTCGTCGCACGCATGACGGCGCGCGAGTTCGATGCGAAGACCGGCTGGCAGGCGGGCACGCTGGCCTTGCTGCTGCCGCTCGCCGGGACGCTGGGATTGCTGGCCTTGCCCGACGTGCCATTGTTGCTGGCCACCGCGCTTTGCCTGGATGGCGGCCTGCGGCTGCTGCGCGGTGTCGATGCATTTTCGGCGGGCGAATTGGCGTTCGGGCTTGTCATGGGCAGCCTGACCCACTATCGCTTCGCCGCCGTGATCGCGGTGGGGTTCGTCGCCTTGCTGATGTTGCGCGAGGGCCGCGCGGCCTTGCGCGACAAACGGGTGTGGGCTGCGGTCCTTGTCGGTGCGCTGGCGTGGTTGCCGTTGCTGCTGTGGAACCTGCACAACGCCGATGCCGGCCTGCGCTTCCAGCTGGTCGATCGCCATCCGTGGAGTTTCAGCGGCGAAGGCATTCGCCTGGGCCGCATGCAATTGCTGCTGGCCACGCCGCTGTTGTTGGCGGCAATGACGGTCGCTGCATGGCGCGGCGTGCGCGATGCAAAGCCGGCAACACGATACCTGGCACTGAGCGGGGCGATGATCGTGCTCGGCTTCCTCGCACTCGGCTTCTTCTCCGACCGCGAGCGGGTGAGTTTCCATTGGCCGTTGCCGGGATACCTCGCCCTGTTGCCGCTGGTGCCTGCGGTGCTTTCACGCTGGTCGCGAGGCTGGCGCTTCGCGACATGGGGAACGGCCGCGCTCGGCTTGGCCGCGGTACTCGGCTATTACATCGCCGCCGCCACTCCGTCGTTGCGCGCGCAGACGGCAGCGCAGAATTTCCATCCCACCAACTTCGCCGGTTGGAATGAACTGGACGCCGCGGTGCGCGAAAGACTCGCGGCGATGCCGACGGGCAGCACCATCCTCGCCGGTAACTTCAAGATCGGCGCCGAACTTGGTTTTGCCCGCGATGACGCGGATATCGCCGTGCTCGATCACCCGCTCAACGAGAAGCATGGCCGGGCGCCGCAGCTGGCGTTATGGAAACTGTCGCATTCCACCCGCGCCTCGCTCGGTGATGGCCCGGTGTTGCTGGTCGCCAGTGCGAACGACGTCGATTTCCGCGACCAGCTCGCGCATTACCACGCGCTGTGCGCACAGGTCGGGCCATTGCCGCCACCGCAGGTGCTGAACGTCGACCACGGCCGCCAGCGTTTTCTGCTGTTCACGTTCGACGGGCCGATGCGCGACGGTGCGTGTACGACGCCCGCGCTGGCGTTCATCGACACGCCGACGCCTTCCGCTGTTGTCACTGGAGCGTTCGATATTGCCGGCTGGGCGTTCAAGGACGGTGTCGGCCTGCGCGCGGTCGATGTGTTGCTGGACGGTCGCGTCGTGGCGCAGGCCCGCTATGGCGAGGCGAATACCGGCGTCGCCGATTTCTGGAAGCTCAGCACCGACCCGAACCATCCGAATGTGTATTTCCGTGCGAGGGTCGAAGGCGCTTCGCCCGGCGAACACTGGTTGGGACTGCGCCTGCGCGGTGCGGACGGCAGTGTCGAGGATTGGCCGGAGCAGAAGATCGAAGTGCGCTGAGTCGATTGCCTACGGCAGGGGAAAGCCGGCTTTTCTCAGCAACTCGCAGGTCGCGATCATCGGCAGCCCGATCAAGGCGGTCGGGTCGCGATTGTCGATGCGTTCGAACAGGCTGATGCCCAGGCCTTCCGACTTGAAACTGCCGGCGCAATCGAAGGGCTGTTCGGCATCGACATAGCGCTCGATCTCGTCGTCGGTCAGCACACGGAAATGCACTTCGGTCAGGTCGATGCCGGCGAAGCTGCGGCCATCCGCATGCGCAAGGCATAACGCGGTATGGAAGCGCACCACGCGGCCCGACATCGCTCGCAGTTGTGCGATCGCGGCCCCGCACCCACCGGGTTTGCCCAGCGAATGGCCTTCGACTTCGGCGACCTGGTCGGAACCCAGCGCCCAGCTGTCGTTGATCTGTTGAGAGGCCACGGCCCGCGCCTTTGCTTCGGCCAGCCGGATCGCAAGGTCGCGCGGGGATTCGCCGGGCAGGGCGGTTTCGTCCACGTCGGGGCGCGCGACATCAAAGGGCAGGCGCAACCGTTCCAGTAGTTCGCGTCGGTAGCGCGAGGTGGAGGCAAGGACCAGGCGCGGCACGCTTACTGTCCGGACCGGGCTTGCGAGACCCGTTGCAACTGCTGCTCAAGGGTCGTCCGCGCGCTGTCCAGCGAGCGGCGGACGGCGTCGAGCTGGGCCAGGTCGGCGGAGGCGGCGTTGTCCTGCAGCCACAGGCGCTGGCGCAAGATCTCCTGCATGGCACCGCGCACCGGATTCTCATTTTCGCCTGCGACGGCTTCGAGCTCGTCGCGGGCAGTGCGCAGCCGGGCTTCAAGTGCGTCTGCGGCGTCCAGCACGCCGCGGATCGTGCGTTCGCGGGTTTTGCTGCGCTGGCGGGTACGCAATGACAGCCACAGAACCGTCGTGATGGTGGCGAGCAACAGCAGAGGCAGGGCCAGTTTCATCCGTGCAGTCTGCGCGAGCACCGGCCGTGCGGCAATCCGGCTCAACCCGGGCAAAACCGGGTGCATCGCCTTGATTTGACAGGAAACCCGCGGCCCCGTAACATTTTCCGGCTATGTCCGACCAATCGAACAGCCTGGTGCCAGAGACCGTGGATGCCTGGCGGATGGTCGCGGCGCGGCGCGAATTCGAAGGCCGGATTCCGCTGGCGGCGATGACCCGGTTGCGCGACAGCCTGCTGGAACCCGAAGGCGACGTCCGCTACACGCTGGCGTTCGGTACCGATGCGTTGAGGCTGCCGTACGCGGAGCTGCACATCGAGGCCGAGTTGCCGCTGGAATGCCAGAGCAGCCTGCAGCGATTCGTGCTGCCGGTGCGGCTGGTGCAACGGCTGGGCCTGGTCCGCGACGAGGCCGACGAATCGGCCCTGCCGGAGGAGTACGAGGCCTTGCTGGTGGAGGCTGACGGCATGCTGAAGCCGGCGGAGCTGGTGGAAGACGAATTGATCCTGGCGTTGCCGGTGGTGCCGGTCGCGCCAGACGCCGAAGCGGTGGAGCGCGAATTCGTGCCGACCGCGGAGGAAACCGCGCAGGCCAACCCGTTCGCGGCGTTGGCCGGCCTGAAGAAAAAATAAGTGCGATAATGTCGCGCTGAGTTGCAGTAACCAAGCTTCACGCAAGTATTCATTTGGAGTTGTCCCATGGCTGTCCAGAAGTCCCGCGTTTCCCCGTCCCGCCGTGGCATGCGCCGCGCGCACGATGCCCTGTCCGCCAAGCAGCTGGCCACCGATCCGACCAGCGGCGAGACCCACCTGCGCCACCACGTGACCGCCGACGGTTACTACCGTGGCAAGCAGGTCATCGCGCCGAAGACCAAGGTCGTCGACGAAGAGTGATCCGCGGCCGCAAGGTCGTAGTTGCTGGATGACGCCCGGCCGCGCCAAATGGTGCGGCCGTCGGCGTTTCTGTGTCCCGGATTAACCAGTCCCCGCATGTCCCGACCCGTCCGCGCTATCGTGACGGGTCAGCCAGGAGTCCACGCATGAGTCAGTCCGAAGGTCGCATCTATTCCCGCATCGCCGGCACTGGCAGCTACCTGCCGGAGAAGGTGCTGACCAACGCCGACCTGACCCAGTTCGTGGAGACCAGCGACGAGTGGATCGTGGCCCGCACCGGCATCCGTGAGCGCCATGTTGCGGCGGAAGGCGAGACCACCTCGGATCTCGCCTACCAGGCCTCGCTGCGCGCGATGGAAGCCGCGGGCGTGACCGCCGCCGACATCGACCTGATCGTGCTCGGCACCACCACGCCCGACCTGATCTTCCCGTCCTCGGCCTGCCTGTTGCAGCACAAGCTGGGTGCCAACGGCTGCCCGGCGTTCGACGTCAATGCGGCCTGCTCCGGCTTCATCTATGCGCTGACCATCGCCGACAAGTTCATCCAGTCCGGTGCGGCCAAGACCGCGCTGGTGGTGGGCTCGGAAACCCTGACCCGGATGCTGGACTGGAGCGACCGTGGCACCTGTGTGTTGTTCGGCGACGGTGCCGGTGCGGTGGTGCTGAAGGCCGATACCGAAACCGGCATCCTCAGCACCCATATGCACGCCGATGGCGGCAAGAAGGAGCTGTTGTGGAACCCCGTGGGCGTTTCGGTCGGCTTCAAGCCGGAAGAGAAGAACGCCGGCGTGCGCGTGCTGATGACCGGCAACGAAGTGTTCAAGCATGCGGTGAAGGCACTGGACTCGGTAGTCGAGGAAGCGCTGGAAGCGAATGGCCTGGACCGCCATCAGTTGGACTGGCTGGTGCCGCACCAGGCCAACCTGCGCATCATCGAAGCCACCGCCAAGCGGCTGGACATGCCGATGGATCGGGTGATCGTGACCGTGGACAAACATGGCAACACGTCTTCGGGTTCAGTGCCGCTGGCGCTGGACCAGGCCGTGCGCGAGGGCAAGATCCAGCGCGGTCAGTTGGTGCTGCTGGAGGCATTCGGCGGCGGCTTCACCTGGGGCTCGGCGCTGCTGCGCTACTGAGCAGGGCTTGCGTCTTCGGTACAGACATATGAATGGGGCATACGCCCCGGTACAGACGCAGTAGAGCAATTGCTCGTATCATGCCCGTCCCTTGATTTTGCGGGCGCCCCACGCCCGAAACCTGCGTGAGCGAAACCCCCGCACAACTCGCCTTGGTCTTTCCCGGCCAGGGGTCGCAATCGATCGGCATGCTGGCCGAACTGTCCGAATTGCATCCGTCGGTGAAGGCGACCTTCCAGGAAGCCTCGGATGGTGCTGGCGTCGATCTGTGGGCGCTCTCGCAGGCCGGCCCCGAGGAAATGCTCAACCGCACCGAGTACACCCAGCCGGCGCTGTTGGCGGCGGGCGTGGCCGTGTGGCGGTTGTGGGAATCGGAAGGCGGCGCGAAGCCCGTGGTGCTCGCTGGGCATAGCCTGGGCGAATACACCGCACTGGTCGCGGCCGGTGCCTTGTCGCTGCGCGACGGCGCGCACCTGGTGCGGATTCGCGGTCAACTGATGCAAGAGGCCGCACCGGCCGGCGTGGGCGCGATGGCGGCCGTGCTCGGCGCCGATGACGCGCTGGTCGAAGCCGTCTGCGCCGAAGCCTCAGGCTCACAGGTCGTCGTACCGGCCAACTACAACTCTCCCGGCCAGATCGTGATCGGCGGTGATGCGGCGGCGGTGGATCGCGCGCTGGCGCTGTTGCAGGAGAAGGGGGTGCGCAAGGCGGTCAAGCTTGCGGTCAGCGTGCCTTCGCACACACCACTGATGCGCGAAGCCGCCAATCGCCTGGCCGAAACGATGGCCGGGATGCACTGGCGGATGCCGTCGCTGCCGGTGATCCAGAACGTGGATGCGCAGGCGCACGACAGCGTCGATGCAATCCGTGAGGCGCTGGTGCGCCAGCTCTACCTGCCGGTGCAATGGACCGGCTGCGTGCAGGCCTTGGCTGCGCGCGGCGTGGGCCGCATCGGTGAATGTGGTCCGGGCAAGGTCTTGACCGGCCTGGTCAAGCGCATCGACAAATCACTGGACACCCGCGCACTCGGCACGCCCGCCGAATTCGCCGGCGCCATCGAGGAATGGAACGCATGAGTGAGTTGCTGTTGAAAGGTGAAGTCGCATTGGTCACCGGCGCATCGCGCGGCATCGGCGCGGCGATTGCCGACGAACTGGCCGCGCAGGGCGCGACCGTGATCGGTACCGCGACTTCGGACGCCGGCGCGCTCGCCATCGGCGAACGCCTGTCTGCCGTCGGCGGCCACGGCCGTCGCCTCAACGTCAATGAGGCCGGCGCCATCGAGGCATTGATCGATGCGGTGTCGTCGGAATTCGGCGGCATCTCGATCCTGGTCAACAACGCCGGCATCACCCGCGACAACCTGCTGATGCGGATGAAGGACGAGGACTGGCAGGCCATCCTCGACACCAACCTGACCTCCGTGTATCGCTCGTCGAAGGCGGTGATGCGCGGGATGATGAAGGCGCGCAAGGGCCGCATCGTGAATATCGCTTCGGTGATCGGCGTGACCGGTAATGCCGGGCAGGCCAACTACGCCGCGGCCAAGGCCGGCATCATCGCCTTCAGCAAATCGCTGGCGAAGGAAATCGGTTCGCGCGGGATCACGGTGAACGTGGTCGCGCCGGGCTTCATCGCCACCGACATGACCGCCGACCTGCCGGAACAGGCCCGCGAGGCGATGCTTGGCCAGATCGCGCTGGGCCGCCTGGGCGAGCCGGCGGACATCGCGCGGGCGGTGGCCTTCCTGGCAGGCCCGAATGCCAGCTACATCACCGGCGAAACCCTGCACGTCAACGGCGGCATGTACATGCCCTGATCCAAACCCGCCGGGTGGTGCTTGCGCCGGCCGGCTTTCACGTAAACTAACCACTGACCCGATTCCCGGGAGGAGCCACCAGACATGAGCAGCATCGAAGAGCGCGTCAAGAAGATCGTCATCGAACAACTGGGCGTCAAGGAAGAAGACGTCACCACCAGCGCGTCGTTCGTGGACGACCTGGGCGCGGATTCGCTGGACACCGTGGAACTGGTGATGGCGCTCGAGGAAGAGTTCGAGTGCGAGATCCCGGACGAAGAAGCCGAGAAGATCAGCACCGTGCAGGCCGCGATCGACTACATCAAGGCCCACGTCAAGGCGTAATTCGCTTTCACGAGTCTTGACGCCGGGGCCGCTGATGCGGCCCCGTGCGTTTGCACCACCGCAACATCGAACAAACGAACCGAGGGAACGCCATGTCGAAGCGTCGCGTTGTAATCACAGGAATGGGCATCGTCTCGCCGCTGGGCAACGACCTGGCCAGCAACTGGGACGGCATCGTCAACGGCCGCTCCGGCATCGGCATGGTCGAAGGCTTCGACGCCAGCACCTATCCCACCCGCATCGCCGGCGAAATCCGCGACTTCGACATCACCCGTTGGGTGAACCCGAAGGACGCGAAGAAGATGGATCACTTCATCCATTACGGCGTGGCCGCCTCGCTGATGGCGATGCAGGACGCCGGCCTGGAAGTGACCGAGGCCAATGCCGAACGCATCGGCGCGCTGATCGGTTCCGGCATCGGCGGCATCTGGGGCATCGAGGAAACCTCGGTCAAGCTGCACGAGGGCGGGGTGCGCAAGATCAGCCCGTTCTACATCCCCAGCACCATCATCAACATGCTGCCCGGGCAGATTTCGCTGCTGACCGGCATCAAGGGGCCGAATTTTTCCGCCGTCTCCGCCTGCGCCACCGCCAACCACAGCATCGGCATGGCGATGCGCATGATCCAGTACGGCGATGCCGACGTCATGATCGCCGGCGGCGCCGAGCGCGGCAGCTCGCCGACCTCGATGGGCGGCTTCTGCGCGATGAAGGCGATGAGCACGCGCAACGACGATCCCACCCGCGCCTCGCGGCCGTGGGACAGCGAGCGCGACGGCTTCGTGCTGGGCGACGGCGCCGGCATCCTGATCCTCGAGGAATACGAACACGCCAAGGCGCGCGGCGCGCGCATCTACTGCGAGCTGGGCGGCTTCGGCGCGTCGTCGGATGCGTTCCACATGACCGCGCCCAGCGAGAACGGCGAAGGCCCCGCGCGCTGCATGGCGATGGCGTTCAAGGACGCCGGCGTGAATCCCGAAGACGTGGGCTACCTCAACGCGCACGGCACGTCGACGCCGCTTGGCGATCTCGCCGAAACGTTGGCGATCAAGCGCGCGCTGGGCGACCACGCCTACAAGACCATGGTCAGTTCCACCAAGTCGATGACCGGCCATTTGCTGGGCGCGGCTGGCGGCGTGGAGGCGATCTACACGATCAAGGCGCTGGAAACCGGCATCATCCCGCCGACCATCAACCTGGAAAACCCGGGCGAAGGCTGCGACCTGGATTACGTGCCTAACACCGCGCGCGAGGCGAAGGTGGATGTGGTGGTGTCGAACGGGTTCGGCTTCGGCGGCACCAACGGTACCTTGGTATTCAAGCGAATCTGATGCCGCTCCCTCCCTTGCGTAGCAGGGGAGGGTTGGGGTGGGGTGCTCTTTGCCGATGATCACCCGAACCCTCCGCGCCGATTTCGACCTGCTCGACCTGCATCGCCTCGATCCGGCGCGCTACCCGGTGCTTCTGGAGTCCAGCGCGACCGGTGCGCACGGTCGCTGGGACATGCTGCTGGTGCACGATGGCGAAAACTTCGCGCTGTATCGCGATGGCGTGGTGCGCGACCAGGATGGCGCATCCATCGAGGGCCGCTTCCTCGATGTGCTGGACGCGCAGTGGCATCAGCAGCGCGTGCCACGCGATGCTGATGCCGCATCGCCGTTCCGTGGCGGTTGGGCCTTGCTGTTGGATTACGAGTTGGCACAACAGGTTGAGCCGGTGCTGCGATTGCCGCAGGCAGCAGGCGATTTGCCCGTGGCATGCGCGCTGCGTTGCCCGGCGGCGGTGCTGCGCGATCACGGTACTGGCGAATGCATCGCGGTGGCCGAAGCTGGCGCGGAGGCGTGGATCGAACGCATCCTCACCGATGTCGAGATGGCCGGCGCGTTGCCGCCGCTGCCGGATTGGACGCCACCCATTGCCATCGATGAAGACGCGCCACAGCGCTATCTGGATGGCGTGGCGCGCGTACTGGAATACCTTGCCGCGGGCGACGTGTTCCAGGTGAATCTGTCGCGCGGCTGGACGGCGCGTTTTGGTGTTCCGCCGGAGCCTGCCGAGTTGTTCCAGCGCCTGCGCGGCAACAATCCCGCGCCGTTTGCCGGCATCTTCCATATGCCGAGGGGGAGCGTGGTCAGTGCCTCGCCGGAACGGTTGGTGTCGATGCAGGGCCCCGTGGTCGAAACTCGCCCCATCGCCGGCACCCGTCCGCGTTTCGATGGCGATGACGATGCACAGCGCATCCGCGAACTGGTCGGCCATCCCAAGGAACGCGCCGAACACGTGATGCTGATCGACCTGGAGCGCAACGACCTCGGTCGCGTCTGCGAGGCCGGCAGCGTCGAGGTCGACGAACTGATGACGGTGGAGAGCTACGCGCACGTCCACCACATCGTCAGCAACGTGCGCGGCACGCTGCAGGGGGGCGCCACGCCGGGGCAAGTGATTGCGGCCGTGTTCCCCGGCGGCACCATCACCGGTTGCCCGAAGGTGCGCTGCATGCAGATCATCGCCGAGCTGGAAGGCATCGGCCGCGGCGCGTATACCGGCGCGATGGGCTGGCTGAATCGCGATGGCGACATGGATCTCAATATCCTGATCCGCAGCGCTGAGATGCAAGGCGATACGCTGCGTTTTCGCACCGGTGCCGGCATCGTGATCGATTCCGATCCGCAGCGCGAACTCGACGAAACCCGTGCGAAAGCACGCGGCATGATGCGCGCACTGGGAGTGGCTGGATGAGCATTCGCATCTTCCGCGGCGAACGCGAGATCGCCAGCATCGACCCGGCCAATCGTGGCCTTGCCTATGGCGATGGCCTGTTCGAGACCATGCGCGTGCATCGCGGCGATGTGCCGCTGTGGCCGCGGCACCTGAGGCGCTTGTGCGACGGGGCGCTGCGGCTCGGGATCGCGCCGCCGTCGATCGATGTCATCGAAGCACGCGTCGCTGAACTCGCGACCGGTTGCGATGCGGGTGTGTTGAAGCTGTTGCTGACCCGTGGCGAAGGCGGGCGCGGCTATGCGCCGCCGGTCGATGCCGAACCGGTTTGGGTGCTGTCGCTGCATCCGCTTCCCGCATCGCCAGCCAATGGCCTGCGCCTGCATTGGTGCGAAACGCGGCTGGCGTTGCAGCCTGCGCTGGCCGG